>CAZGMC010000067.1:0-22927 GCA_964526565.1 uncultured Mycobacteriaceae bacterium
CCGGCCGGCAACTGACCGGCCGGCAACTGACCGGCCGGCAACTGACCGGCCGGCAGGGCCGGTAAGCGTGACGGGCGGCCGGGCCCTGCCCCGGCCGCCCTTGGTGTTCGAGTTGAGCCCGGCCGTGAGGAAAGGACCTGCCTTGTGCTGGTGATTCAAGGGCTGGAGAAGCGGTACAAGACCGGTGACCATGCCCTGCGCGGCGTGTCGTTCACCCTGAAGCCCGGCGAGATCCTGGGCCTGATCGGCCCGTCGGGGGCCGGCAAGTCGACCCTGATCCGCTGCGTCAACCGGCTGGTCGAACCGACCGGCGGCCGGGTGCTGCTGGGCGGCGTCGACCTGACGCGGATGAGCAGCCGCGCGCTGCGCCAGGTGCGGCGCCGCATCGGCATGATCTTTCAGGAATATGCGCTGGTGGAGCGGCTGACGGTGATGGAGAACGTGCTGTCGGGCCGGCTCGGCTACGTCTCGTTCTTCCGGTCCTTCTCGCGCCGGTTCCCGCAGGCCGACGTGGACAAGGCCTTCGCGCTGCTGGAGCGGGTCGGGCTGTCGGACCATGTGGACAAGCGCGCCGACGCGCTGTCGGGCGGGCAGCGGCAGCGGGTCGGCATCGCCCGGGCGCTGGAGCAGGACCCGGAACTGCTGCTGATCGACGAGCCGACCGCGTCGCTGGACCCCAAGACGTCGCGCCAGATCATGCGCCTGATTGCCGAGATCTGCCGCGAGCGCACCCTGCCGGCCATCATCAACATCCATGACGTCATGCTGGCGCAGATGTTCGCCGACCGCATCGTCGGCGTGCGCGTCGGCGAGGTCGTGTTCGACGGGCCGCCGCAGCAGCTCGACGAGGCCGCCTTGACGGCGATCTTCGGCGAGGAGGATTGGACCCATATGCGCCGGGCCCGAGAGGAAGAGGTCGAGGACGAGGCGACGGTGGCCGCGTTCGAGCGGGACCGCGAGGAGCGGCTGGCAGGCCTGTCATGACCGCCGCTGCCGCCGCCGGACGGCGCTGGCGCCGCCCGCCGATCCTGATCCACAGCCTGCCGCTGCGCATCGTCGTCTATGGCGGCCTGCTGCTCTACCTGGCCCTGGCCCTGGCGACGATCGAGCTGGACTGGTCGCGCATGGTCGTCGGCATGGATCGCGCCGGGCGCTTCATCGAAGGGTTCCTGGTCCCCGATTTCTCCACCCGCAGCCGCGACATCTGGCGCGGCCTGGCGGAAAGCCTGACCATGACGGTCTGTTCGACCGTGGTCGGCATCATCATCTCGGTGCCGATCGCCATCGGTGCCGCGCGCAACCTGGCGCCGCTGCCGGTCTACTCGGTGTGCCGGGCGATCATTGCCGTGTCGCGGGCCTTCCAGGAGGTGATCATCGCCATCCTGTTCGTGGCCATGTTCGGCTTCGGCGCCTTTGCCGGCTTCCTGACCCTGTCGTTCGCCACGATAGGCTTCCTGGCCAAGCTGCTGGCGGAGGACATCGAGGACATCGACGAGGCCCAGGCGGAGGCGATCCGCGCCACCGGCGCATCGTGGTGGCAGGTTATCAACTACGGCATCCAGCCGCAGATCATGCCGCGGCTGATCGGCCTCAGCGCCTACCGGCTGGACATCAATTTCCGCGAATCGGCGGTGATCGGCATCGTCGGGGCCGGCGGCATCGGCGCCACGCTCAACACGTCAATGGAACGCTACGACTACGACACCGCAGGGGCCATTCTGCTCCTCATCATCCTGCTGGTGATGGCTGCAGAATACACGTCCAGCCACATCCGCAGGTGGGTGCAGTAATGCCGGTCTATCGGCGTCCCGACGGCGCTTATCCCGTATGGCGGCGCAGCACGCCGCTGCGCGACTGGCTGAGCTGGGCTGGCTGGTTCGCGCTGGCCGTGCTGTTCGTCTTTTCCTGGCAGGTGATGACCGAGCGGACGATCTGGCTGTTCGTCAGCGACGCGCCGCGCCAGGCGGCCGACCTGGCGGCGCGCGCCTGGCCGCCGCGCTGGGAGTACATTCACCGGCTGTGGTGGCCGCTGTGGGATACGCTGAACATCGCGACGCTGGGCACGGTGCTGGGCACGATCATTGCCGTGCCCTTCGCCTTCCTGGCCGCCCGCAACACGACGCCCAGCGCCGCGGTGCTGCGGCCCGTCGCCCTGTTCGTGATCGTCAGCTCGCGGTCGATCAACTCGCTGATCTGGGCGCTGCTGCTGGTCACCATCATGGGGCCCGGCGTGCTCGCCGGCATCATCGCCATCGCGCTGCGGTCGATCGGCTTCATCGGCAAGCTGCTCTACGAGGCGATCGAGGAGATCGACGAGTCCCAGGTGGAGGCGGTGCGGGCGACCGGAGCGTCGGCGGCGCAGGTGATCGACTACGGCATCGTGCCGCAGATCCTGCCGGCGTTCGCCGGCATCACCGTGTTCCGCTGGGACATCAACATCCGTGAGTCGACCATCCTGGGCCTGGTCGGGGCGGGCGGCATCGGCCTGCAGTTGCAGGCCTCGCTCAACATCCTGGCCTGGTCGCAGGTGTCGCTGATCTTCCTGCTGATCCTGGCGACGGTGGTCGTCTCCGAGTGGGTCTCCGCCAAGGTCCGCCACGCGATGATCTGATGCGGGCAAGCCGTGAGGCCGGGTGGCCGCGCAGCAAGAACGGGCGGGTTCCCGGCCAGGGAGCGGAGAGACACGAGGCGGCCCGCGCCGGGCACCGCCCGGGTGCCGTCACAGTCTCAAAGCTTCGTCCTCCCAGGCGCCGCGCACGAAGGTGAGCACCTGGAATCGGCGGTCGTCCGCCCACAGCATGCCGAGCACCTTGGTGCCGTGCCAGATGTCGAGGCCGTAGGGCAGCGCCGGCCCGCCATGCTGCCGCTCCAGCGCGCGGCGGTAGCCTGGGGAGGAGGCCTCCCCCGGCGACAGCTCGTTGAACGGCGTCCAATGATTGATGGTCAAGGCACCCGCTTCAAGGACGATCAGCCGCACCGGCCCGTGCTGCGCCTCCAACCGGCCGCGTTTGCGCACCAGCGGCAGCAGGTGATTGCGGATCGCCAGCGCGCGGTCGTCGCTGGAGGACACGAGCGTCAGGGCCATGACCGCTTCCGCCGGTCGCCGGGCGCCGATACCGAACCGGTTAGAGCAGGCATGCCGGCCATTCCCCTGTGCAGCCGCAATGGATCAAGTGGCCCGCACCGACGCGAACAGACGGCCGCCCCGGCCGGGCTGCATCGGACAGGACGGGCAGACCGTATCAGTCCCGCCATGATCCAGGATCGAGGCACTAAAGAAGGGGACTGATTGCCTGAGCGTCAACCGCCGTAATGGACGGCATCGGGGATTTCGTGGCGCTCCTCGCCGATGCGGACGATGGTGAGGTCGGCTTCGCGGCTCTCGCTGAAGCCGCCGGGACCGGCCTCGGTGGCCTCGGCGCCGACCAAGCGCGCCGATCAGCAGGCTCGCGCCAATGCTGCGGCTGATGGGGTAGAGCACGATGAACGGGACGATCATGAGCGCGATCAGCTTTCCGTTCGCCTGGGCAAACCCTGCCCATGTCACGACACCGAGCCAGAGTCCCTGCAACAGGACCGACCAGAACGGCATGGCCCCACCATTCTTGACGGTGGCAGGTCGGGGAAGAGGCCATGACAGAAGCCACAACACAAACGGCTGGCGGGGTGCCTCTCTGGCAGTCGGGCTGTCAGCGGCGCTGAGGTAGGTCTCAAGGCTACTCGTCCAGCTTTGGTACAGCCCTCATGTCAGGATGATGCAGGCCAGACCCAAGCCGATGCCGATTTGAACGGAGCGGTCTTTCAGGAGGGTGGTGATCGTAATGGGCCTATTCAATCCTGCTCCGTGATGGGGCCGCTCGTCTGGAAGACGCTGAATTCGAGAAGTGCGAACAGGTCCCAAACCCTTCTTTCCGCAATGGGTTGGTCCAGCCACCTGCCGTCCAGTATCAGCATCGGTGCGCGGACCCGCTCGCGCTCATCCCCTGCCGTGTGGTCCAGAAGGACGATATTGCGGGCGAAGATGTCGCTCGCCCGCTCGGTATCACACGCAGGTTGCGCGGGGTCGGCATAGACCCCGCGTTCCCGCAGCAGGTTGCGGAAGGACGAGAAACGTCCGTTCGGAATGGCGGGCCATGTGATCTCACCTCCCTCGAAGCGGCGGTTGCTGGCCATGGCATAGGAGATGAACACGTCCAGCGCGGTCTCGAAATCTTCGGCCCCGCCCCTGGTGTAGGTGCACTGGAGCCAGCGCGCCATCCAGTCACTGCGCTCTTCGGCAAGCTGGTTGTTCCCGCCGCGGTGATAGAAGGCAGGCACAAGGCGATAGACGATGCGAAGACGATCCTCAGATATGCCCCGCTCATAGAGGTCGGACAGGAAGTCGTGCAGGACAATGCAGCCCGGACAGCCCGGCGAGAAATACACGATCAGCTCGTGCGGCGCGTCCTCTTCCCCGACGATGACATCAATCTCGGGATCGACCTGGTGGCCGGGGCTCAGCTCGGCAGAGGCTGGCAGTCCAACTGCCAGGACCATGGTCGTAACGGCGGCGATCAGGCGCGATGTCATGGGGACCACTCCTCCACTTCTATCCAAAAGTTGACATAATGCAAAATGTCTCATCCCGTCAACCTGTTGAGAGTCTGACTCGAAATGCCGCGTGCAATATCAAAGCCTTGCCAGGCGCCGTGTGGCGAGGCGGATGTGAGCGATCAGCAGCCAGGCCGTGGCGCTGGCGATGGTGGTCTCCCAGTCCTTGGCCAGCCGGCGGCATCGTCCAAGCCAGGCCAGGGTGCGTTCGACCACCCAACGGCGTGGCAGGACCACGAAGCCCTCGGCCTTGTCCGAGCGCTTGACGATCTCCAGCGTCCAGGCGCCGATCTCGGCCAGCGCGCCCTCCAGCCTGGGGCCGGCATAGCCGCCATCGGCGAAGACGTGGCGCAGCCAGGGGAAGGCGGAGCGGATCGACTTGAGCACGGCCGGTGCGCCGTCGCGCCACTTATAGAAGTATCCCTGCGCACTCGACACGGGCGGGAAATCCTTCGGCAGCATCCGCCACTGGCAGCCCGTGTCGGCCATGTAGAGCGGGGCGTCGACCATGTCGCGCAGGTTCGTCGTACGCGGTCGGCCGAGCCGCACCGGCAGCGGCATGAACGGCTCGATCAGCGCCCATTCCGCGTCCGTGGTGTCGCTTGCGTAGCGGGGTGTCGCTTGCGTAGCGGGGTGTCGCTTGCGTAGCGGCAGGTGTCGCGCACATACTGCGACCGGGTGTATTCAGTCCAGGGCATGGTCTTCCTCTCCTTGGTCCGGCGACCGGAGAGAATCATAACCAACTGAAATCAAATGACTCTTTTTCGGTGAGGCTCTGAGTTGAGCACGGCCTTGCATGCTTTCTCGGCGGCTTGCTGGCAGTGATAGGCTGCCGCCGTAAGCAAAGGTTCACGGCCTAACAGGTTATTCCGCGCCGCTTGAAGGTCGTCTTCCGCCTTCTCCAGCCAGGCTCCGGCAACCTCATCTGCCATAGACCAGCCGCCCATATGGCCGGGAGTTGGCATCCTCGGATCCTCGATCACCGCACGAGCGCGGCGACGGCGGGACTCTTCCCGATCTCGGAAAAACAAGGGATGAGGCCGACGGCCCCAATCCTCGAATGGCCCGAGAGTCACCGACAGCGGAAACCGTCGCAGCGCCGGAACGGTCCCCGGCGGCGGAGCCTCCACCCGCACACCCTACAACGCCCGCACCTGCATCTCGATCGGTCCCTCGGCGCGGCCGTGGATGAACTGGTCGACATAGGGGTTGCCGGACCGGTCCATGGCCTCGACCGGGCCCTGCCAGACGATGCGGCCCTGGTGGATCATGGCGATGCGGTTGGCGATCCTGCGGGCGCTGGCAATGTCGTGGGTGATCGACAGGGCCGTGGCGCCCAGGCCGCGTGTGATCTGGACGATCAGGTTGTTGATCACGTCGCCCATGATCGGGTCCAGGCCGGTGGTCGGCTCGTCGAAGAAGATGATGTCCGGGTCGGTGGCGATGGCGCGGGCCAGCGCCACGCGCTTCTGCATGCCGCCGGACAGCTCGGCCGGGTACAGCTCGCCCACCTCCGCGCCCAGGCCGACGGCGGCCAGCTTGTCCAGCGCCACCCGCCTGGCCTCGTGCCGCGGCACCCGCTTCGCCTGGGTCAGGCCGAAGGCGACGTTCTGCCAGACCGGCAGGCTGTCGAACAGCGCCGCGCCCTGGAACAGCATGCCGAAATGCTGCATCAGCTCGACCCGGCCGGAGCCGCGCAGGCGCGTGGTGTCGCGGCCGTCGATCTCGATCCGGCCCGCCTCGGGGTGCATCAGGCCCAGGATGCACTTGAGCATGACCGACTTGCCGGTGCCCGAGCCGCCGATCACCACGACCGACTCGCCCGGCGCCACCTCCAGGTCGACGCCGCGCAGCACGTGCTTGTCGCCGAAGCTCTTGTGCACGCCCGTCAGGCGGATCTTGGGGTTGGCGCTCATCGCGAGAAGAACAGCTCGGTGATCACGTAGTTGAACACCAGGATCAGGATCGACGCCGAGACCACGGCGTTGGTCGTCGCCGCGCCAACACCCTGGGCGCCGCCGCGCGAGTTGTAGCCGTGAAAGCAGCCCATCAGCGCCACCAGGAAGCCGAACGCCGCCGCCTTGGCCAGTCCGGAGAGCACGTCGATCGGCTCCAGGATGTCCCAGGTGGCGTACAGGTACGACGCCGCGTTGAAATCCAGCTTGTAGACGGCGATCAGGAACCCGCCGAACACGCCGATGATGTCGGCGACCAGCACCAGCAGCGGCAGCATGACCACTCCGGCAACCAGCCGCGGCACGACCAGGTAGTTCATCGGGTCGGTCGACAGGGTGGTCAGCGCGTCGATCTGCTCGGTCACGCGCATGGTGCCGATCTCCGCCGCCATCGACGCGCCGATCCGTCCGGCCACCATCAGGCCGGCCAGCACCGGCGCCAGCTCCCGCGTCACCGACAGCACGACCACCGAGGCGACGGCGCTCTCCGCGTTGAACCGGGCGAAGCCGGTATATGTCTGCAGGGCCAGCACCATGCCGGTGAACACCGCGGTCAGCCCCACCACCGGCAGCGAGTAGTAGCCGATGTCGATGAGCTGGCGGCCGAACTGGCGGGCATAGAACGGCGGCCGCACGCAGTGGCCCAGCGCCGTCGCCGTGAACAGCGCCAGCCGCCCGACCGCGGCCAGGAAGTGGATCGTGGCGCGCCCGATCGGCGCCAGCACGTTCATGCGCCGGCCCCGGCCCCGGTCCCAACCCCGGCCCCGGCCCCGGCTCCGGCCCCGGCCCCGGCTCCGGCCCCGGCATAGCGGCGGGCATAGCGGCGGCCGAGCGAGGTGAGAATCTCGTAGGCTATGGTGTCGGCGGCCACGGCGACCTCGTCGACGCTGCAGCCCGGTCCGCCGATCACGGTGACCGGCGTGCCCGGCGCGACGGCGCCGGCGGGCAGGTGGGTCACGTCCACGGTCATCAGGTCCATCGATATCCGTCCGACAACCGGGGCCGTCCGGCCGGCGATCCACACCTGCCCGCGGCCGCTCAGGCAGCGGTGGTAGCCGTCAGCGTAACCCACTGGGATGGTTGCGATTTTTGACGCGCCGCGAACGCGATGGGTGGCACCGTAACCGACGGTCATGGGCCTGTCAACGGTGCGGATCTGGAGGACACGCGCGGTCACTGTCATCACCGGTTGCATTGGATTGCGCGTTTCCGGCGTCGGGTTGGCGCCATAAAGCGCGAGCCCCGGCCGGACCAGGTCGAAATGGTAGCCGCGGCCGCGAAAGATGCCCGACGAATTGGCCAGGCTGGCCGGGGCCGGCGGCAGCCGCGCCAGGGCGGCGCGGAAGGCGGCGAGCTGGGCCGGTGTCTTCGGGTGGTGGGCCTCGTCGGCGCAGGCCAGGTGGCTCATCACGGCGCGCACGGCGATGCCGTCGAGCCGCGCCGGCTCGCCGGCCAGCCGGTCGAGCTCGTCGGGGCCGAGGCCGAGCCGGTTCATGCCGGTGTCGATATGGATGAAGGCGGGCAGGGCGGTGCCGCGCCGCCGCGCTTCGGCCGCCCAGCGCCCGATCTCGCCCAAATGGTTCAGCACCGGCAGCAGGCGGTGGGCGACATACACGGCCTCACAACCCATGGTAAGTCCGTTGAGGACGCCGATCACCGGCTCGGCCAGCCGCTCGCGCAGGGCGATCGCCTCGGCCAGATGGGCGACGAAGAAGGTGCGCGCGCCGGCGGCGGCCAGGGCCGGGGCGACGCACGCCGCGCCCAGACCGTACGCGTCGGCCTTGACGACGGCGGCGCATTCCGCCGGCGCCACCCGGGCGGCGAGCGACCGGTAGTTGGCGGTGATCGCGGTCAGATCGACGGTGAGGACCGTGTCGGCCCGGTCGGGATCAACGATCAAGGTCGTCGTACCGGTTCTCCAGGTTGGAGAAGCGAGTATACATCCCGTCGAAGTGCAGCCGAATGGTTCCGGTGGGGCCGTGGCGCTGCTTGGCGACGATCACGTCGGCCAGGTTCAGCACGCGGTCCATCTCGGCCTGCCACTCGGCGTGCTGCGGCGTGCCCTCGGGCGGCTCGCGCTTGGCAACGTAATAGGCGTCGCGGTAGACGAACATGACGACGTCGGCGTCCTGCTCGATCGAGCCCGACTCGCGCAGGTCCGACAGTTGCGGGCGCTTGTCCTCGCGCTGCTCGACCTGGCGCGACAGCTGCGACAGGGCCAGCACCGGCACGTGCAGGTCCTTGGCCACCATCTTCAGCCCGCGGGTGATCTCCGAAATCTCCTGGACGCGGTTGTCGACCCGCGTCGTGCCGGCAGGTCGCATGAGCTGCAGATAGTCGACGACGATCAGGCCCAGATTGTGCTGGCGCTTGAGCCTGAGCGCGCGTGAGCGCAGGCCGGTGATGGTCAGGCCGGCGGTGTCGTCGACGAACAGCGGCACCTCGGCCAGCGTATTGGCCGCCTCGACCAGGCGCGGGAAGTCGGTGCGCTTCATCTCGCCCTTGCGGATCTTCTCTGACGGGATCTCCGCCTCGTCGGAGAGGATGCGCGTGGCCAGCTGCTCGGCCGACATTTCCAGCGAGAAGAAGCCGACCACCGCGCCTTCCTTGCCGGCGCTGGCGCGATGGGCCTTGGCGGCGTTGAAGCCCATGTTGGTGGCCAGCGCCGTCTTGCCCATGGACGGCCGGCCGGCCAGGATGATCAGGTCCGATGCCTGCAGGCCGCCGAGCAGCCGGTCCATGTCGACCAGGCCGGTGGTGACGCCGGTCAGCCGGGTGTCGCGGTGCAGCGCCTGGCTGGCGCTCTCGATGGCGACGGCCAGCACGTCGCGAAAGCGCTGGAAGCCGCCGCGATGGTCGCCGACCTGGGACAGCCGGTACAGCTTCTCCTCGGCTTCGCGGATCTGATCGATGGCCTGGATGTCCAGGTCGTGGCGGTAGGCCTCGTTGACGACCTCCTCGCCGAGGGTGATCAGTTGGCGACGCAGGTACAGGTCATGGATGGTGCGCCCATAGTCCTCGGCATTGAGCACCGAGACGATGCCGGCGGCCAGGTCGGCCAGGTAGCGGGCGCCGCCGATGTCGGCCAGGTCGCCGTCCTGCTCGAAATAGGCCTTCAGCGTGACCGGATCGGCGACGCGGTGGGCCTCGCGCAGCTTCTGGCAGGCGGCAAAGATGCGGCCGTTGGCCGGGTAGAAGAAGTGCTCCGGCTTGAGGAACTCGCCGGCGCGGTCCAGGGCGTCGTTGTTGATCAGGATGGCGCCGAGCAGCGCCTGCTCCGCCTCCTCGTTGGCCGGCATGGCGCGGTAAGCGGGCAGGTCCAGTCCGGCGTCGTGAACGAGCTGGAGCGGCGGGTCCTTGCGTGTCGGTTCCATGACCCGAAGGCTAGCAAATCCGTGGCCGAAGTCAGCAGCCTTTCGCGCTGTACGTGCTGTGGATAACAAGGACAACAGGTGGAAAAAGCTGTGGATGGATTGTGAACAGCGCGCAGGGCCAGGATTTCCGCGGCAATGCGGTGCTGTGGCGGGCCGGCCGCCGTCGCAATAATGTCAGGCCATCGGACACATACTACCTGATCCGGACCTGTACGCCGCCGGGCCCGGATCCGACAAAAGTTTTAGGCATAACGAACAGTCTGACATTACCAACGCGCGCCCTGCTATTTTCCGGAGCGGAACGATGTGGCTTTTCTTGCCTGAATGGGGCTCCGTCCCGTGGCTGCAGGGCCTTGCTGCCTGCGCCTTGCCCCTACGTCACCATCTTGCGCAGCCGCTGCGACAGCAGGTCCAGCAGGCTGACCGAGACGATCACGATGATCATCATCGCCGCCGTCTCGGCGTAGTAGAAGCCGCGGATCGACTCGTAGAGGACCTGCCCGATGCCGCCGGCGCCGACGATGCCCAGCACCGTCGCCGAGCGTACGTTCGACTCGAAGCGGTACAGCGCGTACGAGATCCACAGCGGCAGCACCTGGGGCACGACGCCGTAGATGACCTCCTGCAGCGGATGGGCGCCGGTGGCGCGGATGCCTTCGACGGGGCGCGGGTCGATCGCCTCGACCGCCTCGGAGAACAGCTTGGCCAGAACGCCTGTGGTGTGGATCCAAAGCGCCAGTGTGCCGGCGAACGGACCCAGGCCGACCGCCACGACGAACAGCATGGCGAAGACCATTTCGTTGATGGCGCGGAATGCGTCCATCAGCCGGCGCACCGGGTGGTAGACCCACCATGGCACGATGTTCTCAGCCGACAGGATGCCGAGGGGAATGGCGAACACCACCGCCAGCGCCGTGCCCCAGATGGCGATCTGGACGGTGACGATCATCTCCTCCAGGTACAGCGGCCAGTCGTAGAAGTCCGGCGGAAAGAAGCCCTGGACGAACCGCAGCATGTTGCCGGAATAGTTGGCCAGGTCGGCGGGGCGCATGTCGGCCCCTTCCCACGACCACACCAGCAGGCCGAGGATGATGGCCCACACCAGGATGCCGCTCCAGGTGTGCTTCAGGTTGCGCGGCGGGATCTGATCGGCGGCGTCGGGCGCGGCGGCGGCGCGGGTCTGGGCCATGGTCCGGATCCGTCATGTCGCGGCAGGGCGGGCGAGGTAACGGCACCCGTGGGCTTCCCGGCGCCCGTGGCCCGCAGCGCTCGCGCGGCTCTTGTACCGCAAGGTTCGTGTCGGGGGAGCGAACCGTTGGAACGCGAAGGCTCCCTCCGCCGGCGCGGCGGAGGGAGCCCGCGAGCTCAGGCCCTCACTGGTGAGCGGCCAGGATTTCCAGCATACCGAGCTGCTCCTCGATCTCGGCGATGCGGCGGTCGCGCTCGGCCGGGTCCATGCGCGTGTCGTTCTCCAGCTCGAGCCGTTCGCCGAACAGGCGCAGCTCGCGGATCGGGTAGAGCTGGGCGTTGGTCGAGGCAGTGAACGGGGCCAGGCCGTCGGTCATGCCGGCCAGGATCTCCAGTTCCTCCTCGACGTTGTCGCCCATGCGGCCGTAGCTGAGGAAGAACGCGCGGATGCGGTCCTTCAGGTCGCGGCTGAGGTCGGAGCGGAACACCAGCGGGTCGGACGGGATCAGCGGCGAGGTCCAGATCACGCGGACCTGCGCGGCGGCCTCCGGCGCATTGGCCTGGCTGCGGGCGACCTGCTCGCTGTTGTTGGCGGCGGCGTCGACCTGCCCGTTGGCGACGGCCATCAGGTTGGTTTCGTGGTTGGCGTTGCGGACGTTGGCGAAGCACTCACGCGGATCGATTTCGTTGCGGGCGAACACGTAGAAGCCGGGCACCAGGTAGCCGGACGCCGAGTTCGGGTCGCCGATGCCGAAGTCGAGTTCCCCGTTGCCGCAATCGGCCAGCAGGTCCTCCAGCGTCTGGTACGGGCTGTCGACGTGCACCAGGATGTGCGAGTAGTAGCCCTCGGTGCCGTCATGCTTGACCTGGCGGGCGAACACCTCGCCGCCGGCGCGGTCGACGGCCTGGATTGCCGAGGCGTTGCCGTGCCAGGCGACGGTCACCTGGCCAAAGCGCATCGCCTCGATCACGCCGGCATAGTCGCTGGCGTAGAAGGCGTTGACCGGCATGCCCAGCGCCTCGGACATGTCCTCCAGGAACGGCTCCCACTGCCGGCGCAGGTTCTGCGAGGATTCGGTCGAAATGATGCCGAAGTTGATCTCTTCCGGATCGCCCGCCAGCGGTTCCCAGTCCTGGGCCGCGGCCGGCATGGCCAGGGCGGCGAGCGCCGTGGCAGCGAGAAGCGTGCGAAGCATGCCCATCTCCCTTCCTTTTCGTATGGTTCGGTGCGGTCTTTTCGGTGCGGTCTTGTTGCAGGCGACCGGCCGGGCGGCCGGCTTCAGGTGGCCACCGCCGAGGCCGGCCGGGGTAGCGGCAAGGCATCCCCGGTCGCGGCTTCCCGGCCCGCGTCATCGTGGTGGCCGCCATAGGTGCCGGGCAGGATCAACTCCTCGCTCTGCGCGCCGTACAGCTCGGTCAGGAAGGCCGGCGTCAGCGCCGCCGACGGCCCGTCATAGACGACGCTGCCATCGCGCAGCGCCACGGTGCGCGGGCAATACGCGAAGGCGTATTCGACCTGGTGCAGCGAAACGACGACGGTGATGCCGAAGGTGCGGTTGATGTGCGCCAGGATCTCCAGGACGCGGCGCGCCGATTTCGGGTCGAGCGAGGCGATCGGCTCGTCGGCCAGCACCACCTCGGCCTCCTGGACCAGGGCGCGGGCGATCGCGGCGCGCTGCTGCTGGCCGCCGGACAGGGTCGAGGCGCGCTGCAGGGCGTACTCGGCCATGCCGACCTGGTGCAGCGCCTGCATCGCCAGCCGCTTCTCCTCGCGCGTGAAGCAGCCCAGGCAGCCGCGCAGCGTACCGATGCGACCCAGGGTGCCAAGCAGCACGTTGGTCAGCAGCGACAGCCGGCCGACCAGGTTGAACTGCTGGAAGACGACGCCGACCCGGGCGCGGGTGCGCCGCGCCTCCTCGCCCAGCCGCCCGTCCGCCTGGACGGTGCGGTCCAGCACGCGCACCTCGCCACTGCCCCGGTCGCCCACGATCAGGCCGGCGATGTGGCGGATCAGGGTCGACTTGCCCGACCCGGAGGCGCCGATCAGGCCGACCATCTCGCCGCGGCCGAACCGCAGGCTCACGTCGTCCAGGGCACGGCGGCCGCGGCCGAACGTCTTCGTGAGCTGCTGCACCTCGATCGCCGCCATCGCGACCCCACACCCTGCGCCGTTCGAACTCGACCCCTTGTAGGGGACGATCCAAGACGTTTGGGCTACGGAATAGTGAATATTTTCTTTACGGGCGGGCTGCGGAGAGGCCGCCGGGCGACCGCGGAGCGGACCGCGGCGGGCCTGGTCTCGGGGACGCCCGGTCTCGGGAACACAATACTGAACCTTGCCCTAAGGGTGGCGCTCCACCATTCGTGGATCAGGTAACATGTCCCGGGACTCCACTCCTCGATCTGCCGGACGAAGGCGCTCGCCCTTTCGGGCGAGGCTTCGGCAATGGTGGACCAGATTTCGGCAAGATCGTCTTCGGCCTGTTCGGTTATGCGGAGGATGAGCGGGCGGCCGGTTTTTTTCTGCCTTTTTCAATGATCCGGTCCGCGTCAAAATCCTGCACACGGTCCGCCTCGATGTCTTCGAGTCAGGCCTGCACATCGGCCCGCAGACGTTCCTGAACGGCGCGCTTGTGCCGCCACCAGTGCCGCAGCGCCTCGCGGACAACCGCGCTGCTGGAGGCGTATTCCCCCGAGCTGACGGCTCCCTTGACGGCATGGGCGATTTCCGCCGTCAGGGTGATGGTCAGACGTTCGACTGTGCTGCTCATGGCCTGTCATCGTTCCTGCCTTCTCTACCGCCCATGAAACTCCGTCACTCTTGTCCCCGCG
This sequence comes from uncultured Mycobacteriaceae bacterium, assembly GCA_964526565.1. Classification (GTDB taxonomy): domain Bacteria; phylum Pseudomonadota; class Alphaproteobacteria; order DSM-16000; family Inquilinaceae; genus CAZGMC01. Next base: position 13,940 of record CAZGMC010000067.1, read on the forward strand.
GCCCGGCCGTGCCACTGGGGAGCCAAGTCTTGACAGGGCTGAGCACGGCGCGATCCTGGCAGCGGGTCGGGACCGTCGCTGCGACTGCATTTCCACTGGCGAATCGACGATGATCCGGCGATTCTCGGCTTCGGCAGTCCGTGACGCAGTCCCTTTGAGCGCGATGCTGGCAACGGCCCCACCCGCACAGGTGCATGATCTTCTGGAGCCGCTCGGCACCGGCGCCTTCGTTGTCGACGTGGCGCCGGGTGCGGTGCTGCGGTTTGTCGCGATCAACCGCCGCCATGCCGCCCTCGCCGGTCTGGCGTTGGAGGCGGTGGCCGGGCAACCGGTGACCGCGGTCCTGCCGGCTGACGCCGCGGCGCGGCTGGAGGATGCCTGCCGCCGCTGTGCCGCCACTCAGGCGCCGGTCGAGTACGAGGAGCGCGCCGACACCCCGGACGGGGCGCGCTGGTGGGAGACCATGCTGGTGCCCCTGGCCGGCCCGCACGGCCACGTCGTCCGCGTCATGGGCACCACCGTTGACACCACGCGCCGCCGCCGCGCCGAGCAGCACCTGGACGTGCTGCTCAGCCACGCGCCGTCGGCCATCGCCTATGTCGGCGGTGCGCCCGCTGCCGGTCCGCACGCTGCCGGTCCGCACGCTGCCGGTCCGCCGCCGGATCCGGGCGCGGCCGGGCCGGGCGCGGCCGGGCCGCGGCGCCTGGCCGACCCGTTGGCCGCGGCCCTGGCCGGGCAGCAGACATGGTCGGAGAACGAGGTCGAGGCCGGCGCCTCCGGCCGGCGCCGCGTGCACAGCACCTACGTCCCCGACCGCGCCGAAGGCGAGCCGGTGCGCGGCGTCTATGTTGTCAGCACCGACGTGACCGACCAGCGCCGCGCCGAATCGGCGCTGCTCGACACCCAGGCCAGCCTCAGCGCGGTGTTCGACGCGGCCGACAACCCGATCGTCCTGCTTGACGCGGCCGGCACCATCGTCGCCGCCAACGCCGCCGCCGGCCGCCGTTATGGCGTGGCGGCGGCGGCGCTGACCGGCCGCCCGGTGTGGGCACTGGCGGCGCCGGACGACCGGCCGCGCATCGCCGCGCTGGTGCGCCAGGCGGTCACCGGCGGTGTCCAGGTCCGCTACGAGACGCATACCGCCGACCGCTATTTCGAGGAGATCGGTTCGCCGGTGCTGGCCGGCGACAGCAGCGTCGTCGGTATTGCCGGCTATGCGCTGGACGTGACTGACCGCAAGCGCGCCGAGCTGACGCTGCAGCGCCGCGATGCCATCCTGGAGGCGGTGGCTTTCGTCGCCCGTCGGTTCCTCACCTCGGAGTCGTGGCGATTTCACGCCGAAGAGGTGCTGGAGCGGCTGGGCCGTGCCGCCGAGGCCGACCGCGCCTACATCTTCGTCAACGAGCGCGACCCCGACGGCAGCCTGGTCATGAGCCAGTTGTTCGAATGGGCCGCGCCCGACACCGTGCCGCTGCTGAACAACCCGATGCTGCAGCGGCTGCCCTACCGTGCCGGCGGGCTCGGCCGGTGGGAGAAGCGCCTGGCCGAGGGCGAGGCGGTGCTCGACGCCCTGGAGTGGCTGCCCCGCGACGCCTCCGGGCGGCTGGTTTCGGACGACCTGGTGCTGCTCGGTCTGCGCTCGCTGGCCGTGGTGCCGCTGTTCGCCGGCGACCAATGGTGGGGCTTCATCGGCTTCGAGGACGTCGACGCCGACCGCCGCTGGGAAAAGGCGGAGATGGAGGCGCTGCGTGCCGCCGCCGACACGCTGGGCGCCGCCATCCTGCGCGAGCAGGTCGACGTGGCGCTCCGGCGCAGCGAGGCGCGCTACAAGCTGGCTGTCGAGGCCGGCCCGGTCAGCATCTTCGACTGGGATCTGACCACCGGCCGGCTGTTCCTGGCGCCGCAGTTCAAGCAGACGCTGGGCTATGCCGAGGACGAGATCGGCGACCGCGTCGAGGACTGGGAGTGCCTGCTCCACGCTGACGACCTGGCGGCGGCGCGCGCCAGGATCGCCGCACTGGCCGACGGCCGCATGCCGCACGGCGAGGTCGAGTTGCGCTTCCATCACCGCTCCGGCGAGGTGCGCTGGTTCGTCGTGCGCGCCGCCGTGGTCGGGTACGACGACGCCGGCCGGCCGCGCCTGCTGGCCGGCACCCAGACCGACATCACCGAACGGACCCGCGCCCAGCACGCCCTGCAGCGCCGCAGCGACGCGCTGGCCCGCGCCAACGACGAACTGAAGAGCTTCGCCTACATCGTCTCGCACGACCTGCGCGCGCCCTTGATCACCATCGAGGGCTTCGTCGGCGAGCTGCATGAGGCCCACCGCGAGATCCGCGCGGCGCTGGATGGCGCGGCGCCGGGCGGCGACGCCGCGCGCCTGGCCGCGGTGCGCGCCGTGGTCGACGGCAATGTCGGCAAGGCCATGGACTATGTCGCCAAGGCCGCCGCCACCATGGGCGAGCAGATCGCGGCCATCCTCAAGCTGTCGCGGCTCGGCTACCGCGAGATGCGCGTCCAGGAGATCGACACGGCGGCGATGGTCGCCGGTCTGATCGACCGGCTCGCCTATCCGATCCGCGCGCGGCAGGCGGTGGTGGAGGTCGAGGCGCTGCCGCCGGTCCTGGCCGACCGCGATGCACTGGACCTGGTGCTGGGCAACCTGCTGTCGAACGCCGTCAAGTACCTGGAACCGGCGCGGCCCGGCCGCATCGCCGTCTGGGCCGAGCCGGGCTTTGCCGAGGGCGAGAACGAGGACGAGGACGGCATGACCGTGATTCACGTGCGCGACAACGGCCGCGGTATCGACCCGAAGGACCACGCCAAGGTGTTCGAGATCTTCCGCCGCATCGGCCCGCCGCGGGAGGAGGGCGAGGGCGTCGGCCTGACCTTCGCCCGCGCCGCCGTCCGCCGCTGGGGCGGCGACCTCTGGTTCGTCTCCACGCCGGACCGCGGCAGCACGTTCAGCTTCTCCGTGCCGACGGCGCCGTCCGCGGCCCCGCAGCCGGCGGCCGATCGTGCGTCGTGACGGGCGTGCGGCCCGGCTGTGGGATCAAGCTGGGCGACCCCCCCGGCGCCGCCGCCGATACGCCGCCCGAGCCTGAGCGGCCCAACCTGCAGACACGAGGGAACGTTTGAGAAGCGGCGCGGTTGAAGACGGGAAGGCCACTGCCGAGGGACGGACAATGACTGTTGACTTCCGATCATTCGTTCTGGCCGCTGTGCTGGTCGCTGTCATTGCCGTTCTGCAGTGGCCGGCGCATGCCCAGGTCGAAACATTGCAGACGAGAGACGGTACGGAAGTCCGGGTCGACAACGTCGTGGGCGGGCTCAACCACCCATGGGGCATGGCCTTCCTGCCGGACGGGCGTCTGCTGGTCACCGAGCGCAACACCGGGCGGCTCTACATCCTGCAGTCCGACAATACGCTGTCGGAGCCGCTCGCGGGCGTGCCGGACGTCTTCTCGCAGGGGCAGGGCGGCCTGATGGACGTGGCCATCGACCCGGACTTCGAGGACAACGGCCTTGTCTATCTGTCCTATGCCAAGCCCGGCGAGGGCGGCACGGCGGCGACGGCGCTCGGGCGCGGCCGGCTCGTGGACGGGCGCATCGAGGGGTTCCAGGATATCTTCGTCCAGCAGCCGTTCGTCACGGGAAGCGCCCATTTCGGTAACCGGATCGAGTTCTCCCCCGACGGACAGTACCTCTATCTGGCGCTGGGCGAGCGGTTCCGGTTCGACCCGGCGCAGGACCTGTCGAACCATCTCGGCACGGTGATCCGCATCCGCCCGGACGGCACTGTGCCCGAGGACAATCCCTTTGTCGGCGTCGAGGACGCGCAAGACGAGATCTGGTCCTATGGCCACCGCAACATCGAGGCGATGGCCTTCCAGCCGGGGACGGATGCGCTCTGGGTCGCGGAGATGGGCCCGTTCGGCGGCGACGAACTGAACCTGATCGAACAGGGCACCAATTACGGCTGGCCGGTCGTGAGCTGGGGCGACAACTACGACCGCAGCGAAATTCCGGATCCGCCGACCCGGCCCGAATTCGAGGATGCCGCCATCCATTGGAGCCCGGTCATCTCGCCGTCCGGCATGGACTTCTATGAGGGCGACATGTTCCCGGCGTGGCAGGACAGCGCGCTGATCGGCGGCCTGTCCGCACAGGCGGTGATCCGCGTGGTGTTCGACGGGGACCAGGTCCGGGAGACCGAGCGCCTGCCGCTGCCGGCCCGCATCCGCGACGTCGCGATCGCCCCGGACGGCTCCGTCTATGTCCTGACCGACCAGGATGACGGCAATGTCTGGCGGATCAGCCGGATGCAGTAGCCCAGCGTGGAGTAGCCCGGCGTGGAGTAGCCCGGCGTGGAGTAGCCCGCCACGGCTTTCGCCTTGCGGCATCGGCCTGTGCGTGCCTACCCCCGCAGCAGGGCGAACTCGTGGATCAGGTCGTAGGTGATGGCGGGGGCGCCGTCGTCCTTCGCGAACAGGCGGCGGAAGCGGTCTTCCGTGCGCAGAGAGGCGATGTCGGGCGGGATGCCCTGGTCCGGGCCATCCCAGTCGACAAAGCGGTCGAAGCGGTCCTCGCTGTCCTCCAGGTGGTCGAGCAGCAGCGGCGCGTCCATGGCCAGGATCGCCCAGCGGGCCAGCTCCAGGCGGCGGGCGTCACTGTCCTCGATGGGCAGGCCGGACAGCAGCGCCACGTCGCGGAAGATGGTGTAGCTGTTGACCAGCCGCTTCATCGAGCGCGGGTTGGGATCCAGCAGCGGCGCCAGCGGCATCAGGAAATGCTGCACGTCCTGGTCGCCGTGGGCATCGGCCAGACGCTCCACCGCCTTGCGCGCCACCGCCCCGCCGACGTCGGCGCCCTCCTCGCGGGACAGCCGGACTGCCTGCATGATGTCTTCCTCGGAGGTCCTGTCGCCGAGCAACGCGTCGGCGCGGCTCTCGACCTCGGCGCGGTCGGCGCGATCCTCTTGTGCTGCCGCGCCGCCCGTTTCGGCCGACTGCGGCGGCATGAGCAGGTGCTGCCAGTAGGTGCGCTGCTGCTGCGGCGTCGGCCGCGGCAGGGCGACGAACAGCTGCACCAGCTTCTGCACGAACAGGTGGCCCAGCGAGAAGCCGGGCTGCTCGACGTGGCCCTTGAACTGGCTGTACTGGCACATGAAGCAGCACTCCAGCCAGCGCCGGTCGGCGGCGATCACGTAGACCACGCGCGAATCGTTGAACAGCGTCTGGATGCCCTCGATCAGCCGCACCGTGTAGTCGCTGCTGCAGCGGTCCAGGTCGTCGATGAACACGGCCACCGGCCGGTCCAGCCGCTCCAGCATCCAGCGGAAGTGCGTGCGGAACCGCTCGGCCGGGTCGTCCAGATGCTGGAACATGCGCTCCGCCGCCCGCGCCGAGCCGGTGAACAGCGAGCTGAGGCCGAACTTGATGCCGGCCGCCAGGGTGACGACCAGCGAGACGACGGCGGTGACGGTGCGCGCGATGTTGGCCGACTCGCCGCTCGTCCACAGCGTCATCAGGCCAAAGGCGCTGTCCGCCGCGCCGCCGCCGAACAGGCCGTTCAGGTGGGCCAGCAGCAGGGCGGTGATCGCCGCTGCGACCAGGAACGTGGTCAGCGCCAGACCGTTGCCGCAGCCCAGACGCCAGCCGTTCTCGCGCGCGACGAACCACAGCCGGCGCCACCACGGCAGCGACCGGCGGCCCTGCCGGTAGACGGCGTCGAGCAGGAACCACCAGGGCGGGTCGGCGCGCTGGTACTGCCAGGCATTGAACTCGATGACGACGAACCGGTCGGACAGGGCGGGGTCCGCCTTGACGGTCAACTGGCGGCGCAGGAAGCGGAGAAAGGTGGACTTGCCGGCGCCCCAGGCGCCGTGGACATGGACGACCAGAGAGTTGTCGCCGCCGCCGCCGTCATTGGCCCGCGCCCACAGCCGCTGCAGCCGCTTGCCCATCGCCGCCGCCAGCGGTGCCCGGCCCAGCCCGTCGCTGGCCGCCGGGGCATCCAGGTGCAGCCGGGTCTCGCCGCGGTGGAACGGCTGGTCGGGCTCCGGGGCCGGCTGGCGGTCCGGTGCCTCGTCCGGTGCCTGGTCCGGCGCGTGGGCCGGCGCCGCGGTCGTCCGGCCCGACTGCAGGGTGTCGAGGGTCGGCGGGGGCTCCGTCCCGCCGGCAGTCTGGGCGGCCGTCCGGGCCGGACTGGCAATCGTTTTCCGCCCGGCCTTCCCGCGCGGCGGCGGAGCGTCGGAAGGCTGCATGACCGGTGCACCACTACTGCAATTCGACTGTATGTCTTCAGAGATTTATCGAGCGAAAGTCTGGCAGGATTTGCGCCTGCGGCCAAGCCCCGTTTTCGTTGCATCCGGCGCATGCTGATTGACGACACTTGAGGAATCGGCGGACATTACTGCCACCCGACAGGCCCATACTCCGGACACCGCCATGACCGTGATCCGCACGATCATCCGTGTCGTCAGGAACGAATCCATCCCAAGCCGCACCCCGACCGACCTTGCGCCGGGCAACCACTTCGCCGAAGTGAGGATCGCCGACGAACCCGCATCGCAGGAACCCTGGGAGCCCCCGGTGGATGACTGCGGCCCATGGTTATCGGGATTGTCTTTGCGGCGGGGAGATCTGTATGTTGATGACAGAGGCGGGCTCGGCTTGATTCGCGGCGACAATTAAAGCCGGTTATTTTCAAGGTCATTGAGAAATTGCCGGACTGTTTCTGCCAAAGAAGGCTGCAAAATATTTGCCCTAACATTTACTTGCTGAAGAGATAGCAAAAGCTCCGCATTGGCTTTCGCGATGCTACGAATTTGATCAACTCTAAAGTCAGTTGGATCATTAGAATCAAAGTTAACTCCTCGAAATACTTTTGTGAGTCTTGTCACCCATTTATTGCCCTCATCGTAGAGATCTTCAAATTTTGCGTAACCTATTACATCAAACCGCCGCGTCTTTCCGTTCGTCTCGCATATCATCAAATCGCCAATTGCTCTCTGCCAATCTCGATATATCCATGCCATTTTTACGGAAAGAATTTCAACAACACGTTCTTTTGTCTCATTTACAACACTATCTGATAATGGTCCTCTTCCGATTGAATCAGTAATAATATTAGCAATCTTCCTGGAAGCATGAACCTTAGCGTCACTGTTTAAGTTTCTTATGTCGTTTATGTCATCAAGATTGTGAGAAGAAAGTAATTCATGGATTGCTGCCTCGCACTTTGCTGCAATATGTTTTTCTCTTCGCGGGTCATTTGGAAGATCTAAACTCCACAAATTGCAAATAGTTTTTGCGATATATATTTCAACATGCGGGCCGTCCGCTAAGGCTCCTTCAAACGCATGTATTGCCTTATTTATTTTTTCAGAAAAGGGTTTGGGCGAATGCAACAAATACGATTGCTCAAGTTTCATTGCCCGAATCCATGCTATTAGTGCAGCCAATCGATAGATCGTAGAAATGAATTTATACGTGCTAAAGGATGTACCGGCAGGAGGGTGAAGCAAAAACTCGGAACGCTTGTCTAATAAAATTTCCCGTAGTCGGAAGAACAATGGCTCAGCAGATGCCGCCAGTGGCCGTGCATACAACTCAAGTGTGTTTCGATCGTCATGGCGTCGTTTTTTGAGATCTTGATAGTATGGGGCGATTAAATCCTTTAACACTACACCCATAAACGACGAGCCTGCGACAATCAACCCTGTAATGATTCTCTCATCCATCGCACGACGCTCCACTCAAGATTGATTTAGAGGCATCCATAATAGCGATATTTGTCATATGGCACAATGATTTATAGCAGAGTTCTGCGCCACTGAGAAGCACTTATTGGCAGGCAGCAACCGCAACCTTGTTCTTTAATCGTGGGCAAATCGCCTGTAGGAGCGTGACCGGAAAAGAAAACAATAGAAACAACCTGTTATAGGTTGGGGCTGTTGCCGCGAACACATGCGAAAGCAGGGACTTGGTCAAGCTTGCAGGCAGAAACCGGTCGTGTAGCGGACTTCGGACGATCAATAACCCGTTGATCTTGAATGGTTCGTTTCCGATCAGACACTAAGCAGTTTGACCGCTGTCGCCAGCACTATGGTGGGCATGATAGCCGGAAGGGGCACCAATGGCGGCAACGACGTTGGATTCCTCTTCTCTTCACGCAAACTGCCATGAGATGTGCCATGCAGGCGCTACCGCCTTCGGCTCACCCTTGACACCCCGCCCCATTCCATGCCTTGTGCGGCGGTTCCGGAACCGGTGCCGCACTGCGGCGGACAGGCCATGCATCGCTATCGAACCCATACCTGCGGCGCTTTGCGCGAGGAGAATGCCGGGGAGACCGCCCGGCTGTCGGGGTGGATCCACCGCAAGCGCGACCACGGCAACCTGCTGTTCCTCGACCTGCGCGACCACTACGGCCTGACCCAGTGCGTCATCGATACCTCCAGCCCGACCTTCCCGGCGGTGGAGGCGGCACGGCTGGAAACGGTGGTCTGCGTCACCGGCACGGTCGTCCGGCGCGCCCCGGACACGGTCAACGACAGGCTCGCCACCGGCCGGATCGAGGTGCAGATCGTCGCGTTCGAGATCCTCTCGCCGACCCAGGTGCTGCCGCTGCAGGTCAACAGCGACGAGGACTGGGGCGAGGAGGTGCGCCTGCGCCACCGCTTCCTGGACCTGCGCCGGCTGAAGATGCAGCGCAACATCCGGCTGCGCGCCGATGTCATCGCCTCGATCCGGCGGCGCATGCAGGACCAGGGCTTCACCGAATTCCAGACGCCGATCCTGACCGCCTCCAGCCCCGAGGGCGCGCGCGACTTCCTGGTGCCGGCCCGCCAGCACCCCGGCAAGTTCTACGCGCTGCCGCAGGCGCCGCAGCAGTTCAAGCAGTTGCTGATGATCGCCGGGTTCGACCGCTACTTCCAGATCGCGCCGTGCTTCCGCGACGAGGACGCGCGCGCCGACCGCTCGC
>CAZGMC010000068.1:0-22864 GCA_964526565.1 uncultured Mycobacteriaceae bacterium
GGACCGGTGCGCATACACTACCTATCGATAGCGAAAAATGAGGGGATTTCTGAGGTGGCTGACCCCAATGATCCGCTGTGGCAAGAACTGCCGACGGACAGCCGCTGTCCCGACCATTCGATCTGGGACCACCTCAAGATCACCACGGCCCTGGCCTTCATGAAGCCGCACAAGTTCGGCCACGAACCCGGCGACGAAGGCGCGCGGGAGCCGTGGATGCTGCGGGTTTCGCTGGGGCCGGTCGGGGCGTTCATCGGGCAGGCGCGCACCTCGCGGGACCTTTGGACCGGCTCGTTCCTGCTGGCCGACCTGGCCTGGGCGGCGATGCAGCCGATCGTCGAGCGGTACGGCCCCGACTGCATCGTCTACCCCGACCTGCGTGCCAACCCCCGCGCCGACTGCTGGCTGGTCAACCACCACCGCGACGCCCTGCGCGACGAGCATGCCGGGCCCCGCACCTTCGCCGCGGTGCTGCCCGACGCCTTCGTCGCGCTGGTGCCGCGCGGCGGTGAAGGCCACCTGCTGCGCCTGGAACAGCTCGCCGCTGCGTCGCAGGCGGCAGTGGCGGACCGTTGGCAGCAATTGGCGGCCGTCGTTGAAGAGTGGTTCGACAAGGAGGTGAGCCGTCGCGACAACACCTGGAAGGCGATCTGGGACCGGCAGCACCAGCGCTGCCCGATCCACGTCACCTGGGTGGCGGTGCCGTGGCGGCCGCTGGAGCGGATCAGGTCGGCGGACTCCCTGCGCGGGCGGCCGCTGCCGGCGCAGCGGCCGGATGCCCATGTCATCGACCAGGACGACGCCGAGCAGATCAAGGCGCGGTACTGCCGCCTGGCGCCGTGGGTGCCGCAGGACGCCTGGAGCCACTACGAACTGGCCCACGACGTCTACGCGCATTCCCGTCTCGATTATCACCAGATGGAGCGCGGCTTCGACTACGCCCTGACGCATCACCAGCTCCGCCTGCGCCACGCCCTGCGCGAGGCGACCGACCCGGCCCCGACCGCAGCGGAGGAGCCCGGCGAGAAGTGCACCCTGTGCGGCCAGCGCGAGGCCCTCCACGACGGCGGCGCGACCGGCACGCGCCTGGGCGACCTCCGCAACGCGACCCGCAATTTCTGGAGGAACAAGGCGCTCGATCCCGACCGGGCCGGCGAGGAACGGCTGTGCGGGATCTGCGCCACCAGGCGCTTCCTGGTCAAGGCCGATCAGGGGGCGACGGTGTTCAACCACCTGTGGGCAGGCCCGGCCAGCGATCAGGACCCGGACGCGCGGGATCGCGACGGCAGGCTGCGCGTTCCCTTCCCCTCCACCGCCACCATCGCCGCCCAGGCGTTCATCGAACAGGTGCTGGCGCATCCCGAGTACGCGGCCGGGTGCGCGGCCGAGATCGCCGCCGTGGTTGACGCCTGCCGGGCCGCAGACCTGCCCAGGACCAGCTTCCCCCGCGCCCTGCCCCGCCTGGCGGCGCTGGCCGGCACGGTTGGCAGCGTCGCCAAGGCATTCCTGGAGTACGAAGCCGAGGACGTGCTGTTCCCCGAAGTGCTCGACGGCAAGGTGCGGGGGCGGGAACACGAGCAGGACCAGGCCGGCGCGAACCGGCTCAGGGACTTGAAGAAGGCCGTCCAGGCGCTGCGCGACAAGGCGGCCAGGATCGAAACCAGGCCAAGCCGCCCGGCGACGTGGATCGCCCGCCCGGCGACCCGGATCGCCGTGATCCGCCTCGACGGCGACCGCATGGGCCAGCTCCTGCTCGGCGACAGAGAGGCGATCGCCACCTGCTGGCGCGACGTGCTGCACCCGGAGGTCCTCAGGCGGCTGGCGAACCCGGACAAGGCCCAAGATCTGAAGAACGCCGGCTGGCTCGACCTGCTCGAGTGCAAGCGGCTGATGGGGCCGTCATTGCACGCCTTTGTCAGCCGGGCGCTCGGCCATTTCAGCCACCGCATCGTGCCGTGGGTGGTGGAGCGCGAGTTCTCCGGGGTGGTGATCTATGCCGGCGGTGACGACGTGCTGTGCCTGGCCCCGGCCGGCGAGGCGATCGACCTGGCGGCGCGGCTGCACCAGCTCTTCTCGGCCGCCTGGGTGGTCGATACCGAGCCGCTGACCGACCCCTGGGCCTGGCGGCGGCCGAACGGGATCGACGGCCATGACCCGGAAAAGGCCCGCGGCCGCTTCGTCATCCCCCTGCCCGGCCGCGACGGCAACGGCGAGCCGGTGCCGATCGAGCTCGGCCGCCCCGGCCAGCGCATCGCGCCCCATGCCGCCGCCGACGGCGACGCGCGGGAGCCGCAGGAGATGGAGGTTCGCGGCGCCCTGCTGCCGATGCTCGGGTCCGGGGCCAGCCTGTCGGCCGGCATCGCCATCGGCCACTACAAGACGCCCCTGTCGGTGCTGCTGCGCCGCTCGAAGGATCTGGAACGGCTCGCCAAGGCACACGGGCGGCGCACCGTGGCCGTGGGCCATGCCTCGCGCGGCGGCGACAAGACCGCCTTCTCCCTGCCCTGGGACGGCTATCCGGGCGAGCGCAGCGGGCCGGCGCAGGCTGTGCTCAAGACGGTGATCGGGGGGTTCGGCGACGAGAGCCGCCTGCCGGGCCGGCTGGCCTACAAGCTGCGCCAGTTGGCCCTGTCGGCGCGCTGCGGGCTGGAACGCATCGCCGAGGACAAGCTGACGGCCAGGCAGACCTCCGAGAGTGAACGCCGGCTGCTGCACGGCCTGTTCCGCACCTGCCTTGACGGTCCCGAAACACCGGCAACCAAGGCGGCCTTCGCCCTCTGGCGGCGCGGGATCGACATCTACCGGAACGTTCAGGGCGATGAGGACCGCTACACGGACGGCCTGCTGCTGTGCCGCGAGCTGGCCCGCGGCGGCGAGCCGGCGGAGGACATGCCATGACCCGGGCCGCCGCCGGCGCCTTCCTCGTCGAACCGGCCGAGCCGCTGGTGTTCGGCCCGCCGCGGTCGCACTCGGCCGGCGAGGCGCACCGCGTCCGCTCGCAGTTCCCGCCGCCACCCCTGGCCTTCCAGGGACTGGTCCGCAGCCGGCTGCTGCTCGGCGCCGAGCCGCCGCTCGACCTGGACGCCCCCGGCGCCGCGGCCGTGATCGAGGGCCTGGTCGGCACGCCGTCGACGCTGCCGGCCGGCTGGCAGATCCGCGGCCCGTTCCCGGCCACACGTCTGCCGCCGGATGCCGACGACATGGACCAGGGGCCGGTGCTCCAGCCCTGGGTGCCGACGCCGCGCTTCATCCTGCGCCGCGACAAGCCCGACCGGCGGCCGCTCCACGCGCGCGAGGTCGTATCCACACATCCGGCGCTGAGTGACCTGCCCGGCCTCGCCGACCCGGCGGCCGACCCGCCCGTCCTCGGCCGGCCGGAGCACGGTTCGTGCCCGCCGCTGGGCGGCTGGATCGGGCCGGCCAATCTGCGCTTCGCCCTCGGCGGCGAGGAAGACGGGGGGCGATGGATCGCGGCACAGTGGGGCGAAGCGAAACCGCCCTTCGTCAGCGACGAGGTCCAGCCCGGACTGGCCATCGACCGGACCACGTCGACCGGCCAGCACGGCCTGCTGTATTTCGCCAAGTCGCTGCGCTTCGCCCCCGACAGCGGGCTGTTCGGCCGGCTTGACGCGGCCTCGTTGGCGGCCGGCCTGACCGTGCGGGCCCTGGCCGATGGCGCCGGCCAGGCCGGCCGCAAGAGCCGGCTGGTCCGCTTCGCGCCGGTGGAGCGTGTCGATCCCGACTGGGATGCGATCGTGCGCGGGGCGCACCTGCCCGAGACGGTGGCGGACGGCCAGCGCTTCTGGCTGGTGGCGCTGACCCCGGTGCGGCTCGGCGATTCGCTCCAGCCATCCCTGCGCGCCCCCCTGCCGCCCGGCGTGCGGGTCGACATTCGGGCCGCACTGACCGGGCGGGTCCTTGCCCTGGGCGGGTTCGAGATGGCCTCGGGCCGGCCGCGGCCCAACCGGCTCTACGTGCCCGGCGGCAGCGCCTGGCTGCTGCAGGTGACGGGCGGCACGCCCGAGACGCGGCGGGAGGCCCTGTCCACCCTGCACGACCGCCACCCGCTGGGCGAGGCGAACGAAGCCGCCATGGGCTTCGGGCACACCCTTGTCGGGCTCGGCCCCCTGACGACCGAGGATGCACCATGAGCCTCTGGACCCGCACCGCCGTGCTCGGCCTCTACACCCTGACGCCGACCCATTTCGGCACCGGGCAGACCACCGGCGCCATCGACCTGCCGATCGCCCGCAACGCCGCGACCGGGTTTCCGGTGCTGCCGGCCACCGGCATCAAGGGCGTCCTGCGCCACTGTGCCGAACAGTCCGAGGCACTCGCCGGAAAGCAGGTGAACGATCTGTTCGGACCGGAGATCGGCGTCGGCCGCGACGACGGCCTGAGCGCCGGGCGCCTCGCCTTCTCGGAGGCCCGGCTGGTCGCCTATCCGGCGCGGTCGCTGAGCCGGCCGTACTTTCACGTCACCTGCCGGCAGATCCTGGAGGGGCTGGCCCGCGACCTGCGCGCCACCGGCGGCGATGCCGTGCTGGCCCTGACCGGGACCCCGGACCCGGCGCCGGCCGGGGCCCTGGTCGCCGACCCGTCGCTGGACGGCCAGCCGGTGGTGCTTGAGGGGCTTGTCTATCCGGATGCCGAGGTGAGCCATGCCCCGGCCGCCGCAAGCATCGCCAGCGCCCTGGCAGCACTGATACCGGAGACCGAGCAGGCCACCCGGCGGCAGCTGCAGTCGGGCCTCGTCATCCTTCCCGACGCGGACTTTTCCGCCCTCATGCAGTCGGCGGTGCCGGTCCAGGCGCGGGTCAAGCTGACCGGTGGCAAGACCACGGACACATGGGACGATCAGGAGGGGGGCAGCGAAAGCGGCAACCTCTGGTACGAGGAGTACCTGCCGTCCGACTGCCTGTTCGTCGCCCTGATGGGCGAGCGTCGGCTGCGGTCGACGGGCGCCAACGGCGCCCGCAACGATGCCGGCCTCGGCACGCTGGTCGCCGCGCGCGACGCCTTTGCGGTCATCCAGATCGGCGGCAACGAGACGGTCGGCCAGGGCCTCACCCTGTGCACCATCCTGTCCGACTCCGAGAGAGAGGCTTCGTCATGACCGGGACGGTGGACCATGACCTGCGCGGCCAGCGGGCCCGGCACTGCTACCACGACGTGGCGGCATGGCATCAACGCTGGCAGAACGAGGCGGCGACGCGTGTCAAAGGCATCCCCATCGAGATCCGTGCCCAGGGCCTGATGGTGACGCTCGCCGTCCTCATGGCCGAGGGGAAGGAGTCGCGACGAAGCGCCTGCATGGAGTCCGCCCGCCACCTTGGCGAGGTGCTGGCCCACTGGCTGCTGGCCGAGGCGCCGTACCGGACGCTGACCGGCCCCGCGCCGCAGCCACGGCCGTCGCCGGCGGCGCTGCTGGAGGCCTGCGCCAAGGCGTCGCGCGGCGACTATGCGGCGGCAGAGCGCGAGGCGATCCTGTTCTTCGACCAGATCAAGATCTACGCCGGTGCCCTCTACGCCGCTGGCGCCGGCGGCAGCCGAGACTAGCTCATGGCCGCTTGCTTTCCTCTCGTTCCCGGCGGCAGCGCCGGCCGGGACATCGTCGCCGGACAGGTGGCCTGGCCGGGCGCCAATGCCGGCCTGGTCTGGCAGCGCTACCTGCCGTTGTGGCAGGACGACCCGAGCCGGCCGGAGCGGGAGCGGCAACGGGCCCCCCTGGACCGCTTCCTCGACCGGTACCAGGCCGCCGGCCGGACGCTCGACGAGGTGCTGTCGGACCGGGTCAGGCGTCGCGCGGACGCTCTGGAGCGGCTCGCCCGCCGCCGCCGCCGAGTCCTGCGGGTGCCGGAGTTCGAGGTCGCCTGGCGGTTCGCCGCCGGCCTCGGCGGCAGCCACCCGACCGGGAACGGGTTCAGTTTCGAGGTGCCAGGCGGCCATCCCTGTCTGCCCGGCGCGGCGGTCAAGGGCCTGTGTCGCCGCGCCGCTGCGCTGCAGGGCTGGAGCGACGCCCAGGTGGAAGAGCTGTTCGGCCCAAAGGAGATCATGGGGAGGCAGAACGGGATCCGCGACGCCCTGGCGTTCTTCGATGCCCTGCCCCGCCGCTGGCCGCGGCTTTGCGTTGATATCGTCAACTGCCACCATCCGGACTACTACCGGACCGCAGCGGAAAGCTTGGACAGGAAGCGGACCCGGAACGGCGTGGCGCCGCCGCCATACCCTCACGAAACCGAGGGTCCGAACCCGGTGTACTTCCTGGCTGTGGACAAGGGTGCCCGCTTTTCCTTCGCCATCACGGCACCGACCGCGTCCGCCGCCGACGCGGCGGAAGAGCTCCTGGCGCTCGGCCTCGACTGGCTGGGGATCGGCGCAAAAACCGCGGTCGGGTATGGCGTTTTCAAGAGGGTGCCGTCAGGTTAGGCAAGGCCGTTCAGGCGGTGCACGAGGGATGCTCCCGAAGTGGCTGCCATGTGGCCCTGGCCGTCTCGGACCTTGGACATGCTCCTTCAGCTTCTCGTCATCGTCGGCCTGCTCCTGGCGCTGTTTCCGGCCGTCCGGCGGCGGGTGGTGGCGGCGGTGGGCCAGCTGTTCGCGGCGCTGTTCGTGTTCGCGCTGGTCTTCCTGGCGGTCGTCGTGCTGACCCAGTCCTGACGCTTTCCTGCCGATCCGAGGCAACGAGGCGACGAGGCGACGAGGCGAAGTCGATGATTCCCGACACTCTTCTTGACGCCGCCCGGAGACTGCTCGACGCCCTGCGCGCCCGCGGCCAGCGGCTGGTGCTGGCCGAGAGCTGCACCGGCGGGCTGATCGCCGGCTGCCTGACCGAGGTCGCCGGCTCGTCGGACGTGGTCGAGCGCGGCTTCGTCACCTATTCGAACCGGGCCAAGGTCGAGCTGCTGGACGTGCCGGAGCCGCTGATCGCCGCCCAGGGCGCCGTCAGCGCCGAAGTGGCCTGGGCGATGGCCGTGGGGGCGCTGGCCCACGGCGATGCCGACGTGTCGGCCGCCGTCACCGGCATCGCCGGGCCCGGCGGCGGCAGCGACGCCAAGCCCGTCGGCCTGGTGTTCATCGCCGCCGCCCGGCGACACGAGCCGCCGACCGTGGAGCGGCATGTCTTCCCCGGCGACCGGACCGCCATCCGCCTCGCCTCCGTCGCGGCGGCGCTGGCGTTGGTCGATCGCGTCGCCGCCGGCCGATGACCCACGGCTTTGATACCTTTATCGGCGTCGATTTCAGCGCCGCTGCCGACGGAGGGCGGCGCACCTGGATCGCGGTGACGGAGCCGCGGGAGGGCCGGCTGGCCGTCGTCGACCTGTTTCCGGCCCGGGATCTGCCCGGCAGCGGCCGCCATCCGGATGCCTTCCTGCCGGCGCTGGCGGACTTCCTGGCCGGACGGCGCCGCGCCCTGGCCGGGCTGGATTTCCCGTTCAGCCTGCCGCGATCGCTGATCGATGCCGACTCGTGGACCGATTTCGTGCAGGACTTTGCCGCCCGGTATCCCGACCCAGCCGCCTTCCGCGCCGAGTGCCGGCGGCGCAGCGGCGGGCGCGAGCTCCGGCGCCGGTGCGATGTCGAGGCCCGGACCCCGTTCTCGCCGTACAATCTGCGCCTGTTCCGGCAGACGTGGTTCGGGATTGCCCGCCTGCTGGCGCCGCTGGTGGCACGCGGGCGCGTCGGCGTGGCGCCGATGCTGGCGGGGCCGGAGGACGGCGTGCTGCTGGCGGAGATCTGCCCGGCGTCGACACTGCGACGGCTGAACGCCGGTCGCGGCTACAAGGGCCGGACGGAGGTCGCCCGGGCGCGCCGCAGCGAAATACTAAAGCTGTTTGTCAAGAACGGGTTGGAACCGACTGAAAAGGCACGAACAACGGCAACAGAAAACCAAGGCGGCGATGCCCTGGACGCGATCATCGCCGCCCATGCCGTTTGGCGATCGGCCTTGGCGACCCCGGAAGCGCTCCGCACGCCGCGGGACGACTCGGGCCGGCTGGAGGCGCGGGTGTTCTTCTGAGGCGCCCTACCCGGCTGATGCGTGCGGAGCGCCGTGGACGGGCGCGTGCCCCATCTCCGGCTCGCCATAGAGCTCGTGGGCGCGGGCCTCGAAGGCGCGGACCATGCGCTGCACGGCCTCGTTGAACAGGGCGCCGATCAACGACTGCAGCACCTTCGAACGGAACTCGAAGTCGATGTAGAAGTCGATCAGACAGCCTTCCGGATGCGGCTCGAACAGCCAGTGGTTGTTTAGGTGGCGCAGCGGCCCCCGGGTGTATTCCACGTCGATGCAGCTCGGCCGCTTCAGGGTCACGTGGCTGGTGAACCGCTCCTTGACCATGCGAAAGCCGATGACGAGGTCGGCGACCATCAGGTTGCCTTCTTGCTTGCGCACCCGCGCCGCCAGGCACCACGGCAGGAACTCCGGGTACCGCTCGACGTCGGCGACCAGCTCGAACATCTGCTTCGGGGTGTATGGCAGCACCCGCTTCTCGGCATGGGTCGGCATTGTTTCTCCTTATCCCCTCCTGTCTACTCGGCCGCCGCGTCGGCGACCAGATCGACCAGGTTCATCGTGCGAAGGCCGGCCATTTGCGCCTGCCGGGCGGCCTGCAGCCTGGCGAAATCCTCACCCGCCAGGTAGGACGAGCGGGTCAGCGGCGAGGCTGATACCATCAGAAAACCCTTGCCCCGCGCTATGCGTTCCAGTGTCGCAAACTCTGCCGGCGGGACGAACCGCGCCACGGCGGCATGCTTCACCGTCGGCTGCAGGTACTGGCCCACCGTCAGGAAATCGACGTCGGCGGCGCGCAGGTCGTCCATGACCTGCCAGATCTCTTCGTTCGTCTCGCCGAGCCCGACCATCAGGCCGGACTTGGTGAACATGCCCGGATCCAGCTCCTTGACGTGGTACAGCAGCTGCAGCGACGTGAAGTACCGCGCGCCGGGCCGGATCGACGGATACAGCCGCGGCACGGTCTCCAGGTTGTGGTTGAACAGGTCGGGCCGCGCCTCGACGACGATCTCGGCGGCGCCCGGCTTGCGCATGAAGTCCGGCGTCAGCACCTCGATGGTCGTCTCGGGCGAGCGCGCCCGCACGGCGCGGATCACCGCGGCGAAATGGCCGGCGCCGCCGTCGGGCAGGTCGTCGCGGTCGACCGAGGTGATGACGATGTGCTTGAGGCCGAGCGCGGCGCAGGCGTCGGCCACCTCGTCCGGCTCGTGCGGGTCGAGCCGGTCGGGCCGGCCGGTGGCGACATTGCAGAAGGCGCAGGCACGGGTGCACACGCTGCCCAGGATCATCACCGTGGCGTGGCCCTTGGACCAGCACTCGCCGATGTTCGGGCAGGCCGCCTCCTCGCACACCGTGTTGAGCCGATGCTTGCGCATGAGCTGGCGCAGGTCGTGGTACCCGCGCGAGGTCGGCGCCTTGACCCGGATCCAGTCCGGCTTGCGCTGGATGGGATTGTCGGGCCGGTGACGCTTTTCCGGATGGCGGACGGTATCGGGGGAGACGGGCATGCGGTTCCCCTGCTCGCTCGCGGCTGCGGGTTGCTGACAATTCGTAACATAGGGCAGCGCAGCAAAGCCGCCAAGCATGCACGGCTGCCATGTCGCGGGGGCACAGGTCGCGGTGGGAGAAAAGTGTGCCGGAAGGTGACTGCGCACCAGGGAACGCTACGACCGCCTTTCGGCCTTGCGGCCTGGACATGCGCGGCCGTCTTCCGGCAGGCACCGCGGCGCCCGAGGCGAGTCAAGCACCGCGGCCTCGGTATACGTGCCCTGGACGGGAGATCCACACCCTTGGAACGCAATATCCTGCATACAGAAGCATGCGTCAACGGGGAAAGATGCACACTATACGAACTGCAGAAGAACAAATGTTCTCGTTCCGAAAACGGCGACCATGCCGTGAGCCGGGCTGGGGCTGGGGCTTGGCCGGGCCGGGCTGGGCCGGGCTGGGCCCAACATTCGTGTCACCAGGGGCATTTCGGGGTCGGTCGAGGGGCAGCCGCGTGTTCATGTCGAGTTCGCAGCGGCCATGGGGATGACGTGCTCCCGGCCACGGGCGTCACTCCGTAGCCAGTAAACTCAGGTCCTCCGGCGTGTTGATATTGACCAGGGACATGCCGGAGGGGAGGTCGATCTCGGTCAAACTCAGCGTCGTCCAGAGATCGCGAAGGGCATTGCCGCGCGGGGCGACTGGTCCTGCCGGCACCGTGAAAGCTGCCGGCAGGACCTTGCCGCGGGGCACGCCGCCTCGCGCCTGCACGGCCAGCCAACGCAGCACCGCCGGATCCAGCGTCGGCATGTCGACCGGTACGACCATAAGCCGCGTGCCGGCCGGAAGCCTGGTCATGAACCCCGCCAGGTTGACCGCCGGGCCGGCCCCCGGCGCGAGGTCGGCGACGCCATCGGTCAAATCCGGGCGGCCAAGCACGGCGATGCGTGTGGCGTTGGCGGCCACCAGCACCGTCCGCGCGCGGTCGAGCCAGGTCTGCCCAAGCCAGTCCAGGCCCGCCTTGTCCCGGCCCATGCGGCGCGACCGGCCGCCGGCCAGGACCACGCCGAGGATCGGGTCGGCAGTCTCGTGCCGGGATCTCACGGCTTCGTGAACTCCACCTTCAGGCAACGTATTGCAAGGAGGTCCGAAACGCAAAGGCGATCCCCCTCCTCGGCTGATGGTCACGCGAGCCGGACGGAGTTCGGGCGGTCGAGATCAAGCATCCCGGTCCGTCAGGCGCGTTGGGAGGCAACCGTGCGGATATCGAAGCCGGACACGTAGCCGTGGGGATCGCTCGGATCGAAAGGGCGACCGTCGAGCAGGCGGTCAGGCAGCATGGCGATGGCAGCGCCGTCCATTGTTGGCACGGTGTACGTTGCATCGTGTGCTCCTTCGACCTTGCTGTCACGTGCCGGTACGGGCAGACGTGTTCCGGCCAGCGCAGCGCGATACAGGTCCGGCCGGTAAACACGGGCGGTGATCGCGTCGAGATCACAATCCTCCGGGATCTGCCCCCAGCGGAGCATCTGCGTGAGCAGCCACAGCGCCTGCGAGCGCCAGGGGAACGTTGCCGCGGAGCGGAAGAAGATTGGCCGATGCGGCAGCGGCAGGGGCGGCTGACCGGGGCGCAGCGCCAGCCCGCCGCACAGGGCCTGGCGCAACAGCGGCTCGGCCACGCCGACATAGGCGGGTGCGGCCAATCGGGCGGCGAGTTCCGGCCGGTTCGCCTCATCGTCGGCCCAGGCGGCGGCTTCCGCCAGGGCGCGGACCAGCGCCGTGACCACCTCCGGGTGACGCTCCGCCCACTCGGTGCGCATGCCGAGGACCTTTTCCGGCGCAAGCGGCCAGATATCCGCCTTGGTGGCGACGATCGCACCAAGCCCCGCCGCGCTTGCCACGGCGCTCCACGGTTCGCCGACGCAGTAGCCGTCGATATGCCCGGCCCTGATGGCCTCGGCCATGCGCGGCGGCGGCACCACCTCGATGGCAATGTCCCGGTCGGGATCGATGCCGGCGGCGGCCAGCCAGAACCGGATCTCGTAGGCGTGGCTGGATACCGGGAACACCGTGGCCAATCGCCGGCGCGGGGCGCCGCGTTCACGCTCGGCGGCCAGAACCCGGGCGAGGGCCTGGGCCGAGTGGCCGCGGGGCCCTGCCATCGCCTCGGGATCCGCCGCGCACATGGCCGTGTACAGCTCCGTCGTGACGGTGATCGCGTTTCCACCCAGACCCAACGCCATCGGGGCGATCATCGGCGTGTCCATCCGGCCGATCCCCAGGCTGGCAGCGATCGGGATGCCGGCCAGCATCTGCGCCGCGTCGAGGACGCCGTAAGCCACCTTGTCGCGGATGGCCGCCCATGCCGCCTCGCGCACCAGTTCGAGCTCCAGACCGTGCCGGGCGGCAAAACCCTTCTCACGGGCAGCCACAAGTACGGCACAGTCGAGAAGCGGTATGAAGCCGATGCGCAGCGTGGTGGCGGTCATGGCGGCGTCCTTTTCAACATGGGATCGCTTCCGGTGCGCATGCTGCTGTCCGGCAGGCGGCGCGATGAGGCGGTTTCGTCGTCGGAGTCAGCATTGGATCTTCAGCATTGGATCTGATGCGCCGTGATGATCCCCTGGGCAATGTCCACGAGCTTGCGGTTCTGCTGCATCGCCGCCCGGCGCATGGCGCCATAGGCCGCCTCCTCGCTCAGGTTCTTCTGGGTCATCAGAATGCCCTTGGCCCGCTCGATCACCTTGCGGTCAGCCAAGGCCGAGAACGCCTTGTCGCGTTCCCGACGCAGGCGTTCGAAAGCATGGAACCGCGAGATCGCCATGTCGACAATCGGGCGAATGCGCGCCTGGCTCAGCCCGTTGACAACATAGGCGCTGACGCCTGCCTCAACCGCCGCCTGGATGGTATGGCTGTCGCTTTCGTCCACGAACATCGCGATGGGGCGGCGCACCTCGCGCGTGAACTGGAACATCTGCTCCAGGGAATCGCGGTCCGGATTGCCCAGGTCGACAAGGATCACGTCCGGCGCCATGGCCTGGACGCGCGCCAGCAGGTTCAGCGACGACTGGATCACGCTGACGCACGTGTATCCGGCGTCAACCAGACCGCTTCGCAGGATCGCGGCACGGTCCGGGTTCTCGTCGATTACCAGAATGCTGAGCTTGGAATCCGTCATGGCCAACCTCAAACCCTGGAGACGACGCGAACAGTCCGGGCTGCACCAAGACACTGCGGGCGCCTGTGCGCCCGGCCAGACGGCCGGACGCACAGGCGGTCGGATCGCAGCGCAACGTCCATCCGTTAGGCACTGGACGCGGGCACCGCGTCCCGCCGGGCCAGGGCATCGCTCAGGCGCTGCTGTTCGTCCTTCAACGTCTCTGGCGAAAAGCGCACTGCGAAGGCCAGCACCGAGCAGCACATCACCGCGATGCCGAGATAGAGCAGGCCGTCCTGATAGGCCAGCGATTCAGACCTGAACAGGAATCCGACCGCGACGGCGCCGGCATTGCCACCGGCACCGACGATCCCGGCGACCGCCCCCAGGGCCTTGCGGTTGACGAACGGGACGATGCCGTAGGTGGCGCCTTCCGCCATCTGGGTGAACAGCGAGAACACCACCATCGTCGCCACGGCCAGCACCAGGACGCCCATCTGCGAGAACAGGATCAGACAGACACCCTCCATGAACAGAACCATGAACAGGAACAGCACCCGCCCCCGCAGACCGGCGCGCCCCGCGCACATGTCCGAGAAGAGCCCGCCAAGAGTTCGGGCAAAGATGTTCATCAATCCGAACAGGCCGGCAATGATGCCGGCGGTCTGCAGGCTCAGGCCGAACCTGTCGAAGAAATAGATCGCTGCGATGTTGTTGATGGTCAGCTCGACGCCGAAACAGGCGCCGTAGACCACGAACAGCGCCCAGACCCGCACGTCCTTCCCTGCCGTCAGAAAGCTGCGCCAGGCGCCGGTCTTGCGCGTCGCCCCCGGCAGCTTGCCGGCCGCGCGCAGATCCTTGTAGTTGCCGTCCGGGCAGTCGGTCGTGAAGAACCAGTACAGCGCCGCGAGCGCCAGCATGGTGACGCCCGGCACGACCATGGCGAGGCGCCATCCCAGCGTCTCGCTGATCCCGAACATCATGATCGCGGCAAAGAGCAGCGGCATGACGATCTGGGTGACGCCGCCGCCCAGATTGCCCCACCCGGCAGTGGTGGCGTTGGCCGTCCCCACGACATTCGGCGCGAACATCACCGACGTATGGTATTGGGTGATGACGAATGACGCGCCGATGGCACCGATCGCCAGGCGCATGAGCAGAAACGTCTCGTAGCTCTTGGCCAGACCGATCAGCATTACCGGGATCGACCCCAGGATCAGCAGCCAGGTGTAGGTCTTGCGCGGCCCGATCTTGTCGCAGAGCGGGCCGATGATCAGCCGCATGACCACGGTGATCGCCACCGAGGCGATTATGGTGTTGCCGATCTCCGCCTTCGACAGGCCCAAGTCCTCGCGGACCACGGCCATCAGCGGCGCAATCCCGAACCAGCCGAAGAAGCAGAGAAAAAAGGCCATCCATGTCAGATGGAAAGTGCGCATCTGGATTGACTTGAAATCCAGTAGGCGAATGCGCGTCGCCTGATTGTTGATCTCCATCGGTGCAAGTCCCTCATCTT
Organism: uncultured Mycobacteriaceae bacterium; assembly: GCA_964526565.1. Taxonomy (GTDB): domain Bacteria; phylum Pseudomonadota; class Alphaproteobacteria; order DSM-16000; family Inquilinaceae; genus CAZGMC01. The sequence continues at coordinate 14,176 of CAZGMC010000068.1, forward strand.
GCCGGGACCGGCTCCGCTGAGGCGCGGACGCTGCGGCCGGCTGATCTAGCCTTGGCCGCCGACGTCCGGACGGGCGACGACGACGGCCATGAAAGGCGCCACTGGGATCGACAGTCCGGCCTTCGTGAGGCGTTGCCGATCGCGTGGGCTTCCATGCCCGGCGTCCGCCATTGGACGCGTCCTTAAGACCCCATCGTTGAGGACTTGCGGGCGACAAACTGCATCGCCCCCTGCCAGGCCGTCGCAAATCTTGGACCAAAGCCACTCGATGTTGCGCTGCAGCCGGCAAGAACCTGAGATCGCAGCAGGTTTGGCACCGCACCGGGTGCAGCACCGCACCGCCGGGCAGCGGCGCAGACACCAGGCTGCATAATCTGTGGTCAGCGCGATTCAGAGCGGTGAAAATTTCGGCAGTTTTGAGGGTGTGCCGTCGCGGCACCTCAGTCGCAGCTCCGTGGCTGTGCCCAAAGACAAAGCGATAGCAACGACTTGCGACTTCCGATCGCGACTGCGACCGGCTGGCACGGCCATTGCGAGACACGGAGCGTACGGGCAGCGCTGCCCATCGGGGCCGCTTTGGCGGCGGCACGCAACAGCGGCCCAATGTCGGGCCAGAACGGATGACGGCGTCCGAACCAGCCTCCGCGCCTGTGGCGCGGTGACCTGGGGCGGGCGCTTTTTTGCATTTGGCGATCCTGAAGCCGAAGGCAGGTAGGAGACGACCATGACGCAGCACACGGCCCGGAAGAACCTCGTTGTCATCGGCAACGGCATGGCCGGGATGCGCGCCGTCGAGGAATTACTGCAGCGCGCACCCGACGCCTACGCCCTCACGGTCTTCGGAGCGGAACCCTGGGTCAATTACAACAGGATCATGCTGTCGCCGCTGCTGGCGAACGAGAAGACCTTCGACGAGATCATCCTGAACGACCAGGACTGGTACACAAGGCACGGCATCACCCTGTTCACCGGTGAGCCCGTGGTGTCGATCGACCGCGACCAGCGCATCGTCACGGCCTGGTCTGGGCGGCAGGTGCCGTACGACCGGCTGCTGCTGGCCACCGGCTCGCAACCCCTGATCATCCCCGTCCCGGGCCGCGATCTTGACGGAGTCATCACCTTTCGCGACGTCGATGACGTAAACAGCATGGTCGCCGCCTCCCGGCGCGACCGTCGCGCCGTGGTCATCGGCGGCGGGCTGCTGGGCCTGGAGGCTGCCCATGGTCTCTCCGCGCAGGGGATGGAGGTGACCGTTCTGCACCTGGCGAGCCACCTGATGGAGCGCCAGCTGGATGCCTCGGCTGGCCATCTGCTCGAACAGGAACTGACCTGCCGCGGCATCTGCGTCGTGACCGGCGCCGAAACCGCGGAGATCCGTGGCCCGGACCGGGTGACCGGCGTGGTCCTGAAGGACGGGCGCACGTTTCCGGCGGACCTGGTCGTCATGGCGGTCGGCATCCGCCCCAACGCGGAACTGGCCCGCGATGCCGGCCTGGAGGTGAACCGCGGCATCCTGGTCGATGACGACATGGCCACCTCCGACCCGGAGATCGTGGCAGTCGGCGAGTGCATCGAGCACCGCGGCGTCTGCTACGGGCTGGTCGCGCCGCTGTTCGAGATGGCCAAGGTCTGTGCCGACCGCCTGGCCGGCCGCACCGGCCCCGGCTACAGCGGCAGCGTGACCTCGACCAAGCTGAAGGTCTCCGGGGTGGACCTGTTTTCGGCCGGCGACTTCTCCGGCGGCAGGGACACCGAGGACATCGTCTTCCGCGACGCCGGCCGCGGTGTCTACAAGCGCATCGTCCTGGCCGAGAACCGCATCCGCGGCCTGGTGCTCTACGGCGACACAGCGGACAGCGGTTGGTATCTCCGGCTCCTGCGGGAGCAGGCCGACGTTTCGGACATGCGCGACACGTTGGCGTTCGGTCAGGCGCAGGCGGAGGGCGCCGGCACGGACCCTAATCAGGCCGTTGCCGCCCTGCCCGCGGATGCGGAGATCTGTGGCTGCAACGGCGTGTGCAAGGGCACGATCGTCGAGGCGATCCGCGACCAGGGTTTGTCCACGGTCAAGGAGGTACGGGCGCAAACCAAGGCGTCAAGCTCGTGCGGAAGCTGCACCGGGCTGGTCGACCGACTTCTGTCGCTGACCCTGGGCGACGCCTATGCCGGTCAGGCTGCCATCGAACCGATGTGCGGCTGCACGCATCACGATCACGACAGCGTGCGGCGGCTGATCCTGACCCAGGAGCTGACCTCCATCCCGGCGGTGATGCAGGCGCTGGAGTGGCGCACCCCGGACGGCTGCCACGTCTGCCGGCCGGCCCTGAACTACTATCTCCTCTGTGCATGGCCGGGCGTCTATGTCGATCAGGCCCATGCCCGCTTCGTCAACGAACGTGTCCACGCCAACATCCAAAAGGACGGCACCTATTCCGTGGTACCGCGCATGTGGGGCGGACAGACCAGTGCCAGGGAGCTGCGCGCAATTGCCGACGTTGTGGACAAGTTCGACATCCCGACTGTGAAGATCACCGGTGGCCAGCGCATCGATCTGCTGGGCGTCGCGAAGCAGGACCTGCCGGCGGTATGGCGAGACCTCAACGCCGCCGGCCTCGTCTCCGGCCATGCCTACGGCAAGGCACTGCGCACGGTGAAGACCTGCGTCGGCCAGGAGTGGTGCCGCTTCGGTGTGCAGGACTCGACCACCATGGGGGTCGCGCTGGAGAAGCTCACCTGGGGCTCGTGGATGCCGCACAAGGTGAAGATGGCCGTGTCCGGCTGTCCGCGCAACTGCGCCGAGGCAACGATCAAGGACTTCGGCGTGGTTGCCGTGGACTCGGGCTGGGAACTCCATGTCGGCGGCAACGGCGGCATGAAGGTGCGGGCGTGCGACTTCCTCTGCAAGGTGGAGACGCCGGAGGAGGTGAAAGCCTATTGCTGCGCATTTCTGCAGCTGTATCGCGAGGAAGGCCGCTATTTCGAGCGCACCGCCCCATGGGTGGAGCGGGTTGGTCTCGACCACGTCAAGGAGCGCGTCGTCGAGAATGCCGAAAGCCGCGAGGCGCTGTACCGCCGCTTCCTGGAAAGCCAGAGGCACGTGCAGCGGGATCCCTGGGCGGACCGCGCCTCGGGCGGCGTGGACGCCCACGAGTACGCGCCGCTCGCCAGCGTGGGGAGATGACCCATGGATGCGCTGCCAACCGGAACTGCGATGAGCTCTGCCGCCGACGTCGGCGAACACTGGACGGCGGTCGGCCCTGTCGAGGCGATCCCGCGCCAGGGGGCGCGCATCGTCACCACGTGCCACGGCGACATTGCCGTATTCCGCACCCATGACGACCAGGTCTTCGCGCTGGTCGATCGCTGCCCGCACCGCGGTGGTCCCCTGTCGCAGGGCATGGTGCACGGGCACGCTGTCACATGCCCCCTGCACAACTGGGTCATCGCCCTGGACACGGGCCGGGCTCGGGACCCGGACGAAGGGTGCGTCGCCACCGTGCCGGTACGCCTGGACCGGGGGCAGGTCCTGATCGGCCTCGCAGCCCAGGTCGGAGCGGAAGGCGTGAGCGATGGCTGAGGCCGTGCGCACCACCTGCCCCTATTGCGGGACCGGATGCGGCGTGGTGATGAGCCGCGACCGCGTCGGCTGGGCAGTGGGCGGCGATCCCGAGCATCCGGCCAATCACGGCCGGCTGTGCTCGAAGGGGGTGGCACTGGGCGAAACGCTGGGCCCGGCCGAGCGGCTGGACGCGCCGCTGGTCGACGGGGCGCGGGTCGGCTGGGATCAGGCCATCGCCGCCGTTGCCCGGCGGCTTGGCCGGGTGGTGTCGGAGCACGGGCCGCAGGCGGTCGCCTTCTACGTCTCCGGGCAGCTGCTGACCGAGGACTATTACGTCGCCAACAAGCTGCTCAAGGGCTTTATCGGCTCGCCGCACATCGACACAAACTCGCGCCTGTGCATGGCATCGACGGTGACCGGGCACAAGCGTGCCTTCGGTGCCGACGTGGTTCCCGGGTCTTATGCCGACCTGGACGAGGCCGCATTGATCGTGCTGGTCGGCTCCAATCTGGCGTGGTGCCACCCGGTGCTGCACCGCCGGGTCGAACGGGCGCAGGCAAACGGGGCCAGGCTCGTCGTCATCGATCCGCGGCGCACGGCCACCGCGGATGCCGCCGACCTGCATCTGCAACTGCGCCCGGAAAGCGACATCGCACTGTTCAACGGTCTGCTGCTGCACCTGGACCGGGTCGGCGCCGTGGCGCGCGCGTGGACAGCGGCGCATGCGTCCGGCCTGGATGCGACACTGGAGGCCGCGGCGGCGGATGTCCCGGACCTCGACGCCGTCGCCGCGGCCTGCGACCTCGAGGCCGAACGGGTGGCCACGCTCTACGACTGGTTCGCAAAGACCGAGAAGGTCGTGACGGTCTTTTCCCAGGGCGCGAACCAGAGCGCCCAAGGGACAGACAAGGTCAACGCCGTCATCAACGTGCACCTGGCGACGGGCAGGATCGGTCGGCCGGGCATGGGTCCGTTCTCGGTTACCGGCCAGCCCAATGCGATGGGTGGGCGCGAGGTCGGCGGCCTGGCCAACCAATTGGCAGCGCATATGGATCCAGACAATGCCGCGGACGTGGACCGCGTGCGCCGGTTCTGGAACGCCCCGGCCCTGCGCGGCGGCCAGGGGCTGAAGGCAGTCGAGATGTTCGACGCGGTCGCAGACGGGGCCATCAGGGCAATCTGGATTGCCGGCACCAACCCCGCGGTCAGCATGCCGGATGCCGACAAGGTCCGTGCCGCCCTGGCGGCATGTCCCCTGGTGATCGTCACCGACGTGGTTGCCGAAACCGACACGAGCCGGTATGCGCACATCCGGCTGCCAGCAACAGCCTGGAGCGAGAAGGACGGCACCGTCACCAACTCGGAGCGCTGCATTTCCCGGCAGCGCGCGTTCCGCCCTCCCTTCGGCCAAGCCCGCCCCGACTGGTGGATCTTCGCACGCGTCGGCCAGGCGCTGAACCACCGCCGCGCCTTCGCGTACCGGCGACCGGTCGAGGTGTTCCGCGAGCACGCCGCCCTGTCGGCGTTCGAGAACGACGGCGACCGGGCGTTCGACATCGGTGCTCTGGCGTCGATTGCGCAGAAGGCCTACGACGCGCTGGCGCCCGTGCAGTGGCCGTGGCGCAAGCTCCAGAAGGAGCGGGGAACCACCCGTCTGTTCGCCGCGGGCGGGTTCTTCACCACGGACCGGCGCGCACGGCTGGTGCCGGTGCGCCGCCAGTCGGCGCGAGGGGCGACCAGCACGGCCTTTCCGCTGGTCGCCAACACCGGCCGCTACCGTGACCAGTGGCACACAATGACCCGCACCGGCCTGTCCCCGCGTCTGGCCAGCCACCGGCCCGAACCGCTGGCGGAGATCCATCCGCGCGACGCGGCGGCGCTGGACCTGGACGACGACGACCTGGCGGTGGTCACCAGCGACCGTGGCGAGGCGATCCTCCGCGTCGCCATGTCGGAGGCGCAGCGACCCGGCGAGGTGTTCCTGCCAATTCACTGGAGCGATGCCTTCGCCGCCCGCGCTGTGGTCGGGCGCCTGCCTGCCGGCTACACAGACCCGTGGTCCGGCCAACCCGAAAGCAAGCACACGCCGGTGCGCCTGCGACGCTTTCCGACGCGCTGGAGTGCCGTGCTGCTGGCGCGGGAACCGCCAGACCTGACGGGGATCCCGTACTGGTGCCGGCACGTTGCGGCGAACAGCCTGATCTATGAGCTGGCCGGTACCGAGCCGGCACCGCCGCCGGCCTTCGTCGCTGCCCCGGTGTCCGGCCTGCTCGGGCCCCGCATCGAGTACCGCGACACGCGCCGGGGCGTCGAACGCTATGCCTGGGTCCAGGACGGCCGGCTGGCGGCGGCCCTGTTCGTCGGACCCGGGCGGCCAGCTGTGGCCCGCGACTGGCTGCAGGAGCTGTTCGCGGCAGATCCGTTGGACGGCGAGGTGCGTCGGCATGTCCTGTCGGGCCAGCCGCCGGCCGGCCGCATCGGGACCGCCGGGCCGGTGATCTGCAGCTGCTTCAACGTCGGCCTCAACCAGATCCTGACAGCCCTGCGCGACGGTCGCGCCACGACCGCTGCGGAGGTCGGTTCTGTACTGTCCGCCGGCACCGGGTGCGGCTCCTGCGTGCCGGAGCTCGACCGACTGGCACGCGAGGTCGGCGGCCGGTGCGCGGCGGAATGAGCGCCAGGATGGCAACGGGAGAGGCGGGAAGGGTGTACGGCATCACCGAGGACACCCTGGAGCCACGTTCGGCGGCGCCTCGGAAAGCAGAACGGCGCGATGCCATCAGCGATCCGCCGCCGGGCGTGCCGCCGCACCGTGGCGCGGCTCAGGACCTTGTCCGGCTGATCCTGTCGCGCCAGTCGGTCATGCCGAAGCGGCTGTGCCCGCCTGGGCCTACCAACGACGAGCTGCGGCTGATGATCTCGGCGGCGGTCACCGCCCCGGACCACGGAGCGTTGCGGCCGTGGCGGTTCATCAAAGTCGCCGATGCGGCGCGCACGGCGCTCGCCGAGATCTTCGTCGAAGCCAAGCGTCGGCGCGCACCGGACCAGCCGGACGCCGTGCTCGCACGGGAACGAGACAAGGCCCTCGGCGCCCCGACGCTGCTCGCGGTGTGCGGGCGCATCCGGGGCGACCATCCTGATGTTCCTGACAGCGAACAGTTCGCCTCGATCGGCGCCGCCATCCAGAACGTGCTGTTGACGGCTCATGTCCTGGGCTTTGGCGCCATCCTGTTGAGCGGTGACAAGACGCGGGATCCCCTGGTGCGGGCGGCGTTCTCACTGGACGAAGGCGAGCGGCTGGTCGGCTTTCTCAGCATCGGGTCGCCGGCCATCGACGTACGGGCAAAGCCGCGCCCAGCCGTCTCGAATCATCTCAGCGAATGGTACGGTCCCGACTGGGACGTTGGCCGATGACGTGTGCAGCCACGAACACCGTTGCCCGCCGCGGCCTGCTGTCGCCCGACGAGGCCGTCGCCCGCGTCGAGGCGCTGGCCCATCCGATCCGCGAGGCTGAGAACGTGCCTCTGAACGAGGCCGTCGGGCGCCTTGCCGCGGATCCGGTTGTGACCGATGTGCCGTTGCCACTTTTTGATCATGCGGCCATGGACGGTTATGCCGTGAACACTGCGCATCTGATCGGAGACCCGCCATACCGGCTGCCGATCTCCAGGCATGCGGCAGCCGGCGACCCCGCCGAACCGGTTACCGACGCTCCGGTTGCGGTCCGCATTCTTACCGGCGCGCCTGTCGCTGCGGGCCTGAATGCCGTGGTGATGCAGGAGACCTGTCGGCGCGAGGCCAGCTCGGTCCTTCTGTTCGAGCGGCCCAGGACGGGCCAGAACATCCGGCGGCGGGGCGAAGACGTCGGCGAACGACAGCAGGTCATCCCGGCAGACGCCTTGATCGATGCGCGCCATGTGGCGCTGGCGGCGGCGTGCGGCATCAATGCGCTGAACGTCCGGCGCCGGGTGCGCGCCGCCGTCCTGTCCACCGGCAACGAATTGCTGGAGCCGGGCGCTCCGGTGACGCCGGGACGGATCTTCGACTCCAACCGGCACATGCTGGCAGCCATGCTCCGCTGCAAGCCATGGCTCGAGGTCTGCGACCTGGGAGTCGTCCGCGATGACCCAGAGGCGATCACCACCACATTGCGCGATGCCGCGCGGCACCATGACCTGATCGTGTCCACCGGCGGCGTTTCCGTCGGGGACGAGGACCATCTGTCTCAAGTCATTCGCAGTCTTTGCCAGCGCTCGGAAATCCTGAAGATCGCCATCAAGCCCGGCAAGCCGGCAGCTGCCGGGTCTCTGGGACGGGCCGTGGTTCTGGCGCTGCCCGGCAATCCGTTCAGCGCGTTTGTCACCTTCGTGCTGCTGGGTGCGCCAGTCCTGGCCGCTCTGAGCCGGATTGGCCAACCGGCGATCCCGTGGCAGTCCGGCGCCGTGGCCTTCGAGGATGGAAAACAGCGTAGCCGCGACGAGTTCGTTCCGGTGGCCATCGACGGGTATGACACCTGCGGCCGCCCATGGCTCCACCGGCTCGGCACGGGCGGTTCGGCACGGTTGCTTCCCCTGGCCCAGGCCGACGGGCTGGCCGTTCTGCCGGCCTCGTCGGCAGGCAGCGTCCTGGGCGACGTGGTCCGGTTCATGAGCTTCGCCCATGCATTCCCGCCATGCGTGTAAAGCGCTGCGGCTTTGACCTTGAGTCTGTAAATCATTCGCCCGCACCTGCACGATCGCTCCGGTCGATTGTTTACAGGCTCTGAGGCCGGCCCTGGCCCCGGCGCAGCAGCCGGACGCGCCGCCACGCCTCGGCCGCGAACAGCAGGCCGGTCAGCACGGCACCGGCGGTGATGGCCCACCACAGCGTGGTATGGCCGGTCTCCGCGGCCGCCGCCACTGTGGTCCAGCCGGCATAAGCCAGACGGGCCGCGCTTGCCGCGCCGGCCAGGCACAGCAGCAGCACCAGCCAGTGCCACAGGCGGACCAGCCGTGTGCGCCAGGAGGTCATGCGCGTTCCCCTTTCGTCGCCGGCCGCGCCCCGTCCACGCCGCGTTCACGCCCCTGCCACGCCCCGGCCACGCCCCGGCCACGCCCCGGCCACGCCCCTGCCACGCCCCGGCCACGCCGC
>CAZGMC010000069.1:0-9292 GCA_964526565.1 uncultured Mycobacteriaceae bacterium
CTGGAAGAACGCGTCGTGGCGCTGGACCCTGCGGGACGGCATGGCGACCTGTGACAGCCCGGTCCGGAGGCTGCGGGTGGAACAGCCGGCAGGACGGATGAGCCCGGCCGCAGCGTCCCGCCCGACCATGGCGGGACGCGACTCGTTTCCGTCGACAATAGTTCAGAGAAGGCAGGCAGAGCAACCATCGGTTGGGCCTGCCTTGTAGTACGGCATCGCCTTCGCACCAGCCGGCAAGCCGGTGGATATGGCCGAATGGGGGGCTATTCGGCCGCCCTGGCCGCCGGCTTGCTCCAGGCCAGCGCCTGCAGCTGCTGGTCGAGCGGCGTGCCGGCCAAGTGGTTGGTGTAGTTGCTGATCGTCTTCACCGCCAGGGCGAGCACGACCTCAAGCATCTGCTGCACGCCGTAGCCGGCGGCCAGGAAGGCCTGCACATCGGCGTCGGCGACATGGCCGCGACTGGCCGTCATCTTCGCGGCGAAGGTCCGCAGCGCCTCCAGCCTGCCGTCGGGGACCGGCGTGGCGTCGCGCAGCGCCTTGATCGCCTCCTGTGGCAGCCCGGCACGCGCCGCGCCTCCGGAATGCGCCGCCATGCAGTAGTCGCAGCCGTTTTCGAAGCTGACCGCCAGCAGCACCACCTGCTGCTCGGCCGGGCTCAGGCTGCTGCGGCCGAGCAGATCCATGAGCGTCATGTAGCCCTCCAGGGCCGTCGGCGCATTGGCCATCTCGCCGAGCACGTTGGGCACGAAGCCGAACTTGTCGTTGGCCTTCTCCAGCAGCGGGCGGGCCTCCTCGGGAGCCGTTTCGGGCGTGTGGACGGGGATGTCGACCATGGCATTCTGATCCTTCGTTTCGGCCCGGCGGAGCCGGCCGCGGTTTCGGATTGCTGCCCCATATAAGGATCCGGGCGGCGCCCGGTTCACCTCAATTGGCCGTGAGGCATGCGCGAGGGGACGCTCCCCGCACCGGTCCTGCCGGCCCTGCCCCCGGGTCCTGCCCCCGGGTCCTGACCGCGGGTCCTGACCGCGGGTCCTGACCGCGGGTCCTGACCGCGGGTCCTGCCTTGCACCCGCCGCCGCGCCCGTGCTCAATGGCGCGGCGCACGTGCCGCTTTCAAACAGGGTCTCCGCCCCGTGACCGATCCGTCCGTCGCGCCGCCGCTGACCGGGCTCCGGGTGTTGGACGCCGGCAGCCATGTCGCCGGCACCTACCCCGCCACCGTGCTGGGTGAGTTCGGCGCCGAGGTGATCAAGCTGGAGCCGCCCGACGGCGGCGATCCGTTGCGCCGCGTCGGCACGCCCAGCAGCCGCGCCGACGCCACACAGCTGTGGCTCAGCGAGGGACGCAACCGCAAGTCGGTCACGCTCGATACCGCCAAGCCCCAGGGCGCGGCCCTGCTGCGCCGACTGGCCGCCACGGCCGACGTACTGGTGGAGAGCTTCGGCCCCGGCGGGCTGGAGGCGCGGGGCCTGGGCTGGGACGAGCTGCGCGCGGCCAACCCCGGCCTGGTGCTGCTGCGCATGAGCGGCTACGGCCAGACCGGGCCGCTGCGCCACCGCCCCGGCATCGGCCACCTGGCCCAGGCGTTCGGCGGGCTGTCCTGCCTGGCCGGCTTCCCGGGCGAGCCGCCGGTGGTGCCGGGCACGCCGTTCCTGGGCGAGTACATGGCCGGGCTGTACGGCGCCATCGGCGTGCTGCTGGCACTGCGCCACCGCGACCGCACCGGCCGCGGCCAGGTGGTCGATACGGCGATCTACGAGGCGGTGCTGCGCGAGCTCGACGAGATGGTCGTCGTCTACGGGCTGCTCGGCCGCCGCCGCCAGCGCGAGGGCGCCGGCACCGTCACCGCCTGCCCGCACGGCCATTTCCGCACGCAGGACGACAATTGGGTGGCGATCGCCTGCACCACCGACCGCATGTTTGCCCGGCTGGCCGGCGACGCCATGGGTCGGCCGGAGCTCGCCGCGCCCGATCGCTATGGCCGGCAGGCGCAGCGCCGCGCCGCCCGCGGCGAGGTCGAGCGCCTCGTCGCGGACTTTACGGGGTCGCTGCCGCGCGACGAACTGATGGCGCGGTGCGTCGCCGCCGGCGTCCCCATCGGCCGGATCAACAGCATCGCCGACATCATGGCCGACCCGCAGTTCCAGGCGCGCGGCGACCTGGTCACGGTGCACGAGCCGGATGTCGGCGACGTCGTCGTGCCGGCGGTCATCCCGAAGCTGTCGCGGACGCCCGGCCGCATCGAGTCGCTCGGGCCGCCCCTGGGCAACGCCACCGAAACCGTGCTGCGCGACCTGCTTGGCCTCGACGACGCGGCGCTGGCCCGGCTGCGGGCGGATCAGGTGGTCTGAAATCCGCCGTCATTGGCCCATGCCGATGACCGCGGCGGCGGCCTTGCGGCCCTCGCCGTCGGCGTTGAGGGCGAAGCCCAGATGGGTGGCCTGCGGACTGAGCAGCCGCGCGTCGCCGCCCTGGTGCAGCCAGTCGCCGACAAAGCTGCGCACGTCACCGCGCACCGGCGTGCCGCCGCAGCCGCCGCACTGGCCGACCAGCGCGTAGATCTGGCCGAACTGCCGCCGCGCTGCGCCCGGCACCGCCGCCAGCGCCGCCTGCGGCTCCGCCGCCGAAACGTCGGCGACGGCCGCCGCGGCCGCCTCCTGCAGCGTGTCGCTCGCCGCCAGCGGCTCCAGCCCCGCGGCGCGCCGCCGGTCGTTGACCAGCGCCAGGGCCGCCTCCTGGGCCTGTGCCGCCGTCACCGGCTCGCCGCCAGCGCCGTCCCCGTCGCCGTCGCCGCCCTCGGCCGCGCCGCGCGACATGCCTGGGCCGGCGAAGGTCTGCACCGCGTACTGGCGGCCATCGGCGGCGGCGATGGCAAAGCCGAAGCGGTCGAAGCCGGGGCCCAGGATGTTCTCGCGGTGGCCGGGGCTGTCCATCCAGCCCTCGTGGAACCGCTCGACATCGTCCGCCGTCGGATCCGCCGTCGGATCGGAGGCGCAGTGGCCGCACGTGGCGATGTTTTCGGCCACGGCGCCCCAGCGGCTGCCGCCGGCGGCAGTGAAGCGGTCCACCACCGTGCCGCCATCCGGCGAGACGTGGGAGAAGTAGTCCCGCTGCAGCATGTCGCGGGCATGGACGCGCGCCGCCTCAACCAGGGGCGGGTCGAGCGACAGCGGGTCGAGCCCGTGCCCGGCCCGCGCCTGGTTGACCAGCGCCAGCGCCCGCTGCGCCAAGGCACTGGCATCGTCCTGCGCCGCGGCCGGGGTCGCCGCCACCCCCGCCGCCAGCAGCATCGCTCTCAGCCTGTGCCACATCCTTCGCCTCTCTGTGTACGTGGCCCGTCAGTACAGCCAGCCGCGGCAGCGCGGGTCCGTGGCGTGCATGTCCTCGAACAGCCAGACCATGCGGTCGAGGAACCACATCTTGCCAGAATAGACCAGGACGGCGCCGAGCAGCATTGGCCAGAAGGCCGCCGCCAGCGCGCCGCCCGCCGCCAGCACCGCACCGATTCCGGCCACGGCGCTCAGCACGTTCGGCAGCACGCGGTGGCGCGGCGGCACCGGCACCTCGCGGCGGGTGATCCACAGGCGCTCGCCGAAGGTGGCGCGGGCGGCCCAGGTGTCGGTGGTGCGCGGCGGCGCGAACAGCCGCGGGTTCAGCCACGTCCAGACCAGCACCGCCGCCACCGGCAGCAACGCCCACCAGTCGAGCCAGACGCGGCTCCACAGGGCCAGCAGCAGCACCGGCAGCGTCGCCACGCGCGTCCACACGCTCCACGGGCTGGCGTGGCGGGCCCACACGTCGTCGCTCATCGCGAACAGGCGGGCAATGCCGAGCTCCAGGGTCATCGCCGCACCCCATCCCGTTTTGTCGCTGCCGCTGCTTCCACCAGCCCGCGCCGGCTCCTGTGAGGACGAGCGTATGCCCAGAGAGGATAGCTATGCAGGCAATCGGCGCCGCGCCTATGCTGACCGCGCGTCGGGTAAAGACGCCGGTCACACCCTGCTCTCTCGCCCCGGCCGGGCGCATCCCGCCAAGATCGGTAGATGTCATGCGCATACTGGTTGCGATCGCCAATCATGGGACAAAGAATCAGAAGTATGTTCAGCATTTGATCGATACCTACAGAAGTTTCACGATGGATGTACGCATTGTTGTTCTGTCCAATGTGGCGAAGGATTTTGGTCCGGACGTCGAGGTAAAGGTCGGCACGCCGATCAAGAATCCCTGGTCTCTGCCGTTCGGTCATCGCCCCCTGTTCGTTGAGCGACAGGACGAGCATGACCTTTTTATTTACTCCGAGGATGATACGGAGATCACTGAGGCGCACGTCCGCGCGTTCTGTGAAGCCACGCAGCACCTGCCAGATGATCGGATCGCCGGCTTTATCCGATACGAAGACGGCCCCGACGGCACCCGCTACTACTCGACGGTCCACGGTACGTTCCATTGGGACCCGAACTCGATTCTTGCCGTGAACGATCGGGTCTATGCCCGCTATACCAACGACCATTCGGCCTGCTACATCCTGACCCGCGAGCAGTTGAAACGCTGCATCGCGTCGGGCGGGTTTGACGTCCCGCCTCATGCGGGGCGGTACGACATGCTGTGCTCGGCGGCAACGGATCCCTATACCCGCTGCGGCTTCACAAAAGTGATCTGCATTTCGCACATGGCCGAGTTCAGCCTGCACCACCTGCCGGACATCTATCTTGGACGGATCGGCATCGAGGCGGACGAAATCGACGCCCAGATCGCCCGGATGCTCGATCTCGCCCGCAGCGACGGATCGCGCGGCCCTCTGATCCCGCCGGAAACAGGGTTCTGTTCCGCGGATTTCGACAAGAAGTATTTCGAGCCGCTGCGGCAGGAGGTGCTGGACCTTGTTCCCGGGAAGGGCACGAGGATCCTGTCGATCGGCTGCGAGCGCGGCTTGACCGAAGGGGCACTGGTCGAGGCCGGTCACGACGTTACGGGCATTCCACTCGACCCGGTGATCGCGGTCTCCGCAGAAATGCGCGGAATCAAAACAACATCGCCAGATATAGACTTGGCACTGCAGGAACTGGACGGGGAACACTTCGACTGCCTTCTTTTCAACAACGTGCTATCGCATGTTGCCGACCCGTCGGCTCTTGTAAAAATGATCCTGCCGTTTCTGTCGAACGGCGGCAGTGTTGTTATCTCGTACGACAACTCCCGGAACCTGACTGTCCTTCGCCGCAGGATCCGGCGGCAGGGTTTCGGGGCGATCGTGAGCCAGCCTGACCGGCCTGCCGGCGGCACCTATCACCCACCGCATGTATCGCAGGTACGGCGGTGGATGCGGGCCGCCGGGCTGCGCCCGGTCCGCAACGTTTTCCTGGTGCCCGAACGTCACAGGAACCGATCCGCCCGTGCACTGGGCCTTGCGGACCGATGGCTGGCCGATGCGGGGGCCATGATCGGGCTCCGGCAGTGACTCCCGAACGGAAGGACGGATACCGTCCCGCCGCCTGACCGCCGGCACCGTGCCGCATTTCCCGGCCCTGTACGAGGTCGTCCGCGGCCTGTCGCCCGCGGGTCCGGACGACCGCCCCGACGCCCGGCCATGGCAAGGGCCCGGCGGCAAGGGCCCGGCGGCAAGGGCCCGGCAGGCCCTGCCAGAACGCGGCGGTTGGCGGGAACGGGTGGCGTCGCCATATCGATGCGGGTTTCTGGGAGATGACGCATGAACGATATTGCCGCCGTGCAGCCGCGCCAGGAGGCGCCGGATCTCGGGCCGCTGCCGCGCTGGAACCTCGACGACCTCTACCCCGGCATCGACTCGCCGGCGCTCAAGGACGACCTGGCCTGGGCCGAGGGCGCCGCGCAGGCCTTCCACGACGCCCACCAGGGCCGGGTCGCCGCGCTTGACGGTGCCGCCCTGGGCGCCGCCGCGGCCGAGTACGAGCGCATCGACGAGCGGCTCGGCCGCATCATGAGCTATGCCTACCTGGTCTATGCCGGCGACATGAGCGACGCTGCCAACGGCCGCTTCCTGCAGGCCATGCAGGAGAAGGTCACGGCGATCTCCAGCAACCTGCTGTTCTTCACGCTGGAGATCAACCGGCTGGACGAAGGCGCGATGGAGGACCGGCTGCAGGCTCCGGCGCTGGCCCACTACGCCCCCTGGATCCGCGACGTCCGCCTGTTCCGCGCGCACCAGCTCAGCGACGACCTGGAGCGGCTGCTGCACGAGAAGCACGTCGCCGGCCGCGCCGCCTGGGTGCGGCTGTTCGACGAGACCATTGCCGCGCTGCGCTTTCCCATCGCCGGCCGCGACATGACCTCGGCCGAGGCCCTGAACTGCCTGACCGACCGCGACCCGGCGCGGCGCCGCGAGGCCGCCCAGGTGCTGGGCCGCGTGTTCGACGACAATGTCCGCCTGTTCGCCCACATCACCAACACGCTGGCCAAGGACAAGGAGATCGAGGACACGTGGCGGCGCTTCGACAAGCCGTGGTCGGCGCGCAACCTGGCCAACCGGGTCGAGGACGAGGTGGTCGACGCCCTGACCACCGCGGTACGGGCCGCCTTCCCCGACCTGTCGCACCGGTACTACCGGCTGAAGGCGCGCTGGTTCGGCGGCGAGCAGCTCGACTACTGGGACCGCAACGCGCCGCTGCCCGACGACGAGGATCGCACGTACACCTGGCCCGAGGCCCAGCAGACGGTGCTCGACGCATACGGCCGGTTCTCGCCGGTGATGGCCGAGATCGGCAGCCGCTTCTTCGAGCGCCGCTGGATCGACGCGCCGGTGCGGCCGGGCAAGGCGCCGGGCGCCTTCTCCCACCCGACGGTGCCGAGCAGCCATCCGTACGTGCTGCTCAACTACCTGGGCAAGAGCCGCGACGTGATGACCCTGGCGCACGAGCTGGGCCACGGCGTCCACCAGGTGCTGGCCGCCGACCGCGGCCACCTGATGTCCGACACGCCGCTGACCCTGGCCGAGACCGCCAGCGTGTTCGGCGAGATGCTGACCTTCCGGTCGATGCTCGACGCCGAGGCCGAGCCGCGGCGCCGCCGCGCGCTGCTGGCGGCCAAGGTCGAGGACATGCTCAACACCGTGGTCCGGCAGATCGCCTTCTACGAATTCGAGCGGCGGGTCCACGGCGAACGCCGCACAGGCGAGCTGTCGGTCGAGCGGCTGGCGGAGATCTGGCTGGACGTGCAGCGCGAGAGCCTGGGCCCGGCACTGCGCTTCGACGACGCCTACGGGGTGTTCTGGTCGTACATTCCCCACTTCATCCATTCGCCGTTCTACGTGTACGCCTATGCCTTCGGCGACTGCCTGGTCAACTCGCTGTACGCCGTCTACCAGAACGCCGGGCAGGGCTTTGCCGAACGCTACATCGAGATGCTGCGCGCCGGCGGCACCCTGCGCCACCGCGAGCTGCTGGCCCCGTTCGGCCTGGACGCCTCCGACCCCGGATTCTGGGCCAAGGGGCTGGGCGTGATCCGCGGGTTCATCAACGAGCTGGAGGCGCTGGACTGACCCGCATCCGGTCCGGCACCGCGGCCAAATGGCCGCGGTGCCGGGAAAACGGGTGCGGTGCCCTGGCGACGGCGAGCGGCGCACCCCACTGTCACGTGTCGTCCGGACCCGAAGTCACGTACTCTCGCCATCCATCACAACCGGCCCGGCGCCGCCTTGATCGGGGTACCGCATGACCGCTCAGTCCGAAGAGAACAGCCTGACCGGCCGCTGGATGCGCTATGCGCGGGTCGGGTCGACCATGGCCGGCCTTGGCGCACGCATGGCCGGGGAGCGCTATCTCGGCCTCAAGATGGAGCGCGAGAAGGCCGCCATCGACATGAAGGAGGCGCTGGGCGGGCTCAAGGGGCCGCTGATGAAGGTGGCGCAGATGCTGGCCACCATCCCCGAGGCGCTGCCCAAGGAGTATGCCGACGAGCTGCGCCAGCTGCAGGCCAACGCCCCGCCCATGGGCTGGCCGTTCGTCAAGCGGCGCATGGCCGCCGAGCTGGGGCCGGACTGGCAGAAGCGCTTCGCCCGCTTCGAACACGAGGCTGCCGCCGCCGCCTCGCTCGGCCAGGTGCACAAGGCAATCCACCACGACGGCCGGCTGCTGGCCTGCAAGCTGCAGTACCCGGACATGCAGTCGGCGGTCGAGGCCGACCTGAACCAGTTGCGCATCATCTTCGGCATCTTCGAGCGCTACGACAAGGCGATCTCGACGAAACAGATCCACGCCGAGGTCGCCGCCCGCCTGCGCGAGGAGCTGGACTACGCGCTCGAGGCCAGGCACTGCATGCTCTACCGCGACATGCTGGGCGCAGAGCCCGGCGTGCACGTGCCGGAGGTGGTCCCGGAGCTGTCCACGAAGCGGCTGCTCACCGCCACCTGGCTGGAAGGCGAGCCGATCATGTCGTTCGTCGAGGGCCACCAGGAGCGACGCAACGCCCTGGCCATGAACATGTTCCGGGCGTGGTACGTGCCGCTGTACTATTTCGGCGTGATCCACGGCGACCCGCACCTGGGCAACTACTCGGTGCGCGGCGACGACAGCATGAACCTGCTCGACTTCGGCTGCGTGCGCGTGTTCCCGCCCAGCTTCGTGCGCGGCGTGATCGAGCTGTACCGGGCGCTGCAGAGCGACGACCGCGACCGCGCCGTGTACGCCTATGAGACCTGGGGCTTCCGCAACATGACGCGGGAGCTGGTCGACGTGCTCAACATGTGGGCGTCGTTCATCTATGGCCCGATCCTGGAGGACAGGGTCCGCCTGATCGGCGAGGCCGACCACGGCATCTATGGCCGCGAGCGGGCCGAGAAGGTGCACGTCGAGCTGCGCAAGCTGGGCGGCGTCGAGGTGCCGCGGGAATTCGTGTTCATGGACCGCGCAGCGCTGGGCCTGGGCTCGGTGTTCATCCACCTCAAGGCCCGGATCAACTGGTACACGCTGTTCAACGAACTGATCGCCGACTTCGACGAAGCAGCACTGACCGCCCGCCAGGCGGACATGCTGAACCGCCACGGCGTCCCCCTGCCACCACCGCCGGGCACCGAGGGCAAGACGATATGAGCGGGGCAGCGGGTCCGGCATCAAGCCGGCTCGCCCGCACCCGCTCAATGGGCGCCGATCCTCACGTGCTGCTCGATCTCCTCGCCGACACCGCGTGACCGGCCGCCGAGAAGGCAGATCTTCATTTGCCTTCCCGACCCATATGCAACACGCTGACACGATGCCATGCCCATTGAGTGGGCCCATTGAGTGGGCCCATTGAGTGGGCCCATTGAGTGGGCCCATTGAGT
>CAZGMC010000069.1:9392-13497 GCA_964526565.1 uncultured Mycobacteriaceae bacterium
AGTGGGCCCATTGAGTGGGCCCATTGAGTGGGCCCATTGAGTGGGCCCATTGAGTTGAACGTCGCATGAATGACCGACAGGGGCGGTCTTTCGCCGAGCCCGCAAGAGGCGATCCGGACCCGGTCGAATCGCCCGAGGTCATCCAGCGCCGCGCCTCGGACCCGGCGGCATCCGTGTGGGTGTCGGCCTCGGCCGGGACCGGCAAGACGCGGGTGCTGACCGACCGGGTGCTGCGGCTGATGCTGGACGGCACCCGCCCCGACCGCATCCTGTGCATCACCTTCACCAAGGCCGCCGCCGCAGAAATGGCCAACCGCATCAGCGCCACCCTGGCGGACTGGGCGACCAGGCCCGAGGCCGACCTGCAGCAGGCCCTGGCCAACCTGACCGGTGCGCGGCCCAGCGGCGACACCGAGCAGCGCGCCAGGCGGCTGTTCGCCGAGGTGCTGGACGTGGCCGGCGGCATGAAGATCATGACGATCCACGCCTTCTGCCAGTCGCTGCTGCGCCGCTTCCCGCTGGAGGTGCAGCTGCCGCCGCACTTCGAGCTGATGGACGACCGCACCGCCGCCGAGCTGCTGCTGGCAGTGCGCAACGGGCTGCTCGCCGCGCCGCCGGCGGCGGTGGCCGAGGCGCTGGCCGCCGTCGCCGGCCGCATCGACGAGACCGCCTTCACCGACCTGATGGCCGAGCTGGCCGCCGAGCGCGGCCGCCTGGCCCGCTTGTTCGAGACCCACGGCAGCCCAGAGGCGCTGATCGCCGCCGTCCACCGCCACCTGGGTGCCGACCCGACCGAGACCGAGGACGGGCTGGTGGCGCGGGCCGCAGCCGACGACGCCGTCGACGGCCCCGGCCTGCGCCGCGCCGTCCGCGCCCTGGAGGCCGGCGCCAGGTCCGACGGCGAGCGCGCCGCCGGCATCGCCGCCTGGCTGGCCGAGCCGGCCGATCGCCGCGCCGCCCGCATCGACGCGTACACACGGCTGTTCCTCACGCAGCAGGACGAGATCCGCAAACGCCTGCTGACCAAGGCCATCGAGCGCGCCGACCCCGGCGTCGCCGCCGTGCTGGCGGCCGAGGCGGAACGGCTGCTCGCCCTGACGGCGCGGTGCAAGGCGGTGGCGGTGGCGCGGGCGACCGCCGACCTGATCACCATCGGCGCCGCCCTACTGGCCCGCTACGACGAGGAAAAGCGCCGCCGCGCCCTGCTCGACTATGACGACCTGATCCTGCGCGCCGGGCAGCTGCTGCGCTCGCCCGGCGTGGCGCCGTGGGTGCTGTACAAGCTGGACGGCGGCATCGACCACGTGCTCATCGACGAGGCGCAGGACACCAACCCCGACCAGTGGCAGGTCATCGCCGCCCTGACCGACGACTTCTTCGCCGGGCAGGGCGCCCACGAGCGGCCGCGCACGGTGTTCGCCGTCGGCGACGAGAAGCAGTCCATTTTCAGCTTCCAGCGCGCCGACCCGGCCGAGTTCGCGCGCATGCACCGCCACTTCGCCGACCGCCTGCACGGCATCGGCAGCGCCCTGCGCCGCGTCGAGATGCACATCTCGTTCCGCTCGACCT
This sequence comes from uncultured Mycobacteriaceae bacterium, assembly GCA_964526565.1. GTDB lineage: Bacteria > Pseudomonadota > Alphaproteobacteria > DSM-16000 > Inquilinaceae > CAZGMC01. Next base: position 10,962 of record CAZGMC010000069.1, read on the forward strand.
CGGCGGTGCTGGACGTGGTCGACGCCGTGTTCGCACGCGACGATGCCCGCGACGGCGTCGCCCTCGATCCCGCCACGGTCATCGCCCACCGCCCGTGGCGGCGCGGCCATGGCGGCCTGGTCGAGCTGTGGCCGGCGGTCGGCCCGGAGTCCGACGACCCGCCGGACTCGTGGCAGCCGCCCGTGGACCAGGGCCGCACGGTCAGCCCGGCGACGCAACTGGCCCGCCGCGTCGCCGCCACCGTGGCCGGATGGCTGGACCGGCGCGAGCCTCTGGAGTCGGCCGGCCGGCCGATCCACCCCGGCGACATCATGGTGCTGGTGCGCACCCGCAACGCCTTCTTCACCGAGCTGGTGCGGGCGCTGAAGGAGCGCGACGTGCCGGTGGCCGGCGTCGACCGCATGGTGCTCACCCGCCAGCTCGCCGTCATGGACCTGATGGCGCTGGCGCAAATCCTGCTGCTGCCGGAGGACGACCTGACCCTGGCCACCGTCCTCAAGGGGCCGCTGATCGGCTTCGACGAGGAGCAGGTGTTCGCCGTCGCCCACGGCCGCGACGGCACCCTGTGGCAGGCGCTGACCGCCCGCGCCGATCACGATCCGGCCTGCGCCGCGGCGCGCGACTACCTGGCCGGGCTGCTGGCCCGGGTCGACTACGTGCGGCCCTACGAACTGTTCGCCGGCGTGCTCGACGCGCCGTGCCCGGCCGACCCGGTCAGCGGCCGGCGCGCCGTGCTCGGCCGGCTGGGACCGGAGGCGGAGGACCCGCTCGAGGAGTTCCTGGCCCTGGCCCTGGCCCATGACGGCAGCCAGACGCCGTCGCTGCAGGGCTTCCTGCACTGGCTGGGCGCCGGCGAGGCCGAGGTCAAGCGCGAGATGGAGGCCGGCGAGCAGCGCCGCGTGCGGATCATGACGGTGCACGGCGCCAAGGGGCTGCAGGCACCCATCGTCATCCTGCCCGACACCACGGCGATGCCCACCAAGAGCCCGCCGATCCTGTGGCCCGACCGGCCCGACGGCGTGCCGCTGTGGGCACCGCGCCGGGCCCTGGAAGAGGACCGCTGCCGCGCCGCCCGCGACGCGGCCAACACCCGCCGCGACCAGGAATACCGCCGTCTGCTCTACGTGGCGCTGACGCGGGCCGAGGACCGGCTGTACATCTGCGGCTTCCACGGCGCCCGCGCCCCCAGCGACGGCTGCTGGCACGCCCTGTGCCGGGCGGCGCTGGAGGGCGGCGTCGAGGGCGTGCTGGCCGGGGCGCTGGCCGGCGGCGACAGCGGCGCGGCGGCGGCCGGCGGGGCGGTGCTGCGCTATCACGTGCCCCAGACCTGCCCGGTGGTGCCGCGCACGCTGCTGGCCGGCGAGCCGCCCGCACCGCTGCCGGCCTGGGCCCGCGCCCCGGCACCGGCCGAGCCCGATCCGGCGCGGCCGCTGGCGCCGTCGCGACCGGACGACGAGCCGCCGGTGGTCTCGCCGATCGGCACCGACGACGGCGCCCGCTTCCGCCGCGGCCGGCTGATCCACACCCTGCTGGAGATGCTGCCGGAGGTGCCGGAGCCGGACCGGGCCGTCGCGGCCCATCGCTTCCTGGCCCAGCCGGTGCATGGGCTGGCGCCGGCCGAACAGGCGGCGATCGCGGCGGAGACCCTGGTCGTGCTGGCCGACCCGGCGGCAGCGGCGCTGTTCGGCCCCGACAGCCGCGCCGAGGTGCCGATCGTCGGCCTGGTCGCCGGCCGCGCCCTGTCGGGTCAGATCGACCGGCTGGTGGTGGCCCCCGACGGCGTGCTGGCGGTGGACTACAAGACCAACCGCGCCGCGCCCCGAACGGAAGAGGAGGTGCCCGCCGCCTACTACCGCCAGATGGCGGCGTACCGGGCGGCGCTGCGGCTGATGTACCCGGACCGGCCGGTGCGCTGCGCCCTGCTGTGGACCGACGGGCCGGCACTGATGCCGCTGCCCGACGCGCGGCTGGACCACTGGGCGCCTTGACCTTGCGGTTGCGCGGCCCCTAATGTAGCCGAAATCAGGCAAATGCCGTGCCGCTGCAGCGGCCGGACTGACGGAGGATCGTCCATGACTCAACCGAAAGCCGTAAGCGATTCGAGTTTCGACGCTGAAGTCCTGAACGCTCCGGGCCCGGTGCTGGTGGACTTCTGGGCCGAGTGGTGCGGTCCGTGCAAGATGATCGCACCGGCGCTCGAGGAGCTGGCCGACGACATGGGCGACCGCCTGACCGTCGCCAAGGTCAACATCGACGAGAACCCCTTGACGCCGTCCAAGTACGGCGTGCGCGGCATTCCGACCCTGCTGCTGTTCAAGGGCGGCCAGGTGGCGGCGACCAAGATCGGCGCCCTGCCCAAGACCCAGCTCAAGCAGTGGGTCGAATCCGTCCTGTGATCCCATAAGGATTCGCCCGGCGCCGCCTGGCTGCCGGATGCCGCCGCACGAAGCAAAGCCGCTCATTTCCGACCGAGATGCGCGGCTTTCTCGTGTGCGGGCCGGACTCGTGTGCGGGCTGGACTCGTGTGCGGGCCGGA
>CAZGMC010000069.1:13597-20458 GCA_964526565.1 uncultured Mycobacteriaceae bacterium
GGACTCGTGTGCGGGCCGGAGCGGCGGCGCCGGGCCCGCCGCTATGCCGCGGCGTGACCGACGGCAGCGAGCGCCGTGGCGGACGGCGGCGCGATCAGCCGGCTGCGCGGGAACAGCAGGGTGACGGTGGTGCCGTTGCCGGGCGCGCTGCTCATCTCCAGGCGGCCGCCGTGCAGTTCGACCAGGCGCCGGGTCAGCGGCAGGCCGAGGCCGGTGCCCTTGAGGCTGCGCGTCAGGCGGTTGTCGACCTGGGTGAATGGCTGCAGCGCCTGCTGCTGCTCCTCCGGGGTCATGCCGATGCCGGTGTCGGTGACCGAGACGGCCAGCTCGCCGGCGGCGTTCAGCCTTGTGGTCAGCGTGACGCGACCGCCCGGCGGCGTGAACTTGACGGCGTTGGACAGCAGGTTGAGCAGCATCTGGCGCAGCTTGCCTTCGTCCGCGGTCAGGCGCGCGCGGCCGGCGCCGTGCACCGAGCGCAGCGCCACGCGGGCGCGGTCGGCCTGGCCGCAGACCAGGCGCAGGCTGGCCTCGCTGATGGCGACGATGTCGAGCATGTCCTCCGACAGCGTCAGCCGGTCGGCGTCGGCCTTGGCCAGGTCGAGCAGGTTGTTGATCAGCTCCAGCAGGTGACAGCCGCTGTCGTGGATGTCCGTCACGTATTCAAGGTATTTGGGAACGCCGATCGGGCCCAGCATTTCCGACTGCAGCACCTCGGCAAAGCCGATCACGGCGTTGAGCGGCGTGCGCAGCTCGTGGCTGATGTTGGCCAGGAAGCTGGTCTTGGCGCGGTTGGCGACCTCGGCGGCGTGGCGCGCCTCGTCGAGCAGTTGCGAGCGGCGGGCGGCCTGCTCCGTCGCCTTGGTCATCAGCCGCAGCACCGTGCTGACGCCCGCATAGCGGCCGTGGGCCTGCACGACGAAGCCGCGCATGACGGCTTCCGGCTTCTCGCGGGCGATGCGGGCATTGATGCCGTCGATGCCGTCGTGGATGTCGACGCACAGCGGCCGGGGATCCATCAGCCAAGCCACCGGCCGCCGCTCGTAGAGGTCGCGCAGCACCGGGCGCGCGAATTTCATCAGCAGGGTGAAGCGGTCGATGTAGCCGACGACGCCGTGGTCGCCATCGGGGTCGACCACCACGGCCAGCCCCGGCAGCGTCTCGTCGGCGGCGATCAGGTCGAACACCCGCCCGCAGGTCACGGTCGGCGGGACGGGCGGCGGCGTCACCATGATGTCGCCCGCCCGGGATTCCTGAAGCGACGGCTGGGCAGGCACAATCGCGTTCAAGGGGACCTCTCTTCCGAGCCCGACAGGCGGCTCGTGACGTGGCCGTTTCGACGGCCCGCAGTCTTCAACAGGCGGTTTAACAAATGCTTGCCACAGAGCGCGCCTTGATGTGAAGTTTTCGCGACAAGGCAGGAGCCGCTGAAGGTGCAGCGGAGACACGAGCCCATCAGCGGCCTTTCCGGCGCACCGCGTGTCGCCGGCCCCGGCGAAGATCCCAAAAGGATGAGGCACATTGGTATGGTGGCGCATCTTGGCCGCACCGGGCGGCGGCCCCACCATCTGTCCCGAGTCAGCTTGACTCACGGGTGGGGCAGTCCAGGCCAAGCGGTGCGACACCGCGCGTTCAGATTATCCGTTCCTAACAATGCTGGAAAAATTCGTTGAGTCTTGAGATCGACAACGGTACAGAGCCGGTCGTGTTGCGCCGCGGGCTGGGTGTTCAAGTTCCGGTTTTTGGATGGCAGGCTGAACACATAGTGTTTCCAGGAACGCACCACTCCGGCTGAGCGCTGAGGCACAGATCGGACAGAAATTTCTGGGTCAAGTCATGACAGAGAAGAACAATATACGTGTTACCATTGGTCTGCCCGTCTACAATGGGGAACAATATTTGGCAGAAGCCGTACAATCTTTGCTTGACCAGACATACAAGGACTTTTATCTCATAATATCCGATAACTTCTCCACGGACTCTACGCAGGATTTATGCAAAAAGTTTTCCGAGGAAGACCCCAGAATCATTTATCATCAGCATGAGCGGAACCTGGGCGCCGCCGCAAATTTTAATCATGTAGTGCATTCGACGCGTACTGAGTATTTTGCCTGGGCCAACCATGATGATCTTTGGGCAGATACGTATCTGGAGCAATGCGTTGCGTTGCTGGATAACGAGAAAGATGCCGTTCTTGCATATTCGGCTGCCGCCAAGATTGATGAACAGGGGAACCGCGTTGCGCGGCTGACAAGTGGCATGGACCTCAACCAGACATTGCCCCATCAACGTTTGCGGCATTTTCACAATCTGTTCCGCCGCATTGATAAAGAGAAGTCGTGGCACACGCACGAAATTGAGGGTCTTTGGATCCCGGTGTACGGCTTGATCCGGACTGACGCACTCCGGCAAACGGGGCTCATTGGATCATACATATCGTCTGACACTATTCTTTTGGAAGAACTCTTGATGCATGGTCGATTTGTTGAGGCTGAAGACTGTTTGTTCTTCAAGCGCGACCACGCAGAGCGGTCAATGCGCGCAAAAATTTCCTACGATGACCGCATCGAATGGTTCACGGGCAAGGCCGGGTCGAAGTTTATCATCCCCCGATGGCGGTTGTTCTGGGAGCGTTTACGTGCTACGAGCCGAACGAAATTGGGCATCCGCGAAAAGCTTCTTTGCTATTTCGAAATGCTGTTCTTCTATGCAAGACGGCCGCACGAAGGCAAGGCCCTTGTCAAAGAGGTACTGATTAATTTGCAACGCGTGCTTTACAGTCTTGGTCTGCGCATGAATTTGCCGAAGAAATGGTGACAGGTGTACGCGGGCAGGCGTTTGCGTGCAACCCCGTCACCATCCATCAGTTTTCCATGGCTGCCCAGAGCGGGAGGAGCGGCAGGCAGGCTCCGACAAGCCTGATGATGCGACGGAGGCCGCGGGTGAACCAGGAGGTTCGGCTGCAGGCGACCTTCTGCTGACGCGCCGACGCATCAAGTGGAATTGATGATGGCGCCACCGGCCAAGATGGCTGTCGCTGCAGGCCAACCAGGTTGTCGCAGAACAATCCCATCGGCTTGCGGCGCCGCCAAACCGCCGACCAGGAGATACACCACGCCCCGCGCGGCATAGCCGAGCCGCACCAGCATTTCGAACCGGCCGGCCTCCGCCGCCATCGTCGCCGTTGCCATCAACCGCTCCCGTTGTCCGCCTGTGGAAAAGAGGATCGGCGGTTAACGGAGCGCGGGCCGGGCCGTTCCAGGGCAACGGGCCGGACCGGGTCGTGCTTAAGGGTTGGGCGGGTTCACCCGCCGAACCGCTCGCTGACCAGGGCGAAGGCGGCGCGCAGGCTCATCGCCTCGCCGCCGCGCGGGCGGCCGGGGCGCTCCTCGTTGTTCCAGGCGTAGAGGTCGATGTGCGCCCATGGCGTCTCGCGCGACACGAACCGCTCCAGGAACAGGGCCGCCAGGATGGCCCCGGCGAACGGCCGCTGCGTGGCGTTGCACAGGTCGGCGACCGGCGTGTCGAGTTGCCGCGCATAGCCGTGCCACAGCGGCAGCCGCCACAGCGGGTCGCTCTCCCGCTCCGCCGCGGCCAGCAGCGCCGCCGCCGTGTCCTCGTGATTGCAGAACAGCGCCGGGATCTCGGTGCCGAGCGCGATGCGGGCGGCGCCGGTCAGCGTGGCGAAGTCGATCAGCAGCGCCGGCTTCTCCGCATCCGCATCGGCCAGGGCATCGCACAGGATCAGCCGGCCCTCGGCGTCGGTGTTGCCGACCTCGACGGTCAGGCCCTTGCGCGTCGCCAGCACGTCCAGCGGCCGGAAGGCGTCGCCGGAGATGGCGTTGTCCACCGCCGGGATCAGCACGCGCAGGCGCACCTTCAGCCCCGCGGCCATGATCATGCGGGCCAGCGCCAGGGCGTGGGCGGCGCCGCCCATGTCCTTCTTCATGAGCAGCATGCCCTGCGCCGACTTGATGTCGAGCCCGCCGGAGTCGAAGCACACGCCCTTGCCGACCACGGTCAGTTTCGGGTGGTCGGCAGCACCCCAGGTCAGGTCGATCAGCCGCGGCGGCCGCGCGCTGGCCCGGCCGACGGCGTGGATCGCCGGGTAGTGGTAGAGCAGCAGGTCATTGCCGGCCACGGCACGAATCTCGGCCCCGAACTCGCCGGCCAGCTGCTCGGCGGCGGCCTGCAGCTCGGCCGGGCCCAGGTCGTTGGCCGGCGTGTTGACCAGGTCGCGCACCAGGAAGGTGGCCTCGGCGGCGCGAGCCACGGCGGCGCGGTCGGCCTCCTCCGGCCAGACCAGCCGGGCCGCCTTGCGCTCGCTGCGCTTGTAGCGGGTGAAGGCATAGCCGCCCAGCGCCCAGCCCAGCGCCGCGCGCGTCGCCGCGTCGGCCTCGCCGGGATTGTCCAGCCGGTAGGTGCCGTCGGGCAGGCCGAACGGCAGCCCGCCATAGGACCACAGGTCGGGCCGCTCGCCGAGGCCGAGCAGCACCCGCTGCAGCCGCCCGTCGGCGCCGGGCAGCAGCGCCGTCGCCCCGGCCTTTGCCGTGAAGCCGATGCGCTCGACCCAGCGCGCCACCGGGTCCGGCTGGGCATGGCGCCAGCGCGGCACCTGCGCCCGCGTCAGCGCGGTGACCGGCACGGTCTCGGCATCGGCCTGATCGACGAACTGCGGCAGCACGGCGTCGCCTCCCCTCTTGCGGCCTTTTCAGCCACCTTGGGGCAAGCGGCACGGTTTGCCAAGGCACCCCTGCGCAGCGATCCGTGCCTTCAGTGGACGGCCATTCGAACGGTGCCCTCAGACGGCGCCATTGTCCGAACGCGAACCGCAAACAAGGGGCCGACGGTCAGCGGACCGCCGGCCTCCATGTCGGCTGTGGTCGCACCGGCGGCGGTCAGGCGATGCGGCGGCGCCGTGCCAGCCCGATCCCGGCCAGGCCGGCGCCCAGCAGCGCCAGGGTGGCCGGCTCCGGCATGACGACCTGCTCCTGGCTGCCGATCGTGAAGTCGTCGAAGCCGAACACGTCGCCCTGGCCGGTGGTGGTCAGGAAGGCGACGCTCGCGAACTGCTCCGACGCGTTCTCGGCGATGGCACCGAAGAACAGCACCGATCCGTCCGTGCTGCCGAACGACCCCGACGTGTTCGGGACGTCGAGGATCGTCGTGCCGCCGTTCGACAGCTCGAGCCGCAGCTGGCCGCCGAAGTCGCCGATGTCGATGCCGAAGAAGCCAAACGCCGCGATGGGTTGGGAAAAGGAGATGCTGAAGTTGTTCGTGCCTCCCGCCTCGACCTCCCAATAGTTGCTGCCGGACACACCGTAGCGGCCGAAGCCGTTGGTGGTGCCGGGTGTGACGGTCGCAACCTCGCCGTTGCCTCCGGACAGGGTGGCCGTGCCGGCGCCCGGGAACGAAAGGTTGAGCGGGGCGCCGGTGCCGGTCGCGAAACCCTCAAAGTCTTCCGTCCCGACCCCGACGAGATTGCTCAGAAAGCCGGCTTCCGCGGCCGCGGCGTTCGGGAAGGATGCCAGGGGCGTGGACGCGCTGTTGTTCAGATCCTCGCCAAAGAAGATCTGGTACGCATTGGCCTGCTGCGTTCCGGCAAAGACGCCAAGCGCAACGACGGCGCCGAGCAGTGTGCCGTGGAATGTTCTCTTTGCTCCAGGTGCAGACTGGTGCATTCGTGCTCTCCCTTCATCCCGATTGGGAAATTTCTGAAACGTTTTCCCCTGCACAAGAACCGTGCCACGGGCAGAGCACCGCGATTCTCGCTCGATCGGCGGCCAGTCGCATCGAGTCGAATGGAATGGTGTCAGACGAAGGCCTTAAGCGAAGGTCACAGTTTCATAAACCTTAAATTGTAACTCCTGCAGACAATGCTCAAATTGTGAAACACTATGCCAAACAAATCAATGCCTTGGCAGGAGCTCCGGGCTTGCAGTGCCCGTAAAGCGGATCGACGGCCGACAGGAAGCAAAAGCCCTGCCCACAACCTGCTGGACCGGGCTCAATGGCAGAAAGCTGCGTGCCATTGCATAATATGAGATGTTAGATCTTAATCATCATGTTAAAAAATGGATCCTTGTTCGTTCAGAAGAGAGAGTTTGAAAAATAATTCTACCAAGAGTGATAAAAACAGGACGCCCTACCGGCAGTCTTTTCGGTATACCCTAAAGCAGGGCAACCGGCTCGTTTATAACTAAAATGATGAAACACACAAATTGTAAACAGAAGCAGTCCCGCCCGTCATGGTGATGAAACCGCGCTTTTCCTTCAGCCACCGGTGGGCGCCTTTGCCGCCGGCAGCGACAGCCCTCCGTGTCGGGCAAGCCACTCAATTGGGCTGGAAAGCAGATCAGCCCATTCCTGCGGGTTCATTCCTTACGATTTGGAGCACATAATTTTCGTCCAGGCCTTCAAAAACGTCCCTGTAAGGAAATCTGACATCGCCCGTAAGTCACGCTCAACCGGACCTGCCGCCATTCATCACAAGGATCGGCCACAATCGGCTAATCCTGCACCTCCACCGCCGGCGTGAAGACGTAGCCGGCGCCGCGTTCGGTGCGGATCAGGGTGGGCGCCTTGCCGTCGGGCTCGATCTTGCGGCGCAGGCGCAGCACCTGGACGTCGACGCTGCGGTCGAGCAGGGCACCGCCCGTGCCGCGGTAGAGGCTGAGCAGCTGCTCGCGGCTGAGCACCCGCCGCGGCGCCTGCAGGAAGGCGAGCAGCACCGCCTGCTCGCCCTCGGTCAAGGCGATGTCGCGGCCGTCGGGGCCGGTCAGCCGCTGCGCCCTGGGATCGAGCTGCCATCCGGCAAAGCGGTAGCGCCGGGCAACCGGGGCCGGGACCGTGGTCGGGGCCGGG
>CAZGMC010000069.1:20558-22512 GCA_964526565.1 uncultured Mycobacteriaceae bacterium
CCGGGGCCGGGGCCGGGGCCGCCGGCGGCCACGACAGCGTGCGGATGCGGGCGCGCAACTCGCCGGGGCTGAACGGCTTGCTCAGGAAGTGCTCGCCGGCCAGGCCGGCGGCGGTGATGCGGTCGAACTCCACCGATGGCCCGGCGATCAGGATCATCGGCAGGCCCGGGTCGTCCTTGAGCGCGCGCGCCAGCGCCACTGCGTCCTCGGCCTCCAGCGCCAGATCGACGATGACCAGGGCGATCCCGCCGCTGGCCAGCGCGCCCATCAGCGCAGCGCGATCCTCCACGGCGACGAGGCGACAGGGATCGCCGCGCGCGGCCTCGCGCACCGCGACCTGGACGTCCGGATCGTCGCCGACCAGAAGAATGCCGCGGGATGTCACCACAGCCGTGCCCTTTGTCGCGAGCGGCAGCACCCGACGGGACGCCGGGCGCGTCACATACGCCAAGCCACGAGGCTAATGTGCAGGTGTAACGATTGTACGAACCAGAGTGGTTACCGCGCCCGGCTCAGGGGGCCGGCTCAGGGGGCCGGCTCAGGGGGCCGGCTCGGGGGCCGGCTCGGGGGCCGGCTCGGGGGCCGGCTCAGGGGGCCGGCTCGGGGGCCGGCTCGGGGGCCGGCCCAGGGGGCCGGCTCACCGGGACGACGCTTCGGCCGCCGTCGTCTCCAGGAACGTGAAGGTTGCCGGCAGCAGCTCGCTGCCGCCAAGGCGGGCGATCTCTTCCAGGCTGTCGCGCAGGTCGGGGAAATACGCCGTTGCCGTTTCCTGCACCGGGCGCAGGTCGTCGAACAGCGGCACCGGTGCGGTCAGGACGACGATCATCTTGGTTCCCGCCGGCTGCGCAACGATCCACTGCCGCTCATTGGGCCGCAGCTGCTCCGCGTCCGCGCCCAGCATGAAGAGCTGTCCGGCATAGGCGACGTTCTGCGGGCGCAGCGGCTCGGGCAGCATGTGAATGACGCCGCCGTCCCGGTCCACGTAGTCCACATACAGATAGCCGTCGAAGCTGTCCGCTGCCGTCGCCCGCACGACAAGCGTATCGCCGGTGGCATAGGTCGCGTCGTCATGGTTGAGCGCGATCAGCGGCCGGCCGCGCTCCGGCTCCAGGGCGGCGTGGTCGACCAGGATGCCCATGTACTCGCAGAACGGCCACGGCCGGACCACCAGCGTGCCGCCCACCCCGCTCACGCCGTCGATCGCGGCCAGCGAGGTGCGCAGCCGGTCGCGGTCGCTTTCGCTGGCGACGAAGCCGGACAGTTCGACCTGCCGATCTTCCGTCAGCGTCGCTTCGATGCGCGCACAGTCGTACCCGGCGACGATCAGGTCGACGATGCCGGCCAGCCGGTCGGCTTCCCCGTCGCCCGTGGCCGGCCTGTCCGACAGCAGCTGCCAGGCAGCGATGCCGCCGCCCACCGCCAGCACCAGCACGGCGGCCGCGGCCGCCACCGCTCGCCACGGCCGGCGCGGCGCGGCGACGGCACGCGGCGGCGGATCGGGGCTGGCGTAGAGGTCGCCGGCCAGCGGCTTGCGCTCGAACGCCGAGGGCGGCGGCAGCGGCGGACGCAGGCGCGCGGCGTGGGCCAGTTTGAGCCGCTCGATCTGGCCGCTGCGGCCGACATCCTCGGGCGCGGCGCCGAAACCCAGGCCGAGCACGGTGAGAAAGACCTCGCGCGCCTCGTTCTGCGTGTCGCCCAGGCCGTTTAGCCGCTCGACGAACTCGGCCGCCGGGCTCTTGCTCTTGAACAGTGCCGCGGTCAGCGGCTGGGTGCGCTGGTACCAGGCCGGGTGGCGGCCCAGCCGCTCGTCGGCCCAGGCGGCGGCGGCGAAGATGGCGTGATAGGCTTCGGCCTCCGGTTTGCCGGCCCGCACCGCGGCGTCGTGCGCCCGGCGCAAACCATCGAAGAGATCCCGATAGACCTCGCCGGCCGGCGCCGTGAACGCGTCGCCGCC
>CAZGMC010000070.1:0-22285 GCA_964526565.1 uncultured Mycobacteriaceae bacterium
GCGCGGCATCAAGCTTGGCGAACAGCGCGGCATCAAGCTTGGCGAACAGCGCGGCATCAAGCTTGGCGAGCAGCAAGGATTGGCCAAGGGCAAGGCTGCAGCTCTGCTGCAGATTCTGACCCACCGGTTCGGTGAACCGCCGGAGCGCGTGCGCGCGGCGGTGCTGGCAGCCGATCCGGACACCCTGGAGGTGTGGATCGATCGCGCCCTCGATGCCTCCAACCTGGAAACCGTGCTCGACAACCCGCCTCATAATTGACCCGGTTCGTTCCGGTCCTTCATTCCCGGCCGTCATTTCCGGCCTTCATGTCCGGCCGTCATTTCCGGAAGGTGCTGGACGGCGGCGCGGTCACGGCTGATCGCAGCAGGCAGCGAGCGGGGGCGGCGCTCACTCGGCCGCCGCGGCCTCGTCCTCCGGCTCCGGCGCCTTGACGCGCATGGTGACGAACTCCTCGGCCGCAGTGGGGTGGATGCCAATGGTGCGGTCGAAGTCCTGCTTGGTGGCGCCGCAGTTGAGCGCGATGGCCAGGCCCTGGACGATCTCCGGCGCGTCCGGGCCGACCATGTGGCAGCCGAGCACGCGCTGGCTGGCGCGGTCGACGACCAGCTTCATCATGCTGCGCTCGTCGCGGCCGGACAGGGTGTGCTTCATCGGCCGGAAGCTGGACCGGTAGACGTCGATGGCGCCGTGCTGCCGCCGCGCCTCAGCCTCGCTCAGGCCGACGGTGCCGATCGGCGGGGTCGAGAACACGGCGGTCGGTATGTTGTCGTAGCCGACGCCGCGCGGGCGGTTGCCGAACAGGGTGTCGGCCAGGGCGTGGCCCTCGGCCAGCGCCACCGGGGTCAACTGGATGCGGTTGGTGACGTCGCCGATAGCGTAGATGTTGGGGACATTGGTCCGGTAGTGTTCGTCGATGCGCACGGCGCCGTGCTCGTCGAGCGCCACGCCGGCGGCCTCCAGGCCCAGGCCGTGGGTGTTGGGCCGCCGGCCGGTGGCGTACATGACGGCATCGGCCTCGACCACCGACTCGTCGGTCAGGTTGACCAGCAGTCCGTCCGCCGTCTTCTGGACCGACTCGACTTCGGTGCGGAAGCGCAGGTCGATGCCCGACCTGGCCATTTCCTCGGCCAGCACCTCGCGCACGTCGTCATCGAAGCCGCGCAGGAACAGGGCGCCGCGGTAGAGCTGCACCACCTCCGCACCCAGGCCGTTGAAGATGCCGGCGAACTCCACGGAGATATAGCCGCCGCCGACGATCACGACGCGGCGCGGCAGTTTCTCCAGGTAGAAGGCGTCGTTGGAGGTGATGGCGTGCTCGGCGACGCCCGGCGTGTCCGGGACCACCGGCCGGCCGCCGGTGGCGATCAGCACGGTCTCGGCGGTCATGCGCCTGCCGTCGACCGCGATGGTGTGGGGGTCGAGCAGCGTCGCGCGGGCCTCGAACAGGGTGCAGCCGGCGCCCTCCAGCAGGTGGCGGTAGACGCCGTTGAGGCGGGCGATCTCCTTGTCCTTGTTGGCGATCAGCGTCGGCCAGTGGTGGGCGTGGTCGCCGACCATCCAGCCGAACCCGGCGGCGTCGCCGAAGTCGTGCGAGAAGTGCGCCGCGTAGACCAGCAGCTTCTTGGGCACGCATCCCACGTTGACGCAGGTGCCGCCCAGGTACTGTTCCTCGGCGATGCCGACGCGGGCGCCGTGCCCTGCCGCGATCCGCGCCGCCCGCACGCCGCCGGAGCCGGCACCGATGACGAAGAAGTTGAAGTCGTAGGAGGGCATGTCGGATCAGCTCCCGTCAGGATCAATGCAGCCGTCTGCTGCCCGCGTCCTCGCACCGTTGCCACGATAATTCACAGCGCCCCTTGCCTGACCATAGTGGAGTCCGCAGGCTACGAGGGCAAGAGCGGGCGGTCATGACACCGGCAGCCGCTCCGCGTAGCGCAGGGGCACCTCGACGTCCTCCTCGCTCACGCCCGTCTCCAGGTATCCGTGCGCCACAGCGTTGCGCAGGGGCAGGCGCCGGCGCAGCAGGCGCCGGTCATCGTCCCGCAGCAGCCCGGCGGAGGAGACCAGCGCGCTGAGCCCTCTCTCGGTCGACTTCGGCTCGAGCGGGTTCTGGTCCGCCTCCATCAGCCTGAGGCGCGCCGCCGCTTCCAGGGCGGACCAGGCGAGCAGCAGGGCGGCGCGGACCTGCCCCGCGGCGGCCAGGCCACGCACCGCGGCGATCCGTTCGGCAAGCTGCACCCGGTCCGGCAGCGCCGTCACCTGTTCCGGGCCGTCACCCTGCGGCGTGACCAGCACCATGCGCAGGTGCCAGTCGGGCTGCGCCTCGACGGTGCTGGCAAGATTGAAGAAGTACCCTTCCTCGTAGGGGCTGCCCTTGGCATGCACCTCGACGACGTATTGCTGATCTCCAGCATCCACCAGCAGGTCCGGCCGGAACGGCGGCAGGAAGTCCGGCAGGGTGTCACCGGACGGCTCCTCGACCACCTGAAAGCCCTGTTGCCGGTACTCCTCGGCGATCCGGGCGATGGTGGCGCGTTCGGCCTCGGCGGCGAGCTGTGCGTTCATGGCATGATCCGGTGATCAGGGGCATCTCTTAGCTGAAAATAGGTCAGATCCTGTTCCTCTTGTAGGGCACGGCTCAGGCCGTCAGCGAGCACGGGGGGAGGGTCGCGTAAATTTTCAGGTCTGTCCAAGGCGGACTTCCGGAAGATGGCTTCTGAAATCAGGCCATCATCAACATAAGCAATGCCTTTCAATGCATCCAGGGTAGTCTTCGCCAAATTGTCCAAATCCAGATCAGTCTCACCGAGGCAGCAATAGATGATGACAACTGCGCATTCCTGTCTACATGGATCGAGGGTGCACTTTACAACGGATTGGGCCATGGCGGCAACATGGTCGCGCCAGGCATTCTTGGCCCTCCGCTGCTGAGGGTTCAGGGCCGCGCCGGAAACCGGTGTGCCGAACACCACAAACTCAAAGAGACAGCTCTTAGAATCAACCAAAGCGATGCCTCAAGATGCTCCCCCGGCCAGCCGCGCAATGTGCGGATTGCCGGCCACCCGGGTGCGCAGGTCGCCGACCAGCCGGATGCGCAGGTCGGCCCAGCCGAGCCGTTCGGCCAGCTCGATCAGCGCGCTGATCCGGCCAAAGGCGGCCCGCGCCCGCCCGCCCTCGGGGCTTGTGTCGGTCAGGACGTCCGGCGGCACCGCCAGCGCCTCGGCCAGGGCCCGGCTGGCGGCATCGGCCAGCCGGTGCAGTGCCGTCCGGGTCCGCCGCACCAGCCCGGCCACGGCGTCGCGGCAGCGGGGATCGCGCAGGCGCGTGGCGAACAGATAGACGGACCCCACCTGGTCGAGCCGATGGGTGAAGCCGGCCGAGTCGCCGCCCGGCCGCTCCACCGCCGCCAGCGCCTCGTCGGCCACCAGCTCGACCAGACCGGCGGCCTTGTCGGCGAAGTCGGCGATCACCGCCTGGCCGACCGCGTCCGCCGCGCCGCCATCGGCGTCTTCGCCGTAGTCGAACAGGCGGTCGGCGATGCCGATCAGGTCCTCCACTGCAACCAGCAGGTTGGCGACGCCGAATCGGGCCAGCGCGTCACCGCCGCCAAGGAACGCGCCGATCAGCGCGTTGGCCCTGGACACGACCTGGCCGGCGAAGCCGCACAGCGCCTGCCGCGCGTGGCGGGCCTCGGCCTCGGCACCGAGATCCTCGAGCGCCAGCTGGATCACGTCGAGCCGCAGCAGGTCCATGGAAATGCGGGCGACATCCGGCTCCGCCTCGGTGAACAGCAGCGCGTTGAGGCGGGCTGCATAGCCGTAGCAGGCGCCGACCAGCTCGGTGCCGATCCGGGCCCGCAGCTCGGTCGCGGCAGGGCCGCCGTGCGGGCCCAGCAGGGCGAACAGGCGGACGGCGGCGCGCCAGTCGGGCCGCGGCGGTGGCCGGCCCTCGCCCGGCCCCGGATGCGCGGCCAGGATGCGGGCCGCCAGCTCGGGCAGGACGGGTTCGACCACCCGGCGCAGGTCGGTCAGGCCGGCGGCGGTGCGGGTGCACCGCTCGACCAGCGCGGCGGCCGCCGCCAGCCGTCGTTCCGTCACCGCATCGTCCAGGCATTCGGCCAGCAGCGCGGCCAGCCGGCCGTCGGCTGCGTCGTGCGGCGGCGCCGGCGCCGGACGGCCGGCCGGGGACGGCGGGACGGCCCTGCCGGTGGCGGCTCCGACGATGACCGTCTGGTCCGCCTCGGCCGCCCGGTCCGCCCGGTCCGCCGCGCCCGGCGCACCGGCCAGCCCGCGCCGGACCGCCGCGGCGAAGGCTGCGGCATCGGGCCAGCGGTCCTCCGGCCGCTTGGCGAGCGCCCGCGCCACGGCGGCGTCCAGGGCCGGCGGGCAGGCCGGATTGATCTGCGACGGCGGACGCGGTTCGAGGGTGAGGATATGGTGCATGACTGCGGCAAGGTTGCCGGCGAACGGCCGACGGCCGGTCAGCAGCACGTAGAGCACGATGCCGGCGGCAAACAGGTCGGTGCGGGGATCGACGGGATCGCCGCGGATCTGCTCGGGCGCCATGAATGACGGCGAGCCGAGCGCCTCGCCCGCCAGCGTCAGGTCGGAGCCGGCGAGGCGGGCGATGCCGAAGTCCATCAGCTTGATCCGGTCGTCCGGGCCGACGAAGATGTTGGTCAGCTTGACGTCGCGGTGGATCACCCGGTGCGCGTGGGCATGCCCCAGCGCCTCCAGGAGCTGAACGCCGTAGCCGACCGCGCGGGCCGGAGGGCCGGGGACAGGGCCCTCCGCCACGGTCTGCAGGTCCCGGCCCTCGACCAGCTCCATGGCCAGGAACAGCAGGCCGTCCTGCTCGCCGTGGTCGAACACCCGGACGATGCCGGGATGGACCAGCCGGCGCCCGATCTCGGCCTCGCGCCGGAAGCGTTCCAGCACGTCGCCGACCCGATCCCCGCCGAGCAGCTCCTCGGCCACCGTCTTGACCGCCGCCGGCCGGCCGTCGCGCTCGTCGACCGCGCGGTAGACGACGCCCATGGCGCCGCGCCCGAGCACGCCAGTGATGCGGTAGGGGCCGAAGCGGTCGGGACGGGTCGGGCTCATCCGCGGCTCAGGACACGGAAGCGCCCGGGGCGGCCAGCGCCGCGGCCGCGGCGGCGCCATCGTCATGGATCTCGAACAGCGCCGAGAAGCCGCTGATGTCGAACACCTGCCGGACCGACGGCTGCAGCGCCGCCAGGGCGATCCGCGCCCCGGCCGCGCGCGCCTTCTTGGCGGCCATCAGCAGCACGCGCAGGCCGGCGCTGCTGACATAGGCGAGCTCGCGGCAGTCCAGCGCCACCGCCGCGCCGGGCGTGCCGACCAGGCCGAGCAGGCGCCGCTCCAGCTCCGGGCTGCTGGCGCTGTCCAGCCGTCCCTTCGGCGCCACGATGGTCACGTCGCCGGCCTGCCCGATCTCGACCTCCATGCCCGAACCTCCCGTCTTCCATGTCGTGTCAGTCGCCGTCCACCGGCGGGATCAACTTGACCAGGGTGACCCGATTCCCGCCCGGCGTGCCATCATAAACCGCCTCGTCCATCAAGGTGCGCACCAGATGAATGCCCAGGCCGCCGATCGCCCGGTCCTCCAGCGGCGCCGCGGTATCGGGCGGCGGCAGGGCGAAGGGGTCGAAGCGCGGCGCCCGGTCTTCCACGACGGCGATCACCCGGTTGCCGTCGATCCTGACCTCGACGTGTATCGGGCCGTCGCGGCCGTCGCCATAGCCGTGCCGGATGACGTTGGCGACAATCTCCTCGAGCGCTATGGATAGGGCGGAGGCGGCGTCGGGCGGCAGCGCCCGCGCGTCGGCAAAGGCCTCCACCGCCGCGGCCAGGCGGGCGATCTCGGCCAGGTCGCTGGCCAGGGTCAGGCGCAGCGCGTCGGTCATGGCGACGCGGCGGCGGGTGAGGGGCGGATGAACGGAGCGGCGGAATGGACGCGCAGGCGGACGGGGCGGACGGGCCGGACGGGGCGGACCTGACGATCCGGCCCTATCGGCGGGACGACCGGGCGGCGGTGCTGGCACTGTGGCGCGAGGCGGGGCTCGACCGGCCGCCCAACCAGCCGCAGGTCGACCTGGCCAACATCAGCGGCGGCGACCGCGCCACCCTGTTCGTCGGCGAGATGCAGGGACGGGTGGCGGCCACCATCGTGGCGGCCGAGGACGGGCACCGCGGGTGGATCTACTATGTTGCGGTCCGGCCGTCGCTGCAGGCGCGCGGCATCGGCACCCGCATGGTCCGCCATGCCGAGGCATATCTGGCCGCGCGCGGCGTGCCGAAGATGCTGCTGCTGATCCGTCATCACAACACGGCGGTCCAGGCCTTCTACCAGCGGTTAGGATACGCCACCGAACCCTGCCTGACCATGGGGCGATGGCTGAACGAGATGGTGGAAAATCCGCGGCCGTGACGGCCGCAGCCGGCAGCGCGGCGGATGCCGCCGCCGGGCCGGCGTGCCGTCAGTGTCCGGACGGCCCCGGCCTGCCGAACAGGACGCACACCTGCCCGCGGTCCTGCGCCGTGCCGAAACCGCGATACCCGTCGCCGAGCAGAACCCGCTGGCGGTCCAGGTTGTCGAGCGGCACCGCCCGCGCGCTGGCGGGGTCGTAGACCTCGTCCCGGCGCAGGTCGCGGTGCAGCAGGTAGCGGGGGCGGTCGCCCTCCAGCGGCGCGATCGCCCGCACGACCAGGCCGTGGCGCATCAGGTTGTGCCAGCTGGCGACATTGCGCGGCGAGACCATCGACAGCACGCACGGGCGGCCCAGCGCGGCGCAGCGGGCCAGCCGGCGGCGAATCAGCCAGTTGTGCAGGCCACGGCCGCGCCACCCGGGCAGCACCATGGTGCTGGCCAGATGGGCGACGGTGCCGCGCTCGGCCGCCGGCAGGCCCAGCGCCGTGGCCATCGGGTCGGGCGGCCCGTCATTGCGCGGCAGCCCCAGCATGGCATAGGCGACCAGCTGCCCCGCGGCGAACAGGCCGACCGTCTCGCCGCTCCCGCCCAGGTGCGCGCGCACGAAGCGGTCCGGCTCCAGGACATACCAGTCCCCGTCGGCCAGCCCGGCCACCACCTGCCGGCGCAGCGCGATCAGCGCCTCGGCCTCGGTCAGCATCCGCACGGTCAGGCCGGCCGGCGGCGCGTCCACCTCCGCGTCCGCGTTCGCCTCCGCCTCCGCGTCCGGCGGGGCGGCGCCATGTTTGCAGGGCCTGACCGACAGCCGGGTCATTGGCGGATGATCTCGGCCAGGTTGAGCAGCGACAGCGGCGGGTAGGCCTCGATCCGCCGGGCCACGCGCATGTTGATGAGCAGCGAGAAGCGCCGCAGCGTCTCCACCGGGATCTCTCCCGGCGGGCGGCCCTCGACCAGGATCTGCTCCGCCTTGAATCCGGCGAACCGGCCGACGCCGAGCGCGCTGCTGAACAGCCCGACCAGCGCGTGCGACTGCCGCACGATGCTCTCCGTTGCGGCGAAGGTGGGCAGCCGGGCCTGCATGGCGGCCAGGGTCAGCGGGTCGCGGTTGTGCACGGCGACGAAGGTGTCCGGGCCGATGTAGAGGAAGTCGACACCCGCCGCCGCCAGTTCGGCGACCAGCCGCGGCACTGCCGCAGGGTCGGGCGCAGGGTCGGGCGCAGGGTTGGGCGCAGGGTCGGGCGCAGGGTCGGGCACAGGGTCGGGCGCGCTGTCGCTGGCGGCCGGCACGGGGCGCGCGAGCAGCGTGATGCCGTGGCCCGGCAGGGCGGCCTGCAGCGCCTCGACATTGAGCACCGAGTTCGGCTCCTGAGGGTTGTAGACGACGCCGAGGGTGCGCACGTCGCGCCGGTAGGCGGTGATGGTGTTGATCTGCGTGTCCAGGGGCGGGATGTGGCTGACCCCGGTGACGTTCCGCCCCGGCTGCGCCAGGCTCTGCACCACGCCGGAGGCGGCGGGCGCGGACACGGTGGTGAACACGACCGGGATGTCGGTGACGTGGCGGTCGGGGTCGGCGCTGTCCCAGCGGCCGGCCACCGCCAGGGTGGTCGGCGTGCCCCAGGTGTAGACGAGGTCCGGCCGCTCCTCGCGGATGCGGGCCACGGCCGCTTCGGCCGAGGCGCCCGGCCCGGTCAGGTCCAGGATCGTGTAGTCGGCCTCGACCCCGCGGCGCTCAAGATAGTCCATGAAGCCCTGGGCCGGCGCGTCGATGCCGCGCGGCAGCACCATGGCGATGCGGAAGCGCCGCGCCGGCTGGGCGCGCAGGCGCCGACCGCCCGGCCACAGCCCCGCCGCTGCGGCTGCGGCGGCGGTGGCGGCGGCGGTGGCGGCGGCGGTGGCGGCGCCATGGAGCAGGGTTCGGCGGGTCGGCCCGGTCATGGCGCCTCCACGGCCTGTTCGGCCGATGTCGCGGCCCGGCCTTCGCGGAAGACCAGCAGGAAGACGATGGAGGCGGCGGCGGTGATCGCCGCGACGCCGATCAGGGCAGCGCGGTAGCCATAGGCCATGGCCAGGCCGGCGGCCAGCGCCGGGGCGACCATGGCGCCGGTCCGCTCGACCAGGCGGAAGATCGCGATGACCACGCTCTCCGGCACCGGCCGGTCGCCCGCGCGGGCCACGTCGCCGACCAGCACCAGCTGCGGTGCGCTGATCAGCGACTGGGCGATGCCGAACAGGGCCATGCTGACCGCGGCCAGGGGCAGGCTGGTGCCGAAGCCGAGTGGCACGATGGCGATCAGCGTGCCGAGGCCGCCCCAGGCCAGGAAGGCGCGGCGTTGCCCGGTCCGGTCCGACAGCCAGGCGGCCAGCGGCGACACCAGGATGAAGGCAACGAAATAGAGCGTCTGCACCCGGCCGATGTCGGCCGGCCCGGCGCCGGTGCCGGCCAGGGTCAGCGGGATCAGGTAGAACAGCAGCGCCACCGCCGCCAGCTTTGTCGGCACGGCGCTGAACGCCATCAGCGCGGCGAACCGCCTGGTGCCCAGCAGCCGCAGCGCCTCGCCCCAGTGGATGCGCGGCACGTGCGTGCGGGCGGCGGCACCGCCGTCGCGCGGCACCGCCAGCACCAGGGCCAGCATCGACAGGACGGCGAGCCCCGCGCCGCCGGCAAAGGCCCAGCGCGGCCCCGCCAGCTCGGCCACCACGCCGCCCAGCACCGGGCCGCACACCGCGGCCGTCAGCAGGCCGCCGACCAGCGTCGCCATGCTCATGGCCCGTTCGGTGGGCGGCGTGTTGTCGATGATCATGCCCTGGGCGCAGATCAGCACCAGCCCGTAGCCGACCGCCGTGATTGCCCGGTAGACCAGCAGCGCGGCGAGGCTGTCGGCGAAGGCCGTCGCCGCCAGCCCGGCGGCACTGGCGACGGCGCCGATCAGGAAGATGCGGCGGCGGCCGGCCCGCTCCGACCAGGCCGCGCCCCAGGGCTGGCTCAGCGCCCAGACCAGCATGAACAGGGTGATCGGCAGGGCCGTCGCCAGGTCCTCGGAGACCCACGGGTCGGGGCCGGCCAGTTCGCCGGCGAACAGCGGCAGGAACGGCCGCGACAGCTCCTCCCCCAGCGCGAACAGCAGGATCGGCAGGCGCACCAGGACCGGGTTGATCCGGCGCGCGCCGGAGCCCAAGGGCGGGGCGGGGCGGGGCGTGCGGGCGGCGCCGCGGTTGACCACGAACAACAGCAGCTCCACCCCCAGCAGGCACGACACCGCCAGCACCGAGGCCACATCGATGAGCAGGTCCAATCCCACCTGGCGGGCGTAGTCCGCCGGCACGCCGATCTGCAACGTGCCCAGGGCTTCGCCGCCGGCCGCCAGAGGCAGGGCGACGATGCGCACCCTGTCGTCGCCGCCGCGCAGCGCCCTGGCCAGCGCCGGCCGGTCCAGGCCATGCGCGTACAGCAGCCGCCCGTCGCCGGCGCTCACCGCCAGGAAGCGGATGTCGGGGGAGGCCGCCAGCTCCTCGGCGAACACCTGCTCCACGCCGACCAGCCGGTCGATCGGGATGCCGACCGCCAGGGCGCGGCCGATCTGCCGCTGCAGGCCGCTGCCGACGGTTTCCGCCTGGGCGTCGAGCGCGTCGGCCACGACGGGTGCGTACTGCCGCCACGCCGTCACCGAGACCGCGGCGGCGCCGGCCAGCATCAGCACGCCGGCGACGGTCACGATCCGCCAGGTGAGGCGGCGCACCGCCGCGGCCTGCGCCGCCTCGTCTGCCAGGGGTTCCGCGGTGGGTCCCGCGGTCCGGCCGAAGCGGCGCGCCACCAGCCACAGGGCCGGAACGGCCACACCGGCGGCCATCGCGCCGAGCAGAAGGCCCCAGCGCCGCAGATCGTCCCGGATCGCATGCAGGGACTCGTGCAGCCCGGCGGCGTCGAACGACAGCGTCAGCCGGCCGGCCGGGCGGCCGAACCCGTCCTCGAGAACGGTGTCCAGCGTCACGGGGTGGTCCGCCGCCAGTCCAGCCTCGGGCACCCGCGCCACCGGCGCCCCGTCCCCATCGACGGCGGCGATGGCAATCCGGTCCGCCCCCTCCGTTCCCTCCGGCCGGGCGCGGGCGATCACGGCGCGCAGGTCGGCCATTTCGTCGAGCCCGAGCCCGAGGCCGAGGGCGAACCGGATCGGCTCCGCCGCCTCCTCCAGCACGACGGACAGCCGGTCCTCGACCAGGGCGAAGACGTGGCTGTCGAACTTGGCCTGGGTGAGCAGCACGGTCAGGACGATCGCCGCGGCGACCACCGCGGACACGGCGCCGGTCACGCTGAGCTTGAGGGAGGGAGGTCGCACGGGCCTGGGACACGCTCTGTGACGGGCAACGGCGTGGCGCAAGCTTACTCCAGATTATGGCGACTTTTGCATCCCAAGTTGTGCATCGCCGCGGCCCAGCCGCAAGGCGAGGCAGGTGATGTCGTCGGCCTGGGGTGCCGCGCCGGCGAACCGCAGCACGCCCTCGACCACGCGGTCGACCAGCGCCGCGGCGTCGTCGCGGCCGCCCTCGGTCAGCAGGCCGGCCAGCCGCGGCTCGCCGAACGCCTCGCCGGCGGGATCGAAGGCTTCGGTGACGCCGTCGGTGAACAGGACCACCCCGTCACCGGGCGCCAGCCGGCAGACGCGCTCCGTGAAGGTCAGACCCTCCATGACCGCCAGGGCCATGTCGCCGGTCGGCGGCAGCTCCTCCGGCCGGCCGTGGCGAATCAGGCAGGGCGGGTTGTGGCCGCCATTGGCGTAGGTGAAGGTGCCGGTGCGCCGGTCCAGCACGGCAAAGAACAGGGTGACGAACAGCATCTGCTCGTTGTCCGCCGCCAGCAGGTCGTTCAGCCGGGTCAGGCAGGCCGCCGGCGACGGCTCGAAGCTGGCGGTCGCGCGCAACAGCGTGCGGGCGATCAGCATGAAGAACGCGGCCGGCACGCCCTTGCCGGAGACGTCGGCGACGGCCACGCCGATCCGTCCGTCGCCCAGCGGGATGACGTCGTAGAAGTCGCCGCCCACCTCGCGCGCCGGGATCATCCGGGCGTGCATGTCCAGGTCGGCGCCGGACGGGAAGTCCCGCGGCATGATCGCCGCCTGGATCTTGGCGGCGATGTCGAGCTCCTGCTCCAGGGCGATCAGCCGGGTCTTGTGTGCCAGGGCGTCGCGCAGCTCGGCGACCAGGCCGGTCAGGCGCCGCTGCTGATCGCCGACCCGCGCCGCCATCCGCTGGAAGGCGATCGCCAGCGCGCCCAGCTCGCGCAGCGAGTCGCTTGCGGCCTCGGTGCCGGCGCCGGCGCCGTGCTCGATCTCCGCCAGCTCGGCCAGCATGTCGCGGCGCGGCTCCTCCTCCAGCGTCTCGGCCAGGGCCAGCAGCTGGGCACGGATGTAGCGCTGCTGACGGCGCCGCCGGCGCTCCCCGGCGGCGGTCAGCCGGTCCAGCGACATGACGGTGTCACGGACCAGGCCGACGGCGGTGGCGATCCGGTCGATCTCGTCGCCGCGGTGGTCGGTCTCGACGGTCCGCCAGGTCTCGCCGCGCGACAGGTCGTCGAGCACGCCGATCGCCTCGTCCAGCGGCACGAAGGCGGCGCGCAGATAGCGGTACAGCAGCGTCAACAGGCCGGCCGCCAGCAGCAGGGCGGCGACCAGCGCCACGCTGCGCCACAGGTCGATGCGCCGGACCATGTCGGTGACGTTCGCCGCGGTCACCACATGACCCAGCCGGCTGCCCGAAAGGTCGGCCACCGGGCGGCTGACCACGTCGTAGACGCCGCCGTCGATGGCCACGGTCTGCAGCTGGTCCGACGCCAGGTCGATGCCGCCGGACAGCTGGTCCCACAGCACTGGCGGGCCGCCCGCCAGTCGCCGCCCGGCCCGGTCGACGATGACCGCGGCGCCGGCGGTTTCCAGGGCCAGGCCGGCCAGCATGCCGGCGGCGTCGCGGGCGACGACGACGGTCAGGTCCAGCCGCCCGGCCGCGCCGAACACCGGTGTGGCATGGATCATCAGCACCGTGCCGTCGGCCGCACGGCGCAACCCCGACACGGCGGCGGCGTTGGCGGCCGGACCCTGGTGCGGCCAGTCGTCGATCAGCGGCGCCGGCAGGGCGGCGCGCCCGGTGGTGAACAGGACCTGGCCGTGGTGGTCGATGATCTGCAGCCGGTCAGCCGTGCCGTCGGCATGCCAATGTGGCCAGTACCGCGCGACCACCGGGGCGAAGCCGGCCGGCGCGTCGGCTCTGCCGGCCTCCAGGAGCGTCGGGTCGAGGGCCAGCGGCGCCACCAGGACGGCCAGGCGCGCCGCGGCCAGCTCGCTGGTGCGCTCCCACAGCGCGGCGCGTTGGGCGACGATGCGCTGACCGAAGCGGTCGGTCAGCAGCTGCTCGCGGCCGACCACCACGGCGACGGCGACCAGCCCCATGGCGGCTACCGCCAGGGCGACGAGGATCAGGATCCGGGTCTGCAGGCGCATGGCCGGTCGGTCTCAGGCTCTGCCGGGGCGAAGGCAACAGCCGCGGCCAGGCCCGCCGTCGCCGCCAGCGCGGCGGCAAGCGCGCTGGCCGCCGGGCCGGCGACGCCGGCCAGGCTGCCCGCCAGGAAGATGCCGCACGGCGCGCCGAGCAGCAGTGGCACGGCGGCGCCGCGCGGCCGGGCGAGCGCGACGACCAGCGCCAGCCCGAGCGCGGCGGCAAACGACGCGGCCAGTCCCCACCACGCGCCCGGCGGTGCGGCGCAGGCGGTCCAGGCGGCGACGGCCGCCAGCGCGGCGCCGGCGATCGCCGCGGCGCGTCCCGGCACAGGGCCGGGCCACGCCTTGCCGGCGAGCAGGGCCACGGCCACCAGTGCCAGTGCCAGCAGAGCCGGCCACACTGCCGGCACCGTCAGGCCTGCCCGCCACAGCGGGTCGGCCGACAGCGCCGCCGCCGTCGCGGTCAGGGCGAACAGCGCCGGCTGCAGGCGCACCGCCGCGGCCGGGTCGGGTGCCGGCTGCGCCGCCTCGAGCATCGGCCCCAGCTCGGCCTCGGTGCGGTCCCGCAAGGCGCCGACCCGTTCGGCCACATTCGGATCCAGCACCTCGCGGCGCACCTCGTCGGCGTAGGTCAGCAGCCGGCTGGAGGCGTCGCGCAGCCGGTCGATGACCGCGCCGTGGGCGCGCAGCACGACCCGGACCTCGTCGCGGCGCCGCGGCGCCGCACCTCTCGGGGCGCGGGCCAGGCCGGCACCGGCCAGCCGGGCGGCGAGCCGGTCGAGCGGCGGTGCGACCAGCCCGTCGACCGCGAACAGCCCGGCCTGAAGCGCCAGCATCACGCCGGCCAGCACGGCGAGCACCAACGGCATGGCCAGCCGCTCCAGCCGCGCATCGGCGAAGCGCCGGTCGATGCCGACATGCAGCACGGCGAACGGCGGCTCGCCGGCGAGCGCCAGCGGCTCCACCAGGACGGCGAAATTGCCCACCGGCACGGCCCGGTCGCCGGACCCGCCGGGCGCGGCTGCGGCCGCGGCCACGGCCGGATCGGCCAGCAGCCGGCCCAGCCGGTGCCGGTTGGTCCCTTCATAGAAGACCAGGTCGACGCCCGGCGGCGGCCGGGCCACGGCGATGAAACGGACCTGCGGATTGTCGCGCAGCACCCCGGCCAGGAACACGAAGCCGCTGTGAACCACCTCTTCCGCGTCCAGCGGGATGCCCAGCTCGGCGGCATAGGCGACCGTCTCGCGGACCTCGCGCTGGACCTCGCGGCCGTGCTCCAGCATGCCTTCGGTCAGCCGGGCGCGGGCCCAGTCCTGCAGCAGCAGCCAGGCACCGGCCGGCACCGCCAGCGTCGCGGCGACGGCGACGAGAAGGACGAAGACCCGGAGACGGCGGCGGTCCCGCGGACTCATGCCAGCTCGTCCAGCCGCTCGATCTCGCCCTGGCGCGCGGCGATGTCGCGCCAGACGGCGGCGGCGCGTGCCTCGAACCGGCGGCCGGCCGCGCCCAGCGCGTCGTCGCCGCTCGGTGCGAGGGTGTCGGCCGGCGCGCCGCCCAGGGTCGCCTCGGGGTGCGCCGCCAGGGCGGCGAACCGCGCCGCCAGCGCATCGAGCCGGCGGCGCTGGGCGGACAGGCAGAGCCCGGCGGCGAGCACCGCGGCGACGGTTCCGGCGGCCGCCATCAGCAGGGTCGTCCCGCCGATCACCGCGACGGTGTGCTCGATCCGGACCGCCTCGCCGACCTCCTCGAAGCGCACCGCCAGGCCGCCGGCCACGCTGCCATAGCTGTTGACCAGCGGGGCCAGCACCAGCGGACCGCCGTCGTCCAGGGTCTGCACGGGGCTGGCGGGATCGGCCTGCAGCCAGGCGGCCTCGGGCGCCGGCTCGCCGACGCGGCGCGGATCGCTGCCGTACCGGACGACGCCGTGCGCGTCGAACACCAGGATGGCGGCGATGTCAGGATCGCGGGCGGCGGTGCGGGTGAGGATCTCGGACGTCTGGCGCAGGTCCTCCAGCGGCAGGCCAAGCGTCAGGCCGTTCTCGATGGCGGCGCGGACCTGGCCGGCGACGAAGACATGGCGCGCATCGGCCAGCCCGGCCTGCGTCCGCAGCAGACCGAGGCTGCCGACCGTGGCGGCAAAGCCTGCAGTGGCCAGCATGGGCACCAGCAGGCAGAGGGTCAATCGCGTCCGCAGCGTCATCGCGGCACAGGCTTAAGCCGATTCAGCCGCCGGTGGAACGGGCTTTTGCAGATTCCGGATACCGTGCCGGTGGGAACGTCTCCGCGTATGGGTTGGTCACCATGATGACATGAAATAGCATGCCCGCCGCGCGCCGGTTGACGAGGATGCGCGAGAGATGGTGGAGGAAGAACTCGAGGCGGCGGCATAGCCGACGGCCGGAGCGTGCCGCTGCCCGGCCGCCCGTTACGTCCCGATCCCGCCCATCAGGACGTATTTGACCTCGACGAACTCCTCGATGCCGTACTTCGCGCCCTCGCGGCCGATGCCGCTTTCCTTCATGCCGCCGAACGGGGCGACCTCGGTGGAGATGATGCCCTCGTTGGCACCGACGATGCCGTACTCCAGGCCCTCCGCCACGCGCCAGACGCGGCCCACGTCGCGGCTGTAGAAGTAGGCGGCCAGGCCGAACTCGGTGTCGTTGGCCATGCGGATCGCCTCCGCCTCCGTGTGGAAGCGGAACAGCGGGGCGAGCGGGCCGAAGGTCTCCTCGCGGCTGACCTTCATGTCGGCGGTGACGCCGGTCATCACGGTCGGCTCGAAGAAGGTGCCGCCCAGGGCGTGGCGGTGGCCGCCGACCACGACCCGGGCGCCCTTGGCGACGGCGTCGGCGATGTGCTCCTCGACCTTCTCGACCGCGGCCATGTCGATCAGCGGGCCCTGCTGGACGCCCTCGGCCATGCCGTCGGCCACCTTGAGCGCCGCCACCGCCTCGGCCAGCTTCGCCGTGAATGCCTCGTAGACGCCGTCCTGGACCAGCAGGCGGTTGGCGCACACGCAGGTCTGGCCGGTGTTGCGGTACTTTGAGGCGATGGCGCCGGCCACCGCGGCGTCCAGGTCGGCGTCGTCGAACACGATGAACGGGGCGTTGCCGCCCAGCTCCAGCGACAGCTTCTTGACCGTGCCGGCGCACTGCTCCATCAGCAGCTTGCCGACGGCGGTGGAGCCGGTGAAGGTCAGCTTGCGCACGATGGGGTTGGCGGTCATCTCGCCGCCGACGGCGCGGGCCGAGCCGGTAAGGACGCTGAACACCCCCGGCGGCACGCCGGCCCGCTCGGCCAGCACGGCCAAAGCCAGCGCCGAGTAGGGCGTGGACGAGGCCGGTTTGACCACGATCGGACATCCGGCGGCCAGGGCCGGGCCGGCCTTGCGGGTGATCATCGCCGCCGGGAAGTTCCACGGCGTGATCGCCGCGCATACGCCGACCGGCTCCTTCAGCACGACGATGCGGCAGCCGGGCCGGTGCTGCGGAATCGTGTCGCCGTAGAGCCGCTTGCCCTCCTCGGCGAACCACTCGAGGAAACTGGCGGCATAGGCGATCTCGCCGCGGCTCTCGGCCAGGGGCTTGCCCTGCTCGGCGGTCATCAGCCGCGCCAGGTCCTCGTGGTTGACCAGGATGGAGTCGAACCAGGTGCGCAGGATGCGCGCCCGCTCCTTGGCCGTCCTGGCCCGCCACGCCGGCCACGCCCGCTCTGCCGCCGCGATGGCGCGCCGCGTCTCGGCCGCGCCGCAGTGGGGCACGGTGCCCAGCACGCTGCCGTCGGCCGGGTTGGTCACCTCGGCGGTGGCGCCGTCGTCGGCATCCGCCCAGCGGCCGTCGATGAAGCACTGCTGGCGGAACAGGTCGATGTCGCTGAGCTGCGGCTGCATGGCACGCGCCTCCCCGAATGTCCGTATGGTTGCTCCTGGATATAGTCGGGTGCGGCGCGGCTGTTAACCGGCGCCCCGCGGAGCGGCGCCGACCCTTGCGCAACGGGCCGCACACGTCTATCAGAGTGGCCAACGGCGCGAGCGCGAAACGGGAGGCTGCGATGCCCACACTGATCCTTCTGCGTCACGGCGAGAGCGAGTGGAACAAGTCCAACCGGTTCACCGGCTGGACCGATGTGGACCTGTCCGATACGGGCCGGGAAGAGGCCCAGCGCGGCGGCCGGCTGATGGCGGAAAAGGGCTTCAAGCTCGACATCGCCTACACCTCCGTGCTCAAGCGGGCGATCCGCACGCTGTGGATTGCGCTGGACGAGATGGACCAGATGTGGATCCCGGTGATCCGCAGCTGGCGGCTGAACGAGCGCCACTACGGCAACCTGCAGGGCCTGAACAAGGCCGAGATGGCGGAGAAGTTCGGCAACGACCAGGTGCTGGTCTGGCGCCGCAGCTATTCCACCCCGCCGCCGCCGCTGGCCGACGACGATCCCTCGCATCCCAGGCACGACCGCCGCTATGCGGGCGTCGACCCGCACCTGCTGCCGGGCACCGAGTCCCTGGAGCTGACGCTGCACCGGGTCATGCCGTACTGGGAGGAGACCATCGCGCCGATGGTCAAGTCGGGCAAGACGGTGCTGATCGCCGCCCACGGCAACAGCCTGCGCGCCCTGGTCAAGCACCTGGACGGGATCTCCGAGGAGGACATTGTCGGGCTCAACATCCCGACCGGTGTGCCGCTGGTCTACGAGTTCGACGCCGAGATGAACGTGCTGAGCCGCGGCTATCTGGGCGACGAGGAGGCGATCAAGGCCGCCGCCGAGAAGGTCGCCGCCCAGGGCCGCGCCTGAGGCACGGCCGGCCCTCGGTGGGGCCGCACCGTCCGGACGGGGCCGGAACGACGGCATCGCGGCGCCGCTGGCGGTGCCGGTTGCCCCGAGTCGCCGCGGGCGTGCTGACCGCTGCCGCGGCGGCGCTGGCGGTGCCGGCCGTGGTCTCAGCCCAGACGCCGGCCCAGACGCCGGCCCAGACGCCGGC
Organism: uncultured Mycobacteriaceae bacterium; assembly: GCA_964526565.1. Classification (GTDB taxonomy): domain Bacteria; phylum Pseudomonadota; class Alphaproteobacteria; order DSM-16000; family Inquilinaceae; genus CAZGMC01. The sequence continues at coordinate 17,918 of CAZGMC010000070.1, forward strand.
CCAGACGCCGGCCCAGACGCCGGCGGAGCCCGAGGCGCTGCGCCGCGTCGAGCAGGACCTGTCGCAGGTCCGCACCCGGTCGGCCGAGCTGGAGGCGCGGGCGGTGCGCACCGGCGAGGCGCTGGCGGCGCTGCGGGCGGAGCTTATCGCCGATACCCAGCGGGCCATGGCCCTGCATTACGAGCTGCTGGCGCTGGAGGACGAACAGGTCCGGCTGGCGGCGGACGCCGCGGCCCGGCATGCGGCACTGGCCGAGGCACGGGCCCGGCTCGCCCGCCTCGGAGCGGCGCTGCGCCGGATCGACGAGATGCCCGTGGCCATGCTGCTGGCCGGTCCGCAGCCGCCGCTGGACCGGGTCCGTGGCGCCCTGGCGGTGCGGGCGCTGATGCCGGCGCTGGCCCGCCGCGCCGCTGCGCTGCAGGCCGACGCTGCGGCGCTGGCCGAAATGCGGGCCGAGCGCGCAACGCAGCATGCGGCGGCGGCGGCCGTGCGCAGCGAGATTGACGACCGGCTCGAAGCCCTGGCCGCCGACATCGAGCGGCGGCAGCACCGCCTCGACCAGACGCGTCAGGCCCGCGACCGGTTGTCGGCGCGCTCGCAGCGGCTGATCGAGGAGGCGGCGGAACTGCGGGCGCTGTCGCATCACCTGGAGGCGCGGCGCCACGCCGAGGAACAGGGCAACGAGCCGTCGCCCGACTGGCTGCCGTCCGGTGCCTTGCTGGTGCCGCCGGAGGCCCTGGCGGCGGCGCGGTCGGCCTGGGCGTGGGGCGGCGCAGCGGACGACGACGCGGGAATCACGGTGGAGGATCTGCCGTTCACCGTCCCGCGGTCGCAGACCACGCGCCCGATGCTGCCGGTGGCGACGCTGGAAGGCGTGATCCTGCCGGCCAGCGGCATCATCGTGCGTCGCTTCGGCGAGGGTGGCGGGGCCGGGGAGAGCAGCCGCGGCATCACCCTGGCCGCCTATGCCGGGGCGCCGGTGGTGGCATCGCTGGACGGCACGGTGCGCTTTGCGGGAACATTCCGCGCCTATGGGCAAATCTTGATCCTGGAACATTCCGGCGGATATCATTCGCTGATTGCCGGCGTCGGCCGCATCGACGCGGAGGTCGGGCAGGCGGTGCTGGCCGGCGAACCGATCGCCGTCACACGATTGCCGGAAAGCGGTCGCGACACTGCCCCGACTGTCTACTACGAACTGAGGCTTGATGGTCGGCCGATCGATCCGATCCAAGGTTTGGCGGCGGCCCAGAGACGAGGGCGAGGATGACAAAGTTGCGCTTGGCCGCCGGCATCCTGGTGCTGGCGGTGGGAATGACGCCGGTGGTTCTGTTCGCGGAAAGCGACAACAGCAACGACACCTACCGGCAACTCGACCTGTTCGCCAACGTGTTCGAGCGCGTGCGCTCCGAATACGTCGAGGACGTCAGCGACCAGGAACTGATCGAGGCGGCGATCAACGGCATGCTGACCTCGCTCGATCCGCATTCCAGCTACCTGAACCAGGACAACTTCCAGGACATGCAGGTGCAGACCCGCGGCACCTTCGGCGGGCTCGGCATCGAGGTCACCATGGAGAACGGGCTGGTCGTCGTCGTCTCGCCGATCGACGACACGCCGGCTTTCCGTGCCGGGCTGCAGGCCGGCGACGTGATCAGCGGGCTCGACGGCGAGCCGGTTCTGGGCCTGACGCTCAGCGACGCGGTCGAGCGCATGCGCGGCCCGGTCGGCACGGACATCACCCTGACCGTGCTGCGCGAGGACGAGGATCCGTTCGAGGTCACGATCACGCGCGACATCATTCGCATCGAGTCGGTGCGTCACCGCATCGAGGACGGCGGCATCGGCTATATCCGCGTCACCAGCTTCACGGAGCAGACCGAGGACGGCGTGGAGCAGGCGGTCGAGCAGATCGAGGCCGAGCTGGGCGATGACCTGGTCGGCTTCATCCTGGACCTGCGCAACAATCCGGGCGGGCTGCTGGACCAGGCGGTGGCGGTGGCAGACGCCTTCCTGGAGCAGGGCGAGATCGTGTCGACCCGCTCGCGGATCGAGGACAACGCGCAGCGCTACAACTCCCGGCCCGGCGACATCGCCGACGGCCGGCCGCTCGTGGTGCTGATCAATGGCGGCTCGGCCTCGGCCTCGGAGATCGTTGCCGGCGCGCTGCAGGACCATGGCCGGGCGGTGGTGCTCGGCACGCGCAGCTTCGGCAAGGGCTCGGTGCAGACCATCGTGCCGCTGCCGGGGCACGGTGCCATGCGCCTGACCACGGCGCGGTACTACACGCCGGCCGGACGGTCGATCCAGGCGCTGGGCATCGAGCCGGACATCGAGGTGCGGCCGGCGCGCGTCGAGGAGATCGAGGTGGCCGCCCGCCGCGAGGCCGACCTGCGCGGCGCCTTGGGCAATGACGACGGCAACCGTCCAATGCCGCGGCCGGGCAATGTCCGGGAGACCGATGAGAATGGCGGCGGCGGGGCCTCGACCGATACCGGGAACGGCGAACCGCCTGCCGGCGACGACGCGGCCGCCGGCGGCGCGGAGGAACTGCCGTTCGACTATCAGCTGGCGCGGGCCATCGACCTGTTGCGTGGCGTGGCGCTGTTCAATCAACGCGTCGTGAACTGAGGCGGCGGGCCGGACGGCGGCGCGGATGAGCGACGAGGCGGCCGAACGGTGCGAGGCGGTGGATACGGACGAGGCGGCCGCGGGGGACCGCGGCCGTCTTCGTCTGCCGGCGGCGGCCGGCCTGGTGGTCCTGGCGCTGGCTGCCGGGACCGTGCTGTGGCTGGCGCTGACCGCCTCCGACACCATGGAGCGGCTGCGCCAGGCGCGCGCCGCGGCGAGCCCGCCGGTCATCGTCCTGCTGGCACCGCCGGGCGGGGCCGCGACCGGCGCTGTGGAGACCGGCGCTGCGGGCCGCGCCGGCCAGGCGGCGGGCGATGGTGCGCTGCGGCCCGCGTCGGGCGACACCACCGTGCCGCTGGCGGGCGCCGCGCGGCCGTTTGCGGCGGCGCCCGGCCGGCCGCGCATCGCGATCATCGTGCAGGACCTGGCCCTGTCCGACACGGCGACGCGCACCGCGATCGACCGGCTGCCGGCCGAGGTGACCCTGGCCTTCAGTCCGTATGGCCGCTCGCCCGGCAGCTGGGTGGATGCGGCCCGCGCCGATGGCCACGAAACGCTGATGATGGTGCCGATGGAACCGGCCGAGTATCCCCGCCTGGACCCGGGGCCGCACACCCTGCGCATCGCCCTGCCGCCCACGGCCAATGTCGAGCGGCTTGACTGGGTGCTGGGCCGTGCCGACGGTCTGGCCGGCGTGCTGACGCACATGGGCGCGCGCTTCACCGCATCGCCGGAGGCGCTGCGGCCGGTGATGACCGAGCTGGCCGGGCGCGGGCTGCTGTTCGTTGCCGGGCGTGAGGCCGATGCGGCGGTGGCGCCGGCCCTGGCCACAGAGCTGGGGGTGCCGTTCGCTGCGGCGGCCGTGGCCGTGGATGCGGACCTGACCGCCGACGCCATCGACCTGCGCCTGTTTGAGCTGGAGAGCGTGGCCCGCGACCGGGGTGCGGCGGTGGGCGTCGCCGGCAACTATCCGCTGGTTCTCGACCGGCTGGCGGCATGGCTGCCGACGCTCGACGACCGCGGGCTGGCGGCGGCGCCGGTGACCGCGGTCGCCGCCGGCGGGTCCGGCATGGCCGCGGGGCAGGAAGAGGCGGCAGCGGCAGCGGAAGGGCAAGGCAGACCATGAGCGTGAAGCGCGAGCGATTGCCGTACCGGCCGTGCGTGGGCATCGTGCTGCTTAACCGGGACCGGCACATCTTTGTTGCCCGCCGCTCCGACACGGCCGAGGCTTGGCAGATGCCGCAGGGCGGCATCGACCCCGGCGAGGCGCCCGAACAGGCGGCGCGGCGCGAGCTGGCCGAGGAGACCGGCATCCGCTCGGTGCGCACGCTGGCCGAGGCGCGCGGCTGGGTACGCTATGACCTGCCCGACCACCTGCTCGGCAAGGTGTGGGGCGGGCGTTATCGCGGCCAGGAGCAGAAGTGGTTCGCCATGGCCTTCATCGGCGACGAGGCCGAGATCGACCTGGACGCGCACCACCGCGAGTTCGACGCTTGGCGTTGGTCGCCGCCCGACCGCGTGCTGGCCGAGATCGTGCCGTTCAAGCGCGATGTCTACACGCAGGTGCTGAAGGAGTTTGCGCCGCTGTTTGGATGAGGCGGCGTCCCGGTGCCCGTTCCGTTTCGCACAGCTTCGGCATATGCAATGATCTTCGGTAATTCTGCATGGCGTATCTGCCAGAAAAGCCGTCATCGCGAGCGAAGCGTGGCGATCCAGACCCGGCGCCTCCATTTCAGA
>CAZGMC010000071.1:0-2408 GCA_964526565.1 uncultured Mycobacteriaceae bacterium
GCCCTGCCGCGCCCTGCCCTGCCGCCTGCGGCACCACCCAGGCCAGCAGGCGGCGGCGCCCGGCGCCGTCGTCAACCACCCCGGCCACGGCGTCGCGCACCGCGGCGTGGCTGACCAGCTGCCCCTCGATCTCTTCCGGCTCGATGCGGAAGCCGCGCAGCTTGACCTGCCGGTCGCGGCGGCCGAGGAACTCGATGGTGCCGTCGCCGCGGCGGCGCACCAGGTCGCCGGTGCGGTAGACGCGCCCGCCGCCGCCGAACGGGTCGGGCAGGAAGCGCTCGGCCGTCAGCTCCGGGCGGTTCAGGTAGCCGTCGGCGACGCCGGTGCCGCCGATCCACAGCTCGCCCGGCACGCCGACGGGCACCGGCTCGCCGTCCGGGTCGACGACATGGACCGTCGTGTTGCCGATCGGCCGGCCGATCGGCACGGCGCCGTCGATCCGGTCACCGGGGGCCATCCAGTGGAGCAGGGCGAAGGTGGTGGTCTCGGTCGGGCCATAGCCGTTGACCAGCCGCGCCCCGCTCCGCCCGGCCGCGGCCATGCGGTCGAGCACCGCCTGGACGTGGCGCGGCGACAGCACGTCGCCGCCGGCGAACAGGTACGGCACCGCGGCCAGGGCGTCCGGCACCTCCTCGGCGACCTGGCGGAACAGTCCGGCGGTCAGCCACAGCACGTCGATCCGGTAGGCCCGCAGCACGGCGGCCAGCTCGTCCGGCGTCGGCCGGCCGGGCGGCGCCACCACCACCGCGGCGCCGTTGAGCAGGGCGTTCCAGATCTCGAAGGTGGCGGCGTCGAACGACACCGGCGCGAACTGCAGGAACCGCCGCGGCGCGCGTGCCTCGGGGAAGGGGATCCCGTATGCCAGCCTCAGAATGTTGCGGTGGGTGACGCGCACCCCCTTCGGGCCGCCGGTCGAGCCGGAGGTGTACATGACGTAGGCGAGGTCGTCGCCGCCGCCGTCCGCCAGTGCCGTCCCCGGCGCCGCCTCGGGCACCGCCGCGTCCTCATCGGCCCGCACGATGGCGGCCGGCAGGTCCGCCGCGGCGGCGGCCAGTGGCGCATGGGTGACGACGACGCGGGCGCCGGCGTCGCGCATCATGTCGGCACGGCGCGGCTCGTCCAGCTCGCCGTCGAACGGCAGGTAGGCGGCCCCGGCCTTGAGGATGCCGAGCAGGCCGACGATCAGCGCCAGCGAGCGCCGCATGTGCAGGGCGACGACGTCGCCCGGCCGCACCCCGACGGCGGCCAGCCGCCGCGCCAGCCGGCCCGACTGCGCGTCCAGCTCCGAACACGTCAGCGTCGGGGCGGTCTCGGCGTCATCGTCGAGCCCGGCCGCGATCACCGCCACCGCCTGGGGCTGCCGGGCCGCCAGCGCGGCGAAGGCGGCGTGCACCGTCGGCTCCGCCGGCAGCGGGCGGGTCGTGGCGTTCCAGGCCGCCACCTGCTGCCGCTCCGCCGCCGTCAGCAGCGGCAGGCGGGCGATTGCGCGGTCGGGCTCGGCCGCACCGGCGGCGGCCAGCACACCCAGGTGGCCGAGCAGCCGCGCCATGCGTTCGGCCGGGAACAGGTCGGTGCAGTACTCCGCCTGCAGCGCCAGCCCGCCGTCGGGCCGGTCCTCGGCGGCCAGGAACAGGTCGACCTTGCTGGTGCCGGTGTCGAGCGGCACCTGGGTCAGGGTCGCCCCGGCCAGGTCGAAGCGGGCCGGCGGCACGTTCTGCAGGGCGCACAGTACCTGGCAGACCGGCTGCCAGCGCGGGTCGCGCGGCGGCTCGACGGCATCGACGATGCGCTCGAACGGCGCCTCCTGGTGGGCCAAGGCCTCCAGCACCGCGTCGCGCACCCGGCCCAGCACCGTGCGCAGCGACGGCCCGCCGGACAGGTCGCAGCGGATCGGCAGGGTGTTGACGAACAGGCCGATCTGCGGCTCCGCCTCGGGGCGGGTGCGGCCGGCCACCGGCATGCCGATGACCAGGTCGTCCTGCCGCGTGTAGCGCCACAGCAGCACAGCGAACACCGCCAGCAGCGCCATGTAGGGTGTGGCCCGTTCGTCGCGTGCCAGCCGGCGCAGGACCTCCGCCGTCGCGGCCGGCAGCACCGCATCGGCGCAGGCGCCGTGGAACGACTGCACCGGCGGGCGTGGCCCCCCGGTCGGCAGGTCGAGCACCGGCGGCGCCCCGTCCAGCCGGCGGATCCAGTAGTCCAGGTCGCGGGCCATGGCCTGCTCGCGCGCCGGGGCGTGCTGCCAGGCGGCGATGTCGCGGTACTGCACCGGCAGCGGCGGCAGGCCGGCCGCCTCGCCGCCGGCGCAGGCCGCGTACAGCCGGCTCAGGTCGTGCAGCAGCACCGACACCGACCAGCCGTCACCGACGATGTGGTGCAGGGTGATGCCCAGCCAGTGGCGCTCGTCG
>CAZGMC010000071.1:2508-21769 GCA_964526565.1 uncultured Mycobacteriaceae bacterium
GGCCCATGGATGCGGGCGGCGCCGGCGATGGTGTAGGCCGGGCCGACCTCGTCCATCTGCTCGACGAACCACAGCCGGCGCTGGGCGAACGACAGCGGCGCCGGCGCCGCCGGCGGCAGCGGCGCAATGGCGTCGGCCGCGGTGCCATGGGCAGCCGCGGCGCCGGCACCGTTCAGGACCGCCAGCAGCGCCGCCTTGTGGGCAACGATCTCCGCGCGCAGGGCCGGCGTCAGGGCGCCGGCCGGGGCGCTGTAGCGCAGCCGGTCGCCCTCGACCCACAGGCGGATGCCGGCCTGCCCGGCCTTTTCCAGGACGGCGGCGACGCTCATCACAGCTCGCCCTCCTCGCGGTCGCCGCCGGCCCCGGCAGCGTCGGCCCCGCCAGCGTCAGACGGGGCGGTGTCGGCCGGCGGCGTCACGGCGGCAGCGGCGCGGCGCACGGCCTCGACGGCGGCGGCCAGCCCGGCCACGGTCGGCGCCTCCAGCACGCTGCGCACGTCCAGCGGCGCGCCGGTGGCCTCGCCGAGCCGCGCCAGCAGGCGCACCGCCATCAGGCTGTCGGCGCCGAGCGCGAACACGTCATCGTCGCGGCCCAGGTCCGGCACGCCGAGCAGCGCCGACCAGAGGCCGGCGATGGTCCGCTCCAGGTCGGTGGCGGGTGGGGTGCCGCCGGCTGCGGGCATGCGCCGCGGGCGGGCCGCCGCGTCGCCGGTGGTGGCCGCGTCGTCCGGGCGGCGGCTGACCCAGGCGGCCAGCCGCGGCGCCAGTGCCGGCACCGAGACCACGACGCGGCCGGCGGCGCCGCCGTCCAGGATGCGGTCCAGCAGCCGGGCGCCCAGCGTCGGCGTGATCGCGCCGCGCGGACCGGCGTCCACGGTGCCGAAGTCCCAGCCGTCCCAGGCGACCGTGACCCAGCGGGCAGCGCCCTGAGACGGCTGCCGGAGCGCCACCGCGTCCATGGCCAGATTGGCGCCGGCATAGGCGCCGAGCCCCAGCCCGCCGAGCACCCCGGCCAGCGACGAGCACAGCACGACGAAGCCCACCTCCTCGCCGTCCAGGCCGGCGGCGAGGGCGCGCACGCCGTCCAGCTTCGGCGCCAGCAGGCCGGCCAGCGTTTCGGCGCCGGTCTTCGCCAGGGCATGGTAGGCGTCGGCAGCCGCCGGTCCGGCGGCGTGGATGACGCCGTCCAGCCGGCCGAAGCGGGCCTTGGCGTCGTTGATCAGCGCGCGCAGCGCCGCCGGGTCGGTAACGTCGGCAGCGGCCGTCAGCACCTCGGCGCCGAGCGCCTCCAGCGCCGCCACCTCGGCCTCTGTGCCCGCCGGGGCGCCTGCCGGGCCGCGCCGGCCGCACAGGACGAGGCGGGCACGGCGCCGCTCGGCCAGGCCGCGGGCCAGCGCCAGCCCGACCCGGCCGAAGCCGCCGGTGACCAGCACCACCGGCCGCTCCGGCAGCGGCGCCGGACCGGCGTCCGGCGCGAACGGCCGGTACTCGGGCGTCCAGACGTGGCCGTGGCGCAGCGCCACGTCGCGCCCGCCGGCGAAACCGCCGGCCCCGGCTGCGGCCAGTGCGGCCAGTGCGGCGACCGCGGCGGGTGCGACCTCCTCGCCCGGTCCCGGCAGGTCGATGGTGCACACGTCCAGGTGCGGCGCCTCCTGCCCGGCGGCCAGCGCCAGGCCGTGCAGCAGGGCGTGGGCCGGGGCCGCCGGTTCGGCGCCGGTGACGTCGCGGGCGTGGCGCGTCAGCAGCACCAGCCGGCCCGGCGCCGCCCGCGCCGCCCGCGCCTGCACCAGCCGGAGGAACGGCAGCGCCGCGGCGGCCTCGCCTCCCTCCGGCACGGCCGGATCGGCGGCATAGACGACGACCTGCGGCGGCACAGCGCCGGCCAGGGCCTGATCCAGACGCTCCGGCCACGCCTCCACCGGACCGTCGGCCGGGTCGAGCACCACCGCCTCGGCCCCGGCGGCGCGCACCGTTTCGGCGAGCGCATTGCCCGCGCCGACAGAAGCCGCCACCGCGCCGGCCAGCAGCCAGCGCTGCCCGGTCAGGTCCGGCGGCCCGGCCGGGGCCGGGCCGCGCCGCGTCCAGGTGGGCGCGTAGAGCCCGTCGGCGGCGACATCGCTGCCGCCGCGGGCGGCGGCCGGCGGCAGGTCCAGCCAGCAGCGGCGCCGCTCGAACGGATAGGCCGGCAGCGGCACCCGCCGCGGCGTCGCCGGAGCGTGCAGGGCGGCCCAGTCCGGTGCGGCGCCGGCCACCCACAGCCGGCCGACCGCCTCCAGCAGCGCCGCCTCCGGATCGCCCCGGTCGCCGGCACCGGGCAGGGTGGTGACCAGCACATGGGTTGCGTCGCGCCGGTCGTGGGCGCGGGCCAGCGCGGTCAGGGTGCGGCCGGGCCCCGCCTCGACCAGCAGCCGCGGCGGCAGGTCGAACAGCCGCGCCAGGGCCGGGCCGAAGTGCACCGTCTGCCGGATCTGCCGCCCCCAATAGGCGGGATCGGTCGCCTCGTCGGCGCTCAGCAGGTCACCGGTCAGGGTCGAGATGATGGGAATCACCGGGGCGTGCCGCTCGACTCGGGCCACGGCCGCGGCGAACGCCTCGACCACCGGCTCCATCATCGGCGAGTGGAAGGCGTGCGAGGTGTGCAGCGGCCGCGCCGCGATCCGCTCCGCCGTCAGCCGCTGGCGCAGCTCTGTCACCGCTGCCACCGGCCCGGAGACGACGCTGAACCGCGGCCCGTTGTCGGCGGCCAGCGCCACGCCCTCGGGCAGCAGCGCCGCCGCCCGCTCGGCCGGCAGGTCGACCGCCAGCATGGCGCCGGGCGGCATGGCCTGCATCAGCCGGCCGCGCTCGGCCGCCAGCCGGACCGCGTCCTCTGCCGAAAACACGCCGGCCAGGGCGGCGGCGGTGATCTCGCCGATGCTGTGCCCGACCAGCGCCGCCGGGCGCAGGCCGAAGGTCATGAACTGGCGGGTGACGGCGTACTCGACGATGAACAGGGCCGGCTGGGCCAGGGCCGTCTGGCGCAGCGCCTCGGCCTCGCCGTCGCCGGCGGTGAAGACGTGGCGGCGCAGCGCCGCGGCGGTATCCGGGTCCAGCGCCGCGAGGCAGGTCTCCACCGTCTTCCGGTAGACCGGGAACCCGGCCAGCGCCGCAGCGCCCATGGCCGGGTGCTGGGCGCCCTGGCCGGGCAAAAGAAATGCAGTTTCCGGCGCCGCCGCACCCGCCTCGGCCGTGCCGGCCGGGCCGCGGTGCGGCGCCGCCCGCAGCGCCGCCACTGCCTGCGCCAACTCGGCGGCGACCACGGCGCGGCGGTGCGGGAAGGCGCGCCGGCCGGTCTGCAGGGTGTACGCCACGTCGGTCAGGGCCAGCCCCGGATCGCTCTCCAATCCCTCGGCCAATCCCTCGGCCAATCCCTCGGCCAATCCCTCGGCCAATCCCTCGGCCAGCCGCTCGGCCAGCCGCTCGGCCAGCCGCGCCGCCGCCGCGTCGAGCGCCGCCGGCGTGCGTGCCGACAGGACGAGCAGTTGCGCCGCCCGCGCCGCTCCGGCCAGCTGCGGCCGCGGCGCCGGCGCCTGCTCCAGCACGACGTGGGCGTTGGTGCCGCCGATGCCGAACGCGCTGACCCCGGCCCGGCGCAGCCTTCCCGGCTCCGCCCAGGCATGCAGTGCCGCGTTGACGCGGAACGGCGTCGCCGCCAGGTCGAGCCGCTCGTTGGGCGTCTCGAAGTGCAGGCTCGGCGGGATCAGCCCGCGCTCCACCGCCAGCGCCGCCTTGATCAGGCCGGTGACGCCGGCGGCGGCGTCCAGGTGGCCGACATTGGTCTTGACCGAGCCGATCGCGCACCACGGACCGGGCCGCACCTCGCCGCTGCGGCGCGACTCGAAGGCACGGCGCAGCGCCCCGATCTCGACCACGTCGCCCAGCGGCGTGGCGGTGCCGTGCGCCTCGATATAGCCGATGTCCTCGGGCGCCACACCGGCCGCCTGCTGCGCCGCGGCGATCGCCGCCGCCTGGCCGTCGACGCCGGGGGCGGTGAAGCCGACCTTGGCGGCGCCGTCGTTGTTGACCGCCGAGCCCTTGATCACGGCGTAGACATGGTCGCCGTCGGCCAGCGCATCGGCCAGCCGCTTGAGCGCGACGACGCCGACGCCGCTGCCGCTGACCGTGCCCTGGGCGCGCGCGTCGAAGGCGCGGCAGTGGCCGTCGGGCGAGGCGATGCCGCCCTCCTGGTACAGATAGCCGGCCCGCGCCGGCACGGCGATCGAGGTGCCGCCGGCCAGCGCCACCGCGCACTGCCCCTCCAGCAGCGCCCGGCAGGCCAGGTGCACGGCGACCAGTGAGGTGGAGCAGGCCGTCTGCACCGTCACGCACGGGCCGGTCAGGCCCAGCCTGTAGCCGACGCGGGTGGTCAGATAGTCCTTGTCGTTGGCGAACAGGGCCTGGAAGGTGCCGGCCGGGTCGTCGTGCAGCGCCGCCGGCCCCTGCGCCAGCAGGCGGGTCAGGCCGTAGGTGCTGAGGCTCGCCCCGCCGAACACGCCGACCGCGCCGCCGCCGCGCGCCGGGTCGTGCCCGGCGTCCTCCAGCGCCGCCCAGGCGCACTCCAGGAACAGGCGCCCCTGCGGGTCGAGGGCGGCGGCCTCGGCCGGGCCATAGCCGAAGAGGTCCGCGTCGAACAGGTCGATGCCGTCGGGCGCGGCGGCGGCGCGGACATATCGCGGATGCTCGCGCAGCGCCAGCGGCACCCCGGCGGCGTCCAGGTCGGCCTCGTCCAGGCGGGCGATCAGCTCGTCGCCGGCGCACAGGCGCTGCCAGAAGGTCTCGACATCGGCGGCGCCGGGGAAGCGCCCGGCCATGCCGACGATGGCGATGCCGTCGGCCGCCAAACCGGCCACCGAACCGGCTACCGGCCCGGTGGCCGGCCCGGTAGCCGGCAGGGCCGCCGCTGCGGCGCCGTCGTCGCCCGCATCCTGGCGCAGGTGGCGGGCCAGGGCGGCGATGGTGGGGAAGCGGAACAGGTCGACCAGGGTCAGGTCCGGGTGGCCGGCGCGCAGCCGCTCGTGCACCTGGACCAGCAGCAGCGAGGTGCCGCCCGCTTCGAAGAAGCTCTGGTCGACGTCGACCTCGGCCGTGCCCAGCACCGCCCGCCACGCTTCGGCGACGGCCTGCTCGACCGCATCGGCGGGCGCCGTGCGGGGGCCGGTCGCGCCGGCCGGCGCCGGCTCGGGCAGGCGGCGGCGGTCGACCTTGCCGCTCGGCAGCAGCGGCAGCGCGTCCACCGGCACGACCGCGGACGGCACCATGAAGGCCGGCAGCCGCGCCTCCAGGAAGGCGCGCAGCTCCGCCGCCGCGGGCGCCGCCGTCTCCGGGCCGGCGTCGACCACGGCATAGGCGACGAGGCGGGCCCGCGGCGTGCCGCCGTCGCGGACCACGGCGACGGCGCTCCGCACTGCCGGGTGGGTGGCCAGCGCCGCCTCGATCTCGCCCGGCTCGATACGCTGGCCGGCCACCTTTACCTGGAAGTCGAGCCGGCCCAGATAGTCCACGGCGCCGTCGACCCGCCAGCGGCCGCGGTCGCCGGTGCGGTACATCTTTGCGCCCGGCCGTCCGGCGAACGGGTCGTAGACGAAGCGCTCGGCGGTCAGCTCCGGCCGGTTCAGGTAGCCCAGGCCGACCTGCACGCCGCCGATAAAGATCTCCCCGGGCACGCCGGTCGGCACCGGCTGGCCCAGCGGGTCGAGGATGTGGATCGTTGTGTTGGGCACCGGGAAGCCGATCGGCGGCGTCTGCTGTCCGCCCGGCGGCAGGCAGTCCCACGCCGTCACGTCGATCGCCGCCTCGGTCGGTCCATAGAGATTGTGCAGCGTCGCCGGCAGCCCGGCGGCGAAGAAGCGCCGCTCCAGCTCCGCCGACAGCGCCTCGCCGCTGAGGATCACGCGGCGCAGTGAGGCGCAGCCGGCCGGGTCGGCACGGGGCAGGAACAGCTCCAGCATCGACGGCACGAAGTGCACCACGGTGATGCCGTGCGCGGCGATCGCCTCCACCAGGTAGCCGGGATCGCGGTGGCCGCCGGGGCGGGCCAGCACCAGCCGCGCGCCGGTCAGCAGCGGCCAGAAGAACTCCCACACCGACACGTCGAAGGTGTACGTCGTCTTCTGCAGCACCCGGTCGTCGGCGCCGATCGGGTAGTTGTCCTGCATCCACAGCAGCCGGTTGACGATGCCGCGATGCGGCACCGCCACCGCCTTGGGCCGGCCGGTGGAGCCGGAGGTGAACAGGACATAGGCCGGGTCCTCGCCCGTGACCGGCACCGGCGCCGGCGCATCCCCGGCCGGGTCCGCCTCGGGCCCGTCCAGGCACAGCACCGGCGTGCCCTCAGGCAGGCCGGCGGCCAGGTCGGAGCGGGTCAGCACCAGCGGCGCCGCGGCGTCCGCCAGCATGCCGCGCAGCCGCTCCGGCGGCGCCTCCAGCTCCAGCGGCAGGAACGCCGCGCCGGCTTTCAGTATGGCGACCAGGGCGACGAGCAGCTCGGGCGACCGGTCAAGGTAGAGGCCGACCGGCACGCCGCGCCCGCCGCCCTGCGCCTGCACCGCGGCGGCCAGGCGGTCGGCGCGGCGGAACAACCCGGCGAAGCTCAGCGTCCCGCCCTCGAACGCCACGGCGACGGCGTCCGGCGTGCGCGCCGCCTGTGCCTCGATCAGCGCGGTCAGGGTTTCCGGCGCCGCATAGTCGACGGCAGTGTCGTTCCAGACGCGCAGGCGCTCGTGCTCGATCTCCGAGATCAGGTCGAGCCGCGCCACCGGCCGGTCGGGGTCGGCCAGCGCCGCGTCGAGCAGCCGCCGCAGGTGCCACTCCATGCGCACCACCGTGCCCGACTGGAACAGGTCGGTGCGGTAGAGGAAGGCACCGCGCAGCCCGTCGGCGGTCTCGTCGACATAGAGCGACAGGTCGAACTGGGTGACGCCGGTGTCGATCTCCTCTGGCCGGGTGCGCAGGCCGCGGATCGCCGGCGGCGGCGGGGTTGCGGGGCGGTCGTCGAACAGGACCTGGACCAGGGCGTTGCGGCTGACGTCGCGCTCCACGTCCAGCACCTCGACCAGGCGCTCGAACGGCATGTCCCGGTGCGCCTGGGCGTCGAGCACGGCGGCGCGGACGCGGCCCAGCAGCTCGCGGAAGGTCGGTGCGCCGGACAGGTCGATGCGGACGACCAGCGTGTTGACGAAGCAGCCGATCAGGCCTTCCAGCTCAGTGCGGTCGCGGTTGGCGGACGGCACGGCGACGGCGATGTCGGTCTGCCCGGTGTAGCGCGACAGCATCGCCGCAAACGCCGCCAGCAGCGCCATGAACCGGGTGGCGCCGGCCTGCCGCGCCAGGGCGGCGAGGCCATCCGCCGCGTCGTCGCCGAGCGGGAAGGCGTGACGGGCGCCGTCGAACGACTGCACCGGCGAGCGCGGGAAGTCGGTCGGCAGCTCCAGCACCGGCAGGTCGCGCAGGCGCTCACGCCAATAGCCGCTCAGCGTCGCCCAGGTGTCCGGATCGAAGCGCGACTGCTCCCACGCCGCATAGTCCGGGTACTGCAGCGGCAGGGCCGGCAGGGTGGCGGGCGTGCCCTCGACCTGGGCGCGGTAGAGCGCCGCCGCCTCGCGGACCAGCACGTCGATCGACCAGCCGTCGGCGACGATGTGGTGCAGGCAGACGAACAGCATGTGCGCCGCCGCGTCGAGGCGCACCAGGGTGCAGCGCACCAGGGGGCCGCCCTCCAGGTCGAACGGCCGGCGCGCCTCGGCGCGGCCCAGCCGGTGCACCTCGACCGGCTGCACCACGGCATCCAGATGGCCGATGTCGATCACCGGCAGCGGCAGGTCGCGCGGCGGCACGACCCGCTGCACCGGCCGGCCATCCTCCTGGGGAAAGCAGGTGCGCAGCGCCTCGTGGCGGCGCACCACGTCGGCCAGGGCGCGGCGCAGCAGGTCAGCGTCCAGCCGCCCGTCGATGCGCACGGCGCCGAACAGCGTGTAGGCGGCGTTGGCCGGGTCGAGCCGGTCGAGGAACCACAGCCGCGCCTGCGCCGACGACAGCGGCGCGGTGTCGCCCGCGCCGCGCCGGGCTGTGGGGATCGCCGCCGCAGCGCCGGCCGCCGCCGTGGCCGTACCGGCCGCTCCGCCGGCTGCCTCCCTGGCTGCCTCCCCGGCCACCGCCGCGAGCGCCGCGGTGACGGTGCGGCCGAGCCCGGCCAGGGTCGGCTGCTCGAAGACGGTGCGCACCGGCAGGTCGATGCCGAAGGCGTCGCGGATGCGGGCGACCAGCCGGCAGGCCAGCAGCGAATGGCCGCCGGCCTCGAAGAAGTCCTGCGCCGGTTCGGCATTGGGCAGGCGCAGCACGTCGCACCACAGGGCGCCCAGCCGCGCCGCGACCGGCCGGGCCGGCGCATCTCCGGCTCCGGGCACCGTCGGCGCTGCCGCCCCGAGTGCCGCCCCGAGCGCCGCCCCGAGCGCCGCTCCGACCACCCCCTGGGACGCGGCCGGTGCCGCGGCGGCGCGGTCCGCGCCGTCGCCGGCCTGGGCGGCCAGTGCATCCAGTGGCACATCGAAGCCGTCCTGAAGTGCCCGGACCAGGGCGGTCCAGCCGTCGCGCAGGTGGCGCATCGTGATGCCGTCGATGGCCGCCAGGCTGTAGTCCAGGGCGGCGCCCAGGCTGTCGCCGCGGCGGGTCAGCTCCAGGATCAGCTCGACCTTGACGGCGCCGGTCGGCACCGTCAGCGGACGCAGAGTCAGGCCCGGCAGCGACCAGTCGGCCAGGGCGTCCTCCTGGAACAGGAACCAGGTCTGGGCGAGCGGCGACCGGCCGGTGTCGCGCGGCACCTTCAGCGCGTCGATCACCGCCTCGAAGGGTGTGTCCTGGCGGGCGAAGGCCTCCAGCACCACGCGCCGCGTCTCGGCCAGCAGGTCGCGGAACGTCGCCGTCACGGACAGGTCGAGCCGCAGCACCACCAGGTTGGCGAAGAAGCCGACCACCGGCGCCAGCTCGGGCCGGTCGCGGCCGGCCACGGGCGTGCCGATGCACAGGTCGGTCTGGCCGGTCAGGCGGTGTAGCAGCACGGCATAGGCCGCCAGCCACAGCATGAACGGCGTCGCCCCCGCCTCCCGCGCCGCCGCCTCCAGCGCCGGCACGGCGCCGTCCGGCAGGGCGAACGACAGGGTGGCGCCCTCGTGCAGCGGCGCGGCCGGGCCGCCGTCGCTGCTGCTGCCGCCGCCGGGGCCGTCGCCGCCGTCGCCGTCCAGGCCGGGCAGGGCCAGCGTCGGCGCGCCGGCCAGCCGCTGCCGCCAGTAGGCCAGGCCGTCCGGATCAACCGCGGCATCGGGGTCGCCGCGCTGCCAGGCGGCGTAGTCGCCGTACTGCAGCGCCGGGTCCGGCAGCGGCGGCACGGCCTCGCCAACGGCGTCGCGGTACAGGTGCACCAGCTCGCCGACCAGGATCTGCACCGACAGGCCGTCGACGACGATGTGGTGCAGGGTCAGGGCCAGCACGTGGTCGTCGGCCGCCAGCCGCACGATCAGCGCCCGCGCCAGCGGTGCGGCGGCCAGGTCTAACGGCTCGCGCACTGCGGCCGAGACCAGGCGCAGCGCCGCCGCCTCGCGCTCGGCGCGCGGCAGGTGCTGCAGGTCGGCGTGCTCGATGCCGAGGCGGGCGGCATCCTCGACGATCTGCTGCGGCTCGCCGTCGACCTCACAGAAGGCGGTGCGCAGCGCCTCGTGGCGGTCGGCCAGGGCCTGCAGCGACTGCTCCAGCGCCGCCACGTCCAATGCCCCGGTGATGCGCACGGCGCAGGGCAGGTTGTAGGCGGCGTTGGGGCCTTCCAGCCGGTCGATGAACCACAGGCGCCGCTGCTGCAGCGACGTGGGGAACAGCAGGACGTCGTCGGCCGCGGCGACGCCCGACACCGGGAGCGAGGGCGGGGTCATGCCGGCAGGTCCTCCGCTTCCGCCCGGCCGCCGCCGCTCACGGCGGCACGGCGCACGCGGTGGCGGTCGCGCGCCGCCGGCCGGATCATTCCAGCCGGGCCAGCCGGGCCAGCCGGGCCAGCCGGGCCAGCCGGGCCAGCCGGGCCAGTCGCCGCCACGGCCGCGGCCTGCGGCATGGTCTCCGCGTCCGCACCGCGCTGTGCCTCGATCGCCGCGGCCAGGGCGGCGACGGTCGGCCGTTCGAAAAAGGTGCGCAGCCGCAGCTCGGTGCCGAACGCGGTGTTGGCCGCGGCCATCACCCGCGCCGCGTTCAGCGAGTTGCCGCCCAGCGCGAAAAAGTCGTCGTGCAGCCCGACCCGGTCCGCGCCCAGCACCTCGCGCCACAATGCCGCGAGCTGCCGCTCGACCGGCGTCTGCGGGTCGGCCGGTGGCGGCGGGGCCGGGGCGGGGCCGCCCAATCCACCGGCTCCACCGATACCGGCGCCGGCGCCAGTGCCGGCAGCCGTGACCAGCGCCTTGCGGTCGGCCTTGCCGTGGGCGGTGACCGGCAGCGCGTCAATGGTCACGAACGCCGACGGCACCATGTAGCCCGGCACCCGCGCCGCTAGATGGGCGCGCAGGGCCGGCTTCAGGTCGGCGTCCGCCCCCGCGGCTGCCACAGCCTCCGCCGGCACGACCCAGGCGACCAGGCGCTGGTCGGCGGCATCAACGCCGACCACGCCGGCCACGGCGTCGCGCACGAGCTCGTGGCCGCGCAGGTGCGTCTCGATCTCGCCCAGCTCGATGCGGCAGCCGCGCAGCTTCACCTGCCCGTCGCGGCGGCCCAGGTAGAGCACGTTGCCGTCGGGCAGGTAGCGGCCCAGGTCGCCGGTGCGGTAGAGCCGCGCCCCCGGCTCCGTGCCCCACGGGTCGGGCACGAAGGCGGCCGCGGTCAGGTCCGGGCGGTTCAGGTAGCCGCGGGCCACGGCGACGCCGCCGATGCACACCTCGCCGACGGTGCCCAGCGGTGCCAGCCGGCCGTGCTCGTCCAGGATGCGGATGGCGACGTTGGCGATGGGCTTGCCGATCGGCGTGCCCGGCAGGGTCGGGTCGGCGGTGCACGGCCAGTGGGTGACCTCGATCGAGGCCTCGGTGGGGCCGTACAGGTTGTGCATTTCCGCATCAAGGCCGAGGGCGAAGAACCGCTCGATCTGGTCGCGGGCCAGCGCCTCGCCGCTGCAGAACAGGTGGGTCACGCCGGTGCAGCGCCGTGCTTCCGGCTCGTCCAGGAACGCCGCCAGCATCGACGGAACGAAGTGGACCACGGTCACGCCCTGGGCCTGGATCAGCCGGGCGATGGCGCGCGGGTCGGCGTGGTCGTCGGGCTCGGCCACCACCAGCCGGGCGCCGGCGATCAGCGGCGAGAAGAACTCCCATACCGAGACATCGAAGGTGTAGGGGGTCTTCTGCACGAAGACCGTGCCGGGCCCGAACCCGAACACGTCCTGCATCCACAAGAGCCGGTTGGAAATGCCGCGGTGGACGTTGACCACCCCCTTGGGCCGCCCGGTCGACCCCGACGTGAAGATCACATAGGCGGCATGGTCCGGCTGTGCCGCCGCCGCCGGCACCGGTCCCTCGGGCACCGGCAGCGGCGCCGCCGGGTCGATCGGGCCGACGGTCAGCAGCCGCCGCCCGGCGTCGGCGGCCGCGGCCAGGGCCGGCCGGCCGCTCAGGTCGGGATGGGTCAGCACCGCCACCGGGTCGGCGTCGTCGAGCAGCCCCAGCACCCGCTCGGGCGGGTCGTCCGGCGCCACCGGCATGAACGCGGCGCCGGCCTTGAGCACGGCCAGCAGGGCGACGACCATCTCGAACGACCGATGGAACACGCAGGCGACGATCGCCTCCGGCCCGGCCCCGGCGGCGGCCAGCCGGGCGGCCAGGGCATCGGCATGGGCGTTCAGTGCGGCATAGCTCAACGTGGCGTCGCGGAAGGTCAGGGCCGGCGCGTCGGGCATGTCCGCGACGACGCGGGCGAACAGCTCGGGCACCGCGGCGGCCGGGCCGAAGTCGATATCGGGGCCGCGGCTGGCCGCCAGAATGGCCGGCTCGTCCTCCAGCCGGACCGGCGCGACCTCAGCCATGGGAATGTCCGGCGCCGCCGTCACCTGCGCCGCCCAGGCCAGGTACTGGCCGGCCAGGGCTTCGGCGGCAGCCGGACTGAACGCGTCGGTGTCGTACATGAAGTCGAGGAACAGCTCGCTGCCGGCGTCCAGCGCGTTGATGAACAGCGGGTACTTGGCGGCGTGCATCGGCGGCGGCAGCGGCCGCATCTCCAGCCCCGCCAGGGCCGGCGCCCGCGGCGGCCGGTCCAGGTTGAACAGCACGTCGATCAGCGGCACTTCGCCGCCCGACCAGGCCAGCCCCAGCAGGCCCAGCAGACGGGCGAACGGATAGTCCTGATGGTCCAGCGCCTCGAGCAGGCCGTCGCGGGTCCGCGCCAGGAAACCGGCGAACGGCTCGTCGGCTTGGTGGCGACTGCGCACCGCCACGATGTGGGTCATGTAGCCGACGGCGCCGGCGGTGTTCTCGTCGATCGGCCGGCCCAGCACCGGCACGCCGACCGCCAGGTCGTCCTGGCCGGTCAGCCGGTGCAGGAACGACAGCGTCACCGCCAGCCAGGCGGCGAACGGCGTCGCCCGCTGGCGCCGGCCCAGGCCCTCCACGGCGCGGCGCAGCTCGGGGTCGACAGCGCTGCGGCGGTTGTCGCCGCGCCAGGTGGGGGCATCGGCCGGGCGGCGGTCGCGCGGCAGGTCCAGGCGCGGCGGCGGCGGCGTCAGGCGCTCGCGCCAGAACCGCTCCAGCGCCGCCAGCCGCTCGCCGCTCAGCGTCTGCGCCTGTGCCGCCAGCAGGTCACGGAACTGCATGGCCGGCGGCGGCGGCTCCGCTTCGGTGCCGGTGGCGGCGGCATGGAAGGCCATCAGCTCGTTGAGCATCACGCCCATCGACCAGCCGTCGGCGACGATGTGGTGGACGGCGATGGCCAGCACGTGCCGGCCGTCATCCTCGGCCAGCAGGCCGGCGCGCAGCAGCGGCGCCTGGGCCAGGTCGAACGGTGGCCGGATCAGCGCCGCCAGCCAGCGCTCACGCGCCGCCGGCCGGTCCGCCGCCGGCAGGTCGGTGATGTCGCCGCGGACCAGGGCGACCGGCACCTGCGGCAGCACGCGCTGGTGGCTGCCGTCGGCGGCGAAGGCGGTGCGCAGCGCCTCGTGGCGGGCGACGACCTGTTTCAGGGCGGTGTCCAGGGCGTCGGCGTCCAGCGGCCCGTCGACCTGCAGGACGATCGACTCGGTGTAGGCGCTCGACGCCATGTCGTCGAACTGGGCCAGCAGCCAGAGCTGGCGCTGTGCTTCGCTGAGCGGCACCTCGATCGGGGCGTCGGCCGGCGGCGCCGCGGCCCTGGCCACCGCCAGGGCCGCGACGGCGGGGGCGAGGGCCGGGCCGCGCTTGCGCTCGGGCACGTAGCCGCCGTCGCGCAGGGCGCGGACGCTGTCGCGGATCGCCTCGGCGACCAGGGCCATCTCGGCCGGCCCGTGCGCCGCCGAGACGAAGCAGTTGCGGCCCTCCCAGACGAACACGTCGCGGCACAAAAGGTGGTAGAACAGCAAATCCAGGTTGCCGCTGTAGCGGAACCGGAACAGCGAGCCGGCGTGGGCGATGCGGACCGGCGCGTCCTCCGCCTCCAGCCAGTCGTTGACCTCGCCGGCGAAGCGGGCGGTCAGGGCGTTGATGCCCTCCTGCAGGGCCGGCCCGCGCCGCTCCAGCTCGGTCAGCACCGCCCGCGCCCCGGCCAGGGCCAGGGGTGCGGCGTTGAAGGTGCCGGCGAAGAAGGTGGTCGGGTGCGGCGGCATGCTGTCGTCGCCATAGCGCCACTGGCCGCCGTCGATGCCGTTGACCAGGTCGCCGCGCGCCGCCACCGCCGCCATCTGCACGCCGCCGCCCAGGATCTTGCCGTAGGTGCACAGGTCGGCCTCGACGCCGTACCAGGCCTGGGCGCCGCCGGGGTGCAGACGGAAGCCGGTGATCATCTCGTCGAAGATCAGCACCAGGCCCAGCTCGCGGGTCAGGGCGCGGAGCCGGTGCAGGAAGTCGCGCGGCTGCAGGTGCGGCATGCGGCTCTGCACCGGCTCGACCAGCACCGCGGCCAGCCGGCCGGCGTGCCGCCGGATCGTGTCGAGCGCCGCCGGCTCGCCGTAGTCGAGGACGATCACGTCGCGCACGGCATTGTGCGGGATGCCGGGCACGATGGGCAGGGTCTGCGGGCCGTCCGGTCCGTCCAGGCCCATGGCCAGCACGCCGTCGGAGTGGCCGTGATAGGAATTGCGGAACAGGGCGATGCCGTCGCGCCCCCTGGCCAGGCGGGCCAGGCGCACGGCGGTCATCACCGCCTCGGTGCCCGACTGGCAGAGCACGGCGCGCGCCATGCCGGTCAGCCGGCACAGCCGTTCGGCGACCTCGCCGGCATGGCGCGAGCGCGGCGCCATGGGCAGGCCGCGCTCCAGCTCCGCGCGGATCGCCTCGCGGATGAAGGCCGGGCGGTGGCCGAACAGGTTGACGCCGAAGTCCATGGAGATGTCGACGTAGGCGTTGCCGTCGATGTCCCAGACGCGGGCGCCGTCGGCGCGCTCGCCGGTCAGCGGGTAGAGCATCTCCTTGAGCGGCAGCCGGAAGCCGGCCGAGGCGCGGCTGTCGGCCAGGCGCGGCCGGGCCGCCTCGGCCAGCGCCTTGCTTTTGGCGGTGCGCGCGGTGAAGCGGGTGACCAGGTCCTCCAGGTGGGCGCGCTGACGCGGGTCGGCGACGCCCGCCGCCCCCGCCTGCCGCGGCGGCCGGTAGGGGCCGAAGTCCTTGGCCGGCGCCGTCGTTGCCGGGGTGGTGGCAGGCGCGGCAGTCGGTGTGCCGGCGGCCGGTGCGGCCGAAGGCGCCGGAGCCGGTGCGCGCGCCGGAAGAGCCGCTGCGGGGACCGCAGCACCCGGCGCGGCGACCGGCTGTGCCGCCACTTCCGGTGCGGCGGCCGGCACCGCCGGAGGCTGCGTTGCGGCCGGGGCGGTGCCGCGTCCCTGCAGGATGTCGAGCTGGCGCGAGACCAGGCCGTTGACGACATCGAGCTGGCGGGCGAACAGGGCGGTCAGGTCGTTGCCGTGGGTCGGCGGCGGCATCGCGGGCGTCTCCGGCAGGACAACGGGCAAGGGCTGGGCGGGGCCGGCGGGCGGCGCGGTCGTTCCGGCATCACCGGTGCCTGGCGGCGCCGTAGCGGCCTCGGGCGGCGCCGTGGCGGCCTCGGGCGGCGCCGTGGCTGCCGGAGCGGCGGGCGTCGGCCCCCCACCGGCCGGTGTCACCGCCGGGGCCGGGGCTTGAGCCGCCGGCCCGGCCGGGCCGGCCGGCTCGGGTTCCGGCATGGCGCGGGCGACGGCGGCGGCCAGGGCCTGCACGTCGGTGATCTCGTCGAGAAACTGCTTCGCCGTCAGCGTGACGCCGAAGCGGGCGCGCACGAGCTGTCCGACCTCGACCAGGCTGATCGAGTCGGCACCCATCTCCAGCAGCGGCACGTCGCGGCCGACCTCGCCCGGCTCCACCTGCAGCGCCTCGGCAACCAGGGCGGTCAGCGCCGGCACCAGCGCCGCCGCCCGGTCCGCGGCCGGCATCGCTGCCGGACCGGCGCCCGTCGGAGCCGCACCGGCGACGAGCGGAGTCGGCGCAGGCGCGGCGGCCGGCGGCACGGCCGCGGCCGCTTCAGCAGGGACCGGTTCGGCAGGGACCGGTTCGGCAGGGACCGGTTCGGCAGGGACCGGTTCAGCAGGGACCGGTGAAACGGGGACCGGTGAAACGGGGACCGGTGCAACGGGGTCGGCCGGTTGCGCGGGTGCGGCCTGCGGCTGCTGTCTCGCCATGGCGGGCTCCTCGATCCAGTAGCGGCGCCGCTCGAACGGATAGGGCGGCTGCGGCACGCGGCGCCGCCGGTAGGGCCGGTCCAGCCCCTCCCAGTCGACCGGCACGCCGGCGACGAACAGGCCGGACAGCGCCGTCAGCAGCGTCGCCCAGTCGGCCCGCTCGGGGCGCAGGCTGGGCAGGAAGGTGGCGGCGTCCTCCAGCGTCGCGCCGGCCAGGCTGCCGGCGCCCAGGCCGCACAGCACCGGCGCCGGCCCGACCTCCAGGAACAGGCGGTGGCCGGCGGCGTGCAGGGCGCGGATGCCGTCGGCGAAGCGCACCGGCTCGCGGGCGTGGCGGGCCCAGTCGCCCGGCGTCGGCACGTGCCCGGCCGGCAGCACCGTGCCGGTCAGGTTGTCGGCCAGCGGCAGCTCCGGCACCCGCCAGTCCGCCCGCGCCACCCGCTCGGCCAGTGGCGCCAGCACCGGGTCCATGGCCGGCGAATGGAAGCCGTGCGAGACGGCCAGCGGCCGGACGGCGACCCCGCCCGCCCGCAGCGTCGCCGCGACCGCGTCCACCGCCGCCGGCAGGCCGGCGACGACCACCGCCTCCGGCCCGTTGACCGCGGCCACGGCGGCGCCGTCGCGGTGCGGCGCCACGGCGGCGGCGACCTCGGCCTCGCCGGCGGAGCAGGCGATCATGCGGCTGTCCGGCAGGGCGTCCATCATGCGGCCGCGGTCGGCGATCAGCGGCAGCAGCGCCTCGATGCCGATCATCCCGGCGACGGCGGCGGCGACATACTGGCCCAGGCTGTGGCCCAGCACGGCGGCCGGCGTCACGCCCCAGTCGCGCCACAGCATGGCCAGCGACCACTCCAGCGCGCACAGCGCCGGCTGGGCGTACCTGGTGCGGGCCAGCCGCGCCGTCGCCGCCGGCCGGCCGTAGAGCAGGTCGTGCAGGCCGACGTCCAGGTGCGGCGCCAGGATCTCGGCACAGCGGTCCAGGTGGCGGCGGAAGCCGGGCGCGGTGTCGTAGAGCTGCCGCGCCATGCCCGGCGCCGCCGCGCCCTGGCCGGTGAACAGAAAGACCGGGCGCGGCACCGCTGCGCGGTCGGGCGCGCCCTGCTTCAGGCCGGCCGGCCGCCCGCCGCGGGCGAACGCCTCCAGCGTCTCGGCCAGCGCCGCCGCCCCGCTGCCGACGGCGGTCAGCCGGTGGGCGTGCAGTGCCCGGCCGGTGTTGGCCGCGTAACAGGCATCGCCGGCCACGGCCGGGTCGTCGCCGAGCGTGCGCAGCGCCGCGGCCTGCCGCTCCGCCAGCCGGCGCAGCGCCGCATCCGACCGCGCCGACAGGGCCAGGACGTGGTGGCTGCGGTCGGTCTCGGGGCGCGGCCGCGGGTCGTCGGGCGGCTGCTCCAGGATGACGTGGGCGTTGGCGCCGGTCATGGAGAACGAGCTGACGGCGCCGCGCCGCGGCCGCCCGGTGGCGGGCCACGGCAACGCCGTGCGGGCCACCGCCACCGGCATCCCGTCCCACGGGATCAGCGGGTTGAGCGTCGCGCAGTGCAGGCTGGGCGGCACCGTGGCATGCTCCAGCGCCAGGACCAGCTTGACCACGCCGCACAGCCCGGCGGCGGCCTCGGTATGGCCGACATTGCTCTTGACCGAGCCGATCAGCAGCGGCCGGTCGGCCGGCCGGCCGGGGCCGTAGACGGCGTCGAGCGCCCGCACCTCGACCGGGTCGCCCAGCTCGGTGCCGGTGCCGTGCGCCTCGACATAGTCGATGCCGTCCGGCGCCAGCCCGGCGGCGTCCAGGGCGGCGCGGATCACCGCCGCCTGGGCCTGGCCGTTGGGCACGGTCAGGCCGCTGCTCGGCCCGTCGTGGTTGACGGCGCTGCCGCGCACCAGGGCGAACACCCGGTCGCCGCCGGCCAGGGCGTCCGACAGGCGGCGCAGCACCAGCACGGCACAGCCCTCGCCGCGACCGAAGCCGTCGGCGCCGGCGGCGAACGCCTTGCAGCGGCCGTCCGCGGCCAGGGCGCCGATGGCACTGTTGAACAGGAACCCGCCGACCGACAGCATCAGGTGGACGCCGCCGGCCAGGGCGCGGTCGCACTCGCCGTCACGCAACGCCCGGCAGGCCTGGTGCAGCGCCACCAGCGACGACGAGCAGGCCGTGTCGATGGCCAGGCTGGGGCCGTGCACGCCCAGCACGAACGACAGCCGGCCTGCCGTGAAGCACGGCGCGGTGCCGGTGCCGAAATGGGCGTCGATGCGGCGCGGGTCGGCGTTGGCGATCTGGCGGTCGCCGTAGTCGCGCGAGGTGGTGCCGACGAACACGCCGGTGCGGCTGCCGCGCAGGCGGTCCGGCGCGGTGCCGCCGCGCTCCAGCGCCTCCCAGGCGACCTCCAGCAGCAGCCGCTGCTGCGGGTCCAGCGCCCGCGCCTCGCGGCCGGAGATGCGGAACAGCGCGGCGTCGAAGCCGGCCGCGTCGGACAGGAAGGCGGCGCGGCGCGGCACGGCGCGGGCCGGGCCGTCGCCCAGCGGCTGATGGCCGGGGTCGGCCTCCCAGCGGCCGGGCGGGACCGGGCCGACGGCGTCGCGGCCATCGCGCAGCAGCGCCCAGAAGTCCTCGACCGTCTCGCCGCCGGGGAAGCGGCACGCATAGCCGGTAATGGCAATCGGCTCGCGCTGCAGGGCCGCGGCCTCGGAGGAGCGGTCGCGCAGGCCGGCGGCCAGCACGGCCAGCTTGACCGGCGACAGCGCCGCCAGCGGGTCGGGGCGGGGCTCGGATCGCTGCGTCATGCCCGGTCTCCGCCATGGGAACCCAGGGTGTGCCAGGCATCGGCGTCGCTCAGCGCGGCCAGGGCGGCGATCGTCTCGTCCAGGTGGGCGGCGGGCATGCGGATCGCGTCCGTGGCGTCCGTCGCCGGTGCCGGTGCCGGCGACGGTGTCGGGCGGGACATCGGGGCCGGCCGGGCCGCGGGCATGGCGGCGGTGTCGAGGTCCAGCACGCCGGCCAGATGGGTCGCGACGCCGGCGATCGTCGGGTGCTCCAGCGCCAGGGTGGCCGGCAGCGCGGTGCCGGCCGAACGCTGCAGGGCCTCGCGCAGCTCCAGCGCGGTGATCGAGTCCATGCCCAGCTCGTGCAGGCCGACATCGATCGGCGGCGCCGCGGTCGGCCCCAGGCCCAGGATGCGCGCCACCGTCTCCTGCACGTGGCGCTGCAGCACGGCCGGCCGCTCGGCCGGATGGCTGGCCCGCAGCCGGTCGGCCAGCGTGCCGGCGGCCGGCGGGGCGGCCGGCGGGGCGGCGGCGGGGGGTGCGGTGGTGGATTGGGGGACCGCCGGCGCCGTCGCGGCCAGTGCCGCAGCGGGCCACATTGCCGATCCGCGGCCGTATTTCA
>CAZGMC010000072.1:0-14035 GCA_964526565.1 uncultured Mycobacteriaceae bacterium
GCTGTCGCCGGAATGGATGCCGGCCTCCTCGATGTGCTCCATGATGCCGGCGACGTAGACGGTCGTGCCGTCGGACACGGCATCCACGTCCACCTCGATGGCGTCCTGCAGATAGCTGTCGATCAGCACCGGGTTGCGGCCGGACACCTTCACCGCCGAGGTGATGTACCGGCGCAGGGCGTCGCGGTCGTGGACGATCTCCATGGCCCGGCCGCCCAGCACGTAGGACGGGCGGATCAGCAGCGGATAGCCGATCTCCGCCGCCACCCGCTCCGCCTCCTTGGCCGAGCGGGCGACGCCGCTGTGCGGCTGGCTGAGGCCGATGTCATCGAGCAGCCGCTTGAAGCGCTCGCGGTCCTCGGCCAGGTCGATGGCGTTCTTCGGCGTGCCCAGGATGGGTATGCCGGCTGCCTCCAGGTCGTGGGCCAGCTTCAGCGGCGTCTGCCCGCCCAATTGAACGATGACGCCGAGCAGCCGCCCGGCCCGCTGCTCGGTGCGGACCAGCTCGATCACGTCCTCGGCGGTCAGCGGCTCGAAATACAGGCGGTCGGAGGTATCGGGGTCGGTGGACACGGTCTCCGGGTTGCAGTTGACCATGATGGTCTCGTACCCGGCCTCCTTCAGTGCATAGGCGGCGTGCACACAGCAATAGTCGAACTCGATGCCCTGGCCGATGCGGTTCGGGCCGCCGCCCAGAATCACCACCTTGGTGCGCTCCGTGGGATCGGCCTCGCACTCGCCGTCGGCTTCGTAGCACGAATACATGTACGGCGTCAGGCTGGCGAACTCCGCCGCGCAGGTGTCGATGCGCTTGTAGACCGGGCGCACATCGAGCGCCCGGCGGCGATCGGCCACTTCCAGCTCCTGCCAGCCGGCCAGCGTCGCCAGGCGGGCGTCGGCGAAGCCCATGTCCTTGAGCGCCAGCCAGCCCTCGCGGTCGCGCGGCAGGCCGTGCCGGCAAACCTGCTCCTCGGCCCGAATCAGCCCGGCGATCTCCTCCAGGAACCACGGGTCGATGCGCGTCGCCGCGTGGACGTCGGCAACGGACAGGCCGTGGCGCAGCGCCTGGGCGACGACCAGGATGCGGTCGTGGGTCGGCCGCGACAGGGCGGCGCGCAGGGCATCGGGGTCCGGCGCCCCGTCGCCATCACCCTGGACGCCGGGGATCTCGATTTCGTCGAAGCCGGTCAGGCCGGTCTCCATCGAGCGCAACGCCTTCTGGATGCTCTGCTGGAACGTGCGGCCGATGGCCATCGCCTCGCCCACGGATTTCATGGACGTCGTCAGCAGCGGGTCGGCGCCGGGAAACTTCTCGAAGGTGAAGCGCGGCATCTTGACGACGACATAGTCGATCGTCGGCTCGAACGAGGCCGGGGTGACCTTGGTGATGTCGTTGTCCAGCTCGTCGAGCGTGTAGCCGACGGCCAGCTTGGCGGCCACCTTGGCGATGGGGAAGCCGGTCGCCTTCGACGCCAGGGCCGACGAGCGCGACACGCGCGGGTTCATCTCGATGACCACGAGCCGGCCGGTGTCGGGATTGACCGCGAACTGGACATTGGAGCCGCCGGTGTCGACGCCGATCTCGCGCAGGCACGCGATCGAGGCGTCGCGCATGATCTGGTATTCCTTGTCGGTCAGCGTCAGCGCCGGCGCCACGGTGATCGAATCGCCGGTGTGGATGCCCATCGGGTCGACGTTCTCGATGGCGCAGACGATGATGCAGTTGTCGGCGCAGTCGCGCACGACCTCCATCTCGAATTCCTTCCAGCCGAGCACCGATTCCTCGACGAGCACCTCGTGCACCGGGCTGGCGCGCAGGCCGTTGCGCACGATCTCCTCGAACTCCGCCCGGTTGTAGGCAATGCCGCCGCCGGTGCCGCCCAGGGTGTAGGACGGCCGGATGATCGCCGGCAGGCCGACCGCCTCGAGCGCGTCGATCGCCTCCATCAGGGTGTGGACCAGGCGGCTGCGCGGGCTTTCCAGGCCGATCGCGTCCATCGCGTTGCGGAACTTCAGCCGGTCCTCGGCCTTGGCGATGACGTCGGGCCTGGCGCCGATCAGCTCGACGCCGAGCCGCTCCAGCGTGCCGTCCTCGGCCAGGGCCATGGCCGTGTTGAGCGCCGTCTGCCCGCCCATGGTCGGCAGCAGTGCGTCGGGCCGCTCGACCTCCAGGATGCGGGCGACAATGGCCGGCGTGATCGGCTCGATGTAGGTCGCGTCCGCCAGATCCGGGTCGGTCATGATCGTGGCCGGGTTGGAGTTGACCAGGACGACGCGGTATCCCTCCTGCCGCAGGGCCTTGACCGCCTGGGCGCCGGAATAGTCGAATTCGCAGGCCTGCCCGATGATGATCGGGCCGGCGCCGATGATGCAGATCGAGGAGATGTCGGTTCGTTTCGGCATGGGGTCCTGTGTCGTACCGGAGCAGCCGTGCAGGCGCGCGAAACCGGGCCGCGGTCGGAGCCCCGGCCAGCCGAGCGGGTCTTATAATGGACGATGCGCCGAAACGGAAGGGCTGTCGCTGCGGTGCGTCACGTTGGGCGCCACGTTCAGCTTCACGCCGGCGCCGGGGCGGTGGCGGCAACGGCGTAGGGTGGCGGCTGCGGGTCGGGGTTGACCAGCGCGCACAGCACGTGGTCGCGCCAGGCGCCGTCGATGAACAGCAGGCTTCTGGCGCGCCCCTCGACCTCGAAGCCGAGCCGCTCCAGCAGGCGGGCACTGCGGCGATTGTTCGGCAGGTAGCTCGCCGTGACCCGGTGCAGCCCCAGCGGCCCGAACGCGAAGTCCAGCGCCAGCCGCAGCGCCTCCGTCATCAGCCCGCGACCCTCGGCGGCGGCGTCGATGTGGCAGCCCAGGGTGCCGGTCAGCAGCGGGCCGCGGACGATGGTGCTGTAGTTGATCTGGCCCAATAGCGGCCCGTCCGGAGCACGCCGCGGCCGCACGGCGAGCCGCAGCGCACGATCCTGCTCGTACAGCCCACCCGCCACCGCCGCCCAGCGGCGCCAGTAGGCTGGCGTCAGGAAGTCCGCCGGCGGCGCCGGCGACCACGGCTTCAGGTGCGCCCGGTTGCGCCTGTGGAAGTCGAGCAGCGCCGTCGCGTCGGTCGGCGCCACCAGCGTCACCAGCACGCGGGCTCCTTCCAGGCGGACCGGCGGCCGCGCCATGGGGATCGGGATCCTGCGCTACAAGGTCATGCTGCGGGCGCGGGCGCCGCGCTCTATGGCGGCGGCGGCCAGGCGATCCACTTCCAGTTCGTGCCGGATCATCTCCAGCAGGCGCAACTCCTCCTGGCTCACCTTGCCGTCGGCGGCGGCCACCTCACAGCCCACGGCATAGGCGGTCTCGCGCAAGCGCGCCGGCAGCGCCTCCTTGATCGCGTCGAGTGCCTTGTCCAGGCCTTCCGGGTCCTGCAGCAGCACCGAGCAGTCGTGGGCCAACCGCGGCAGCCGCCCGTCGTCGAAGGTGCGGAACACGCGCAGGAAGCGGACGATGTCGCCCATGACCCTCAGTTCGTCGTCCGTCATGTCGGCATCGGCCGCCGACATAAGGACCATGACGTAGACCAGCGCGCCGTGGGGATCGAGCATTCCTGCACCTTTACACTTCCTTCGCCCAGCGGCGTCCGACCGCCGGCCCGGTCACGTCCGCCGACTCCGGCCTTATCGCCCCGCCCCGTCGCCAGCGTCAAGCCGCACGGCAACGGGCTCAGCTCAACGCGCTGTGGGCACCATGAGCGGCCGCATCCGCTGACCGATGCCAGCCGCCGCGAAGGGGGCCGGTTCCGACCGGCGGCCAGGGTCGCGCCGGTTTAACGGTGACAGTTTACTTATTTTCCTTGTCCCGATTACGACGCTGAGCTTATCTTATCCAGGGAAATAAGCAAACTGTCACCGTTAAACCCGTCACCGTTAAACCCGTCACCGTTAAACCCCCGGGCCGCCGGATGGGACGGCCAGGGTCTTCGCCGAACTGATCGGTCCCCTCAAGCGCGACACCGCGCCGCAGCATTCTCGGCTTCATGTCAATGCGCGCCGCTGAGATTGGGACACACTCGCATCCGGCCTGGAAGCCGCACCATCGAAAAAAACCGGGAGGCAACGGTGTCGCCTCCCGGCAAGTGGGTTTCAGGAAGGAGCAGGGCGCCAGAGCTAGCCGCCCGCTCGACAGGACCTTAAGCGAGGCTCGGGCACTTTGCAAATGATTCTCATTCACATCTCATCCTGCCCCGGCGGGTGGCCGGCGACAGCGCCTGCCGGCACGCCGGCACAGCCGCTCGCCGAGGAGATCGTCGGCATGGCCGCGATCACTGCAGACTCTGAACAAAGGAACCACACATGGGCGAAATCCCCTGTCAGGCGGCAGTCGTCCGCGCCTATCGAAGCATGATCGCCTGCGGGGAAGGACACGACTCAGCCCTCCGCGTCGCCGACCGCGTGTACCGGTGGCACATGCCCCAGACCCCCGATGAGCAGCGGGAGGCGGCGATCCTCTCCTGGGTTGCAACCCATTGGCTGAACTGAAGGCGGCCGGGCACTGAAGGCGGCCGGGCACTGAAGGCGGCCGGGCCGGCACCGCTGTACGCCCACTATGCCGTCGCCAGCCTCGCCATCCGGCGGCGGCGAACGGCCAGAAGCCATTGCGTCGTCCGCGACGTGGCGGCGAACAGCCAAGTGTGAGGCTTGAGGCCGATCGCCTTGAAGATCATCGCCACGGCGCGCTCTATATGTGAGCTGCCATAGTATGCATAGGCCCGACGCATGTATTCGCGATGGGCCCGCTTGCGGTCATATGCTTCGCCCATGTTGTTGGCGGCATGGAAGGCAAATGCCAGCTCGTCGTTCTCGGTTTCCGTGATCCGCCCGAGCGCGACCCACAGTCTGCGCATCCGCCCCAGCCTTTCGCGCTGCAAATATCTGCGGAGATGATCATAGAACAGCTTGTAGTGACGCAGTTCGTCGGCGGCAATCCGCCTGCAGATGATCTCGAAGACCGGTTCCTCGGTGGCGTCGGCCAGCGCCGCATAATACGAGCTGGTGCCGACCTCGACCATGCACCGCGCCACCATTTCGCCGGCGCGCGAGCCACGGATCGATGCCTGCGCCGCCGTATCGATCGGCACGGCCGCGCGAAACGCGGCGAACCTCGTTTCGAAATCGAAGCCGGGGTCGACCAGAATCGTCCAGCGTGCCAGGGCACTGCCGTGCTGGGTCTCTTCGACACCCCATTGCCGGATGGCTTCAAGAAATTCCGGATCGTCGGCAAAAACGCCTTCAAGATAGCCGACATAGGCAGCCGCATTGTATTCGACCATGGCGGCGGCCTTGGCCAGTTTCAAATGGTCGGGATTCACCAGCGACGGATCGACACGGTGCCAGGGAATGTCGTCCAGGGTCCAGTGCTTGTGCGCCATGGTCCACCTCGCGGTTCATCATCAGTGAGGGCCGCAGGGCCGTCCGCCGGCACCATTCCCAAGCGCACGGTGCCGTGTCAACATGCAAATGCGAGTCGTTTGCATGTTGACACGATTCGGCGACGCTCCCTGCTCAGGTTCCTGTGGCGCACCGCCGCAGGGTTATTGCGAATGCGAATCATTTGCGATACCGTCCTGGCCTGCCGCACCGCAGCACCCGCGCACGGCGGCGACGAGGAGGTTTTCGATGGACGGTTATTGCGCAACAGACGGCGAGATCGGGCGCGACGGACTCGGCTTTCCCGAACAGTTCGTCCTGTGGACGATGCGGATCTGGGTGCTCGGCCTGCACCAGGAGCGCTCCGTCGTCCCGGTCATCGATCAGGCCTTCAGCGCGTTGCGCACCGACAACGGCGGCCGGCTGGTCGAGCGCATGATGGTGGCGCTGGCCGAGGGCGCGCGCCGGACAATCGACATCCGCCCGCCGTGCTACCCCACGCTGTCGGCCGACGAGCAGCGCCTGCTCGACCTGGTGCGCTACCTGCAGCAGGACGACCCCATGCGCCCCCTGTTCGTCCTGTCGTCGTTCCTGAGGCCGGAGTGCCGCGGCGCCGTCCGCGCCATCGGCTACGAGCTGGCGCGGCTGCTGCTCTCGGCCGGTGTCGACCTGACCGGCAGCGGGATCGGGCCGGCCGCTCTCGAACCCCAGCGCCGCCAGCACTGCAGCCACTGATCCGGCCGCCGGGGCATGCCTCGCTTCCAGCCAGAGGAAACCGCGAATGTTAGCCCTTCATGAAGAGACGCCGGTCATCAACAGGGCCGTCAACGATCTGGACGGCGCCGAGTGCGTCGTGCTGTGGGCCGTCCGCCTGTGCACGCACGGCCTGCTCAACGACATGCCCGTCTTCGACATCCTGCACCGCATCCTGGCCCGCAGCGGCGCCGAGGTGGCGGTCGCACCGATCGACGCCCTCGTCAGCGCCGTGCACTGCTCGGCGGAGCGGCTGGTGGTGATCAACTGCGTCGACTGCCCGTTCCTTAGCCGCGACGAGGAACGGCTGCTCGCCGGCATCGCCTGTCACCAGGCCGGCGCCGAGGCGGCGGCGGAAGGCGTCGTCGCGCCGCTGGTCGGCACCGCCTGCGCGGCAGCGATCGGCCTGTTCCTGCGCCACGCCGCCTTCACTCTGGCGGCGTCCGACATCCTTCTGCCGACGACCCGGGTGCGTCTTCAACTGCTGCACCAGGACGATCGCGCCCCGCCGCTGACCCCGCTGCGGCTGACCCGCCATTAGCGGCGACCGCCGGCGACGGTGCGCACCGTGCCGCCCCGCCGCCGCGGCCGGCGCGGCTGCGGACCCGGCCGAACAGGTCGACGCGGCTTTCCAGATGCTCGAACCCGAGCCGGCCGGCGATGTCCCTGAGCAGCCGGTCCAGGGTGTCGCTGGCAAACTCGATGATCCTGCCGGTGTCGACGTCGATCAGATGATGGTGATCCCACCGCTTCAACTCGTAACGCGTGCTCAGCGGCCCGAAGTCGTGCTTCAGCGCCAGCCCGTTCGCGCACAGGAACTGCAGCGTCCGATAGACCGTGGCCACGCTCACGGACGGGTCGATCCCGCGGGCGCGAGCATGGATCGTGTCGAGGCTGGGGTGGTCGTTGGCATCGCCCAGCACGCGCAGGACTGCCCGCCGCTGGCTGGTCAGCCGCAGCCCCAGGCCTTCACACCTTTCCTCGATGATCATGCCGCCGCAGCACCGTCGCGGACACGCGTGCGGGCAAAGGCCCGGCGCCGGCCCGGTTCATCTGGCGCGGAGCGGCACCATGACCGGGTCGCTTCGACGGACGTGAAACTGGATTGCATTCTCATAATCTTGTCCACTGCGATCGTCTATTCGAACAATAGTCGTCGGCGGCCTGAAAGACAATGGCTGCACGGCCTCAATAAGCCACCGCGGCATCCTGTGACAGCGGTCGGACAGATGCTGACGCCGGCATGCGGCGGTGCTGCAATTGCGACGCAACCGGCTTCCCGGACTGCCGGTGTCGCGCCGCACAATAACCATCCCTGCGCAAGGCGCTCGTCAACCTCCATTCCGGAACGCACGGGCAGCCACGGATCGGGGCGGCCCGGGCGGCGCAACCGCATCATGACCCACCAAAGCGTCTTGCACATGCGAATCATTTGCAATACCGTCCCTCCCGCTCGTCCCGAAAACCGATGGAGATATCCATGACAACGCTCAAGCGCATGGCCGCAGCCCTCGCCCGGTCCCCTGCCGCGCCGGTCGTGCTGACGACCGTCATCCTTTTTGCCGCACCGCCCGCACCAGGTCAGGACCGGGTGTCCGCCGAACACACGACTGCGGAGCTGATCGACGCCCTGCGCGGCGGCGGCCACGTCGTTTTCATCCGCCATACGCAAACGGAAGTGGACTACGCCGACCAGGTCGATGCGGTCATGGGCGACTGCTCAACCCAGCGGACACTCAGCGAGGCGGGATGGCACGAGGCGCGGGCCATCGGCGACGCATTCGACCGGCTTGACATCCCTGTCGGCGACGTCATCAGCAGCCAGTACTGCCGCGCCTGGCAGACCGCCGATCTGGCCTTCGGCCGCTACGACAAGAACGCCGACCTCAATTTCGCGCCCGCCGAAGACTACACCGACGAGCAGTTCGCGGCCATGCGCGACCGGCTCGTTCCGCATCTCGCCCAGCCCCCGGGCGATGACGTCAACACCGTGCTCGTCGGCCACGACGACCCCTTCGACGCGGCCACCGGCATCTATCCCGAGCCCATGGGCGTCACCTACGTGATCCGCCCCCAGGGCGATGGATCCTTTGAGATCCTGGGCAGCATCGCCCCCGATGCTTGGCCCGAATCGGCGGAATGAAGGCCGACCCAAGCCACACGCCTTTTCTGACCCGCAACGAAGCGCCGCCAATCAAAGGGAACAAGACCGGATGACATTGAAATCCATGCAACTGCCGGCTGCCTCGGCGGTCGCCGCACTCCTGACCCTGACCATCGCTGCGCACGCAGCGGAAGTCCATGTCGGCGACGCCGTGGAACGCAACGGCCTCGCCGTCGGTGCCGCCTATCTCACCGGGGTCGACATGTCGCCCGCGCCGCCCACTGAGATGGGCCCCGATACCATCCACCTTGAGTGCGATGTCAGTGCAACCGCGGACAATGCGCAGGGTTTCGCCGAAGGCCATTTCGTCCCGTATCTGACGTGCAGCTACGTGATCGAAAAAATCGGGACGGATTGGCAGCGTGCCGGCACCATGCTGCCAATGACAGCGACCGACGGGCCGCACTACGCCAACAACGTGCCCATGAACGGACCGGGCGAGTACCTTGTGACGTATTTCCTCGAGCCGCCATCACGCAACGGCTTCTTCCGGCATGCCGACGAGGAAACCGGAGTTGCACCGTGGTGGGAACCGTTCGAGGTAACCTGGACCTTCACTTATCCGGGTGAGCCGAGCAGCGACTAAAGGTTCCTGCCAACCGCATCGAGCTTGCGCCGGCCCGGCCCCGGCAGAGGCAAGCCACTCCGGGGACCACCACCAAACCACCACCAATGGACTCAGCTGTTGCGATGCTGCACCAGCCATCGTCCTGAAAAAAGAGAGGGCAAGACCAATGTCGAGATTCGCAGATACCGGACTCAAGGCCGTCCCGGCCTTCGCCGCCGCGGCTGCCTGCCTGCTGGCCGTCGGGCCGGCCCTTGCCCAGTCCGGCGAGGTCAACGTCTATTCGGCCCGCCACTACGACACCGACCTCACTCTCTACGACACCTTCACCGAGCAGACCGGCATCGAGGTCAACCTGATCGAGGGCGACAGTGACGCGCTGATCGAGCGCATCCAGGCCGAGGGCGCCAACAGCCCCGCCGACGTGCTGATCACCGTCGATGCCGGCCGGCTGTGGCGCGCCGACCAGGCCGGCCTGTTCCAGCCGGTCGAGTCGGAGGTGCTGGAGGAGCGCGTGCCGGAGCACCTGCGCCACCCCGACGGCCACTGGTTCGGCCTGTCCAAGCGCGCCCGCGTGATCATCTACAATGAGGAGGCCGGCCCACCCGAGGGCCTGGACACCTACGAGGACCTGGCCGACCCGGCCTACCGCGACATGGTCTGCACGCGCAGCTCGAGCAACATCTACAACCAGTCGCTGCTGGCCGCGATCATCGCCGCCCACGGGGAAGAGGCCGCAACGGAATGGGCCGAAGGCCTGGTGGCAAATTTTGCCCGCGATCCCCAGGGCAACGACACCGCCCAGATCGAGGCGGTGGCGGCCGGCGAGTGCCCCGTCGCCATCGTCAACACCTATTACGTCGGCCGCCTGCTCGGCTCCGACGACCCGGCCAGGCAGGCGGTGGGCGAAAGCGTCGGCATCATCTTTCCCAACCAGGACGGCCGCGGCACCCACGTCAACATCTCCGGCGCCGGCGTCGTGACCCACGCGCCCAACCGCGACAACGCCGTGGCCTTCCTGGAGTTCCTGGTCAGCGACGAGGCCCAGCGCGTCTTCGCCGAGGGCAACGACGAGTACTCGGTCGTCCCGTCGGTCGAGGTCTCCGGCCCGATCGCCGAATTCGGCTCGTTCGAGGAGGATCGCGTCAACGCCGCCGTGCTGGGCGAGAACAACCCGACCGCCGTACGCATCGCCGACCGCGCCGGCTGGGAGTGACCCGAGCCCGGTGCCCGGTCTGAGAGGGGGATCCGGGCACCGGGGCCGCGCGCCGGCCCGGTGGAGAAGGCTCTGGCTCCATCGGGCGTGGGGGCTTGCCGACGGGCTGGCAGTGTCCCCGAAGCGCGCGGCCGGCGGCCGGGTGGAGTATCGCCCGCTCTGCCCGGCCGCGTTTTCTCCTCGCATTTATCAGTTTTTGATGGGTTCATGGCCTTGGCATCGCAGCCGGTTTGAGAGGACTGGCGCAGCCCCCGCCGAAGTCCGATATGGCGCAGTCGTCTTGACAATGCAGGAGCCCACGTCGGTCCCTCGGTGCCCGAGTTCATGTCGGACCGATTGGTTCCATTGCTCGAACACCGGGCCCGAACATCGGGCCCGAAGACCGGGGATGCACGGCCATGAAAATCGTCCATGAAATCAATGGGCGCATTCGCCTGCGCGCCTCCACCGCTTTTGATGCCCGGCTGGCACCGGCGTTTGCCGATATGGTATCGGACCGCATCCCGGGCGTGACCGAGACGCGAGCCAATCCGGCAGCGCGCAGCCTGATCGTCCGCCATGACGGTGCACCACAGACCCGCGACAGCGTGCTGCGCCTCATCGCCGAGACACCATCCACGCCCTGGGTTCGTCACAGCGAACACCGCCCGTCGTCCTGGCACCTGCGTGGCGCGATCGTATCCGGCACCGCCATGGTTGCCGGTTTCCTGCTGCCGCTGCCCTGGCAGGCGACCCTGACCTGGGCGGTCGTCGCGCCGGCCGTGGTCCGCGGCGTCGCCGCCTTGACGACCAAAGGGGTCTGCGTCGAGGCGCTCGACTCGACGGCGCTGGGCGTGGCCCTGGGGCGCGCCGACTACGGCACCGCAGCGGGCACGCTGACCATGCTCAAGACCGGCGAATACCTGGAGGCCACCACCAACGAATCGTCGACCGACCTGTTGCGCCGCCTGATCGTACAGCCGCCCGGAACCGCCTGGCGGGAGACGCCCGACGGCAGCCTGGCGGAGATTGCGGCCGACGATCTGGCGGTGAACGATGTTGTGGTCGTCGGGCCGGGCGACATGGTGCCGGTCGACGGCCAGGTTCTGGGCGGGGCCGGCACGATCAACGAGGCGTCACTGACGGGCGAGGCCGTCCCGGTGGACGTCGAGGCCGGCGGGCGCGTCCTGTCGGGGACCGTCGTTGAGGAGGGACGGTTGCGGATCCGTGCCGTGCGCGTCGGCAAGGCAACGACCATGGCCCGCATTGCCGCCTTCATTGAATCCTCCATGGACCAGAAGCCCGACATCCAGTCCAGCTCCGAGCGGCTGGCAGACCAGCGCATCGTGATCACGCTTGGGCTCGGCGCGATCACCTTCGCCCTGACCCAGGACGCCAGTCGGCTGGCCTCGGTCTTCCTGATCGACTATGGGTGCGCCCTGAAGCTTGGTGCCCCGGTGGCGATCAAGGCGGCCATCCATGGTGCGGCAACGGGCGGCATCCTCGTCAAGGGCGGCCGCGGCATCGAAGGCCTGGCCCAGATCGATACGGTCGTGTTCGACAAGACGGGGACGCTCACGGAAAGCCGGCTGGATGTCACCGACGTCATCCCGGTGTGCGACCTGTACTCGGAGGAGCGGCTGCTGGCAGTGCTCGCCTCCCTCGAGGAGCATGCCCGCCACCCCGTTGCCGAGGCGATCGTTGACGAGGCCAGGCGCCGGCGATTGAGCCACGTCGGCCATGAAGGCGTGGATTTCGTCGTCGCCCATGGGCTGGTGAGCGAGTCCGACGGCCAGCGGATCCTTGTCGGCAGCCGGCATTTCCTGGAGGAGCACGAAGGCCTGTCGTTTGCGGACCAGGCGGCGGAGATCGAACGGCTGGAGGCCGACGGGAAGATCCTGCTTTACGCGGCCTTCAACGGGCGGCCGGCCGGGCTGATCGGCTTGCGCGACCATGTCCGGCCCGAGGCCGCCGCGGCGATCGCCCGCCTGCGGCGGTCGGGCATCGGCACCATCGCCCTCCTGTCGGGTGACCGTGAGCCCAAGGCGCGGACGCTGGCCGCCGACCTGGGCATCGACATGGTCTTCGCCGACCGCCGGCCCGAGGAGAAGGCCGATGTCGTGCGCGGCCTGCAGGCCCAGGGGCGCCGGGTCGCATTCGTCGGCGACGGCGTCAACGACGCGCCGGCCCTGATTGCGGCCGATATCGGCATCGCCATGCCGCGCGGCGCCGATCTGGCGCGGGCCACGGCCGACGTGATCCTGTTGCGGGACCACATCGGCGGGGTTGCCGAGGCGCGGGTCCTGAGCGACCGGACGCTGAAACTGATCCGCTCGAACTTCCGCTGGGCCGTGGGGCTGAACACGCTGCTGTTCGCCGCTGCGGCCCTGGGCTATGCGTCGCCGGCCGTGTCGGCCGTGGTGCACAACGCGGTGACCCTGGGTACCCTGGGCCGGGCCCTGCTGGCCAGCCGTGTGCCGGCTACCGATGGACGAACCTGACACACTTCGCGAAGCAGAGGCCGCAAGCCTCGGTTTCCGGTTGCAGGGATATTGAGACTGATTATCATTCTCATCCGTTCAACCCTTCCAGCGCGGCGAGGAGGCGGTCCATGTGCGAGTGCGTGCATCACATACCGGGACGGATCCGGTTTCGCATTCCGGCACTCCGGAAGAGCCAATCGCTGCCACGGGCGCTGCGCCACTCGCTCATGATGCATGACGGCATCGAGCACATCGAAATCCGTGACGCATCGTGTTCCCTCATCATCCACTATGACCCGATCCGGCTGGCGCCGCAGGTTGCCGCGGATGTCCTTGCCGGCATTGTTCGACGGACACAGCCGGTTCCGGTCATGACGGTGGTTGCCGGGTGTCGCGGCGAAACGGCTGCCGACGCTGCCGGCCACCGACAGTCGGCAACGCATCTGTCGGTCGTCGCTCAGCCGCCGGTGCCCATGCCGACCGCTCACGCGTTCAGGGCTGAACCAGGATCGCTGCCGCTCGAGGGCAGGCTCGCTGTCGGTGCGGCACGCTATCTGGGCGGGGTGATCGGCCGCACGATCTTCCTGGTGCTCCTGCAAACCACCATGAAGCGCCTCGAAGCCTCGACGCAGCGGGCAATCGTCTTCGCGATAACAGGCAGGAAGCCTGTCGCCTGAACGGCGCCGGGAGCGCACAGGGCTGTACGTGGCCGGCGTCCGGTGGCATAGCGGGCGGATCATGGCCGCCGTCGTCAACGTTGCACTGCCGGTGTTCGCCGTCATCCTGGCCGGAGTGCTGGCCGGGCGGGCGCGGCTGCTCGGCTCTGACTCATCGCAGGCGCTCAACGCCTTCGTCTACTGGATCGCCCTGCCGCCGCTCCTGTTCCTGGCGATGGCGCGGGCGCCGGTGGCGGAGGTGCTGCACCTGCCGTTCATCGGCGCCTGGCTGACCGGCCTGCTGCTGGTCTGGGCGGCCGGGTCGGCGCTGGGCCGGCTGCTGCACGGCTCGCCGGCGCCGGTGGCGGCGATGCAGGGCATGGCGGCCAGTTTTTCGAACACCGGCTACATGGGCATCCCGCTGTTCCTGGCGGCGTTCGGCGAGCGCGGCCTGGCCCCGGCGACGCTGGCCACCGTGCTGATGAGCGCCGTGGCGGTCGGCGTGGCCGTTGTGGCGCTGGAACTCGCCGGCCGGCGCGGCCACGGTGCGGCGGCGGCCCTGCGCGGCGCCGGGCTGGCGCTGGCGACCAACCCGCTGGTCGTGTCGCCGCTGGCCGGCATCGTCGCATCGCTGGCCGGGCTGCCCCTGCCGGTGCCGGTGGTGACGCTGTTCGAGCTGCTCGGCGCCGCGGCCAGCCCGTGCGCCCTGTTCGCCATCGGCCTGTTCCTGGCCGGCCAGCGGCTGACCGGCGGCGACCCGGCTGATGGCCCGGCTGATGGCCCGGCCGGCCGCCTGCGGGCTCGCCTGGGC
>CAZGMC010000072.1:14135-21562 GCA_964526565.1 uncultured Mycobacteriaceae bacterium
CCCGGCTGATGGCCCGGCTGATGGCCCGGCCGGCCGCCTGCGGGCTCGCCTGGGCGAGACCGCCTGGATCGCCGCCCTGAAGCTGATCGTGCACCCGCTGCTGACGGCCGGGCTGGCCTTGTGGGTGTTCGACCTTGAGCCGTTCTGGGCGGCCAGCGCCATCCTGCTCGCCGCCCTGCCCACCGGCGCCCTGACCTTCGTCGTTGCCTCCCGCTACGGCATCCACGTCGAGCGCACCTCCAGCGCGATTCTGGTCTCGACGATCCTGTCGGTGATCACGGTGTCCGCCCTGCTGGCGGTGTACGCGCCAAGGTTTGGGGTGTGATCGGTTTGCCGCAGGTCGAGCGCTACATCCCCTCGTTCAGCGCAATGATTTCCGGCGCGATGGCCAGGGCCCGCTCGACCAGGGCTTCGAAGGTGGGAGCCTCGGTGTGGCGCGGGATGTCGTCGCTCTCGGCCCACCACAGGCGGGCGTCATCGTCCCAATGGGCGGTGATGTGACAGGTTCGCGTCGTCACGATCCGCTCCTCCGTCCGGCAAGCGCCAGTCTACAGAGCCATGGCGGTGCCGCGTACCACACCGTTGCCAACGGTCCGTAGCGCCGTCGCCGCGGCCGCCTCCCGCCCCTACTCGCCATACAGATCCTCGCGCAGTACGGCGTACAGCACGTGGTCGCGCCAGGCGCCGTCGATGCGCAGGTAGGCGCGGGCATAGCCCTCGCGATGGAAGCCCACCGCCTCCAGCAGATGCCGGCTGGCCTCGTTGTTGGGCAGGCAGAACGCCTCGACCCGGTGCAGGCCCAGATGGCGGAAGGCGAAACCGAGCACCGCCCGTGCCGACTCGGTCATGTAGCCCTGGCGGGCGTACCGCTCGCCGATCCAGTAGCCGAGCGAGGC
Organism: uncultured Mycobacteriaceae bacterium; assembly: GCA_964526565.1. Taxonomy (GTDB): domain Bacteria; phylum Pseudomonadota; class Alphaproteobacteria; order DSM-16000; family Inquilinaceae; genus CAZGMC01. The sequence continues at coordinate 15,032 of CAZGMC010000072.1, forward strand.
CATCTGGGCGACGCCGCGGCGCACATTGGACAGGCCGATGCCGCCGAGCAGCGCCTCGTCGCGCTTGCGGATGACGAGGAAGCTGTAGCCTTCGTCGTTGCGCCAGTCGGCGTGCTGGCGCCGCAGCCGGCGGCTATAGGCGCCACGCAGCAGCGCATCGGCCGGCCAGGTCGGCTCCCACGGCGCCAGGAAGGTGCGGCTCTCCTCGCGCAGCGCCGCCCAGGCGCGCCAGTCGCGCCCGCGTGGCGGTCGCAGGTAGATGCGCTCGGCCTCAAGCCGGACCGCCGGCAATGTCGGCAGGCCGGACCTGAGGAACCCGATCACGCCGCGCCGCTCCACCCCCAGGATTGCTCCGTCATGTCAGCCGCCGCACGATGCCGTCGTACGACTGCAGGTGACGCGTCGGCCCGATCGCCGCCACCGTCGGCGGCTGCCGGAACAGCCGCTCGGCCAGGCACCGCACCGCCGCCGCATCGACCTTGTTCAGGTCGGCGACGGTCTCCTCCACCGGCACCGGACGGCCATAGACCAGCATGTGCTGGCCCAGGTGCTCGGCCCGCGCCGTGGTCGATTCCAGGCCCATCAGCAGGTTGGCCTTGAGCTGGGCGCGGGCGCGGTCGACCTCCGCGTCGCTCACGTCGGCGGCGACGCGGGCGATCTCGTCGCACAGCACCGGCACCAGCTCCTCGACATCACGGTCGCCGGTGCCGGCGTAGACGCCGATCAGTCCGCTATCGGCATAGAAGTTCGTGAACGTATACACCGCATAGGCCAGCCCGCGCCGCTCGCGGATCTCCTGGAACAGGCGCGACGACATGCCGCCGCCGAGCAGCGTCGACAGCACCGAGACGGCGTGGAACGCCGCATCGTGGAAGCCGATGCCGTCGAACCCGACGACCAAGTGCAGCTGCTCCAGCGGCCGGTCCTCGCGGTGGTCGCCGCCGCCATAGCGGCCCGGCACCGGCGCGTCCAGCCGTACCCTGGGCAGCGTGCGGAAGGCCCTGGCCGCCAGGTCGACGACGGCCTGGTGCTCCAGGCATCCCGAGGCGGCCAGCACCATGGTCGGGCCGCCATAGTGGCCGTTCAGGTAGTCGACCAGGGCCCGGCGCGACAGTCGCGTCACCGTCTCCGGCTCGCCCAGCACGGGCCAGCCGAGCGGCTGCTGCGGATAGGCCATTGCCTGGAACCGGTCGAACACGATGTCGTCGGGCGTGTCGAGGACCTGGCCGATCTCCTGCAGCACCACGGCCCGCTCGCGGACCAGCTCGGCCTCCTCGAACAACGAGTGCTGCAGGATGTCGGCCAGGATGTCGAGCGCCAGCGGCACGTCGTCCTTCAGCACCTTGGCGTAGTAGGCAGTGACCTCACGGCCCGTGTAGGCGTTCAGGTGGCCGCCGACCGCCTCGATCTCCTCGGCGATGGCGGCGGCCGAGCGGCGCGCCGTGCCCTTGAACGCCATGTGCTCCAGCAGGTGGGCGATGCCGTTGACCTCGGCCGCCTCGTAACGGGTGCCGGCGCCGACCCAGATGCCCAGCGACACGCTCTCGACCGAGTCCATCCGGTCGGTGACGACGCGCAGGCCGTTGTCCAGCGTGGTGACCACCGGCTTCATGCCGCCGCCCCCGCCATCCGTGCCCGCTGGCGGACAAAAGCCTGCACCGCGGCCAGGTCGTTGGGCAGCTCGGCGACGCGCTCCGGCCGGTCGAACAGGTCGGCCAGCCGCGGCGGCAGCGGCGGACGAATGGCGGTGGCCTTCTCCACGGCGTCGGGGAACTTGGCCGGATGGGCGCAGGCCAGCGCCACCACCGGCACGGCGGGGTCCGTGCCGCAGGCCTGGGCGGCGCCGACGCCGACCGCCGTGTGCGGATCGAGCAGCACGCCGGTGCGGCGCCAGGTATCGGCGATCACCGCACGGGTGCCGTCGTCGTCGAGCCGGTGCGACACGAACACCTGGCGCGCCCGCCCGAATTGCGCCTCCTTGACGGCGAACCGGCCGTCGGCGCGGAAACCGCGCATGATGGCGGCGACCGCGGCCCCGTCACAGTCCGTCAGGTCGAACAGCAGGCGCTCGAAATTGCTGGAGATCTGGATGTCCATGCTCGGGCTGATGGTCGGCACCACCGGCGCGACGCGCATCTCGCCGGTGCGGAAGAACCGGTCGAGGATATCGTTCGTGTTGGCGCCGACGACCAGCCGGTCGATGGGCAGGCCCATGGCCCGTGCCGCATAGGCGGCATAGATGTTGCCGAAATTGCCGGTCGGCACGGCGAAGGTCACGGTGCGGTCGGGCACGCCCAGCGCCACCGCCGCGGCCACGTAGTATACGACCTGGGCAAGGATGCGGGCGACATTGATCGAGTTGACGGCCGACAGGTTCAGCGCATCACGAAAGGCCGCATCGTTGAACATTGCCTTGACCAGGTCCTGGCAGTCGTCGAACGACCCGTCGATGGCGATGTTGTGGACGTTGGCCGCCGGCACCGTCGTCATCTGCCGGCGCTGCACGGGCGAGACGCGGCCCTTCGGGTGCAGAATGAAGATGTCGACGGACTCGCGGTCGCGACACGCCTCGATCGCCGCCGAGCCGGTGTCGCCCGAGGTGGCACCGATGATCGTCACCCGCTCCCTGCGCCGGGCCAGGACGTGGTCGAACAGCCGGCCGACGACCTGCAGCGCATAGTCCTTGAACGCCAGGGTCGGTCCGTGGAACAGCTCCAGCAGCCACAGCCTCTGATCGAGCTGGATCAGCGGCGCCACGGCAACATGGCCGAAGCCGGCATAGGCGTCGTCGACGATGCGGCGGAATGCCTCGGGCTGGACGGCGTCGCCCAGGAACGGCTGCATGACGCGCGCGGCCAGCGCCGGATAGCTCAGGCCGCGCAGCGCGCGCAGATCCTCGGGCGCCAGCCGCGGCCAGCGCTCCGGCACATACAGGCCGCCGTCGCGGGCCAATCCGGCCAGCAGGGCGTCGTCGAACGGCAGGATTGGGGCCTCGCCCCGCGTGCTGACATAGCGCAAGACTGTTTCGCCCCTGTGGTGAGAACGGCCGGTACCGTAGGCCCGGCATTCCGCCCATGCAAGCCGTGCCGCCCGCATCGCCAGGGCCGCCGGCGCCGCGGACCGGCCGATGCGGCGGGGTGGCCGGTGGACAATCGGCGTCCGACGCCTCTACAGTTCGCCTTCCGGTCCGGCTACGCCCAAGAAACGAGGATACAAGGATGACCGACCACCCGATCTCGCCGCACGCGCAGGCGCTGCACGAAGGTGCGCTGGTGTGGGACGGCCACAGCTGTCTGCCACTCAAGCCCGGCGCCAACGTCGCCGCGCTGGAACGCCACCGCCAGGCCGGCGTGACGTACGTGTCGATCAATGTCGGCATGGACATGACGCCCCTGGCCGACATCATCTCGGTGCTCAGCTATTTCCGGTCGTGGATCCGGTGCAACCCCGAACACTTTCTCCTGGGCGGCTCGATCGCCGACATCGGGCGGGCGCGGCACGACAACAAGCTGGCCGTCGGGTTCGACCTGGAGGGCGCGGTACCGCTGGACGGCCGGACGGAGACGCTGGCCGTCTTCCACAAGTACGGCATCCGCCAGATGCACCTGATCTACAATCGCTCCAATGCCGTCGGCGGCGGCTGCCACGACACCGACGAGGGGCTGACCGACTATGGCCGCGCCGTGGTCGCCGAGGTCAACCGGGTCGGCATCATCCTCGACTGCTCCCACGCCGGGGAGCGCACCAGCCTGGACATCATCGCGGCATCGGCCAAGCCGGTGGTGTTCTCCCACGCCAATGTCCGCGCCCTGGCCGACCACCCGCGCAATGTTTCCGACGCCCAGATCGACGCCTGTGCGGCGGCCGGCGGCCTGATCGGCGTCAACGGCGTCGACCTGTTCCTGGGCGAGCCGGGCGGTGGCGCTGCGGCCATGGTGCGGCACATCGACTACATCGCCCAGCGCGTCGGCATCGCCCACGTCGCCATCGGCCTGGACTATGCCTATGACACCGAGGACATCGAGGACTTGACCAGCGGCCCGGTGGACCGCGACTACTGGTGGCCGCCCGAGGCCGGCTACGACTTCGGCAAGATCCGCTTCGCGCCGCCGGAGGTGCTGCCGGAGGTCACCGACGGCCTGCTCGCCCGCGGCTACAGCGACGACGACGTGCTGGACGTGCTCGGCAACAACTACCTCCGCGTGGCCGCGGCAAGCTGGGAGTAGGTGCTTGCCCGGCGCAAGAGTGCCGCTGGCATGAGAACCGACCCCCTTCCCTACCGCCCGAGCCCCGCCGCCTCGCGCGCCAGGGCGGTAATGTAGGGCCAGTTGCCGGCGGCGACGGCCTTGCCGGGAGCCAGCCACGAGCCGCCGACGCAGACGACGTTGGGCAGGGCAAGGTATTCCGGGGCGGTGGCGGCGTCGATGCCGCCGGTGGGGCAGAACTTCGCCTCGGGCAGCGGGCCGGCGAAGGCCTCGACCACCGGCGGGCCGCCCATGGCCTCGGCCGGGTAGAACTTCAGGTAGTCGAACCCGGCATCCAGCAGCACCATGATCTCCGATGTGGTTGCCGCCGCCGGCAGCCACGGCACCGCCGAATCGCGGGCCCGCGCCATCAGGCCGGGCGTGGCGCCGGGGCTGACGACGAACCTCGCGCCGGCCCGCTCGGCGGCGTCGTACTGCTCATGGCGGCGCACCGTGCCGGCGCCGACGATCGCCTGCGGCACCGCCTCGGCGATCCGGGCCAGCGCCTCCGGCCCGGCCGGCGTGCGGAAGGTGACCTCCAGCACGGTGATGCCGCCGGCGACCAGCGCCTCGGCCAGCGGCACCGCCGCCTCCACCGTGGCAATGCTCAGCACCGGGATGACCGGCACCATGCGCAGGATCTCGCCGAGGTCGGAACGGTCGGGGGTCATGGCCGGTCTCCTGGAACGGTCGGCAGGACCCATTGCAGGCCACGGCAGCACTCCCGTCAACTGCCACCGGGCCGCACCCCATCGGGCCGCACCCATGTATGGGCACCACTCTGGAAGGTCAGCGCCGGCTGCAGACCGGCCGCGTCGCAGGCGCCGTTGAACACCTCGCCGATCTCCTGGCGGATCCAGCCGGGCAGCAGCCGGCCGGTGCGGACGGTCAGCCGGAACCGCTGCGCCTTGTAGTGCCCGTCGAACTGCATCGGCCCGATGCGGCTCATGGTCAGGTCGATCAGGAAGCGCCGGCCGGGCTCGTCGCCGGCGTCGCCCTGGTCGCCATCGTCGCCGGGCTCACGGCGCACCGCCACCTGGACCGGGCGCAGGTCGCCGTCGCCGTAGACCGGGATGGTGAACAGGCGCCAGTCGCCGGCCGGCGCCTCGGCCGGCTGGCGCGACAGCTGCGCGAACTCGCCGGCCAACCGGCCGACCACGTCGCCGCGCCCGGCCGCCTCCAGCACCCGTGCCGTGCGCTCGCCCAGCCAGGCGCGCATGTCGCCGCCGCGCAGCGCCGACAGGAGAAACAGCATGGTCGCCCCCATCAACGCGTTGGGCTGCGGCACCAGGGCGCGCACCTGCTGGGCCAGCCCCGGCTGCACCTGCATCAGCGCCGCCAGCGCCTCGTGCAGCGCCGGAAAGGCCGACGCCGGCGCACCCGGCCCGGCCGGCCCGGCCGGCGCCGGCAACGGCTGCAGCGCATAGGCCCCGCGCCCGGCGCTGCCGGCCAGCGGCCCACTGGCACCCAGCGTCAGGGCCGCCAGCGCCGACAGCGACGGCGCCCCCGCCAGCCCCGGCCGCGTCGTGGCCCCGGCGGCGCCCGCCCCCGGCAAGCCGCCGACGGCCCCCGGCGCCGGCCCGCCGGCGCCGGGCACGGCCGGCGGCAATCGGCCCGGCAGCGCCATGCCTTGAGCGGTGGCGACGCCTCCCGGCATCTGGAGGCCGGCCGGGCTGCCACCCTGGGCCGCTGCCATCAATCCCGGCATGCCCGCCGCAGCGCCGCTGCCGCCGGCCGCGGCCCCCGGCAGGGGCGCAGCGCTCAGTCCCGGCACGCCCCCGGCAGGTCCCGACGACGCTGCGGCCGGGGCGGCGCCCGCCGGCCCGGCTCCCGACAACACCGCCGTGCCGGAGGCCACCGGCACAACGACCGGAGCCCCGCCTGTGCCGCTCGGCGCAGGGCCGGCCGGCGCCATGGCGCCCGCACCCGGCATGGCCGGTGATCCCACGACCGGGCCCTGGGCGATGGTCATTGCGCCTGGCACACTGGCGGGCACGCCGCCCGGCGCCGAAGGCAAGGCCCCGCCGGCACCGGCCACTCCGCCGGCCGCGCCGGAAGCCGGCATGGCCGGGCTGCCCGAACCCGCAGCCGGACCCGACACCGCTCCGGCGGCGCCCACGGCCGAAGCCGGGGCGGCAGCAGCGGACGGAATTGCGGCAGCAGCGCCTCCAGCTGACCCTGGCGGCGCCCCAGCGGCAGCACCTGCCGTCCCTGGACCGGCCGGGGTCGTGGCCGACGCCGGGGCCGGCTGTGCCCCCGGCTGAGCCGCCGGCGCGCCGGACGGCGG
>CAZGMC010000073.1:0-9343 GCA_964526565.1 uncultured Mycobacteriaceae bacterium
AGCGCGTCCTGCAGGCCGTCGCCCAGGAAATTGAAGGCGATCACCGTCACGAAGATGGCGAGGCCCGGATAGACCGCCAGCAGCGGCGCCGACCAGATCAGCTCCTGTGCGTTGGTCAGCATGTTGCCCCAGCTCGGCGTCGGCGGCTGGATGCCCAGGCCGAGAAAGCTCAACACCGACTCCAGCAGGATGATGTTGCCCACCGACAGGGTGGTCGCCACCACGATCGGCGAGGCCACGTTGGGCAGCACGTGCGCCCACAGGATGCGCCCGTTGCCGGCACCCAGCGCTACCGCCGCCCGCACGTACTCGCGCTGGCGCACGCTCAGCGCCGCGCCGCGCACCAGCCGCGCCACGGTGGTCCAGCCGACCAGCGCAATAATCACGACGATGCGCCACAGGTCGGCCGATCCGGCCCGGGCCCAGTCCGCGGGCAAGGGCAGCTTGTCAAGGTCCACCGCGGCCAGAACGATCAGCAGCGGCAGCAGGGGCAGGGCGATCACGCCGTCGGTCAGGCGCATCAGCAGCCCGTCCAGCCAGCCGCCGAAATAGCCGGCGACGATGCCGATGGCGGTGCCGACCAGCGCCGCCGCCAGCGCCGTGGTCAGTCCGACCGCCAGCGAGATCCGCCCACCATAGAGGAGCCGCACGAACACGTCGCGGCCCAGCGCATCGGTGCCGAGCGGGTGGGCCAGCGACGGCGGCCGGTTGGCGGCCAGCCAGTCCATCGCCGTGTGGTCGACGCCCAGCCACGCCTCCACCAGTGGCGCCGCGGCGATCAGCGCGATCAGCAGCAGGAGCACGATCAGGCTGGCCACCGCCGCGCGGTGGCGCAGGAACCGGCGCAGCCGCAGGCGCCCCGGCGTCAGGCCGCGGATCGGAGCGGCGGTCCCGGCGGCGGCCCCGGCGGCGGTCCCGGCGGCGCTGCTCGCCGTGGCCTCGCGGGTCCTGGCCGGTTCCGTCATATCTTGGCCTCGCCGAAGGTGATGCGCGGGTCCAGCCCGGCATAGGCCAGGTCGGCCAGGCCGTTGCCGGCCAGCGTCGTGGCCGTGGCCAGCAGCAGGCCGACCAGCGCCACGGTGTAGTCGTTGCCCAGGATCGAGTCGTAGATCAGCTTGCCCATGCCCAGGTAGGCGAACATGGTCTCGGTGATCAGCGCGCCGGAGAACAGCGTGCCGAAGTCGAGCGCGATCACCGTCACCACCGGGATCAGCGCGTTGCGCAGGGCATGGCGCCATACCGTCGCGGCGCGGCCGACGCCCTTGGCGCGGGCGGTGCGGACGTAGTCCTGGCGCATCTGCTCCATCATCGCGGCGCGGACATGGCGGGTATAGCCGCCGACGGTGGCCAGGGTCAGGGTCAGCACCGGCAGCACCAGGTGCCAGGCGCGGTCGGTCAGCACCGCCCAGGTGCCGTCGATGCCGATCGAGCCCATGCCGCCGGCCGGCAGCCAGCCCAGCGTCACCGCAAACAGCATGATGGCCAGCAGCGCCAGCCAGAACGGCGGCACCGAGATGCCGGCGAAGCAGGCCAGGTTGACCAGTGTGTCGGTCACGCCGTAGGGCCGGACCGCTGCGTACACGCCGACCGGCAGCGCGATCGCCACGGCCAGCGCCGCGCTGATCCCCAGCAGCAGCAGGGTGTTGCCGAGCCGCGGCAGCAGCACCTCCATGACCGGCACGCCGTGGGTGCGGCTGTAGCCCAGGTCGCCCTGCAGCGCCGCCGCCGCCCAGTTCAGGTAGCGCTCGCCGATCGGCCGGTCGAGCCCATACAGCGCCCGCAGCCGCTCCTGGTCGGCCGGAGTGAGCGCCGGGTTCGACTGGATCATCAGGTCGATCGGGTCGCCCGGCATCAGCCCGATCAGCCCGTACACGACAAAGCTCATCACCGCCAGCACGCCCAGCGCCTGCATCAGCCGGATGACCAGGAAACGGAGCATGGGCGCGGGCTTTCAGATATTGGCAGGTGTTGGAAGCTCGGCCGCCGACGGCAAGGCCGCCGTGACCGCCGGCGAGTGTGCCACCATTGCCGTTCAGGGCAAGAGCACGGCCGTACCGGGGCACGGGCGATTCTGCCGGTGGACGAGGCCGCCCTGAGACTTCGGTTCTGCCCTCCACTGCCGCCGGAGGTCGAGGTGCAGGTCAACAGCGCCGAAGCCAGTCGACTCGACGGCTGGAGCGAGCGTACCCTGAACGCCCGCGAGCCGGCTGACGTTCTCCTCGACGACTGAGCGGCGCCGATCGAACCCTGGGCATGGCACCCCGATGATCTCCCCATGCTACGCATCCGCAATCTCCGCCGGCTGAACCTGACGGTGCCGCGGCTCGACGTGGCCGATGGGGAGTGCGTGGCCGTGATGGGGCCGTCGGGGGCCGGCAAGTCGCTGCTGTTGCGGGCGGTGGCCGACCTCGATCCGAACGAGGGGGAGGTCACCGCCGCCGGCGTCGACCGCGCCGCCGTGGCGGCGCCGCGCTGGCGGCGGCTGGTCGCCTATATCCCGGCGGATTCGGGCTGGTGGGCCGAGACGGTGGCGGAGCACTTCGCCGAGCCGCGGGCGGCGCGGCCGCTGCTGGCGGCGATGGGGCTACCGGACGAGGCCCTGGGCTGGGACGTTGCCCGCCTGTCCACCGGCGAGCGCCAGCGCTGCGCCCTGGCCCGGGCGCTGGTCCACGACCCGCCGGTGCTGCTGCTCGACGAGCCGACGGCGGCGCTCGACCCTGATGCCGTGGCGGCGGTGGAGCGCCTGCTGCACGAGCGGCTGCGGCGCGGCTTTTCCATGCTTGCCGTCACCCACGATGTCGCCCAGGCCGCCCGCCTCGCCGCGCGCATCCTGCGCGTCGACGGCGGCAACGTGACGGAGGAGGCCGCGGCGGCATGACCTACGTCCCGCTGGACTACGGCGACGTGGCTCTGGCCGCCGCGCTGGTCGTGCTCAACGCCGCGCTGTCGCTGTGGCTGTCGTTGCGGCTGGAGCGCCAGCTGCTGGTTGCGGCGGTGCGCATGGTGGTGCAGCTCACGTTGGTCGGCCTGGTCCTGGAGACGCTGTTCGCCCTCGAGGCGCCGTGGTGGACGGCTGGTGTTACCCTGGTCATGGTGCTGTTCGCCGGCCACGAGGTGATGGCCCGGCAGGAGCGGCGGCTGACGGGTGGCTGGGCCTACGGCCTGGGCGCGGTTACGATGCTGCTGGCTGCGGGCACCGTGGCGGCGATGGCGCTGGCCGTGCAGATCCGGCCTGATCCCTGGTACGACGCGCGTTATGCCATCCCGCTGTTCGGCATGATCCTGGGCAACGCCATGACCGGCATCAGCCTTGGGCTCAACACCCTGACCAGCGCGGCGGTGCGCGACCGCGCGGCGATCGAGGCGCGGCTCGCCCTCGGCGCCACCCGCTGGGAGGCGGTGCGCGGCATCACTCGCCAAGCCCTGCGCAGCGGCTTCATGCCCATCATCAATTCGATGTCGGCGACCGGCCTGGTGTTCCTGCCCGGCATGATGACCGGCCAGATCCTGGCCGGCGTGGCTCCGGTGCAGGCGGTCAAGTACCAGCTGCTGATCATGTTCCTGATCGCCGGGGCGACCGGGTTGGGCGTGCTCATGGCCGTGCACGGCGGCGTCTACCGCCTGACCGACGACCGCCACCGCCTGCGCCTCGACCGGCTGGGCTCCGACGGGCGTTGAACGGCGGCGGCGAAAAGCCGGAACGAATACGCCGCTATGCAGTTTTTCCAGCCAACGACTGCCTGTCCGGCGGTCAAGGCAGCCATTCAGGGAGGACTCCCCATGTCGATCAAGCACACCCTGCTTTTCGGCGCGGCGACGAGGAGACCTGCAACATGATGGTCTCGCAGGAGGGCAGCTTCGCCTATGTCCTGCTGGCCCACGGCGGCTTCCTGGGCATGGGCGAGGAGTGGATCCCGGTGCGCTGGAGCGACCTGCGGGTCACCCAGGAGGGCGGCATCTTCGTCCTGAATATCTCCGAGGACGCACTGGAGCAGGCCCCGACCATCGAGGAGGGGGCCTTCGATCCGGAAGCCGGCGAGGACTGGCGCACCCAGATCGACTCGTTCTGGAGCGAGCACACGCCCGGCTGAGCCCGCTCGGCGGCGGCTCTCTTGAGCCATAAGGGCGCCACCCGGTGCCACCCTTCCCGTGTTGCACCTGACCCTGACGGCGGCCGGCTGCCTGTCCGGCCGTCATTCCGCGAGACCGGCGGTACACGTCTCGCCGACCTCCAGCAGCAGCGAGCCGGTCCGCTCCACCAGGCGGGCGACCGCAGCCGCCGAGGTGCCCAGCTCGGCGGCCACTTCGGCGTCCGAAGGCGGACCGGCCGGGCGCGGCGCGGTGCTCGCGCGGAGCACGGCGGCGGCGGCCGCCATGGCCGGCCCACGGTCTGCCGGCAGCAGGCGCTCGGTCAGGCCGTCCGCCATGCATGCGCAGCGGGCCTCCGGATGACCGGCGGCAAGGCACGCGGCGAGCAGCTCGGTGCGCTCGTCCTTGGCGGCGGCCATCGGTCCCGCCAGCATGGCGACGGCGGCCACGGAAGCGACAATGATCCGGTTCATGGCGACCCGCTCCGGCGCTCGGCACTCAGTAATAGGTCTCCTGCGGAACCTGGGTCGGATAGGTCTGGGTCGGGTAGGTCTGGGTCGGGTAGGTCTGGGTCGGATACGCCTGGCCGGCGTAAGACGGCCCCTGATAGGTCGGCGCCGGATGGGCCTGCCCCGGCGGAGGATAGGACTGTCCCGGAGTCGGCCCGTAAGACCCCGGCGGCGGCACCTGGTCGTAGCCGATGGCCGGCTGGTTGGGGCTGCCCATGGTCATCGTCTGCGGCGGCTGGTCGAACGAGCTGCCGATCATGGCGCCGGCCAGGGCGCCCAGGGCCGTGCCGGCACCGGTGGCGACCACCTGGCCGGTGCCGGCGCCGAACTGGCTGCCGATCAGCCCGCCCACCGCGGCGCCGCCGACGGTGCCGAAGGTCTGGCCCGGCCCGCTCGTCTGGCAGGCCGCCAGCGGTACGACCAGGAGGGCGGCCGCTGCCGTCGTCATCCGCATCCTTCGCGACATTCCGCTCATTGTCTGCCTCCCTTGCCGTGCCGATCGCTCGCGTCCGCCGCAGGCACGCCCATGACTGCCATCCGATCCATCATGTGGGCGCGCTATCCGGCAAAAGTGTGACCGGGTCGGCGCCGCGGCCGGCATGGGCGCGACCCTGTCCGTCACCCTTGTTCACCCTTGTTCCAGGTGGCCGGCTGGTCTAAACCCCAGGGCTGCAAGGGGTGAACCATCCCCCGAAGACCCGGTCTCCGTCAGCGGGAGTGCCAGCCGTGCCGAATGTACAGAGCAGCGTCGCTGCCCCCGATGCGGCCAAGGCGAAGCCCCGGCCGGCGCCGCCGGGTCCCCCCAGACCGATCGCCTTCGTGGATCTGGCTGCCCAGCAGCGCCGTCTGGGCGACGCCATCAACGCCGCCATCGGTCGTGTGCTGGCCCATGGCCGCTACGTCCTCGGGCCGGAAATCGCGGAGCTGGAGCGCCGCCTGGCCGCCTTCTGCGGCGGCGGCCACGTCGTGGCCTGCGCCAGCGGCACCGACGCCCTGGCGCTGGCGCTCATGGTCAAGGGCGTGCGGCCCGGCGACGCGGTGCTGGTGCCGGCCTTCACCTTCGCCGCGACGGCCGAGGTGGTGCCGTGGCTGGGTGCGGTGCCGGTGTTCGTCGACATCTGCGAAGACACGTTCAACATGGACCCGGCCAGCCTGGAGCAGGGTGTTGTCGCCGCCCGCCAGGCCGGGCTTGAGCCGCGCGGCGTCATCGCCGTCGACCTGTTCGGCCAGCCGGCCGACTACGACGCCCTGGCCGCGGTGGCCGACGCATACGGCTTGTGGATCATTGCCGATGCCGCGCAGAGCTTCGGCGCCGCCCATCGCGGCCGGCCGGTCGGCACGCTGGCCGAGATGACCACGACCAGCTTCTTCCCGGCCAAGCCGCTGGGCTGCTACGGCGACGGCGGGGCCGTGTTCACCGACGACGAGGAGACGGCGGCGCTGTTGCGCTCGCTCAGCCGCCACGGCGAGGGCGCCGACCGCAACGACTTCGTGCGCATCGGCATGAACGCCCGCCTCGACACGCTGCAGGCGGCCATTCTCATCGAGAAGCTGGCCGTGTTCGCCGACGAGATCGTCGCCCGTCAGGCCGTGGCCGACCGCTACCGGGCCGGCCTCCGCGATGTGGTCCGGACACCGCGGCCGATGGCCGGCACGACATCCGTATGGGCGCAGTATACCGTGGTCCTGGACGGCGGCGAGCGCGGGCCGGTGATGGAACGGCTGCAGGCGGCCGGGGTGCCGTCGGCGGTGTACTATGCCAGGCCGCTGCACCGCCAGCCGGCCTATGCCCATTGTCCTGTGGCCGGCGGCGGGCTGCCGGTCAGCGACCGCATGGCCGACCGCGTGCTGAGCCTGCCGATGCATCCCTATCTGGAGCCTGACCTCCAGGATTATATTGTAAACGCTCTCCGTATCGCAGTTAAAGATTGATACATTAGCTGTCGCAGCGTCTTATGGGCTAAAGTTCGAAACTGTAATAACGCATCGTTAAACCTGTTGCGTCATGTTGCGCCGGCTCAGGAAGGCATGTCCTGTGTCATCGGAACGGGGCCGGTCGCGGGGCGGGCGTGCAGACGATCGACAGCAACTCCCTCTACCGGCTGGCGCGGGAGAAGTCGGCCGAAGAACGGGCGGCCCTGGCCGAAGCCATGGCCGACCTGTTCCATGAGCGGCGGCAGCGCCTGACCGACCGCGAATGGGCGTTGATGACGGACATCCTCCACCGCGTCGTGCTCGACGTCGAGGCCTCGATCCGCCGCAACATCAGCGCCTGGCTCGCCGATCTGCCCGAGGTGCCGCGTGACCTGGTGCGGCTGCGGCTGCCGTTCCGCGACGTGCTGTTCCGCTTGGCCGACCGGGTGGGGCGCGAGCGCCTGTGCGCGGTCAGCGCGCTGCCGCTCTACACGCCGGACGACGGCGCGTTGGCCGGCATGGTCGGGCTGCTGCGCGACGTGACAGGGCAGCCGTGGGCGGAGGAGGAGACGGCGCGGCTGCTGCGGGCCGTCGATGGCCACATGGTGATGGTGGCGGTCGTCGATGCCGACGGCCGCATCTGCTATGCCAACCGTCGGCTGGGGGAACTGGTGGGGGCAGACCCTGGAGCTCTCCTCGCCCGTGCGTTCGCCGAGCTGGCCGTCCCCGACGGACCGGAGACGTGGCGGCTGGTCCGGGCGCAGGGGTTGGACATGCCGGTGACGGCGATGTCTGTGCCTTTGGGCGATCGAGCCGAGGAGGCCTGCCGCCTCTGGGGGCTCTGCGACGAGGCCGTGGCGGGCCTCTACGGCGGCGGCGCCAGCCCGTCGTTCGACGAGACTCTCGCCGGGATTGCTGCCGCGGTCCGTCTTGTCCTGACCACGGCGGGCCTGCCGGCCCTGCAGGGCGCGGGCACCATGCCCCGGCGCGCGGTGCCGGCGTGGCCGAAACCCGGTTTCGCTGCATCAAAGGATGCGCCGCAGCTCCGGTTTTCCGGCCGTCAGCAGGACGTGTTCGCGCTGCTCATCGCCGGCAGGTCGAACGCTGCCGCTGCGTGCAGGGTCCGTGCAGCGCGCGCGCCCGAGGATGGGGCCTGACAGGACGGCGACCGGACTGTTTTTGCATCGCAGCGGCCTGGATCATCTGCCGCAGCTCTTCAACATTATTCGGGGCGATATTGATTTCACAGACATGACGGGTTTCGTTGCCGCGGACCTGTGAGGATAAGGCCTGATTGTGCGAAAATTTACTTAAATACCTAAGGTTCTGGTCTGATCCGGTCGAGCCGCAAAACCGGGATGCCTCGCGCAATGTCAATAATTTACTTGCCGGTTGCAGGCGTGTGCCCGATGATTGGTCAGCGGGCGTGGCGAGCGCCCGTCGATTGGCCGCATTCCGGCAGGGATCTGTGCATGGACGAGCCCCGACTGTCTTGCCCGACCGATCCGGCGGCGGAGGAGAGCGACGCGGGCTGGAAGTGGTCCATGCGCAAGGCTATCGTTTTTCTTGTTATCGTAAGCTTGGTGCTTTGGGGGCTGATCGCCGTCGCCGTTGTGGCGCTCGTATAGGAATCGTCCAGCGCCATGTCGTTGCCCTGCGGGCCGCGCCGGCCGGCGTTTCTTGCCGGCGTTGCTTTATCGCAGTGGGCGATGGCGGGCAGGACGGCCCTGCCCGCGGCGGCAGAGTGGCCGGACATGTCACCGTATGTTGCGACTTATGTTGCGACTTATGTTGCGACTGTTGCGTCGCATCATCATAGAATGTCTTGGTGATGATCAATTTGTCTTTGCGCGTATTATATGAAACCAACGTCCAAATGCAAAGGAGAGGCCTTGATTCTGTCGCCCATGATCCGACATGGTTGTTTCAGGCCGCGCGTCGGCAAGGCAGGAACGAACGGCGACATCAGCTTATGAGCACCTCTGGAAATGGCACGAAGAGCG
Source organism: uncultured Mycobacteriaceae bacterium (assembly GCA_964526565.1). GTDB lineage: Bacteria > Pseudomonadota > Alphaproteobacteria > DSM-16000 > Inquilinaceae > CAZGMC01. The sequence continues at coordinate 8,516 of CAZGMC010000073.1, forward strand.
CGGACGCCAGCCCAAGCCCCATCCGGCGCCGGCTCGTGGCCGGATCGGCCCTGGCCGGGCCGCTGATCGTCACGTTGCATCCCCATTCGGCGTGGGCCGTATCGAGCTGCGGTCAGGTCATCACCGAAGAACTCGGGGACAGAGACAATGCGCCGCCCGGCCTGATGCAACGGGCCCTGAGACGCGCCGGCCACGACGTGCCCCGGGGCGGGATCAACGAGTCGTGTCTGGTTTCCGCCGGGCTCCGCGATCACGACGACGACGACGATGACGATGACGATGACGACGACGATGACGACGATTGACGGCAAAGCTGTTGCATCTTTTGTGTAATATTGGTCGCGGCTTTATCGACTGGATTTCACCCCCTTCTTTTGTTCTGTCGCTTCAGGTAATGCGGAGCCACAGCGTCCGCGCGGTTGCCGGAAGGCATGACCGTTCTCCCGGACGCCATCCCTCGATTCGGACATTCCTGTCTCCATGGCAGGTCGCACCCATTGCGGGATGCGGCCTGTCAGTGCTTGTTGGAAACGTTGATGAAATAGTTGTGCGATCAGCATTTTTGAGAATCTGGGAATAATTAAAAGTAAATTTCCACGAACGACACACGATCACTGGTAGGGACGCCCTGTGCGATTGGGCAATGGCCGCAATGCCGGCTTGATCGCCGTGCCCGTTCGCTTATCGTGTCATTAAATGATATGCCGAATTAGTAGGCTCCTCATGAAAAAGGGCTCGTGATGGACAAGCACCGGCCGACGCAATCCGCCGGCAGCGCGGCGCCAGCGCCGACGCAATCCGCCGGCAGCGCGGCGCCAGCGCCGACGC
>CAZGMC010000073.1:9443-20823 GCA_964526565.1 uncultured Mycobacteriaceae bacterium
AGCGCGGCGCCAGCGCCGACGCAATCCGCCGGCAGCGCGGCGCCAGCGCCGACGCGGCGGCGCCTTATCGCCGGCGCGGCCCTGAGTGGCCCTGCCGTCCTCACTCTCGGCACCGCCCGTGCCTGGGCCGCGTCGAGTTGCGGCCAGGCCCTGCAGGGCGTGCGCGGCGGCGGGGTCGTCGACGGCGAGGCCCAGGCGCGGGCGCTGGAGCGTCTGGGCCACGATCAGGCCAATCCCGAGGTGGGCATCAACGCATCCTGTCTGATATCCTCCGGGCAATAGTTCCACGGTCCTCGGGGTGACGACGGGCGGATCCGCACGCGCCGGGATCGGCAATCGCGGTGCGGTATCGCTGCCATGTCCCCTCCCGAATCGCCGGCCAGATGGATGATCCCCGATCCGTCGGCGTTCGCCCTGTTCGCGCTGGACGACGATCTGGTGGTCTATGACCGCCGCTCAGGCCAGACCCATGTGTTCAACGCGCTGGCGGCCGAGGCCTTCCGGGCGCTGCTCGCGGCTCCCTTGACCGAAGGTGCGCTTTGCGACGTGCTGACGGACATGGTAGATCCGGAGCGGTTGGACGAGGTGGCTACGGCTCTTGCCAGGGTCGTGGTGCGATTCTCTGACCTCGGGATCATTGAGACGGCCGACGGGTGAAGGTTTCCGATCTTTCCTTCAGCGCCTTTGCTGCCGCGCTGGGCAGCGGCGTGCGCCTGCGCCTCGGGCCCTTCACCGTGCAGTGGCGCGTGGGCGTGCCGGTGGCGCAGGCGGCGCTGCATGTGCTGTATGCCCATCATCCGCTGGCCGCTGCGGACGATCCGCCCGAGGCCTACATCGACTGCCGGCCGGCGCTCGAGCCGCGGCGGCCCTGGCGGCGTCGGGTACACCTTTACATAGACGGCCGCTTCCACGCGGCCCAGGCGCGGCCGCAGCTCAGCGTGCCGGCCTTTGAGTGGACCATGAACTGGTCGGTGGCGACCCGCGCCCACGAGTTCCTGATGCTGCACGCCGCCGTGGTCGAGCGCCGCGGCCGCGCGGTCGTCCTGCCGGCCCCGCCGGGGTCCGGCAAGAGCACGCTGTGCGCCGCCCTTGTGGCCCGCGGCTGGCGGCTGCTGTCGGACGAGTTCACGCTGATCCGCCCCGAGGACGGGCTGATCGCCCCGCTGCCGCGACCGGTGTCCCTGAAGGAACAGTCGATCGAGGTGATGCGCCGCTTCGCTCCTGAGGCCGTCCATGGCGACGTATTCCCCGGCACGGTCAAGGGCACGATCGGCTATGTCATGCCGCCGGCGGCCAGCGTCGCCGCCCAGGACGAGCCGGCCGCGCCCGGCTGGGTGGTGTTTCCGCGTTGGCGGTCCGACGCCCCGCTGCGCATCGAACCGGTGTCGCGCACCGATGCCTTCGTCGCCCTGAACCGTAACGCCGTGAACTACAGCATCCTGGGCGAGGCGGGCGCGGCGGTGCTGTCGGGCCTGGCGGCGGCCTGTCCTGCCGTCCGCCTGTCCTATGGCCGGCTCGACGACGCGGTGGCGGCCGTCGACCGGCTCGCGGCCTGATCGCGTGGCGATGGCGGCGGGGCGGACGGCCGCGACGCGGGACGCGCTGCTGCTGCGCGTGCTGCGGCAGCCGGACGCGGCGCCCGTGCTGTCCGCAGACGATTGGGGTGAGGTCCTGGTCCAGGCCCAGGACGCCGCCGTCGCCGCCCGCCTGGGCATCCTGCTCGAGCAGGCCGGGCAGTGGCCGGGCCTGCCGCCGGGCGTGCGCAACCGCCTGATCGCGGCGCAGCGGGCGGCCGCCCGCTTCGACCGCATGACCCGCTGGGAGACGGTTTGCCTGCGCCGCGCGCTGAACCGTGTCGCAACGCCGGTCGTGCTGCTCAAGGGCGCCGCCTACTCCCTTGCCGACCTGCCGATCGGGCGTGGCCGCCTGATGAGCGACGTCGACATCCTGGTGGCCAGGCCGGCGCTCGACGCGGTCGAGCGGGCGGTGCGCGCGCACGGCTGGAGGCCGGTCAAATCCGATCCCTACGACGACCGCTATTACCGCGACTACATGCACGAGCTGCCGCCGCTGGTGCATGAAGAGCGCGGCACGGTGCTCGACATCCACCACACCATCGTGCCGCCGACGAGCCGCCTGAAGATCGACGGGGCGACGCTGCTCGAAACGATCGAGCCCATTGGCGGCACGCATTTCTGCCGGCTCGCCTCGGCCGACATGGTGCTGCACACCGCCATCCACCTGTTCCACGACGGCGAGGTGTTCGGCGGCCTGCGCGAGCTGCTTGACCTCGACGGCATGGTCAGGGACTTTGGCGCGCAGCCCGGCTTCTGGCCGGCAGTGCTGGAGCGGGCCGCGCGGCCCGGCCTGGGGCGGCCGCTGTTCTATGCACTACACTATTGCAGGGCTTTCCTCGATACCCCGGTTCCCGCTACGGTTCATGCGGGGATTGCGCGGTTCGCCCCGGTGTGGCCGGTGCGCACCGTGATGGACCGGCTGGTGGCCGCAGCGTTCGCACCGCGATCGCCTCTGCCGGACGACGGACGGGGCGCGGTCGAACGGTGGTTGCTGTATGCGCGGTCGCACTGGCTGCGCATGCCACCCCTCTTGCTGGCGCGGCACCTGGGGCGCAAGGCGGTCATGCGGCTTGCGCCGCGGCGCCGCCCGCGCAGCCGCACCGCCGCGGGCCGATGACGGAACCATGCATAGGCGCGGCACGGACAGGGATGGTAGGATATACCGGGTCCGGGCTGGCTGGAGTGACAGGAATCCAATGACTGTTCGTTTTGATCGCTTGTGGCGGCGGGCCGGTCGGGTGTGCCTTGCGGCCGCCTGCGTGGTGGCACTGGGCGGCTGTGACCAGGGGGCGGGTCTGACCGATGCGGAATACCTGCAACGGGCGCAGGAACACATCGAGCAGGGCGATCTGGCCGCCGGCCTGATCGAGGCGCGCAATGCCGTGCAGGCGAACCCGGAGAACGCCGAGGCCCGGCGCCTGCTCGGCGAGCTGTTCCTGCTCACCGGCAACGCCGCCAGCGCCGAAAGCCAGTTGGTGCGGGCCCGCCAGATGGGGAGCGGCGACGAGTCCCTGGATATCCTGCTGGCCCGTGCCCGCCTGCTGCAGCAGAACTTCGAGGGCGTGCTGGACGATCTTGAGGACCCCGGCACCCTCGACTCGGATGCGAATGCCGATCGCCTTCTGCTGCGCGCCAGCGCCTTGCTGGCGACCGGCGAGACCGAGGCGGCGCGCGACGCCTACACGCGCGTGCTCGCATTCGCGCCGCGCGCCGATGCCTATGCCGGCCTTGCCCGCCTGGGGCTGCTGGACAATGATTTGGGCGAGGTGGAGCGTCTGCTCGGGGAAGGGCAGGCACTGGCCCCCGACAACGCCGAGCTGCTGGCGATCGAGGGCGAGCTGGCGCTGCGCAGCGGCGACGCCGAGCGCGCCGAAAGCCGGTTCCGCCAGCTGCTGGAGAGCGGCCAGTCCAACGCCGCTGCCCGTCTTGGCGCGGCGCGCGCCATGATCGCGTCCGGCCGCTACGAGGACGCGGCAACCGAGCTGGACACCGTGCTCGAGCAGGCCCCGGACAGCACCATCGCCACCTACCTGCGTGCCGTGACGGCGTATGAGATGGGCGACTACTCCGAAGCCCAGGCACAGGTGGACCGCGTTCTGGCCGTGGTGCCGGACAACGTGCCGGCGCTGCTGCTGGCCGGGGCTGCCGCCTATGCTCTGGATCAGAACGAGGTCGCGTTGAGCCATCTGAACCGGGCGCGGGCGCTGGACAGCGGCAACGCGGCCGTGCGCCGGCTGCTGGCCGCGGCGCAGATGCGGGCCGACCTGTACGATGAGGCGCTGGAGACGCTGGGCCCCGGCCTGGAGGCCGTCGGCGACGATGCCGAGCTGCTGACGATGGCCGGCATCGCGGCGCTGCGGGCGGGCAACGTCGTCGAGAGCGGGCGCCTGTTCGGCCGCGCGGTCGAGCAGCAACCGGACGACGCGCTGGCCCGGACTAGGCTGGGCCTGTTGCGGCTTGCCGAGGGCGAGGACCAGACCGCCATCGAGGAACTGGAACAGGCGCTGGCGCAGCAGCCCGACCTGGTTCAGGCCGAGGTGCTGCTGATCCTGGCGCTGATCCGCAACGACCAGTACGACCGCGCCGTCGAGCAGGCGCGGTCGCTGTCGGAGCAGCGGCCGGACAGCCCGATCGGGCCCGTTCTGGCCGGTATCGCCCATGCCTCCGCCGAAGACCGCGAGGCGGCGGAGGCGGCCTTCGAACAGGCCCTGGCCATCGAGCCCGGCTATCCCGACGCCGGCAACAACCTGGCCCTTCTGGCCCTGCTTGACGGCGAAACCGACGCAGCCCGCAGCCATTTCCAGCGGGTGCTCGATGTGCATCCGGGCCATCTGCCGACCTTGATGCGCCTGGCCAGGGTCGAGGCGGGCGCCGGCAACGAGCAGGCCGCCCGCGAGGCGCTGGAACGCGCGGTCGAGTTGAACTCCACCAGCGTCGAGGCGCGGGTGGTTCTGGCCCGCCTGCTTCTGGCTCAGAACGATGCCGACGCGGCCATGACGGTCCTTCGTCCGGCGTTGCGCGGCAGCAACCAGCAGCCGGTACTGCTGGAGACGGCCGGACTGGCGCAGCTCGCGACGGGCCAGACCTCCGAGGCGATCCGTTCGTTCGAGGCCTTGACGCGGCAGCTGCCCGACCGCCCGGCGGCCTTCTTCCGGCTGGCCCAGGCCTACGAGGCGGCCGGCGATACCAGGGGCCTGCGCGAGGCCCTGGAGAGCGCGCTGCGCGTCGACGAGACCTATCTGGACGCCAGGCTGGCCTACGGGCGGCTGCAGCTCAGCGAGGGTCAGCTCGATGCCGCGGGCGAGACCGTCGGCGACCTGAAGGAGCTGGCGCCCGCTGACCCGCGCGTCGCCGACCTGGAGGCCCGCGTGCTGCTGGCGCGCAACCAACCGGAGGCGGCGGTCGAGGTGCTGCGCCGGGCGGTGGCCGGGCAGCCGAACACCGAGCTGGTGCGGCGGCTGGCCCAGGCCGAATGGTCGATCGGCGAGCAGGAGGCGGCGCTGCAGACGCTGCGCGACTGGGTCGGCAGCAATGCGGACGATCTGGCGGCGCGGATGGTCCTGGCCGACTTCCTGCTGGCGCGGGACGAACTGCCGGCCGCCCGCGAGCAGTACACGGCGGTCGTCGACCGCATGCCGGACAACGTCGTCGCCCAGAACAACCTGGCCTGGGTGCTGGCCGAGCTGGGCGAGCCCGATGCGGCGTTGACCCACGCCGAACGGGCCTTCGAGGGCGCACCCGAAAACCCGATGGTCCTGGACACGCTTGGCATGATCCTGCTCGACCGCGGCGAGACCGATCGCGCCGTGGCGCTGCTCGAGGACGCCAATGCGGCGGCCGACGGCAGCCGCATGATCGCTGCCCACTATGCCAGCACCCTCGTCGCGGCTGGACGGGAAGACGAGGCACGGGAGATCCTTGAAGGGATCCTGTCCGACGATGCGATGTTCGATGGGCGAGCGGAGGCGGAAGCGCTGCTTGAAAGTCTGGGTCAATAGGCGGGAGGCGTGGCGAGCGGACGCCTGCGTGCAGGATGGCGTGGCGCCGCCGCAGCCATGCTTTCGTGGGGCTTCCTGGCGGCGCTGCGCTCGCCATGTCGGTGCCGGTGACTGTCGTTTACAGGCGCGTAGCTCAGTGGAAGAGCGCTGCCGTTACAAGGCAGAGGACGGGGGTTCGATTCCCTTCCGCGCCTATCAGGGTCCAGGCCGTGCCATCGTGATGGGGCGAAATGCGTGACCTGTTCATCACGATGATCGTGCTGGGGACGATCCCCTTGACGCTGGTCCGGCCGTTCGTCGGGCTCGTCATGTGGACGTGGCTGTCGCTGATGACCCCGCACCGGCTGACCTGGGGGTTTGCGTACGACTATCCGTTCGTTCAGCTCGTGGCCCTGGTGACGATGGGGGCATGGCTGTTCTACAGGCACAAGCGCTCGCTGCCACCGAACGCGCCGATGGTCCTGTTCATCTCGTTCACCCTATGGGGCGCCATTACGACGGTCTTTGCGTACGATCTCCAGTTGTCGTTCGACCGTTTCGTCTATGTCATGAAGATGTTTGCCCTGGCGTACTTCATAATATTGACGGTGCGCAGCCGCGAGGAAATCCATATTCTGGCATGGGTGGTGGCCATTTCCATCGGCTTTTTCTCCATAAAGGGGGGCGTGTTTTCGATAATTACAGGCGGGAACCACCGCGTTTTTGGCCCTTTGGGCAGCTTCATTGCGGACAACAACCAGATGGCTCTGGCCACGCTGATGGTCATGCCGCTGATGCGCTACCTGCAGCTGAATTCGGCAGATAGACTGCTCAGGATCGGGCTGGGGTTTGCGCTGGTGTTCTCCATAATTTCCGTGCTGGGATCCTATTCGCGCGGCGCCTTCCTCGGGCTGGGTGCAATGCTGTTCGTGCTCGTCATGAAGTCGCGACGAAAGCTCATGTTCGGGGTCATCGTCCTGGTTGGGCTGGGCGGCAGCCTGATGTTCCTGCCCGAGCAGTGGTGGGATCGCATGGCGACGATCGAGACCTATGAGGAGGACGCGTCGGCGCAGGGGCGGTTCAGTGCGTGGGGCTTCGCCATCGACGTGGCCGTCAGCCGTCCGCTGACCGGCGGCGGCTTCGACATCTTCAGTTCTGCCGCTGCGTCCGAGCAGTACCGGCCCGGCGAGAGGCGGCTGCAGGCGCACAGCATCATCTTCCAGGTCCTCGGCGAGCACGGCTTCATCGGCCTGTTCCTTTTCCTGATGCTCGGCGTCACGGTGTGGACGACAGGCAGTCGCATTGAAAGACAGGCGCGTGACCGGCCCGACCTGCACTGGGCAGGGGATCTGGCGGCCATGATCAAGGTCGGACTGGTGGGCTATTTTGCGGCCGGACTGTTCTTGAATCTGGCGTTTTTCGACCTTCTCTATGTCATGCTGGCCATGATGATCGTGACGGCAGACTATGTGACCAGGGAGATCGCCGCGGCCGCCGGACCTGCCCGGGCGCCGTGGCGCCAACGACCCGCCGTCGCCCCGCAGTTGTCCCGGCCGGGCCTCGGGGACGCTGCCCCGGTACGGCGCCAGTGACTGGGGCGCCGTCCGGAGGCGCGGCGATCGGCGTCGCAAGCATGGGGAGGCGGGCATGTTGCAGCCGCACGAACGCCAGGCACTTGGATTCCTGTTGCGCCACCTCTGCCATGGCACCGTGGGCGGCTTCGTCTTCGGCGGCATGCTGCTGTGGCTGGATTTCGCCAGCCTGCGCACGCTGATTGCAACCTCCGACAACCCGCTGCTCTACGGTTTCATGCTGTTCTTCGGGCTGTTCGTCACGTTCGGCAGCGTCGGCATGGGAGTCGGCGTCATGTCACTGACGGACGAGGAGGGCAGGCGCTAGAACCGGGCTGCGGCGGCTGCATCCGTCCGGGCCGGGGATGCCGACTGGCGCAGGATGGCCGTGGTCTGCCTGCTCCCGCCACCGGGACTAGTGGTCCTTGTGCTCGTCCGCGGCCGGCTCCGGCTGTGGTGCCGCTGCGGCGGCGGGTTCCTCGGCAGGCTGCTCGGGGGCGGGCTCTGCCTGTTGGTCCTGGGCGGGGTCGGCCGGCTGCGGCGGCTCAGGAGCGGGTTCGGAGGTCGCCAGTGGCTCTTCCGGCGGAGGCCCGCCGGCCGGCATGATGTCGGCGGCGCTTTGCGGTGGCGGCGGTTCCGGCGGTTCCGGCGGTTCCGTTTCCGGCGGCGGGGTCGGTTCAGTCGCCTGAGCCTGGGGCACCTCGGATGCCGCTTCTGCGGTCTGCTGCTTCGCGGCGGCAGCGGCCTCGGCGGCGGCGGCGGCGGCGACCTCGGCGGCGGCCTGCTCACCGCCGGCGGCCTGATCGGCGGCGGCGGTCGTGGCGGCGGCCGTGGTCTCCATCATGTCCGTCGGCACCATCGCTCCCTGGCGCAGCAGCATCTCGCTGGAGCCTTGCAGCAGCCAGCGGGACAGCTCCGCCATCTTGCTCATGTCGGTGACGATGCGCTGCGATTCGGCGACCATCCAGTCCTGATAGACGGCGATGGCGTCCAGCGGCGTGCGGCAGGCGGCCAGGCTGCGCGCCATCCGCACCGACGTTTCCGCGCGCGCCACCGCCTGCTCGTACCCCATGCGGACCAGTTCACGGAGCTTTTCCGTGGCGCCCGGAAACTGGTGAAACGCGATACCCGAGCGAAAATCCTCATCCATGGTCGTCTCGATCTCCTTGCAGGGCGGCAGGGCGCGGGCCGTCGGCTGGGCGCGGCAGCGACGCACCGGGGCCCGGGTTGCGGCGATGATTCCCTTTCCGCTGCGCCGCAGCAACCATCTTTGTGCCGCGCGACCGGAACGGTGCGGCGCGGTGGTCCGTTGCAACCGTGACGTCGCCGGCGATCGAGTCACGACGGGTCGCGGCCCGGCGCTCCGGGGCGTCGCATCCGGTCACAATCTTGCGACCGACGCGGCCGGTCGCCAGTTTCGGGACAAACAAGCGCATAGATCCACACTTGGGGCTGAGGGGTACCATGCCACAAGATTCGTCGGACGCGGAACGGGCCGCCCTGCTCGCAGCCATCGCCGATGAGGTCGCGGCAACCCGCGCCTGGCTGGGCCGCGATGCGCTGGCGCCCGAGGTGATGGCGGCCATGGGGCGGGTGCCGCGGGAGGCCTTCGTCCCGCCGGAGCAGCGCCGCTATGCCTGTGACAACCGGCCGCTGCCGATCGGCCACGGCCAGACCATCTCGCAGCCATACATGGTCGCCGTCATGACCGACCTGGCCACCGGCGGCCATGCCGGCCGCGTGCTGGAGGTCGGCACCGGCTGCGGCTATCAGGCGGCGGTGCTGGCCGAGGTGGCCGACGCGGTGTACTCCATCGAGGTGGTGCCGGAACTGGCCGCCGCGGCGCAGGAACGGCTGCGGGGCCTGGGCTACGACACCGTTCACGTGCGCACCGGCAACGGCGCCGACGGCTGGCCGGAGCATGCGCCCTATGATGCCATCATCGTGACTGCGGCATCGGGTCGTGGCGTGCCGCCGGCGCTGGTCGATCAGCTTGCCCCCGGCGGGCGGCTGATCATTCCGGTCGAATCGCCCGGCACGCACCGGGCGACGCTGTTCATGTCCTCGTCGCAGCACCTGATGCTCGTCACCCGCGACGAGGCCGGCCAGGTGCGCGAAGAGCCGGTGCTGCCGGTCGCCTTCGTGCCGCTGGTCTGATCCCCGGTTCAGGCCGGGCGCGCCGCTGCCGATGCCGCCGCCGGCGCCGTGGTGGCGTGGGCGAAGGCCAGCAGCAGGGTGAGCAGGACCAGCGCCCCCGCCTGGTGCGCGGCGGCCAGCGGAATCGGCACGTACAGCAGCAGCGTGGCAATGCCCAGCCCGATCTGGACCAGCACCATGATGCCGGCCGCCCTTGCCAGACCGCCGATCAGCCCGGCCTCGCGATCGATGCCGGAGGCTGCCACCTGCCGGCCGCGCCACCACAGCGCCAGCACGGCGAGGCCCGTCACGATGCCGAGCCAGCGGTGCACGAACTGCACCATGGCGGTGTTCTCGAACAGGTTCAGCCAGACCGGCGTGAGCGACAGCGCCTCCGGCGGCAGCACCCGCCCGTCCATCAGCGGGAAGGTATTGTAGGCCAGTCCGGCGTCGATGCCGGCGACCAGCGCGCCCCAGAAGATCGTCACCGCGACGACGGCGACCGCCGCCCAGGCGTGCCGGTGCACCGCGGCCGCACCCGCCGGCATTGCCAAGCGCCGCGCGTCGCGCCGCGCGCCGCGCAGCAGGTCGAGCACCAGCCAGACCAGCAGCCCGTAGATCAGCACCGCCAGGCTGAGGTGGGCGGCCAGCCGGTACTGGCTGACCGACGGCCGGTCGACCAGCCCGCTCATCACCATGTACCAGCCGAGCACGCCCTGCAGTGCACCCAGGACCAGCAGGCCGGCCAGCTTCGGCAGCAGCGGGCGCGGGACCCGGCCGCTCGCCCAGAACCACAGGAAGGGCACGGCGAACACGACCCCGATCAGCCGCCCCCACAGCCGGTGGAACCACTCCCAGAAGAAGATCTCCTGGAACTGGGCCAGGGTCATGCCGGCGTTGTTGATGCGGTACTCCGGCGTCTGGCGGTAGAGATCGAACACGCGCTGCCATTCGGCGTCGCTCAGCGGCGGCAGCGTGCCGATCAGCGGTCGCCATTCGACCATCGACAGGCCGGACTCGGTCAGCCGCGTGATGGCGCCGATGATCGTCATGGCGAACACCATGGCAGCGCAGATCAGCAGCCAGACGGCGATCGGGCGGGTGTCGCGGGCGGTGGTCCCGGCGGAAAAGGCGACGGCGGTCACGGTGGCATGGTCCTCCCTGGCGGGACATGGTCTAGCAGATAAGGCCGCGGCCGGTGGCGGTTACGATCTTGCGGCCGAGGGTCGCATGCCGCCGTATCGCCGGCAGCGCCGCCGGCCTATGATGGCCGGCCAACCAGGAAGAGCTCCACATGCCCGACAAGCGCCTGTCCCCGCGCCGGCTGGACTTCCGCGACGGCCGGGTGGATCTCAGCCACGGCGGCGGCGGGCGGGCCATGGCCCAGCTCGTCGACGAGCTGTTCGTGGCCGCCTTCGACAACCCGATGCTGGCCCGCCGCGACGACCAGGCCGTGTTCGACGCGCCGGCCGGGCGCATGGTGGTGACCACCGACGGCTACGTGGTCTCGCCGCTCGCCTTTCCCGGCGGCGACATCGGCATGCTGGCGGTCAACGGCACGCTGAATGACGTGGCCATGGCCGGGGCGCGGCCACTCTATCTGGCCGCCGCGTTCATCGTCGAGGAGGGTTTCCCGCTGGCCGAGCTGCGCCGGGTCGTCGAGTCGATGGCGCAGGCCGCCCGCGCCGCCGGGGTGCCGGTGGTCACCGGCGACACCAAGGTGGTGGAGCGCGGCAAGGGCGACGGTGTGTTCGTCACCACCACCGGCATCGGCGTGGTGCCGCCGGGCGTGGCGCCGTCGGCCGACCGCGCGCGGCCCGGCGACGCGGTGCTGGTGAGCGGCTTCGTCGGCGACCACGGGGTGGCGGTCATGTCGCGGCGCGAGAACCTGACGTTCGAGACGGCGATCGAGTCGGACACGGCGGCGCTGCACGGCCTGGTCGCCGGGATGGTGGCGGCGGTGCCCGACCTGCACTGCCTGCGCGACCCGACCCGCGGCGGCCTGGCGGCGACGCTCAACGAGCTGGCCGACCAGTCGGGCGTCGGCATGATGCTGGACGAGGCGGCGATCCCGGTGCGGCCGCAGGTGCGGGCGGCGTGCGAGCTGCTTGGGCTCGAC
>CAZGMC010000074.1:0-20452 GCA_964526565.1 uncultured Mycobacteriaceae bacterium
CCGCCTTTTGAGGCGGCCTTTCCAGTTTCCTAAGGGAGGCATCTAAGAGAAACCGGCCGGAATCAGCCTGCGCTGCTCTGCCGATGCAGATAGTCTGTGCCCGGACAACTGAATAACCGGTAAAGATCAGGAAAGTTTTCCGTTTTTCCGGGTGGGAGCCGCGCGCGGCCCGGGAGCAGCGTGCGGCTGGGGCAGGTCGGCAAGAGGGCCAGATCGGACGGTCAGGCGGCCTTCACGCCGGCATAGCCGACCTTTTGCAAGGCCTCGCGGATTTCGTCCAGGATGGCCGGATCGTCGATCGTCGCCGGCATCTTGAACTCCTCGCTGTCGGCGATCTTCTTCATCGTGCCGCGCAGCACCTTGCCCGACCGGGTCTTGGGCAGGCGCGGCACCACGGTGCAGGTCTTGAACGCCGCCACGGCGCCGATCTGGTCGCGCACCAGGGCGACGAGTTCCTTGGCGACCTGGTCGTGCGGCTTGGTCACGCCCAATTTGAGCACCACGAAGCCGACCGGCAGCTGGCCCTTGAGCTCGTCGGACACGCCGATGACCGCGGCCTCGGCCACGTCCTGGTGGCCCGACAGCACCTCTTCCATGCCGCCGGTGGACAGTCGGTGGCCGGCCACGTTGATCACGTCGTCGACGCGGGTCATGACGTGGACGTACCTGTCCTCGTCCACGAAGCCGGCATCGCCGGTCATGTAGTAGCCGGGGAACTCCTCAAAATAGGCCTTGCGGCAGCGCTCGTCGGCCTGCCACAGGGTCGTCAGGGTGCCCGGAGGCATGGGCAGCCTGGCGACCAGCGAGCCGACGTCGCCCGCCGGCACCTCGTGCCCGTCCGGCCCCAGGGCGCGAATGTCCCAGCCGACCGCGGCGCGGCAGGCGGAGCCGTACTTCACCGGGAACAGCTCGGTGCCATACGGGTTGCCGGCGATCACCCAGCCGGTCTCGGTCTGCCACCAGTGATCGATCACCGGCACCTGGAGGTTGCGCTCGGCCCACTTGATGGTGTCGGGGTCCGACCGCTCGCCGGCCAGGAACAGGGCGCGGAAGTGCGACAGGTCGTAGCTCTTCAACAGCTCGGCGTTCGGGTCGTCGCGCTTGATGGCGCGGAACGCCGTCGGCGCGGTGAACATGATCGGCACCTTGTGCTCGCTGATCACCCGCCAGAAGGCGCCGGCGTCGGGGGTGCCGACCGGCTTGCCCTCGAACATGGTCGTGGTCGCGCCGTGCAGCAGCGGCCCGTAGACGATGTAGGAATGGCCGACCACCCAGCCCACGTCCGACGCGGCCCACCACGCCTCGCCAGGCTCAAGGCCGTAGAAGTGCTTCATCGTGTACTTCAGGGCGACGGCATGGCCGCCATTGTCGCGCACGATGCCCTTGGGCTCGCCGGTGGTGCCGGAGGTGTACAGGATGTACAGCGGGTCGGTCGCCTGGACCGGCACGCAGTCGGCCGGCTCGGCCTTGGCCATCGCCTCGTCCCAGTCATGATCGCGGCCGGCGGTCAGCTGGGCCTCGACCTGCGGACGCTGCAGGACGACGCAGGCGCTTGGCTTGTGTGCGGCCTGCGCGATGGCATCGTCGAGCATCGGCTTGTAGGGGATGACCTTGGTCATCGTCTCGATGCCGCACGAGGCGCCGACGATGACCTTCGGCTTGGCGTCATTGATGCGGGTGGCCAGCTCGTGCGGCGCGAAGCCGCCGAACACGACCGAGTGGATCGCGCCGATGCGGGCGCAGGCGAGCATGGCAATGACGGCCTGCGGCACCATCGGCATGTAGATGATGACGCGGTCGCCCTTCTCGACGCCGAGGCCCTTGAGCACGCCGGCGAACTTCGCGACGCTGTCGCGCAACTCGCTGTAGGTGTATTTCTGCTGCGTGCCGGTGACCGGGCTGTCGTAGACGAGCGCCAGCTGGTCGCCGCGGCCGCCGTCGGCATGGCGGTCGACGGCGTTGTAGCAGGTGTTCAGCTCACCGCCGACAAACCACCGGTAGAACGGGGCGTTGGTGCCATCAAGCACCTTGTCCCACGTCTTGTACCAGTCGATGTCCGCAGCGGCTTCACCCCAGAAGCCTTCGGGGTCGTTGATGGACCGGGCATGGATGTCGTCGTAGCGCCCCATAGGAATTTGTCCCTTCCTGGTGGTGTCCGGCCGGGGCGATCCAACGCCGCCACCGGCATTTTCGCGATGAGGTCAACCCGCTCTGCGGCGGTCTACCTGAGAGCGGTTATTACCTCCCTGAGCGCTATCGTGCGCCATGATCCAGGTCAAGGGGTTTGGCGGGCGCTGCAGCGCAACATTCGAATGACGGGGCGCATAATGGGGAAATAAATGAAGCATACAACAGTGTTCTGAGCAACAATACCTACAGCGTGGACAGGAAACGGGTTCCGCGGCATGCAGCATCGACCACTGCCCTGCCGACGGTTCGCGGGCCGGACGATCCGTTACGGCGTGCACCAAGCAATCGGGGCGAAACCGCACATGCCAGCTTCGCCCCGATACCCCAGTCAACAATGTGTGTTTCCGTGACACATCGGCTGCTGCTGCTGTCCGCCCCGCCCCGCCCCGCCCCGGATCAGATCAGATCAGATCAGATCACGGATCGACGCAGTATATGTCCGTCGGGCTGATCGACGACAGGGTGACCGGCGCGCCGAGGGCGATCAGGTATTCGCTGGCGCCGACATCGGTGTCCGGAGCGCCCCAGTCATAGGTATAGCCGAGCCGCGTCCACGGCGCGCCGTTGGGGCCATAGGAACCGGCCTCCATCCGCGCGAACCACTCGGCGAAGGCAGCGCTGACGGGCGCGCCATAGGCACCTTCCTGGATGCCGGACAGGGTGCACGAGCTGTCGCCGATCTCCGGGTCGGGGCACGGCCGGTACAGGTGCTCGGGGCTGACCCACAGCTCCACCAGGCCGTAATAGGTCCACGACGCGTTGAGGCCGAGGTACTGCTTCAGGCGCACCTCCAGGGCCTCACCGGTCAGGTCCCAGCCGCGGCATGCCTGCTGCACCTGCGGCACCGCCGTCACCCAGATGTCGCGGTTCTCCGGGGCGGTGCCCTCCAGCCCGGCCGTCATGTCGGCGACCGCCGTGCCGGGGAAGGTATCCTCCAGCTTGCTCTGGCTCATCCACGACACGACCAGGACCTGCTGGCGGTCGCCATAGGCCCGCCAGACCAGGTCGGGATTGTACGGCGTGATCGCGAACAGCTCGGTGACGATCTCGTCGGGCGCCGCGTACTGCGCGTCCAGGATGGCAGCCCGGAACCGGGACTCGAGAGTCTCCGGATCGGGCATCGTCGCCGCGTCCTGCGCCGACGCCGGCCCGACGACCAGCGCCGCGGCGAGACAGGCCGCGGCGAGACAGGCCGCGGCAGCCCAGGGCGAACCGGCCCGCGGCCGTGGCGAGCCATGCGCTTGCAATGCCATGATACATCTCCCCCTTTAAGGTCATTTTCGTCCGCCATTCCGGCATGACAAAATTTGTTTAATTCAAATTTGCGCGCCAAGCCACCTCAAGCTACATGGTGTATTGTCTGTTCGCATAATTGAATGTGATGACGGGCGCGGGTCATGGCCCGGCGCAGTACACGTCCGGCATGGTCAGCGAATGCAGGACCACGTCGACGCCGCGGCCGACGACGTATTCGCTGGCGCCGACGCGCGTTTCCGGGTTGCCCCAGTCGAAGGTGTAGCCGAGCCGCGTCCACGGTGCGCCGTCCGGGCCGTAGGCGATCTGGATCTGGTTGCGGAACCACTCCTGGAAGTCAGCCGGCGGCAGCGGGCCGTACAGGCCCAGCGGCGTGCCCTCGATGGTGCACTGGCTGTCGCCGATCTGCGGGTCCGGGCAGGGCCGGAACAGCGCTGCCGGGTCCACCCAGAACTCGGCGATCCGCTGCATCGGCCAGGCCGGATTGAGGCCAATGTACTGCTTGAGGCGGATATCCAGCGCCCCGCCGGTCAGGCCCAGGGCCTGGCAGAAGCGGCGCATCTGCGGCACGGCGGTGACCCAGATATCCGAACCATCCGGCGTCCGCCCGCCGACGCCGCGCGGGTCGGGGTTGCCGATCGCATCCGGGAAGGTCGACGACAGGTCGTCGGCGGTCATCCACGACACCACCAGCACCCGGTCGCGGCTTTCATAATCCTGCCACACAAGGTCCGGATTGCTGTCGCTGATGGCGAACAGGTCGGTGACGATCTCGTCGGGCGTGGCCACCATGGCATCGATGATGGCGGCGCGGAACCGCTGCTCCAGCGTCGGGCGGTCGGAGTCCGAGCCGTAGCCCTGCTGTGCCGGCGCCGTGGCCGGGACAAGCACGGCAGCGACAAGCAGCGGCAACCCGAAAGCGAACATCCTGGCAGACATCATGACCATGAGCCCCTGCGGCCGGCGCACTGCACGGCTGGATTGATGATCGGCACCAACCCGATCATTAGAGACCTTGGCTTTGCCGGTGGCAAGCGGGCATGTCGCCGACCCGTTCACACCCGCGCGAGCCCGCTGGCCATGCCGGTCCGGGGCCTGCTTCACCGGCGTGTCGCCACAGCCATGGTCGCGGCACGGTGGAAACCATACCTGATGTGCTGGCAGTATCGCCGCTGACTCGGGAGAGGGAGGGATTTTCATGTTCGACGCGAACCGGCTGCTGGGCGGCATGCTCGGCGGTGGCATGAACAGGCAGGTGCGGCGGGTCACGCGCGGGTCGGGCATCGGCGGCGCCGGCGCGCTGGGTGCGGCCGGCCTGCTCGGTGGCCTGGCCGTCGCCGCCTGGGACCATTTTTCGGAGCAGCGCCAACAGCAGCAGGGCGCGCCGCCGCCGCCGCCGCCGGGCGCCTCACCCTATGCGCCGCCGCCCCCGCCACCTGGAGCCGGCCCCATGCCGCCGCCTCCAGGGCCCGCGGCACCGCCGCCGCAGCCGCCCGGCACCGCAGCCCCGCCGCCCCCGCCCGGCCCGACCGGCGCCGCCGCGGGCGCGCCGCAGGTCGACAACGACACGGCGGTCCTGCTGATCCGCGCCATGATCTCGGCGGCCAAGGCGGACGGCGAGATCGATCCGAAGGAGATGCAGGGCATCCTGGAGCGGCTGGATCAGGCCGGCGCCAGCGCCGAGGAGCGCGCCTTCGTCATGACCGAGATCGCCAAGCCGCTGGACCTGGACGCCCTGGTGGCGCAGGTGCGCACGCCGGCGCTGGCGCCTGAGGTCTACGCCGCCTCGCTGATGGCCATCGACGTCGATACGCCAGAGGAGGAGGCATACCTGCAGGCCCTGGCCCAGCGGCTGGGGCTGCCGGCCGCCCAGGTGGCCCAACTGCACCGCCAGTTCGGGGTGCCGATGGCGGGCTGAGGCCGGCCTCCACGGCCGCGATGGCACCGGCCCGGCCGCACCGGCCCGGCCGCACCGGCCTGCCCGCACCGGCCATGCGCCGGGCGGGCGGCCAAGCCGGCCACCGAACGACAGGACGGAGACAAGGGAGACGAGTTCCGCCATGAGCGACTGGCACTTCAGCGTCAACGGCCAGCAGGCCGGCCCGATGGACCATGCGTCGGCCGCCCGCTACGCCCGGCAGTATCCCGAGGCCCATGTCTGGCGACCGGGGTTCGACACCTGGCGACTGGTCAGCCAGGTGCCCGAGCTGACAAGTGCTGCCCCGGCCCCGATGCCGGCGGCGCCAGTGCCGGCCGTGGCCGGTGCCGACGAGATCGACTACAAGATCGTCGGCCACGAGATGCAGTTCGTCGAGATCGAGCTCGACCCTGGCGAGAGCGCCGTCGCCGAGGCCGGCGCCATGATGTACAAGGACGCCGCAATCGAGATGAACACCATCTTCGGCGACGGCTCCGGCCAGGGCGGCGCCGGCTTCATGGACAAGCTGCTGGGAGCCGGCAAGCGGCTGCTGACGGGCGAAAGCCTGTTCATGACGGTGTTCACGCACATGGGCCAGGGCAAGGCGCGCGTCGCCTTCGCCGCGCCGTTTCCGGGCAACATTCTCGCCCTCAACCTGTCCAACTACGGCGGCCGGCTGATCTGCCAGAAGGACAGCTTCCTGGCGGCGGCCAAGGGCGTGGCCATCGGCATCGCCTTCCAGCGCAAGATCCTGACCGGCCTGTTCGGCGGCGAGGGCTTCATCATGCAGAAGCTGGAGGGCAACGGCCTGGTCTTCGTCCACATGGGCGGCACCCTGGTCGAGCGGCAGCTGGCGCCGGGCGAGACCCTGCACGTCGACACCGGCTGCCTGGCGGCGCTGACGGACACGGTCAACTACGACATCACCCAGGCCGGCGGCATCCGCAGCATGTTCTTCGGCGGCGAGGGCCTGTTCTTCGCCCGCCTGACCGGGCCGGGCCACGTCTGGCTGCAGAGCCTGCCGTTCTCGCGGCTGGCCGGGCGCATGCTGGCGGCGGCCCCGCAGCGCGGCGGCTCGCGCGGCGAGGGCTCGGTGCTCGGCGGGCTGGGCAACCTGCTCGACGGCGACAACCGGTTCTAGACGTGGCGCGGACCGGTCGCCGCGCAACCATCACGCGGTTGCGCCGTCTTCCACTTCGGATTAGGAACTCTTCGCAGTGGAACCCGCAGCTGTCCCGGGCGGCGGTGCCGCCCGGGACAGCCGCATATGGGCGGGGCGAGGAGCAGAACCATGCAGTTCAGGGTGCGAGGCAACAGCCGGGGCGGCGGCCTGTTCGGCCTGCTGCTCGTCGTCGGCATGATCGGGCTGTTGTTCTGGAACGAGGGCCGGTCGGTGTCGCGCCTGGACACCATTGCCGAGGGCCGGGATGAGGTGGTGGCGGTCGACGCGGCGCGGGTCGATCCCGGCAACAACGGGGCCCTGGTCCACGTGACGGGGCGCGCCGAGCCCCTCGAGCCGGTGAGCGACCCGGTGTTCGGCCTCACCGTCCCGGCGCTGAAGCTGGTGCGCACCGTCGAGATGTACCAGTGGCGCGAGACGCGGCGCACGCGCGACGACCAGACATACTACGAGTACGACCGGGTCTGGTCGGAGGAGCCGATCTCCTCCAGCGGCTTCCACCGCTCCGGCTACACCAATCCCGGCCGGATGACCTGGCGCAGCGAGACCTTCTATGCGCCGACCCGCCTCGGCGACTTCCGCATCGGCCGGCCACTGCTGGAGCGCCTGGGCGGCGGCGAGAGCGTCACGCCCCAACAGGGCGCACTGCCGCCGCAGGCCCGCTACACCTTCCAGCTGGACGGCGACACGCTCCATTCCGGCTGGCCCGACAATCCCCAGATCGGCGACTACCGGGTGCGGTTCAGCGAGGTGCCGGCGCAGACGGTCACCGTGCTGGCCCGCCAGTCCGACGGCACGCTGCTGCCCTGGACGGCGGACGTCACCGGCGGCACCCTGGCCATGATCGAGCCGGGCGACCTGACCGCGGCGCAGATGTTCGACCTGGCGGTATCGCGCAACACCATGCTGACCTGGGGCATCCGCCTCGGCGGCACGTTCGGCATGTTCCTGGGCTTTGCCATGGCGTTGGGCAGCATCGCCGCCTGGGTGCCGATCTTCCGCAACGTGGCCCGCGGCATCGCCACGCTGATCTCTGCCGTGCTGGCGGTGGCGATCTCCGTGGTCGTGATCGCCATCGGCTGGTTCTGGTACCGGCCGGTGCTCAGCCTGGTCCTGATCGGCGGCGCCGTCGCCGCGGTGATCGGCCTGCGCATGTTCCTGCGCCGGCGCGAGCCGGCCCAGCCCCCGCCACAACCCGCCTACGCCGGCGCCCCGCCGCCGCCACCGCCGGGCGCCAGCATGCCGCCACCACCGCCGCCACCGGGCGGGTAAGGAGGAGCATGAGCCGCCTGGACAGCTTCATCCGCCGCATGCAGGCGCAGCGGGCCTGTCTGGACTGGGCGGCTGCTGCGATTGCCGACATGCCGGGGCCGGTGCTGGAGCTCGGCCTCGGCAACGGCCGCACCTATGACCACCTGCGCGAGCGGCTGCCCGGCCGCGACATCCATGTGTTCGACCGGCGCATCGCCGCGCATCCGGCCTGCATCCCGCCCGACGACCGCCTGGTCCTGGGCGAGGTCGCCGACACGCTGCCGCTGGCCGCGGCCCGCCTCGGCCGGACCGCCGTGCTGGCGCACAGCGACCTGGGTACCGGCGACGCCGCCGCCAACGCCGCGCTGGCCCGCCTCGTGGCGCCGCGGCTGGCGGCCCTGATGGCGCCCGGCGGCATCGTCGTCGCCAACCACGTCATGACGGTCGAAACCTGGGAAAGGCTGCCCGAGCCGCCAGGAGTCAAGCCGGGGCGGTACTTTCTCTACCGGGCCGTTTCGTAGCAGACCTCCACCGGCGCCCCCACCGCCAGGCCCAGGGCCGACGCGGCGCTGCCCTGGGCGACGGCGATCTCGGCCAGGCCGATGCTGTTCTCGTACCAGAACGGCGTGCCCGGCGGCACGTCGCCGAAGGTCCGCGCCCGGGGCATAACCCGCCCCTGGACGGCCAGAGCCGCCCCCGCGCCCAGCGCCGTTGCCCGCAGCCCGGTCATTGCGTTCCCGTAGTGATCGACATAGACCACCTCCGGCAGCTCGTCGGGCCAGTCCGGCCGGTCCACCGAATCGGGCGCCAGCGGCGGCCCCGGCGGCGCCGCGCCGGTGGCCAGCATCGCCGCCACCGGGGCGAACAGGTCGCGGCCGTGGAAGGTGGCCGACAGTGCCGGCGGCCGCCAGTCGATTCGCCACGCCGCGGCCGGCCCGGCCCGCCGCGCCACCTGCGAGAACAGGCCGTTGTCCGGACCGACATACCGGCGTCCACCGGCCTGCACGACCACGGGATGCCGCCGGGTGCCGACGCCCGGATCGACCACGCCCAGCACCACCGCACCGGCCGGCAGCCGCTCCGCCAGTGCCGCCAGCAGATAGGCGGCCGGGCGCGGCGCGAACATCGGCGCGTCGTGCATCAGGTCGATCACCGGCGCGCCCGGCGCCAGCGCCGCCAGCACCGCCTTCATCTGGCCGACATAGGGCCCGGTCCAGCCGAAGTCCGTGAAGACGACGATCACGTCAACCAACCTGCAAGGATTTCATCGAAACTATGACACCCTCTTTGCTGCCGTGCAGCGCAGCCGCTATAGTGCCGTCTGCAATCCAAAGTAGGAAGTCGCGCGTGACCGATGCGTGGGAGCCGCCCCCGCTCGACGGCGAGATCCTCAGCCAGATGCTGCGGGACCTCGACCTGCCGATCGTGCTGCAACTGGTCGAGGCGTTCGTCAGCGAGATGATGGACCGTGTCGAGCGGCTGGCGGCCGCCGCGGCGCGGCGCGACCGGGCCGCCATGCAGCACGAGGCGCACGCGCTGAAATCCAGTGCCGCGACCTATGGCGCCGCCCAATTGGCGCGCCTCAGCACGGAGATCGAGGCCGCCTGCCGCGCCGGCCGCGCTGACGCTGCGCTTGAGGTGGCGCAACGCCTCTCTAAGGCAGGCGACCATGCGGCCGCCGCCTTCGCCGACTGGCAGCGGCGCCACGGCTGATACGCCGGTCATTCCGCCCCGCCTTCATCCCCGCCGCTCGCCGGCGCATCGCCATCGCGCCGACCGCGCATGATGGCGATGGTCACCCGTCCCCCGACTCCGGCCCCGGCCGTCTCGCCGCTGCCGCCACGGAGGATGACGATCCCCGACGGCGGCGCGGCGCCGGGCTGGATGACGTGCAGGCCCGGCCGCCGGGCGGCGGGTACCGCAGCGGTCGCCGTCGTCGGCACCGCCGCGCAGGGCCGCGGCGTTTCGCCACGCAGGGCGGCCAGCTCGGCCTGCACCGCGCAGGCATAGCGCGCCTGGTGCTGCGGCAGGCTGGAGTGATAGCGCGCCATCGCCGCCGGCCACGACCCCGTCTCGTCATGCAGCCGGCGCAGGAACCGCGCCGCATAGTCGGCATTGGCCGCCGGGTCGAAGGCCGCGTTCAGGTCGGCGAAGGCTTGCGGGTGCCAGGCCAGGTTGACCTGCATGCAGCCGACGTCGATCGACCGCGTGCCGCCGGCCAGCAGGGCCGCCGTCCCGGCAACGGCGAGGTCGCGGGAGGCGAACGCGTGCGGCTCGCCGGCAGCGTTGATCACCCACGGCGTCAGCCCGCTTTCGACACGGCCGATGGCCAGCAGGATGTCGCGATCAATGCCGTGGCGGTCGGCCGCCGCCAGGATGGCCGGCACGCAAGGGCCGGCATCCTGCCCGCGCACGCCACCCGCAGCCAGCATGGCGGCCAGCGCGAAAATGCCGGCCAGACTCATGGTGCGCCGCAACATAGACCCTGCCATGCCGTGATCCGCCTCCTCCGTCGCGCCGAATACAGCAGCAGCGCAGAGATTTTCCAAGCATGACCGCCCGACCGCCCGACCGCCTGACCGCCTGACCGCGCGGTGCGCCGCGGCGCGGGCGGCCACTAGCCGCGGGTCGAATGACGGAACCGCCAGACCGGCCGGCCGTTGGATTGCCTGTCGGTGCGTCGGTTGGCCACGACGGCCGCGACTTGAGCGCATTGACCCCGATTCTGACATGGTCGATTCGGGATCTGCGAGGTTCGGCCAAGGCGAGGAGAACAGTGATGGTCCTGGATGCCGGCCATCCTCATCATTCCGCGTCCGAAACATCTGTGGCGCCGCCCGCCGCGCAATTCTACCGCACTCTGCCGCTGGTGATTCGCGCCGTCGACCGGACGATCGAGATCACGCGCAACCTGGTGCGGATCCGCCGCGCCCCGTCCGACGGGACGGGCGCGGTCGAAGTGCTGGAAGAGCCCGTTGCCGCCTATCGCGGCGTGCTGCGGCGCAACGAGCTGCTGATCCTGCCGCTGGGCCTGCGCCGGCTGGAGCACATCGTCGAGCTGGCCCACACCGATGCCCGCAAGACGGTGCGCGCCTATGATTCTCACCTGGCGGGCGGCACCCTGCGCATCCAGGAGGACCTCGCCTGGGCACTGCACCTGCCCGCCCTCGACGAGACTGCCGACGGCGTGGTGGAACGGCCGCTCGAGGCAGCCGGCCGCTCGTTGCGCACCAGCGCCGTGCTGGGCCGGATCGTGCCTCGGTTCGATCCCGACGGGCCGGTGCCGCGCGGGCTGGCGTGGCGTGCGGAGCATGGTGCGCTGACCGTGTATCTGGACGGACGGCCGCGGCCCGAGGCGGCCGCGGCGCTCGGCTCGGCAACCCTGCTGACGGTGCTGATCGCCCTGCCGGTCCTGGCCGGCCTCGCCGCCGTGGCGCCGGGCACCGCCAGCCTGCTGGCCATGCCGCTGATCGCGGCGGCGGCGTGGTGCCTGCGGCGGAACGAGCTGCAGCAGCGTCTGACGGTGACGCCGACGGCCGTCAGCTACGTCAAGAACTCCCCCTCCGGCCAGCCGGAGCGCATGGCCATTGCTCTCGACGAGGTGCGGACGGTGCGCCGCATCCGCCAGCGCGGCTCGACCAACGAAACCCTGGTCATCGAGTCCGACTCCGAGAGCATTGCCGTGGACCCGCTGCGCCCCGACCGGGCCCGCTGGCTGGAGACCTTCGTCGTCGCGGCAGTCGCGATGGCGCCGTAGAGCCGCCCGCCGCATCGGCCGTTCCGGCTACGCGCCTCCGGCTACGCACCTCCGGCTACGCGTCGGTCAGCATGCGCGTCGCCATCTGCATGCGGGCGCGGGTCTCCCGCGGCGGCTTGCCCCTCCTACCAGACATACGTGTACCCCAGGCTGGCGGTCAGGAGGACGAACAGCGCCGTCTCGGCCAGGCTGCCGGTCTTGAACGTGATCGGCGCCTTGTAGCGCGTGCGGCGCGGCCACAACAAGGGAATGCCGGTGGTCGTCATCCAGTCGCCGATCAGGTGGCTCAGATAGCCGATCGCCAGCGCCATCACGATGGCCGGTGTGCCGCCGATCACGCCGGCCGTCAGCAGCGCGCAGACCAGCACCGCCAGGGCCGAATGGGTGACGCCGCGGTGGCCGACCAGCCCGGCCAGCGGCACGCTGATGATGCGGAAACGCTGCCCGAAATAGGACTTCGGGTGGTCGATGTCGGGCAGCAGGCTGCCGATGGCGGCGGCGGCCAGCACCTCCGTCTCGGTGGACAGGCCCAATGCCGCGGCGGCGCCGGTATAGGCGGCGGCGCCAAAGACCAGGTGGGTGCCGAACATCATGGCAACCCAACAAGCACATTTCGGCGCCGCGGCAAAGCCCGCAAGCGCCCTGCCGCAACCCGAATCCGGCGATTTTCACGGTGACT
Source organism: uncultured Mycobacteriaceae bacterium (assembly GCA_964526565.1). Lineage (GTDB taxonomy): Bacteria > Pseudomonadota > Alphaproteobacteria > DSM-16000 > Inquilinaceae > CAZGMC01. The sequence goes on from CAZGMC010000074.1 coordinate 12,230, forward strand.
TCGGCCATCCGTTGAGAGAACGTCTCAACCTTCGCCGCTGCCTGCGTCCGGTTCGCCGTCCGCCGCGGCCTGGGCGGCGTGGCGTCGCCGCCGGTAGATCGGCGCACCGTGGACGTGCGCCGGCGGCGGCTCCGAGGGGCCGCCGCTGCGCACCGGGCGCGGCGCGAAGCGGCCCAGGCTGAGGGTGCGGTCGTACATGACCAGCGCCCCGGCCACCGACAGGTTGATGGCGAACCGCGTCGGAATCTTGATGATGAACGCGCAGCGCGCGGCCAGGTCCGGCGCCAGGCTGCCCCGCTCCGGCCCCAGCACGTAGGCGGCCTGCAGCGGGTGGCGGAAGCTCGGCAGATCGACAGCCTCGTCGAGCAGTTCGACGCCGACCAGCCGGCACTGTTCGGGCAGCACCAGCGACGCCGCATCGGGAAACCGGAACAGCGGCAGCGACCGCGCCGCCTGCGACGTGTCGGCGGTGCCGAAGTCGACCTCCTCGGTGGCAGCGCCGATGGTGAACGCGAACGCCGCGCCGAAGGCATGCGCCGTGCGCATCAGCGCCCCGACATTCATCGGCTTGCTGATCCCCTGCGCCCCGATCCCGAAATAGCCGCGCACGGCTTCAGGTCTCCTTGTTGGCGGGTATCCAAGGGTTGATCGTCGGCACCCCAATCGGTTCGAAATCCCGTATTATGCTGCGGGTGGCGAGAATTAGTCCATGCTGAATGGCAAAAGCTCGATCTCTCGCCCTGTCAAACGATCCCTTTCGATTTTCAGGTCAAGCCCGACCAATGGCGATCGCCTGAAAAATGTTACCAGGTGTTCTCTCGGCTGCGGCTGCGGCTCGGCAGCAACCTCTTCTCTCAACCGGGTACGCAGCCGCGCCGCCGGCGGGCCTCCGGAACGCAAGATGCTGGCAATCCGGCGCAAGAGCGGCAGGTCCGCAGGCTGAACACGCACCTCACAGGCCCGCGACCGAGCGATGGACGGGTGCGGCATCGAACGGCAAAGGCCACGGCGGCTCATGGCAGACCTCATTCTCGGTTTCAATGTGTCACATGCCATCGAACGAACTCGATACAATCGGATGGGCCGTCCGTTCAAGGCAGGCATTGAAGGATTGTGTCCCTGGCGGTCACGCAGCGCCATAAACAATGGCTTCGGAGGAGATAAACCATGCCGATGACCGCACTGGCCCGCATGACCGTCGAGGGCTACCTTGCCTGGCTGGACGCGCAGCCGGGCCAGAAGCGGTACGAGCTGGTTGCCAGGGAGCCGGTGGCGATGGCGCCGGAGCGGGCCGGGCACGCCCGGCTCAAGGCGCGGGTATGGCAGGCGCTGGCCGCGGCCATCGGCGCCCGCGGGCTGCCGTGCGAGGCGTTCCCCGACGGCATGGCCGTGCAGATCGACGCCGACACGGTCTATGAGCCGAACGCCCTGGTTCGCTGCGGCCCTCGCCTGCCGGACGACGCGGTGCTGGAGCACGACCCGGTCATCGTCGTCGAGGTGCAGTCGCGAAGCACCGCCGGCCGCGACGCCGGGGCCAAGCTGGACGACTATTTCCGGCCGCCGGGTCTGGTCCATTACCTGCTGGTCAAGACCGAGCGGCCCTGCGTGATCCACCACCGCGGCGGCGAGAGCGGCGGCAGGGCGAAGCGATCGCCACGCGCATTGTCACCGCCGGCCTGCTCGACCTCGACCCGCCGGGCATCGCGCTGGACGTTGACCGGCTCTGCGCCTGACCACCCGGCTCCGGCCGTACGGCCGGCACCGCTTGCCTCGCACCGCCCCGGCGCGGCACAGTGGCGGAGCCGACCGCAAGCCCTGCGAGCCTCATGGCGCACACCCACGACCGTTCCAGCCACGCCGCGCCCCGCGCCGCCGGACCCGGCACGCGCGCCGCGCTGGTGCTGGTCGAGGTCACGCGCGGCGCCATCGTCGAGAGCCGGCACAGCGGCAGCGCCGTGGTCGCCGACCGCGACGGCCACGTCATCCTCCACGCCGGCGAGTTCGAACAGCCGGTCTACCCGCGCTCGGCGGTCAAGCCGATCCAGGCCATTCCGCTGGAGGAAACCGGCGCCGCCGACGCCTTCGGCCTGGGCGACGCGGAGATCGCCCTGGCCTGCGCCTCCCACTCCGGCGAAGCGCTGCACACGGACACCGTTGCCGCCTGGCTGGAGCGGATCGGCTGCTCGGAGTCCGACCTGGACTGCGGCGCCCAGACCCCGTTCGACCCGCAGGCCGCCGCCGCCCTGACCCGCAGCGGCCGGGCGCCGAGCCCCCTGCACAACAACTGCTCGGGCAAGCACGCCGGCTTCCTGACCACGGCCAGGGCCAAGGGTGAGCCCATCGCCGGCTATGCCGAGGTCACCCATCCGGTGCAGCAGCGCCTGCTGGGCGTGCTGGAGCAGATGACCGGCCAGGACCTGAGCGCGGCACCGCGGGCGCGCGACGGCTGCTCGATCCCGACCATCGCCGTGTCGCTGGGCGGGCTGGCCGTCGCCATGGCCCGCTTCGCCGACCCCGCCGGCCTGCCCGAGCGCCGCGCCGCGGCTGTGGCCCGCATCCGCCGCGCCTGGGCCGGGCAGCCCTGGCTGGTCGGCGGGCGCGACCGGTTCGACACGGCCATGATCACGGCGACGCAGGGCCGGGCCCTGACCAAGGGCGGGGCGGAGGGCGTCCACTGCGCCTGCCTGCCCGAGCTGGGCCTGGGCGTGGCGCTGAAGATCGAGGACGGCGCCAAGCGCGCCGCCGAGGTGGCCATGGCCGCCATCCTGCACCGCCTGGGCCAGCTCGACGGCCTGGACCCGGCCGACGCCGCCCGCTTCACCCGGCCGCCGGTGCGCACCGTGCGCGGCGCCGCGGTCGGCGAGATCCGCCCCGCCCCCGGTTTCCCGGCATGACCGATCCGCTCTCCGCCCAGTACGAGGCCTACCCCTACCCCGCCCGCGACCCGCGCGACGAGGCCAGGCGCCTGATCACCGGCTCGCCCAGCCACCTGGACGAGCTGAACCACTGCGTGTTCGGCGGCCGGCTCGATTTCGGCGCACCGTTGCGCGTGCTGGTCGCCGGCGGCGGCACCGGCGACGGGCTGGTCATGCTGGCCCAGCAGTGCGCCGACGCCGGCATCGCCGCCGGGATCACCTATATCGACCTGTCGCGCGCCGCCCGCGCGGTCGCCGAGGCGCGCATCGCCGCCCGCGGCCTGACCGGCGTCCGGTTCCTGACCGGCGCGCTGGCCGACCTGGCGGAGCTGGCGCCGGGGCCGTTCGACTACATCGACTGCTGCGGCGTGCTGCACCACCTGGACGACCCGGCCGCGGGCCTGCGTGCCCTGGCCGCGCGGCTCGCCCCCGGCGGCGGCATCGGGCTGATGCTGTACGGCACGTACGGCCGCACCGGGGTGTATGCGCTGCAGAGCGCCCTGCGCCGTCTGGCCGGCGGCCTGCCGGACCGGCAGCGGCTCGACCTCGCCCGCCGGCTGCTCGGCACGCTGCCGGAGACCAACTGGTTCCGGCGCAACCCGCTGCTGGTCGACCACCACGAGGGCGACGCCGCCCTGTACGACCTGCTGCTGCACAGCCGCGACTGCGCCTTCACGGTACCGGAGATCCACGACCTGGCCACCGCGGCCGGGCTCGAGATCACGGCCTTCGTGCCGCCGGTCCGCTACGACCCGTCGCTTCTGGTCGGCGACCCGAAGCTCAAGGCGCGGCTGGCCGGCCTCGACGCGCCGGCGCGGGCGGCGCTGGCCGAGGAACTGGCCGGCAACCTGAAAAGTCACGCCCTGTATCTGGTCCGGCCCGGCGACGCCGCGGGCGCCGTGGCCCGGCCCGACGACGCCGCGGTGCGGCCGGTGCTGCGCGACATCGACGGCGCCGTCCTGGCGCGATCCTTCAAGCCGGGCAAGGGCATGACGGCGGACCTGGACGGCATCGTCGTCACCCTGCCGCTGCCGCCCCTGGCCGGCGCCATGCTGCCGCGCATCGACGGCGCCCGCGATCTGGCGGCGCTGCACGGCGAGGTCGCCGCCGCGGCCGGCGGCAGCCTCGCCTGGGAAGCGTTCAAGCGCCAGTTCGATCTGCTGTACGCGACGCTGAACGCGCTGGGCAAGATGTACCTGCGCCGCTGAGCGCCCCTGGATCGGCGGCCATCAATGCAGCATCACCAGCCCTTCGTGCACCAGCCGGCGCACCAGGACCAGCTTGCCGGCGTCGTCCAGGTCGCCGGGCAGGTCGCGCACGGCGAAGTCACGCCCGGCCAGGGCGAAACGCAACGACTCGGCGGCATGGCCCGGCAGGCTGACCTCGTTGCCGTAGCACGACACTGTCACCGCGTCGCCGTCGTCGTCGTTGCCGCCGCCGATGCGGCAGAGCAGGTTGGGCCGCGCGCCGACGCGGCTGTCGAGCGTCAGCGCCTCCAGCCGGCGCACCTGGTCGATCTGGCCGGCCAGCAGGCCGTGGCGGGTGTCGACGATGTCCTCGACGAAGGCATCGAGCAGGGCGTCGACATCGGCCAGCTCGCCGACGCGGCGCAGCAGGTCGGCGAACGTGGCGCGCGCCGCGCCGCGGTCGAATCCGGGAGTCGCGAACCCCGGCGGCAGGCTGCGGCGGAATGCCGGGTCGGCCCGCGCCGCCTGCGTAACCGCCTCGGTCACCACATCGCCCCAGGTCTTGACCATCGCCCCCAGCGTCACGTGCAGCGACAGGGCATCGGTCGACACCGCGTCGTGCATGACGCCGCGCGGGATGTAGAGCAGGTCGCCGGCCTTCAGCTCGAACTCGTCCGTCACCGCGCCCGGTGCGAAGCGGTCCGGCGTGAAGGGCATGGTCTTGTTGGGCAGCTCGACCGGCGTGTCGTAGATCTTCCAGTGCTTGGTGCCGGCGACCTGCAGCACGAACACGCAGTGGTTGTCATAGTGCGGTGTAAAGCCCTGGGCGTTGCCCGGCGGCGTCAGATAGATGTTGGACTGGAAGCGGCAGCCGAACTCCCGCTCCATGGCCCGGCACAGCTCGGCCAGCGTCGGCACGCGCAGCTGCAGCTGCGGCAGGATGATGGTGCCGCCGTCGGCGAACAGCCGGCACAGCCGCGCCGTGTCGACGAGGCCGCTGGGGTAGGAGTAGTGCTCCGGCGTCAGCTCGCGCCGGGCATCGGTCATGTTGATCTCGGAGTTGTCGAGATGCAGCGTCGTTACCACCCGGTCGACCTCGTCCAGGCTCAGCACCGGCGCGTAGTAGTCCGGCTCATCGCGATGGACGCGCAGCGGCTGCCGCTCCCAGTGATCTTCCAGGAACTGCGCGCGTGGCACCGGGTCGACCAGCCGCTGCAGTGAGAAGTCCGACGCCTTCATGATTCTTCCGTTCCCTCTTCCCGTCCCCCGGCACCGGGCGGCCGCGCATTCGACGCCCACGCGGTCCGGCGCCCCCTTGTTCCGTCCCCGAGCGATTCGGCCATCGCAGTCACGGGCAGGTGTACCGCGGGATGTCTTCCGCACCAGCGTTGTACCGCGTTCCGACAATCGGCGAAACCGTCACCGGCACGGCTGCCGGCATCGCCACCGTGCGACATAGTGCGGCAATCCAGGGGCACGGCCGGCGCTGCGGGCCTCCGATCCAGCGTTGCGCATACTGCCGTGTATGCCCGCCGGGGCTGAACTGGTATAGCTTGCGCCGTCGTCACCCGTCATCTTCTTATCCGCACGGCTTCAAATCTTTCTCGGCACGACCAAGGATCGCGAGGCGGCTCATGCACATCACCATGTTCGGCACCGGCTATGTGGGTCTGGTCACCGGCACCTGTTTCTCGGAATTCGGCTGGACCGTGGTCTGCGTCGACCGCGACCGCGCCAAGATCAAGGCGCTGCAGCGCGGCGAGATCCCGATCTACGAGCCGGGCCTGGACCGGCTGGTGGCCGGCAACGTGGCGGCCGGGCGGCTGCACTTCACCACCGAGGCCGAGGCCTCGGTGGCGCAGGCCGATGCGGTGTTCATCGCCGTCGGCACGCCGTCGCGGCGCGGCGACGGCTATGCCGACCTGAGCTATGTCTACGGCGCCGCCGAGGAGATCGCGGCGTCGCTCAGCGGCTACACGGCCATCGTCACCAAGTCGACCGTGCCGGTCGGCACCGGCCGCGAGGTGCAGCGAATCGTCCGCGACCGGCGCCCTGACGCCGACTTCGACGTCGTCTCCAACCCCGAGTTCCTGCGCGAGGGCTCGGCCATCGAGGACTTCATGCGCCCCGACCGCGTGGTCATCGGCGCCGACACCGACCGCGCCCGCGAGGTGATGCGCACGCTCTACCGGCCGCTCTACCTGAACGAGACGCCGATCGTGTTCACCGCGCTGGAGACGTCGGAGCTGATCAAGTACGCGTCCAACTGCTTCCTGGCGACCAAGATCACCTTCATCAACCAGATGGCCGATCTGTGCGAGCGCGTCGGCGCGGACGTCCAGGAACTCGCGCGCGGCGTCGGCCTGGACAAGCGAATCGGCGGCAAGTTCCTGCATGCCGGGCCCGGCTTCGGCGGCTCGTGCTTCCCCAAGGACGCCCGCGCGCTGGTACACACGGCGCGGTCGGCCGGCGTGCCAGCGACGATCATCGAGACCGTGCTGGCCGTCAACGACGCGCGCAAACTGTCCATGGCCGACAAGGTGATCGCTGCCTGTGGCGGGTCGCTGACCGGCAAGACGATCGCCGTGCTGGGCGTGACCTTCAAGCCGAACACCGACGACATGCGCGAGTCGCCCAGCCTGGACATCATCCCCCGCCTGCAGGGAGCCGGCGCCACGGTGCGCGCCTTCGACCCGGCCGGCATGGACGCCGCCCAGCCGCTGCTGCCGGAGGTGATCTGGTGCGGCGACGCCTACGACACGATGGCCGACGCCGATGCCCTGGTGATCATCACCGAGTGGAACGAGTTCCGCGCCCTCGACCTGAAGCGCGCCCGGTCGCTGATGCGCGCCCCGGTCCTGGTCGACATGCGCAACATCTACAAGGCGTCGGAGGCGACCGCGGCCGGCTTTTCCTATCTCAGCATCGGCCGCCCTGCCGCCCTGCTCACGCCACCCCAGATGGCACCGGAGGCCGGGATTTAAAGGCAAGAGTGGGCCGCATCGAAGTGCAGTGACCCGATACCGGCAAATGGACGATGGAAGTTGCGTCACTCACTCCGTAACAACTGCATGATCGGGCAGTCTGGCGCGGTCCCTGCCGCACATTTTGCGGCGATGTCGCCTAGTGTGACCTCAAGGTGTTGCAGCTCGGCGATTTTCCTGCGGATGGTCTTAGGGTGGCGCTGGGTCAACTCCAGCACTTCGGCACAGGTGACATCGCCCGAATCAATCAGGGCCAGGAGGCTGCGCAGATCCTCGATCGAGAAACCGAGCTCGCGGCCGCGCAGAATGAAGCTGAGACGCGCCTGATCTGGCAATCCGGCGGGTCGATGGCGTCAGTTCTGTGGAAGTAGATTTCCCTGCCGGGACCGCCACTGTCGCGTTTGATCCCGCGGTGACCTCTCCTGCAGAGATTGCCAGGGCCTCGACAGACGCCGGCTATCCCGCTCGACCCGTGGCGAATTGACCCGGCCCTGGGTGCCGGACGCTTCTGACAGATGAAGTCGGCACCGACACTATAGGACCCAGCGGACACAATGCGGTTCGGCGGACACAATGGGGTTCGGCGTCGGCCTCCGACCCAGTGACCCGCGGTTCTGCATCGCACCGCGCCACGCCGCAGATGAGACAAGGAGCACTGCCGATGCAGCACAGATCCTTGATTGCATGCCCGGAATGCGGGCATCAAGAGCTTGAGACCATGCCGACCGAAGCCTGCCAGTTTTTTTTTGACTGCAAGGGGTGCGGCGCCGTCCTGCGCCCGAAGCCCGGTGACTGCTGCGTCTACTGTTCCTTCGGCACGGTGTCCTGCCCGCCGCGCCAAGACGCCTGGGATCACGACGAAGCCGCCGCCTGCTGTCGCTGAGAGGAGAACGGAGATGTTGCGTTCCGGAACATCCACGCTGCCGTTCGTTGGCCTTGGCGCGGCGCTCGGTATCGCCGTGCTCGGTATCGCCGTGCTGGCGGCTGCGCCCGTTGCCGGCCATGAGACCCATGGCCCGGCCACCGCCTCCGGTTCTGCCGAGCCCGGCATGATGGGGCCGCGGTCGGGCATGCCGATGGGACCCGGCATGATGGGGCCGCGGTCGGGCATGCCGATGGGACCCGGCATGATGGGGC
>CAZGMC010000075.1:0-20411 GCA_964526565.1 uncultured Mycobacteriaceae bacterium
GGCGAGCGCGACCAGGTGCTGCTCGGCGTCACCGGGTCGGGCAAGACCTTCACCATGGCTCACGTCATCCAGGAGACCCGGCGCCCGGCGGTGGTCCTGGCGCCGAACAAGACCCTGGCCGCGCAGCTCTATGGCGAGATGAAGGGGTTCTTCCCGGACAACGCCGTGGAGTACTTCGTCTCGTACTACGACTACTACCAGCCCGAGGCGTACGTGCCGCGCACCGACACGTACATCGAGAAGGAATCGTCGATCAACGAGCAGATCGACCGCATGCGCCACGCCGCCACCCGCGCTCTGCTGGAGCGCGAGGACGTGATCATCGTCGCCTCGGTGTCGTGCATCTACGGCATTGGCGACGTGGAGAGCTATTACGGCATGGCCTTCCCCGTCGCCGCCGGCGACCGGATCGACCGCAACGACCTGCTCAGGCGCTTTGTCGAGCTGCAGTACAAGCGCAACGACATCGGCTTCGGCCGCGGCACCTTCCGCGTCCGCGGCGACACGGTGGAGATCTTCCCCGCGCACCTGGAGGACCGTGCCTGGCGGCTGTCGCTGTTCGGCGACGAGGTCGAGGCGATCCACGAGTTCGACCCGCTGACCGGCGAGAAGGGCCACGCGCTCACGCAGATCCGCGTGTTCGCCAACAGCCACTACGTGACGCCCAAGCCGACGCTGATCCAGGCGGTGGACCAGATCAAGGCCGACCTGAAGGCGCGCCTGGACGAGTTCATCCGCGTGGGCAAGCTGCTGGAGGCGCAAAGGCTGGAGCAGCGCACCCAGTTCGACCTGGAAATGATCGCCGCGACCGGCAGCTGCGCCGGCATCGAGAACTATTCCCGCTACCTGACCGGCCGCCCCCCCGGCGCGCCGCCGCCGACCCTGTTCGAATACCTGCCCGACAACGCCCTGCTGTTCTGCGACGAGAGCCACGTCATGATCCCGCAGATCGGCGGCATGTACCGCGGCGACTATGCGCGCAAGGCGACGCTGTCGGACTTCGGCTTCCGCCTGCCGGCGTGCATCGACAACCGGCCGCTCAAGTTCGAGGAATGGGACGCGATGCGGCCGCAGACGGTGTGCGTCTCGGCCACCCCCGGCAACTGGGAGCTGGAACGCACCGGCGGCGTGTTCGTCGAGCAGGTGGTCCGCCCCACCGGGCTGATCGATCCGCTGGTCATCATCCGCCCGACCGCCAGCCAGGTCGACGACCTGCTGGCCGAATGCCGCGACGTGGTGGCGAAGGGGCAGCGCGTGCTGGTCACCACCCTGACCAAGAAGATGGCCGAGGCGCTGACCGAATACATGGGCGAGAGCGGCCTGAAGGTGCGCTACCTGCACTCCGACATTGAGACGCTGGAGCGCATCGAGATCATCCGCGACTTGCGTCTCGGCGCGTTCGACGTGCTGGTCGGCATCAACCTGCTGCGCGAGGGCCTGGACATCCCGGAATGCGGGCTGGTGGCGATCCTGGACGCGGACAAGGAGGGCTATCTGCGCTCGCGCACCTCGCTGATCCAGACCATCGGCCGGGCCGCCCGCAACGTCGACGGCCGCGCGATTCTGTATGCCGATACCATCACCGGCTCGCTGCGCGCCGCCATCGACGAGACCGGCCGGCGGCGCGAGAAGCAGCAGGCGTACAACGCCGCCCATGGCATCACCCCGGCGACCATCAAGAAGGCCATCTCCGACATCCTGGAGAGCGTCTACGAGCGCGGCGACCGGGTGACGGTGAAGGCGGCGGCGGGCGGCGGCCACGTCACCGGCAAGACCCTGCACGAGACCATCGCCGGGCTGGAAAAGCGGATGCGCGCCGCCGCCGCCGACCTGGAGTTCGAGGAGGCGGCCCGCCTGCGCGACGAGATCCGTCGCCTTGAGGCCGCCGAGCTGGAACTTGCCGACCCGGCCACCGCCGGCGGCCTGCTGCCCATGCGCGCCCGCGGCGGCACCCACCGCAGCACGGTGGACGAGACCGCCGGTGCCGGGTCCGGCAGGGCGCGGCCGAAACGCGGCAAGGACCCCGGCGGGGCCAAGACGGCGGGGAAGCGGTATGCGGGGCGGCAGCGCAAGGGGCGGTAGGGTGGCGGCACAGGCCGCTTCGGCCGCGCGCCCCAGTCGGCTCCGCCGGATATGCGGTCACTGGAACGAGATCAGTCGTTGTCGACCCAGTCCCAGAACCCGGCGCCGCTATAGGTGCAGCGGCCGTTTACGCATTCGCGCACGCCGCCTTCGTCACCGGGTATCAGGGGGCGCTGCAACGCCGTCTTGGCGCGGACCCGAACGCCGGGCCACATCAGCGAAAGCCGTTTCAGCAGCTCCTCCGCCTGGCCCACTTTGCACCCTTCCAGAGTGACCACCGCGCTCTGCATGAAGTGGGGCTCGAGCTTCTTAAGCTGCTTGCCATGGGTGGTGCGGAGCGATGTCGCCGACAGCCAGTCGGCACCTACATGCTGGCCGGTATCGTTGCCGTGGCCGACAATCTCCAGGCTCTTGATCCGCTTGCCGCCGGAGCATTTTCGGTTGATTTGTTCGACCATGTCCTCGACATTGACGATGTTGATCTCGCCAATTGACAGCGCGCCGGAGATCCACATCACCGCATCCGATTCGTGAGCGGAGATGGCGATGATCTCCAGCTCGCTGGCGCGCCGGGCGGCCGCCCTGGCTTGCCGTGCCTGCATCCTGCCTAAAGGATCAACCATGCCATCCTCCGTTTGGCCCGGCACGGCTCGACTGTTGCCGGGCTGCTGTCCGTCCGCTTCCAGGCGGTGCATGCCGTACCGGCGCGGCCGGATGATGCCCTTCACCTTAGCGCATGACTGCGGTTAATCGTAATCAACGTGTGCTACGAAGCATAGGCCGTGAATTGCGGCGAAATGTGGCTGAAGATGGTACCGACGCAGGGGATGGTCGGCGCGCCCAGCGGCACCGTGGCGGAGGTCGGCATGGTTGGCTCCGAGTCCGAGCTTTATCGCGTTGATGTGCCGCCCGGCGCCGCCGGCGACTGGGCGATCCGGCGCTATCGGATCGGTGAGCGGGCGGCGCGTGTGGCGCGGCTCCAGGCGGCGATCGACGGGCACGGCCGGTACGTGCCGTCGGGCGTCTACACCGGCCTGTTCCACCGTGGCACCCTGGTCATGAGTGATACGCCGGACGAGATCCGCGATCAGCTTCCGTTCATCGGCCGCGCCCGCGGGCGCGTCCTTATCCACGGGCTGGGCCTCGGACTCTCGGTCCAGGCGGCGCTGGCCAAGACCGAGGTCGCTCACGTTCTGGTCGTTGAGCGGGCGGATGAGGTCATCGCCCTGGTTGCCCCGCACTACCGGCGTCGGTTCGGCGACGACCGCCTGGAAATCCGCCGCGGCGATGCCCTGACCTGGGGCATTCCGCCGGACGCCTGGTGGGACTGCGTCTGGCACGACATCTGGGCCACGATCAGCCCGGCCAATCTGTCGGAAATGACCCGGCTGCATGACCGATTCGCCGGCCGATGCGACTGGCAGGAGTCGTGGGGCCGCACGCTGCTGACGGCCGGGGATGCCCGGCCGACCGGTGCGCCTGGGTAATGCCTGGGCAAGTCAGGCCGACCGAGGCCAGGCGGATTCGACGCCGGCTCAAGGCCGTGTACGCCGGCCGCCGGTTTATCGTCGTCGGCGCCGCACTCGCCGCGCTGGCCAACCTGGCCGACGAACTTCTGACCCTTGGCGCCGACCGCTGCCTGTTGCTGGGTTCCAGCCTTGGCGATGTGGATCCGCCGGGCGATCTGCCATGGCTGCACCTCGGTATATCGGCGGGCAGCCAAGCGGAGATCACTTGGCGATACGAGGCGGCGCTCGCCGACCCGCCACCGTGGGTGCGCCGGGCCGTCGATCGGTTCGACCCCGATGGCCGAGCCCTGGTCATCGGCACGGGACTGCTCGGTGAACCCGGTCCGGTCCTGGGCCGCCGCCGGTTTGCTCCGCGCCCGCCGGCATGGTTGCGGTTCGAGGACAAGACCGCGGTGGGCGCGCTTTGGGATGCGGCTGGCGTGGCGCGTGCACCCTCGGCAGTGGTGGCTGTCGAGCCGCCGGCGCTCGATCGGGCGGCCACGGCGCTCGACCGCGGGCGCGGCACGATCTGGGCAGGGGATGCCGCTCCCGGCCTGCAGGGCGGGGGTGATGGCCTTCGCTGGGTGCACGATCCGGTTACTCATCGATTGGCATGCGCGCATTTCTCACGCGGGCACCGGACGGTGCGGATCATGCCCTTCCTGGACGGCCTGCCATGCAGCATCCATGGCATTGTAAGCGACACCGGGATTGCGGTCTTCCGGCCGGTGGAGGCGTGCACGCTGTGCCGCCCGGCGTTGGGCCGGATCGTCCCGGCGGGCGTTGCAAGCTTCTGGGACCCGTCGCCGCAAGACCGCGAGGCCATCCGCGGCATGGCTCGGCGCGTGGGGCAGGCGCTGGATGCCGCCGCCGGCTATCGCGGGGCATTCAACATAGACGGCGTGCTGACGTCGGATGGGTTCCTGCCGACCGAGCTGAACGTGCGGCCGTCCTGGGGCCTGCGGGTGCTCACGGCGGCCGCGCCCGATCTGCCCCTCGGGCTGATCGCGCTCGCGGTGCAGGAGGGGGCGTGGGCCGATCTCGATGTCGGCGAGATTGAGGCCCTGGTGCTGGCGGTTGCGGATCGCCGACGGACCGCGGCCGGCGCCATGGCCGTCGCGCAGCCCGTCGTGGAGCGGTCCGACTGCCCGGTGACCTTGGACGCAGGCGGGGTTCGGTGTATTGCGGCGGGGCAGGTACCGGATGCGACGATCAGCCTTGGCCCGTCAGCGGTCGGGGGGTTCCTCAGCGTCTTGCCAGCCCGGACGGCGCCCTTCGCCGGCCGGCGGTTCGCCCCGGTCATGGTGATGGCCGCGGCCTTCGCCGACCGCACCCTGGGCACTGCAATTGGGTCCTTGGAGGTGGCCGGCGCGGTACAGTGAGCCCGCCGCACGTTTCCGGCCGGAGGATCGGCGGCGGTCAGGACCCGTCCGTTAGCTCCGTCTCCGCCGTCACCGCGGTCTGCCCGTCGACACGCTGCGCCTCAAAGGCGCCCGTTTGCGGCTGGCGGACTCCGCCTCCCCCAAACAAGGCCAGGCCGTCAGCTGCGGCGCCAAGGCATAGGGTTCACCAGGTGCGACCCGCCGAATCCATTCGGAAACTCGAGGAACCAGTTTCTGATGGGCGGTGCCGGAAGTCTTTTTCCATCGACACCGATGGGCGCCGGCCGCGCGGCACGCAGCCATGGCCGTCACGGCCGACAACTATCCCCCGATTCTGTGGATAAACTTGTGGATGGGCAAGAGCCCGTCACGATCACCTTTGTGTTGCCGCCGCCGCCCAAGTTTTGAGCGATACAGCAAGTCAGGCGGATCAATGATTTGCGCGGTGCGGGCGCAGACGTGCTGTGACAACGAAGTGTCAAGCCGAAAGTGTGTATACGAAACGCCGCCACCAGGGCTGTGGACAGGCAGCAGCCAGCGGGCACCGCAACGCCCGGAAAGCCGCGGTGGCACAGAACCCTGACGAACACCGGAGGACCGGAGAGGCGAGGTGCCCAGGGGCGGATTCGAACCACCGACACGGGGATTTTCAGTCCCCTGCTCTACCAACTGAGCTACCTGGGCGGATCAGCCGGACCCGTTCTTGGCGGGTCAACGATCAGACCCCTGCTTATAGGAAAACCGCAACACTCTGTCTAGACGCCTTCACCGTCGCGACTCGTCGCAGGGACATCCTCTGTCTCGCCGTCGCGGCCGGGCACGCGGTAGACGCCGCCGAACCAGCGGGCAAGGTCCACATCCGCACAGCGCCGCGAGCAGAACGGCCGCGTCTCGTACCGGGCCGGCTGGCCGCAATGGGGGCAGCGCTGCCGGGACACCGCCGTGGCGCCACCGGCTGGATCGGGTGTCTGTACCATGCCCAGATCATGGGGACCCGACCCGGCGATCACAATCCCCCGCCGCCGCCGGTCGCCTCGGCCAGGCTGAAGCCGCGCCGCTCGCGCGCCAACTCGACCAGGCCCAGCGGCGTGAAACTGCCGCCGAGCCGGACCTGGGCCGGGTCGCCCTTGACTGCCCGGCGCAGCGCGGCCAGCACCTGGGTTCGCGCCGCGGCCCCTTCGGAGACGAAGTCGATGACCGCCAGCCCGCCGATATTGCGCAGGCGCAGCTGGCGCGCCACCTCCGGCGCCGCCGCCAGGTCGGCCTGCAGGGCCGACCGGGCCGCACCGGTGTTGACGTCGAGCGCGGTCAGCGCCCGGGTCGGCTCGATGATTAGGCTGCCGCCGCCGGGCAGGGGGACCTGGGGCTGCAGCAGTGGCACCAGCCATTCGGCCACCTCGACCGGCTCGTGGACGAGTCGTGCCGCCACGTCCGGCAGCTCGCGGCGCAGCCGCGCGGCCAGCGCCCGATGCAGGACGGCATCGCCGACGCGCATCGCCGCGGCGTCCGGGACGTCGAGGATCAGCCGCAGGGCGACGCCGGGGGCCGGCCACAGCAGGGCCGGCGGGGCCGCGGCGGCAGCGTCGCGCGACAGCGCCTGCCACTGCCGGTGCAGCCGCCGCGCCTCGTCCAGGACGGCGTCGACCGGCGCGTCGCCCGCGGCTGTGCGGACGATCCAGCCCGGTGCAATGGGCTCGAGCCGCTCGCGCCAGGCCCGCCGCGCGCCGGCGCCGAGACTGCGCGACACCGACACGCCGCCGCTCAGCGGCACGTGCACCAGGAACCGGCCGGGCAGGGCGATGTCGCGGGTCAACGGCGTCCCTTTCGACTCGCGCATCTCGCCGGTCGCCTGGACCAGCACCGGCCGACCCCCGGCCGGTGCTTCGCCCCCGGCCGGCGCTTCGCCGCCCCCGGCCGGCGCCGCCGACAGTGGCAGGAAGCCGTCGCGGCCCAGGCCGACATCGACGAAGGCGGCGCCGGCCGTGCCGTCGCTGCGGGTGACCCGGCCCAGCCAGACGGCGCCGGCCACGCCCGGCCGGTCCTGCGGCTCGGCCAGGATGTCGGTCGGGCGGCCGCCGGCGACGACCACGGCGACGATTGCCCCCCCGGCCCTGTCGATGGCGACCTCGCGGGTCACGCCGCCGGCGCCGCGGCGTAGCCGAGACCGCGCAGCAGCCGTGCCGACTCGAACAGTGGCAGGCCGACCACGTTGCTGTACGACCCGGACAGGAACCGCACGAACAGCGCCGCACGGCCCTGCACGGCATAGCCGCCGGCCTTGCCGTGCCATTCGCCGCTGGCGATGTAGGCGTCGATGTCCTGAGGTGTCAGCCGGGCGAAGGCGACCACCGTCTGCACCACGCGGCGCGCCGATCGGCCGCCGGGGGCCATGACGCACACCCCGCCATAGACGCGGTGGCGCCGGCCCGACAGCAGTGCCAGGCAGCGCCGCGCGTCGGCTTCGGTCTCGGCCTTGGGCAGAATGCGCCGGCCGCACGCAACCACGGTGTCGGCGCCAATGACGAAGGCGTCGGCATGGCGGGCGGCGACGGCGGCGGCCTTGGCGTCGGCCAGCCGGCCGGCGTGGGGCAGGGGCAGCTCGCGCGGGTTGGGTGCCTCGTCCACCTCGGCCGGGATCACGGCATCCGGCTCAATGCCGACCTGGCGCAACAGATCGAGCCGGCGCGGCGAAGCAGAGGCCAGGATCAGCCTCTGTGCCGGGCCAATGCCCGCCGGCTGTGCGGCATGCGCCATGACGGCGTCAGCGCCGCGGCGACTATTTGAACCGGAAGGTGATGCGACCCTTGGTCAGGTCGTAGGGAGTCATTTCGACATTGACCCGGTCGCCGGCCAGCACACGGATCCGGTTCTTGCGCATCTTGCCGGAGGTGTGGGCCAGCACTTCGTGGTCGTTGTCGAGCCGGACGCGGAACATTGCATTCGGCAGGAGTTCGGTGACCGTGCCGGAGAATTCGATCAGGTCCTCTTTCGCCATGTTTTCCCGCTTGATGAGCCTGAATTGGAGCGAATAGGTGAGCGGTCCGGGCCGTTCGGTCAAGCGCTTTCGCACCGCCGCGGCGACTGTCGGCACCGTCGCCCGTTCAGACCTCGGGGCCGCCCTCAACGGGGAAGCGTTGCACGATTCGGGCGTACAGCTCGTCGCGGACGCGGCGGAACGCCTCCAGGCGGGTGTCGCGGCTGCCCTCGGTCAGGCTCGGGTCGAAGGTCGGCCAGTACTCCACCTCGCAGGCGCTGGTCCGGGTCATCTCCAGGGCGCGGTGGTGGGCCTCCGGCGACAGCGACACGACCAGGTCGGCGTATTCGTCCTCCAGCTCGTCGAAGGTCTTGGGCCGGTGGCGTGACAGGTCGATGCCGATCTCGTCCAGTGCCGCCACCGCGAACGGATCGAGCTCGCCTTCGCGCACGCCAACGCTGTCGACATAGATGTGGTGTCCGTGCAGCGCCTTCAGGATGGCCTCGGCCATCGGCGAACGGATTGCGTTGTAGGTGCAGCAGAACAGGACGCTGGTCGGCAGATCCGCCATCCGCGCCGGCCCTATTTGCGGATGTGCAGTACGCAGAGCAGGGTGAACAGGCGCCGCGCGGTGTTGTGATCCAGTTCGATCTTGCCTTCGAGGCGCTCGCGCAACAGCTCCGAGCCGTCATTGTGCAGGCCGCGGCGGCCCATGTCGATGGCCTCGATGCGTGACGGCGGGGCGTGCTTGATGGCGTCGTAATAGCTTTCGCAAATCTGGAAGTATTCCTTGATGATCCGCCGGAACGGCAGCATCGGCAGCGGCACGCGGCCCAGGTGTTCGTCCTTGTCGTCGCGGATGTCGAAGATCAGCCGGTTCTCTTCCAGGCTGAGGCGCAGGCGGTACGGCCCCTCGGCACAGCCCACCGGCTCGAAGTGGTTGTCTTCCAGAAGGTCGTAGATGGCGATGGCGCGTTCGTGCTCCACTTCGGCGCTGCGCCGCCCGACGCTGGCTTCGTCGAGCTGGACGTCGATCAGGCGGGATTTGGCGTTGGCATCGCTCATGGTTCGTCCGTCCGGGCGGATCCCGGCAACGGCAGGTTCAGGCGGATGCCCAGCGACAGCGCGTGCGCCGGAAAGCCCTCGGCGGCCGCCAGCGTCATGGCCGCCGGCCCGACCGCGGCGAGGCCGTCGGCATCGCACCGCACGAACGTGGTACGCTTGACGAAGTCGAGCACGCCGAGCCCCGACGAGAAGCGGGCGCTGCGCCCGGTCGGCAGCACGTGATTCGGCCCGGCAACATAGTCGCCGACCGCCTCCGGCGTGTACCGGCCGAGGAAGACTGAGCCGGCATTGCGCACCGACCGCAGCATGGCGTCCGGGTCGGCCACGGCCAATTCCAGGTGCTCGGGCGCGATGCGGTCGATCAGCGCCGGTGCCTCGTCGAGGGATCCGACAAGGATGACCGCGCCGTGATCGCGCCAGCTGGAAGCGGCGCGGGCGGCGGTCGTCAGCGTCGCCAGATGGCTCTTGACGGCCCGTTCCACCTCGGCGGCGAATGCCGCATCGTCGGTGACCAGGATGGCCTGGGCGCTCTCGTCGTGCTCGGCCTGGGAGAGCAGGTCGGCGGCGATCCAGGCCGGGTCGTTCTGCCCGTCGGCGACCACCAGGATCTCCGACGGCCCGGCGATCATGTCGATGCCGACGCTGCCGAACACCTGGCGCTTGGCCTCGGCGACATAGGCGTTGCCCGGCCCGACGATCTTGTCGACCGGCGCCACGGTCGCGGTGCCGAAGGCCAGGGCGGCGACGGCCTGGGCGCCGCCGACGCGGTACACCTCGCTCACCCCGGCCAGGTGCGCCGCGGCCAGGACCAGCGGGTTGAGCCGGCCGTCGGGCGCCGGCACGGCCATGGCGATGCGGTCGACGCCGGCGACCCGCGCCGGGATTACATTCATCAGCACCGAGCTGGGATAGGCGGCAAGGCCACCCGGCACGTACACACCCACAGCGCCGATCGGGGTCCAGCGACTGCCCAGGGCGATGCCGGCATCGTCGACGTACGCCATGTCGGCGGGCAACTGACGGCGATGAAAATTCTCGATCCGCTCCGCGGCCAGGCGCAGCGCCGCCTTCTGGTCTTCGGGGACTGCCGCTGCCGCGGTCGCCAGGTCGTCGCCGGTCAGCCGCAGGGTGGCAGGGGTCAGCTCCAGCCGGTCGAAGCGGCGGGTGTACGCGCACAGCGCCGTATCGCCGTGGGCGCGTACGTCGGCCAGGATGGCGGTGACGGTGTCGCGTACGTCCGCGCCGGCTTCGCGGCGGACGGCGAGGAAGGCGGCGAAGCGGCCGGCGAAGTCCGGCGCCGCGGTGTCAAGCCTGTGCGGCATTCACGGCCTCGCGGAACTGACGGATCCAGGCACCGGTCTCGGCCGGCCGGGTCTTGAAGGCGGCGCGGTTGACGATCAATCTAGAGGTGATGGTTGCGATGGATTCTACCACCTTCAGGCCGTTGGCGCGCATCGTGTCGCCGCTCGACACCAGGTCGACGATGCGCTGGCACAGGCCGAGCGACGGTGCCAGCTCCATGGCGCCGTTGAGCTTGATGCACTCGGCCTGGACGCCGCGGGCGGCGAAGTGGCGGCGCGTCACCTCGGGGTACTTGGTGGCCACCCGCACATGGCTCCAGCGCACCGGGTCGTCGGTCTGGCTGAGTTCCTCCGGCTCGGCCACCGCCAGGGTGCAATGGCCGATGTTCAGGTCGAGCGGCGCATAGATCTCGGGGTAGTCGAACTCCATCAGCACGTCGTTGCCGGCCACGCCCAGGTGGGCGGCGCCGAAGGCGACAAAGGTGGCCACGTCGAACGAGCGGACGCGGATGATCTGGACGTTGGGATTGCTGGTGGCGAAGCGCAGGCCGCGATGGTTCGGGTCGTCGAAGGCCGGCTCGGGCTCCAGGCCGGCGTGCGTCATCAGCGGGCGCAACTCCTTGAGGATTCGGCCCTTCGGGACGGCGAACACCAGCGGCTCGTTGGCCGGCGCGTCGGGCTGACGCGGCTCGGTCTCGGCGACGGCATCGGGCACGGCGCGGCTCCTCGACGGATCGAGAGTGAACGAACGGGGCAAGACCTAGGCGTGGCGGCGGGCGAAGCGCAAGGGACTCAAGCGGTGCGATCCTCGTCCTCGATGCTGTGGCACGGCCGGTGGCGGGTCGGCCACGGCTCGTCCAGGTCCTGCATGCGACAGTTGACCCGGTCGACCGTCAGCCGGATTCGGCCGTCACCGGAGAAGTGGAGGTCGATGTGGTTGCCGTCGAGCTGCATGGCGAGAAGATTGAGAATGCGGCTTCGTTCACGCAGGTCGATGCCGCGCAGCTGCACGGTCCGGACGTGCTTGATGCAGACGCCGCAATTGGTGCGCAGATAGACCGGCCGGTCGTCGTTCCGATCCTGGCCGTTGTCGCGGCCATCGCCGTTGGCGGCGCGGGGAACCAGGCCGACGTGCCACATGAACCGGTTGACAACCATGACGAACTCGTGCCGGTCGGCGAGATAGGCCACGTCGGCGACGGGAAGGATGGCATCCTGCAGCTGTGCCGACAGGATGGCCACGTCCTCCGCATCCTCGGCCCGCAGCCGGAGCAGGCGTCGCTCCGTCGCGGGCCGCTGCATCGTCAATCCTTGATGCGTTCGATGTCGGCGCCACATGCCGCCAGTTTCTCCTCGAGCCGTTCGTAGCCGCGGTCCAGGTGATAGACGCGGTTGAGAATGGTCTCGCCTTCCGCCACGAGACCGGCGATCACCAGGGAAACGCTGGCGCGCAGGTCGGTCGCCATGACCGGCGCACCGGTCAGCCTGGGGACGCCGCGAACCAGCGCGGAATTGCGGTGGATGGTGATGTTGGCCCCCATGCGGGTCAGCTCCGGCACGTGCATGAACCGGTTCTCGAAAATGGTCTCGGTGATCATGGCGGCGCCCTGGGCGACGGTCATGACCGCCATCATCTGGGCCTGCAGATCGGTGGGGAAACCGGGAAACGGTTCGGTCATCACGTCGGTGCCGACCAGCGGCCCGTTGTTGCGGGCGACGCGCACGCCCTGCGCCGACTCGGCGATCTCGACGCCGGCGTTCGCCAGCGTCTGGGCCATGGCCTCGATCAGGGACAGTTTGGCGCCGACCAGCTCGATGTCGCCGCCGGTGATCGCCGCTGCCATGGCATAGGTGCCGGACTCGATGCGGTCCGGGATGACGGCGTGGGTGGCGCCGTGCAGGCGGTCCGAGCCCTCGATGACGAGCGTATCGGTGCCTATGCCATCGATGCGGGCGCCCATGGCGACGAGGCAGCGCGCCAGGTCGCCCACCTCGGGCTCGCGCGCGGCGTTGACCAGCACCGTGGTGCCCTTGGCCAGGCTGGCCGCCATCAGCAGGTTCTCCGTCGCCCCCACGGACACCTTGGGGAAGACGACGCGGCCGCCGTGCAGGCCGCCCGGTGCCCGCGCATGGATGTAGCCGCCGATCACCTCGATCGTCGCGCCGAGTTCCTCAAGCGCGGCAATGTGCAGGTCGACCGGACGCGTACCAATGGCACAACCGCCCGGCAGCGACACCTGTGCCTCGCCGCAGCGCGCCACCAGGGGGCCGAGCACCAGCACGCTGGCCCGCATGCGGCGCACCAGGTCGTAGGGTGCGGTCAGGTTGGTGATCTCGCCGGCGGTCAGCTCGACGGTATGATCGCCGCCATTGGCAGCCGCCTCGTCGCGGGCGACGGCCACGCCATGCTGCTCCAGCAGGGTGCACAGCGTTGCGATGTCGACCAGCCGGGGCACGTTGGTCAGCGTCAGCGTCTCGTCGGTCAGCAGGCTGGCGGCCATGAGCGGCAGGGCGGCGTTCTTGGCGCCGCCGACGGCGAGTTGGCCGTTCAGGGGCTTGCCGCCGCGAATGCGGATCCTGTCCATGGTGATTGCGACGCGTCCTCCGGTCTCGTTTCCGGCCGCCGTTGCACTATTTGGGAAGGCCGGGCTCGCATTGCCGCAAAATTTTGCCGGCACGGGCCCACCTGTGCGGCCAGCGAGCGCTTGTAGCCGAGCCGGTGCGGGGGCTCAAGAAGCCGACGCAGGAGCCGATCGAAAGGACCCTCAGCCGTGCATTCCGCGCGGCGGGCCGGCGTTGTCGACCGGGACCAGGTGGGTGACGATGCCGCCTTCGGGGCGCCAGGCGTGCAGGTGGAAGGCGGGCGGCTCGGGCACCCAGGCGTCCGGCTGGTCCGGATCAAAGGTCAGCAGGATCTGGTGGGCCGTGCCGGGGCAGATGCTGGCCAGGGTGCCGGCGAAGCGGGTCTGCACCGGGCGGTGGACGTGGCCGCACACCAGCAGTTCCACATTGTCGTGCCGGCCCACCACCGCGGCCAGGCCGTCGCGCCCGTCGAGGCCGATGCGGTCCATGAAGGGAATGCCGGTGTCGAACGGCGGGTGGTGGAGGGCGATCAGCGTTGGCCGGTCCGGCTGCTCGGCCAGCCGGTCGTCCAGCCAGGCCAGCCGGTCGGCGCACAGCCGCCCGCCGGTCTCGCCCGGCACCACGGTGTCGAGCAGGATCAGGCGCAGCGGCCAGTTCTCCACGGTGTACTGCAGGAACGGTCCGTCCGCGGGCAGTGCGCCGGTCCCGGAGAAGGCCGAACGCATCGCCGCGCGGTCGTCGTGGTTGCCGGGCAGCACGTACACCGGCATCGGCAACGGTGCCAGCAGCTCGCGGACATGGGCATACTGTGCCGGCGTGCCGGCGTCGGTCAGGTCGCCGGTGACGATGACGAGATCGGGCCGCGGATCGAGCAGCATCAGGCGCGTCACACAGCGGGCCAGGCAGCCATTGGTGTCGATCTCGTCCTGCAGCCGCGTGGCGGGATCGACCACGTGCAGGTCGGTGATCTGGGCGATGAGAACGGAGCGGTCGATGGTCATGGAGTCTTCCCGATGGCCGCTGGGCCCGTTGGCCACCCGATGGCCGCGCGGCTTGCGTCAGTTTGACACGGCGCGGGTCGTATCCTCCCGGCCGACGCTACTCGTCGTACTGGATCAGCGTCTCGACGGGAACCCCGAGCTTTTCCCGGCCTTTCAGGAAGGTGAGCTCCATGATGCAGGCCACGCCGGGCACTTCGGCCCCGGCCTGGCGCAGCAGTTCGACAGCCGCCGCCAGGGTGCCGCCGGTGGCCAGCAGGTCGTCCATGACGACGACGCGCTGGCCGGCGTGGACCGCGTCCTCCTGCATTTCGATCGTATCGCTGCCGTATTCGAGGTCGTACGTGTACGAGACGGTCCGCCCCGGCAGCTTGCCGCGCTTGCGCAGCATGATGAAGCCGCAGCCGAGCTCCAGGGCCAGCGGCGCGGCGGCAAGGAATCCGCGGGACTCGATGCCGGCCAGCAGGTCCGGCTTGAACGGCCGCACCGCCTGGGCAAGGCGGTTGACAGTGGCCTGCCATGCCAAGGGATGTGCCAGCAGCGTCGAGATATCGTAAAAGAGGATGCCCGGCTTGGGAAAATCCGGAATCGTGCGAATGTGCTGTTTGATGTCCATCCTGGCCGTCCCTCGCTCGCACGTCTTGCAGGCGGCGCCATCCTACCGGTGACGAGATGAATGGCAATGCTCGCGGCGACCGCTGCCCCACGCAGGTTCCATGGCGAACGACCCGGCTGCCCTGAGGCCACCGCCGGACGGCGGCTGGATCGAGCTGGACCAGGACGGCGACAGCCTGAGCATCGGCTGCGGCGGGCAGTGGGTGCTGCGCGCCGCCGGCCGGCTCGACCGCCGTCTGCGCGATGTGGCGGCGGCACCGTCCGTCCGGCGCGTCACCATGGACCTCGGCCGCATCGACGCACTGGATACGGCCGGTGCCTGGCTCATCGAACGGACGGCACGCGACCTGGAGGCGCGCGGGCTGGACGTATCGCTGAGCAACGTCAACGACCGGCACAAGCCGCTGCTGAAGGAGGTGGACCGGGTCGAGCCGGACATGGTGGTCGAGCAACGCCAGATCAACAAGCTGGTCGAGATCGCCAACCACGCCGGCAAGGCCACCTTCGAATTCCTGGACGAAGCCAAGAACCTGGTCGCGTTCTTCGGCATGCTCGTCGTCAAGACCGGCCGCGTCATCGTGCAGCCGCGACGGATGCGCCTGGCGCCGCTCATCTTCCACATGGAGCAGACCGGCCTCAACGCCATGCCCATCGTCGGCCTGCTGTCGTTCCTGATCGGCGTCGTGCTGGCCTATCAGGGGGCCACGCAGCTTCAGCAGTTCGGGGCGGAGATCTTCACCGTCAACCTGCTTGGCATCGCGGTGCTGCGCGAGCTCGGCATCCTGATGACGGCCATCATCATTGCCGGCCGGTCGGGGTCGGCGTTCACGGCGCAGATCGGGACGATGAAGGTCAACCAGGAAATCGACGCCATGGAGACGCTGGGCCTCGATCCGGTCGACATGCTCGTGCTGCCGCGAATCATTGCGCTGGCGGTGACCCTGCCGCTGCTCGGCTTCTTCGCCAGCATGGTGGCGCTGCTGGGCGGTGCGCTGATGGCCTATGTCGCCCTCGACATCACGTTCACCCAGTTCCTCAACCAGTTGTCGGGTGCGGTGGATCTCACGGCGCTCATGGCCGGCATGGTCAAGGCGCCGGTGTTCGCCTTCGTCATCGCCATGGTCGGCTGCTACGAGGGCCTGAAGGTGTCTGGCAGCGCCGAGAGCGTGGGCCGGCAGACGACGCAGGCCGTGGTCGAATCGATCTTTCTGGTCATCGTCATTGATGCGCTCTTTTCGGTTGCTTTTTCCATGACAGGTATCTGACGGCCATGGCAGACGGGAACGACCAGGACATCGTGATCCGCGTGCGCGGCCTGCGCACCCAGTTCGGGCCGCAGGTCGTGCACGATCGTCTGGATCTGGACGTGCGGCGCGGCGAGGTGCTGGGCGTCGTCGGCGGCTCCGGCACCGGCAAGTCGGTGCTGCTCAAGGAGGTGATCGGCCTGATCACCCCGGCCGCCGGCACCATCGAAGTGTTCGGTCAGGACACCTCCGGCCTGAACGAGCGCGACTGGCGGACCCTTGCCTCGCGGTGGGGTGTACTGTTCCAGGACGGCGCCCTGTTCAGTTCGATGACGGTGGCTGAGAACGTCCAGGTGCCGCTGAAGGAGTTCACGAGGCTGCCCGCCGACCTGATCAAGGACATCACACGGATCAAGATCTCGATGACCGGCCTGCCCGAATACGCCTGCACCAAGTATCCGTCCGAGCTGTCGGGCGGCATGCGCAAGCGCGCCGGACTGGCGCGGGCGCTGGCTCTCGACCCCGAGATCATCTTCCTGGACGAGCCGACGGCGGGCCTCGACCCGATCGGTGCCGCCGCCTTCGACGACCTGATTCGCGGCCTGAGCGGCAGCCTGGGCCTGACCGTGTTCATGGTCACGCACGATCTCGACAGCCTGCATGCGACCACCGATCGAGTTGCCGTTCTGGTTGACAAGAAGGTGGTCGTCGACACCATCGGGAATCTCATGCAGCTCGATCATCCCTGGATCCGGGAGTACTTCCACGGTCCGCGCGGCCGTGCCGTGCAGGCCGGCCATCGGACCGCGGCGGCGGGCTAGGGCGGCACCCATGGAGACAAAGGCCAGCTATATTGCCGTCGGCGCCTTCGTATTGATCCTGGCGCTGGGACTCGCCGGCTTCGTCGTCTGGCTCGGCGCGGTCAGCCTGGAGGGCGATCAGGACCGGTACCGCATCTTCTTCACCGGCTCCGTCACCGGCCTGCAGCAGGGCAGCAGCGTCCGCTATCGCGGCATTCCCATCGGCACCGTGCAGCGCATTCGGATCAATCCCGACAACATCCAGCAGATCGAGGTGACGATCGCCGTCGACCCCGAGGCGCCGATCATGACCAACAGCGTCGCTTCGCTGGAGATGCTGGGCATCACCGGCGGCATCTACGTCCAGATTTCCGGTGGCAGCCGCGAGACCGGCCGGCCGCTCGAGCCGCCGCCGGGCGAGCCGCCGCCGGTCATCCAGTCCGAGCAGTCGGCGATCCAGGAGGTGGTGGATTCGGCACCGGAGCTGCTGGAACGCGCAACGGCCGTGCTGGAGCGGGCGGAAGCCCTGCTCTCGGAAGAGAATGCGCAGACGGTCGCCGCAATCCTGCAGGATACCCGGCAGATCACGGCGGCACTTGCCGACGGCAACACCGGCCTGCCGGCCATGGTGGAGCGTGTCGCGAGCCTGGCCGTTACCCTGGACGGGCTGGCCGCCGAAGCGCGCGTCGACCTGGCCCGGGTCAGCGACGATCTCGATACCCTGCTGACGACCGTGAACGAGACGACACAGACCTTGTCGGCCGATGTCGAGCAGATGGCCGACGCCTTCACCGCGACGGCCAACCGGATCAACGGACTGCTGGCACAGATGCAGCCGGGGCTGGTCGACTTCAGCGAGACCGGGTTTTATGAGTTCACCGTCATGACGTCCGAGCTGCGCGGGCTGGCGCAGAACCTGTCGCGTCTGTCGACGCGGTTCGAGCGCAATCCGGCGCAGTTCCTGCTGGGCGACAGCAACCGGGGAGTGAGGCTGGATTGATCGAGCAAGACCTGATCTCGCGCCGCCGCCTGGTCGGCCTGGCCGCTGCCGCGACGAGCGTTCTCCTGCCGGGCTGTAGCGGCGTGCTGCCGTTCAGCCGGCCGCCGCAGCTCTATACCCTGACACCGAAGAGCACGTTCGAGCCCAGCCTGCCCACCGTCGACTGGCAGCTTCTGGTGGAGATCCCGTCGACGTCGGCGGGGCTGGACACGGCCCGCATCGCCCTGACCGAATCGGCCTACGAGTTGAACTACTTCGCGGATCGCGCCTGGACCACGCGGGCGCCGGAAATGGTCCAGACGCTGATCGTCGAGAGCTTCGAGAACAGCGACCGCATCGTCTCGGTCGGGCGCGAGGCGGTCGGCCTGCGCGCCGACTATGTGCTCAAGACCGAACTGCGCGAGTTCCAGGCCGAGTATGACGGCGACATCGAAGGCGAACAGCCGCCGCTCGTGCGGATTGCCATCAACGCCAAGCTGGTGCGCATCCCCCAACGCGACATCATCGCCAACGCCAACTTTGCGGACACGGAGCGGCCACCCGTCAATCAGTTCAGTGCCATTGTCGCCGCCTTCGACGGCGCGCTGGGCACGGTGATGCGCAACATGGTCGCGTGGGCTCTGCGCGAAGGTCAGGCCGACTGGCAGCAGAGCCCCCGGCGGCAGCGTTGAAGTTGCAGCGGTGAGGAGCATCCGGTGCCGCAGTCACGGACTTCGAGAGGCGCCATGAGGCATTGGCTTGCGGCGGGACTGGCCGCGGTCGCCGTGACGGCGCCGCCGCTCGCCGCCCTTGGCGAACGGCCGGGGGTCATCGGCGCCGGCGGAGTGAGCGGGCTCTATTTTCCGGTGGCCGGAGCGGTGGCCGCAATGGTCGAGGCGCATGCCCCGGACGCGCCGCCCGTCGCCGTGGAGAGCACCGGCGGTTCGATGGAGAACCTGGTGCGCCTGCAGGCCGGCGATCTGGACCTGGCGATCGTCCGGTCGGACCTGCAGCACGACGCCCTGAACGGCACCGGCGCCTTCACCGGAACCGAGCCATATGCCGGTCTGCGTGCCGTGTTCGCCCTGCATCCCGAGCCGCTGACCGTCATCGTCCGGGCCGACGCCGGGATCACGGCGCTGGCCGATCTCGCCGGGCACCCCATAAACCTCGGTCCGTCGGGCGACCCGACCCGCCGCCTGTTCGAGCTGGTCCTGGATGCCCACGGCTGGAGCACCGACGAGGGCTTCGCCGAGATCCATCAGGTCCCCCTGCTGGACCAGGTCGCGGCCCTGTGCGACGGCCGGGTCGACGCCATTGCCTTCGTTGCCGGTCATCCCAGCGGCACCATCCATCGCGCCCTGCAGGCATGCGACACCGTGCCCGTGCCGATCGATGGGCCGGCCGCCGACCGACTGCTCGCCGACACCCCGGCCCTGGTGCGCACGGAGATTCCCGGCGGCGTCTATCCCGGCGTACCCGAGGCGGTGGCGACGGTGGGGCCGGTGGCGACCCTGCTGGCGACGGAGACGACGGATGGCGCCCTGGTCGGCACCGTGGTCCGCACCGTATTCGGGAACCTGGACGACCTGCGCGGCCGGCACCCGGCCCTGCGCGGCCTGGACCCGCAGGCGATGGCCGGCGCCGGGCTGACGGCACCTTTGCATCCGGCTGCGGCACGCCATTACTCGGAGTCCGGGTTGAGGTAGACTGGCCGGTGCCGCCCGACCCGGGGCCGGCAGCGCAGCGCGGGCGGAGAGCCATGCCGACAGACGCGTCGTCCCTCGAGATCGCCGATCGCCGGCCGCAGCCGGCGCGGCTGGCGCAGTGGACGGTGGTCGTGGTCGCCGTGGTGGCGCTGCTGGTGCTCGGCAGAGGGCTGCTGATCCCGTTCGCGATCGCCGTCATCATCTGGTATCTGGTCAACGCCCTGGCCCGCCTGTTCGGCCGCGTCCGCATCGGCGCGTTCGCGCCGCCGGGCTGGCTGTCGCTGCTGCTGGCCCTGTTGACGATCCTGGGCCTGCTGGTGCTGGTCGGACGGCTGATCACCGACAACGTCGCCCAGGTGTCGGCCGCGGCAGCCGTCTACGAGGCCAACCTGGATCGCATGGTCGCGGCCGTCGCCGACTGGATCGGCCTGGGGCCGGCCCCCGACGTGGCCCAGATTCTGCGAGGCATTGATTTTCAGACCGTCGTCGGCCGCATCGCCACGGCGCTGAGCGGCCTGGTCGCCAATGCCGGCCTGATCCTGATCTACGTCGGCTTCCTGCTGGTGGAGCAGAAGGCGTTCGATGCCAAGCTGCGGGCGCTCTATCCCGAGCCCGGCCGGCTCGCCCGCGTGCGGCGCCTGCTGACGGCCATCTCCGATCAGGTCCAGACCTACATCCTGTTGAAGACGCTGACCAGCCTGCTCACCGGCGGCGTCAGCTATGTGATCCTGCTATCGGTCGGGGTCGATTTCGCCGAGTTCTGGGCGCTGATCATCTTCCTGCTCAATTTCATCCCGACGATCGGCTCGCTGCTGGGCGTGCTGTTCCCGCTGGCGCTGGCCGTCGTCCAGTTCGGCACCTTCGGCCCGGTCCTGGTGGTGCTGATGGGGCTCGGCCTGACCCAGCTGATCGTCGGCAACGTGATCGAGCCGGCGCTGATGGGACGCTCGCTCAACCTCAGCCCGCTCGGCATGATCCTGTCGCTGACGCTGTGGGGCGCCATCTGGGGCATCATCGGCATGTTCCTCAGCGTGCCGATCATGGTCATCGCGCTGATCGTGTGTGCCCATGTCCCGTCGATGCGGCGCATCGCCGTGCTGCTGTCCGGTGACGGCCGGATCCCGCCGGCCGAACCGTCCGGGGCCGGGGCCGGGGCCGGGGCCGGGGCCGG
>CAZGMC010000076.1:0-20105 GCA_964526565.1 uncultured Mycobacteriaceae bacterium
ATTTCGCTTGCGGCGCTACTGGGTTGCTTCGCTGCGCTCGCAATGACAAGCATTTTTACAGTTACAATCGCGCTCCAAGCTACAGTATTGCTGAGGTGTGCCGGA
The DNA here is from genome assembly GCA_964526565.1 of uncultured Mycobacteriaceae bacterium. Classification (GTDB taxonomy): domain Bacteria; phylum Pseudomonadota; class Alphaproteobacteria; order DSM-16000; family Inquilinaceae; genus CAZGMC01. Next base: position 106 of record CAZGMC010000076.1, read on the forward strand.
ACAAGCTGGCGCTCCACCTGATCGCCATGCGGAAACCGGCTGCCGCGATCAACCGTCGGGGGCCGCTGCGAAGTCACCGCCCCAGCGCATACTCCGCCAGCGGCTCGTACACCGGCCCCTCCTTGCCCAGGTGGCTGCGGAACAGGACGAAGCGGTCGGCCTCGATCGGGCCGGTCTGGAACGGGGCGTTGCCGGTCAGCCAGTCGCGGACGCGGCGCATCGGCGTGTCGCGCAGGCGGCCCAGGGTCACGTGCGGGTGGAACTTGTGGTCGTCGGCGGCCAGGCCGGCGGCGACGGCGGCGCGGTCGACCTTGGCATGGAGGAACTGCAGCGCCTCGGTCCGCTCCACCCCGGCCCACAGCGTCTGCGGCCGGCGCTCCGAGCCGAAGAAGCCGACCGTGTCGAGACGGAAGGCGAACCCCGGCGCCTCGATGCGGGCCAGTTCGGCGTCCAGGTCGTGGGCCACGCCGGTGTCCACCTCGCCCAGGAAGCGCACGGTCAGGTGCAGGTTCTCCGGTGCCAGCCAGCGCGCCCCCGGCACCCCGGCCTGCAGCGACGACAGCCGGGCGCGCACGTCCTCGGGCAGTTCGACAGCGACGAACAGGCGCATCATCGCGGGCCTCCTTCACGGTCGGGAAACACGGGGCCGGGCAGGTCCGGAGGCGGCCGGCAACGGGGGCCGGCAACGGGGGCCGGCAGCCGGGCGGGGGCCGCCGCGGCTTCAGACCGGCATGACGCGGCGGCCGGGCCGGCCGGTCTCCCGCAGGACCTCGTCGTAGACGGCCAACGTCGCCGCCGTCATGCGGTCGACGCCATAGTGCGCCGCCACGTGATCGACGGCGCGGCGGACAATCTCGGCACGCGCCACCTCGTCCAGCGACAGCGCCGCAGTCAGGGCCCCGGCCAGCGCCGCCGCGTCGCCCGGCGGCACCAGCCAGCCGGCGCCGCTGGGCCGCACGACCTCCGGCAGCGGCCCGAGGTCGCTGGCGATCACCGGCCGGCCCATGGCCAGCGCCTCGATCAGCACGCGGCCGAACCCCTCCGGCCGCACCGACGGCACCACCACGACGTGGGCCAGCACATAGGCCGCCGGCATGTCGCCACAATGGTCGCCGATGCGCACCCGGTCGCCCAGCCCCAGCCGCTCGACGCGGCGCTCCAGCTCGCGCCGGTAGCTCGACCGTCCCTCCTCGGCGCCGACGATGCGGCAGTGCAGGTCGCCGCTGTCGAGCCGGGCCAGGGCGTCGAGCAGCACGTCCAGCCCGGCGGCGCGGCTCAGCCGGGCCGGCGCCAGCACCAGCCGCCCCTCGTCCGGCAGCCGCCAGTCGCGGGCCAGCCGCACCAGCCGCTCGGCGCCGACCCGCGCCGGCGTGAAGCGGCCGGCGTCGATGCCGCGCGGGATCACGCGCAGCCGGCCCATGTCGACCGGATAGGCCTCACGCACATAGCGGGCCAGGAAGTCGGACGTGACGATGATCCGCGCGCCGCGCAGCATGACGGCGCTGAACCGCCGCGTGATCGGGTTCTCCAGGTCGTAGGCGGCATGGATGGTGGTCACGAACGGCACGCCGAGCTGCTCGCAGGCGCGCCATGCGGCCCAGCCGGCGGTGCGGCTGCGCGCGTGCACCAGGTCGACGCCGCGGCGGCGCATCAGGTCGCACAGGCGCTCCACCGTGACCCGCATCATCAGCGGGTTGCGGCTGTCCAACGGCAGGGGCACGTGCTCGACGCCGGCGCGGCGCAGGTCGGCCTGCAGCGGCCCGCCGGCCGAGGCGACCACCGCCATGGCGCCGGCTCGCATGGTGGCCAGCGCCACGTCGACGCAGCTGCGCTCGACACCGCCGGTCTCCAGGCTGTGCACGACCTGCAGCACGGTCGGCGGCCGGGGGTTGCCGTCGGCGGCGACTGCCGTATGCTCGGGGCCCGACGCGATCGTCGCACCATTGGCCATTGGCGTATCCCGATGAGTGAAACCGGTTCGCAAGCGCCCGAGCACAATATCGTCACGCGCCCGGACGGCGCCACCCTTGCCTATGTGCGGTCGCCGGCGGCGCCGGGTGACCGGCGGCCGGGCGTGGTGTTCTGCGGCGGCTTCGTCTCCGACATGAGCGGCACCAAGGCGACCTACCTGGAGGCGTTCTGCCGCCGGCGCAAGCAGGCCTGTGTGCGCTTCGACTATTTCGGCCACGGCGTCTCGTCGGGCCGGTTCGAGGACGGCACCATCGGCCGCTGGGCGGAGGATGCGATCGCCGTGCTCGACGCCGCGACCGAGGGGCCGCAGGTGCTGGTCGGCTCGTCCATGGGCGGCTGGATCGCCGTGCTGGCGGCCATGGCCCGGCCCGACCGCATCGCCGGGCTGGTCGGCGTGGCGGCGGCGGCCGACTTCACCGAGGACCTGATCCGCGACGGACTGGGCGACGCGGCCAGGGCGGCGCTGGCCCGTGACGGCGTCTGGTACCGACCGTCGGACTATGATGAGCAGCCGCAGGCGATCACGCAGCGCCTGCTCGACGAGGGCCGTGACCGCCTGGTGCTGCGCGCACCGGTGCCGATCGCGTGTCCGGTGCGCCTGCTGCACGGCATCGACGACCCCGACGTGCCCTGGCAGCAGAGCCTGCGCCTGGCCGAGGCGATCACCGGCGGCGACGTCCGCCTGACCCTGGTCAAGAACGCCGGCCACCGCCTGTCCCGCGACCAGGACCTGGCCCTGATCGCGGCGGCGGTGGCCGAGCTGAGCGACGGGGCGGCAGGCTGATCCCGGCCGCGCGCCGCCATGAATCGGTTCAGGCCTTGCGGCCGACGAACCAGACGTTCATCGGGTCGTGGGGCAGCACGTGGCGCTCCAGCGGTGCGAAGCCGGCCGCGGCGAGCATCGCCTCGGCGGTCTCCCAGCCCCACATCGTGCCGAGCCCGGTGCCGCCCTGGCCCAGCGACACGGGCGTGCAGTGCGCACACGAGATCGCGTACAGGAACGGCGCCATCGGGAAGTCCAGGTTGTTTTCCAGGCGCGCCGAGCCGCCGATGTCCTGCATCAGGTAGACGCCGCCCGGCCGCAGCGCCCGGTGCAGGCTGCGCAGCAGGTCCTGCGGGTCCTTCTGGTCGTGCACGGCGTCGAACGAGGTGACGAGGTCGTACCGCTGCCACTCGTCGAACCCGCTCATGTCGAACACGGCGAAATGGACGTTGCCCACCCCCGCCGCCAGCGCCGCGCGGCGGGCCTCGGCGATGGCGTCAGCGCACAAGTCGTAGCCGGTGAACCGGCTGTTCGGGAACCGGCGGGCCATGGCGATCAGCGCCCGGCCCTGGCCGCAGCCGGCGTCGAGCACGTCGATGCCGGCCTCGAGCCGCGCCGTCAGCCCGTCGACCAGGGGCAGCAGCACGTCGAACAGTTGCGCCAGCACCGTCTGCGCGCTGTCCTCGGCCATGACGCAGTGGAAGTGCGGATAGTCGTCGTACGCGGTGCCGCCGCCGGTCCGGAAGCAGTCCAGCAGCCGGTCCTGGACCGCACCGATCAGGGGGATGTCCTGGGCGTACACCGCCAGGTTGCCGAGCGGCGCCCCGCGCGTCAGGCAGGCGGCATGCTCGGCGGGCAGCGCGTAGGTGCGGTGCGCCGGGTCGTAGGTCACGATCCCGCCGGTGACCATGACGGCGAGCCATTCCCGGACATAGCGTTCCGCCAGCCCGGCCGCCTCGGCGATCCGTTCGCTCGTCGCCGGCGGCAGGCGGGCCATGGCGTCGAACAGGCCGGCGCGGTGGCCGAGCGACATCATGACGGCGATGGCGCCGCTGTTGAGAATGTCGGCCGCGCGCTCACTGAACGCCTCGGCGGCGGCCCGGTCGAATGGGGGCTCGGTGGCAAGGGCGAGGGACATGGTCGTCTCCTTCCTGTCCATGACTGCACATGGGCGGAAGACTGGCGCGGCGGGCGGCGGCGCGTAAGAGCCAGGATGGACAGAAACGGGGCATACATGCCAACCTTGGCGCCATGCCCGACCATCATTCCGCCCGCCCGCTGTCCGTCAGCCTGCTCGTGGTCGCGGAGACCGCGCCGTTCGCGCTCTACGGCCTGTACGAGGTGTTCTCCTCCGTCGGCGTCGCGTGGTCGGCGCTGACCGGGGAGGCCGAGGGCACCCGGGCGCTCGACGTGCGCATCGTTGCCGCCCGCCGCCAGCCCTTCCCCTGCGCCATGGGCGTGCCGATCGCCCCGCATGCGGCGTTCGACGAGGTGGCGGCGAGCGACCTGGTCGCCGTGCCGGATCTGGCCATTCCCGTGGATGCCGACCCGCGCGGCCGCTGGCCGGAGGCGGTGCCCTGGCTGCGCCGGCAGTTCGCAGCCGGCGCCACCGTCTGCTCGGTGTGCTCGGGTTCGGTGCTGCTGGCCGACAGCGGCCTGCTCGACGGCCACGCGGCGACCACCCACTGGGCGTTCGCCGACCTGTTCGCCCGCTGCTTCCCGCGGGTGACCCTGCGCGCGGACCGGCTGGTGGTGCCGTCCGGGCACGAGCACCGCATCGTCACCAGCGGCGGCGCCGCCGCCTGGGAGGACCTGGCGCTCTACCTGATCGCCCGGTTCTGCGGCGAGGCGGAGGCAGTGCGCATCGCCAAGATCTTCCTGTTTGGCGACCGCAGCGAGGGCCAGCTGCCCTATGCCGCCATGGCCCGGCCGCGGCGCCACGAGGACCGCATCGTCGCCGACGTGCAGGCCTGGATCGCCGACCACTACGCCGGCGAGGCGCCGGTGGCGCGCATGGTCGCCCGCTCCGGCCTGCCCGCGCGCACCTTCAAGCGCCGCTTCAAGGAGGCCACCGGCTATGCACCCGTCGACTACGTCCAAACCCTGCGCATCGAGGAGGCCAAGCACCTGCTGGAGACCACCGGCACCGCGACCGACGAGGTCGCGCACCAGGTCGGCTACGAGGACCCGACCTTCTTCCGCCGCCTGTTCAAGCGCCGCACCGGCGTGACCCCGGCCCGCTACCGCCAGCGCTTCCAGGCCATCGCGCTGGCCCATCGGCAGGCGTGAGGGCCGGCCGGGTTTGAGCACGGTGGCGCCAGGATCCGGTGCCGGCAATCCTGCTCTTTGACCCGTGACGACAGCGGCAGGCACCGGGCGCGGCTGCAGGAAACGGGTCAACCGAGACTATCAGTGTCATGAATTCACAGGTTCAAGCAAGACTTCCCCGCCAAAAAAACCGTCATTGCGAGCGAAGCGTGGCAATCCAGTGGCGCCGCAAGCGCGATCCATAATCTTCTGAACTGGTGGCGCCGGGCCTGGGTTGCTTCGCTTCGCTCGCGGCGCGACCCTGCAGCCAGGTCGGGACGTGTATCGATCGTTTCCAGGCGCATGATCGGCGAGCGGACCGCGGCGCCGCCCAGGCGGAACCGGCCGGTCGGAGTTCGGTATTGTGTCCCCTCAATCCTCCCCTCAATCCGTGTCCCCGCAATCCGATCAGCGCCATGTCCGCCCTCCCCTCTCGCCCGTCGCGCCACCCGGTCGCAGCCATGTGACGCGCCGTGAGCGCCGCGTACGCCTATATTGCCATTCCGATGGATACGATCGCCGATGCCGTGCTGACGTACAAGGGCGCCGCTGTCGCCCTGTGGCTGGGGCTGCTGTTCGCGCTGGAGCGGCTGCGGCCGGCGGCGCCGCGGCCGGACGGGCCGCTGTTCGGCTGGCGCCGGCTCGGCCGCAATGGCAGTCTGTTCGCTGTCAATATCGGCCTGTCGCTGCTGGTGGTCCTGCCCATGTCGGTGTGGGCGACGGGCGTGACCGACTGGCGGCCGGACGCCTGGTCCGGCGGCTGGGTCCTGCTGATCGACATCGTCCTGCTGGACCTGTGGATCTACTGGTGGCACCGCGCCAACCACACGCTGCCGGTGCTGTGGCGGTTCCACGAGGTGCACCACCTGGACCGGTTCCTCGACACCACCTCGGCGGTGCGTTTCCATTTCGGTGAGGTGCTGTTGAGCGCCGTGGTGCGCGCCGGCATCATCATCGCGCTCGACATCGCCCTGGTCGCCGTCCTGGTGTTCGAGACGCTGGTCCTGTTCAGCGCCCTGTTCCATCACTCCAACGTCCGGCTGCCGCCGCGGGCCGAGCGGGCGCTGGCCCGGCTGATCATCACGCCGTCGATCCACTGGGTGCACCACCACGCCGTGCGCGCCGACACCGACAGCAATTACGGCACGATCTTCAGCGTCTGGGACCGCCTGTTCGGGTCAAAAAGCCGCACCCCGCGCACATCCGCCATGCCGATCGGTGTCGAGCGGCGTGCCGAAAAATCTCTGGCCGGGCTCTTGGCACGGCCGTTCCGCGCGGACATATAGCGGGGTCGCAACCCGGGGCGTCGGACGCGAAGGCGATCCGCCGCACCGGGATTTTTTGCGCCGGGGTCAAATAGCCCTTGCATTGCTGCGGCGAATGCTGCAGTACCCGCGGCTTCTGACCAATCCGGGTCATCTACTGACTGGGGGACAAGGATGGCTGACACCACCGCTGTCTTCCAATTGGGGATGGACTTGGACGACCGCGCCACCCGCGAGATTCGCACCGGCGCGCCAAGGAAGGCCCAAACGGAAGCGTACACGACCGACGGCCGGACTCCGCCCATGGCGGACCACGGCCAGCACGGCCACCAAGACGGCGTCGATCACTTCATCACCCGCAACGGCAAGCGGTACGCCGGCACCCACCTGATCGTCGATCTGTGGGGCGCCGAACGGCTCGACGACCTCGACCATGTCGAGCAGACGCTGGTCGACGCGGTGGACGCAGCCGGCGCGACGCTGCTGCACATCCACCTGCATCACTTCACGCCCAATGGCGGCATCTCCGGCGTGGCGGTGCTGGCGGAAAGCCACATCTCCATCCACAGCTGGCCGGAGTGCGGCTATGCCGCGCTGGACGTGTTCATGTGCGGCGACGCCCAGCCCGAACGGGCCGTGGACGTGCTGCGCACGGCCTTCCGACCTGCGAGCGTCCACGTCGGCGAGTTCCTGCGCGGCGAGGCGGAACGAACGCCGGAAAGCGTGGCGGCATGACCGAGTGGTTCGTCGAGACGATTCACAAGGCCGTCTCGCAGCGCCTCGTCATGGACCCGGTCGTGTACCGGGAACAGACCCGGCACCAGGACCTGGTCATCTTCGACAATCCGACCTATGGCCGGGTCCTGGCGCTGGACGGCGCGGTACAGACGACCACGGCGGACGAGTTCGTCTATCACGAGATGCTCGTCCACATGCCGCTGGTCGCCCACGGCAGGGCCCGGCGAGTGCTGATCATCGGCGGCGGCGACGGGGGCACCCTGCGCCGCTGCCTGCAGCACCCGGTCGAGCGCGTGACCATGGTCGAGATCGACCGGTCGGTCGTCGACATGTGCGTGAAGTACCTGCCGGAGATCAGCGCCGGGGCGTTCGACGACCCGCGCACCGACCTGGTCATCGGCGACGGCTTCCGCTTCGTCCAGGAGACGGAGGAGCGGTTCGACGCCGTCATCGTCGATTCCAGCGACCCGATCGGCCCCGCCGCGGTGCTGTTCACGGCGGACTTCTTCGCCGCCTGCCGGCGCTGCCTGAACAGCGGCGGCGTGCTGGTCAACCAGGGCGGCGTGCCGTGGCTGCAGCCCGACGAGCTGCGCGGCTTCCAGCGCCACATGCGCGGCGTGTTCGGCGACGTGGCGGCGTTCGCCGCACCGGTGCCGGCCTATATCGGCGGCCTGATGACGTTCGGCTGGGCGAGCGATGACCCGACCCTGCGCCAGCAGACGGTCGACGGGCTGGCGGCTTACTGGTCCGGCCTCGGCGTGCGTACCCGCTATTATACGCCGGAAGTGCACCAGGCCAGCTTCGCCCTGCCGCCGTTCATCACAGAGTTGATGGGCTGAACCCGGGCGGTCTGACCGGCAGGGTAACGGACCGGGGCTGCCGCCGGCTCCGGCCCGACCCGTTCGCTCCGCTGTTCACTCCATCGTGACTGCGCGTTTGGCGCCACCGCGGCGCGCGCCCGGAACAGCGGCAAGCGGCGCGGCATTATCCCTGCAGTCGTTGCGCACAACGAAAACAGGGACGCAGTCACCATGATCCACACCAGGATATCGTTACGCCACGCGCTGCTCGCCGGCGCGATGGCGCTGCCGCTGTCAGCCACGGCCCTGGCCCAGGAGCAGGAGCAGGCCGGACAGCAGGCCGACCAGCCGTCGCAGGAAGAGATGGTCTCCCGCATGCAGGAGATGACCCAGGCCGACGGCTATCTGGAGGCGCATCGCGGGGTCGAGACGCCGCTGAGCCGGCTCGGCGGTCCGCTGCACGTCACCGTCACCCAGGACGGCGGCGGCGTGTTCGTGGCGCTGCCCGCCAGGCGGGAGCTGGACCCGCACGTGTTCGGCACGCCGGACATGCCGCGCGCCTTCGGCGGCACTCCCGTCATCACCGGCGTGCCGCCGGCCATGCGCGGCACCGAGGGCGGCGAATACACCGAGCTCACCCAGCCCTCGCCCTTCGGCGACGCGTTCCTGACCATGGGCAACGCCAGCCTGACCATCGAGGCCACCGACATGACGGCGGCCGACGCCGCGACCACCGAGGATTCGGTCGAGTTCGAGGCGAGCTGGCAGGACGAAGAGGGCAATACCTACGCCGTCACGTGCTGCAAGCAGCTGGTCACCCACGGCATCGAATTCCCGACCTTCGGCGGCGTCGTGACCAACCATCTGCTGCACGGCTTTTCCGGTGTCGGCACGCCGCTGATGCCGACCGAGTTCGCCTACCTGGCGTTCTGGGGCGTCGGCGATGTGTTGAAGAACGGCGAGGTGATCGACGAGAACCGTCTGATCCACGGCATGCTCACCGAGTACGTGCGCACCGAGGGCTACGAGCTGGGCTTCGACGAGGACGTCAACCCGCAGGGCCGGCACTTCCACCTGATGGTCGCCCCGGCCGAGCCGGTACCGGACGAGGGCCTGTTCAGGCCGCAGCCGGTCAACACCGGGTTCACCATGGCCAACGGCGAGCCGCTGCCGTTCTGGCACGTCATGTTCGAAAGCTTCGAGGTCGAGGCCGAGGAGGGCCAGGGATGAGAGCAATGCAGAGCCGGAAACTTGTCGCCCTGCTGCCGGCTGCCGCCGTGGCGGTCGCGCTGGCCGCGCCAGCCGCGGGCCAGGAGCAGCCCGCCGCCACGGTCGAGACCACCGACCTGCTGACGTTCCAGCCGGAGACGGTGACGGTCACCGTCGGCGACGTGGTGGAGTGGCGCAACACCTCCAACCTTCGCCACACCGTGACCGCCGATCCGGCCGAGGCCGCCTATCGCGGCGACGTGCACCTGCCCGAGGGCGCCGAGCCGTTCAACTCCGGCTTCATCGAGCCCGGCGACACCTGGCAGCACACCTTCGAGGTGCCCGGCACCTACCGCTACTTCTGCATTCCCCACGAGGCCACCGGCATGATCGCCGAGGTGGTCGTCGAGGAGGCACAGCCCTAGCACCGTTGCGGCGGGCCTCGCCAGCTCCTGCGGGCAAGCCGCGGAGACCGGGACGCGGCATTGCCCGTCCCGGCCTTTCCCCACTCCGAACCCATTTTCGCCCCAAAGGAGCGCTGCACTGGCGGTGACCTTGAGCCGGCGCGGAGCCGGCGCAGGGCCGGAGCGGGAGCGGAGTGCCGCGGGCGATGACGGGGGCGATGACGGAGGCGGACGGGACGACCATGCGACGGCGGGGCGGCTGGGCCACCCCGCTGTTGTGGCTCGCCCTGCTGGCCCTGCTCGCCGGGCTCGCCTGGCTGCTGCTGGCCGGCTGCGGCCTGGCCTGGCCCGACGGGCGGCCGGTCCTGAGCTATTGCCCGAGGCCGGCCGAGCCCGACCCGCGGCTGGCCGCCCTGGACCGCGAGGAGACTCGCGAAGGCGAGCTGGAAGACCGGGTCCACGCGCTGCGCCTGGCGCTGCTCGCGGCGCCGGTCTGCGAGGTCCCGGAACCGCCGCCCGAAGAGCCGCCGCCGGCGGTCGCCGAGCAACCGCCGCCGGAAGAGGAGCCGCCGCTCGAGGTCGCCGAGCTGCCGCCGCCCCCGCCGTTCGAGCCGCCGCGCCCGGTGGAGCGGCCAACCCCGCCGCCACCGCCACCGCCACCGCCACCGCCCGAACCCATTGCGCCACCGCCGCAGCCGGAGCCGCCGCCGCCGCCCCAGCAGGTGGCGCAGCCGCCGCCCCCGCCGCCGCCGGGACCGGTGCACCGCTGCAACGAGAGCATTTCGGCGGCCGGCCGGCACGACGACCGGCGCGTGGTCAACCTGGGCACCCGCGGCGGGCTGACGGTGATCAGCTTCAACATGTTCCGCGTGCCCGACCATATCGAGGTCCGCTATCACGGCCGCCTGCTGGCCAGCACACCCGGCATGGTCTCCGGCCGGCACACCCTGACGTTCTTCTTCACGCCGGAGAACAACGACCCCTATGTCGAAGTCATCGTCATCAGCAACCGCATGTTCCCGACGCGCTGGAACTACCGCGTCAACTGCCCGCGCTGAGCCCGCCCCGCCGCGCTCTTCTAGCGGGTGACCGCCATCACTGCCGGCTCGCCGCGGATCACGGCTATGTGAGGCATCGGCGCCACCCGAGCCCCGGCTTGCCATGCCCGCGCTTTTCCCCGATAAATTCGGGCAAAGGTCCTGGGACAAGCCATGGGACAAGCCATGCCAGCCACCACCGACGTCCGCATCGAGACCGACAGCATCGGCGAGATGGAGGTGCCCGCCGACCGCTACTGGGGGGCGCAGACGCAGCGGTCGCTGCAGAACTTCAGGATCGGCGGCGAGCGCATGCCGCCGCCGCTGGTGCGGGCGCTGGGCATCCAGAAGAAGGCGGCGGCGCTGACCAACATGGCGCTGGGGGTGCTCGACCCGAAGCTGGGCCAGGCCATCGTCCAGGCCGCCGAGGAGGTCATCGACGGCACGCTCGCCGACCACTTCCCGCTGGTCGTCTGGCAGACCGGGTCCGGCACCCAGACCAACATGAACGCCAACGAGGTCATCTCCAACCGGGCCATCGAGATGCTGGGCGGCGAGCTGGGCTCCAAGAAACCGGTCCACCCCAACGACCACGTCAACATGGGGCAGTCGTCGAACGACACCTTCCCCGCGGTCATGCACATCGCCGCCGTCGAGCAGGTCCAGCACGAGCTGATTCCGGCGCTGCAGCACCTGCACGCCGCGCTGGACGGCAAGGCGCAGGAGTTCGCCGACATCGTCAAGATCGGCCGCACCCACCTGCAGGACGCCACGCCGCTGACCCTGGGGCAGGAGGTCTCCGGCTACGTCACCCAGGTGGCCTACGGCATCGAGCGGGTGCAGGCCACCCTGTCGCGGCTCTACCAGCTGGCCCAGGGCGGCACCGCCGTCGGCACCGGGCTGAATGCCAAGGCCGGGTTCGCCGAAGCGTTCGCCGACAAGGTGGCAGAGATCACCGGCTTCCCCTTCGTCACCGCCGAGAACAAGTTCGAGGCGCTGGCCGCCCACGACGCCATGGTCGAGCTGTCCGGCGCGCTCAACACGCTGGCCGCCAGCCTGATGAAGATCGCCCACGACATCCGCGTGCTGGGCTCTGGCCCGCGCTGCGGCATCGGCGAGCTGATCCTGCCGGCCAACGAGCCCGGCTCCTCGATCATGCCCGGCAAGGTCAACCCGACGCAGTCGGAGGCCATGACCATGGTCTGCACCCAGGTCATGGGCAACCACGTCACGGTGACCGTGGCCGGCGCCAACGGCCACTTCGAGCTGAACGTGTTCAAGCCGGTGATCATCTACAACGTGCTGCAGTCGATCCGCCTGCTGGCCGACGCGGCGCGCAGCTTCACCGACAACTGCGTCGTCGGCATCGAGGCCAACCGCGACCGCATCGCCGCGCTGCTGCACGAATCGCTGATGCTGGTCACGGCGCTCAACCCGCACATCGGCTACGACAACGCCGCCAAGGTCGCCAAGAAGGCCTACGCCGAGGGCACCACCCTGAAGGCCGCCGCGGTCGGGCTCGGCCTGCTCACTGAACACCAGTTCGACGAGTGGGTCCGGCCGGAGACGATGGTCGGACCGAAGGCGTGATTCAGCCATGGGCAAGGCGCTAGCACTCTGGACCTGTCCCCGTTCCGTCTCGACGGCGTTCGGCGTGATGATGATCGAACGGGGTGATTTCAAGGTTCTGCATGAACCCTATGGTCCCGCCTATTACCTGAGCGAACAGCGCCAGAGTGACCGGAAGCATGGAGAACCGCCACAGCCGGAATGCAACTATGACAATATCACCCGCAACATAGAAATATTGGCGGCGGCCGGACCCGTTTTCCTCAAGGACATGGCGTATTACGTCGAACCGCTGCTGGACGAAGGCTTCCTGAATCGGTTCGAGAATACGCTGCTGATTCGCAACCCGTTGGCACAGTTGCCGTCGCTGTACCGGTTCTGGCCGGACTTCACCATGGCGGAAACCGGCTATCCGGCGCTGCACCGGCTGGCCATGACCGTCAAGCACGCCACCGGACGCATGCCGCCGATCATCGACGCCGCCGACGTCGTCGCCGCGCCTGCCGAAACGATCGCGGCCTATTGCCGGGCCGTCGACATCGCGTTCCGCCCGGAGGCGCTCACCTGGGACGCCCGGGAGCGACCGGAACTGAACTGGTGGGAGGGCGGGAGCTGGCACCGCACGGTGTCAACTTCGGTGGGGTTCACTCGACGGCAACGCACTGACGACGCTGCCAACGAAGCCGCCATCAAAACAGCCCCGGCCCTTCGAGAGGCATACGCTCACTGCGAACCGCTTTATCGGGACCTCTACGAACACCGGCTGCGACCCCTGCGGCCCTGAGCATCGCCCACGCCGGAAGGGGGGCCGGGCCGTTGCCGTCGACGTGTCAGGCCGGCTTGCGCATGTGAAAGAGCCCCCAACGCAGATGGTCGCGATCCGCCGCTGCCACCCAGGCCCGGATCCCGTCGGCAATGCGATCGAGCTCCTCGGGCAGGAACGCGTCCATGAGGACCGGGCGTCGATCTTCGAGGGTCGCCAGCAGGCACCGGTAATGGGTCGCGACGTTGGGGGACAGATCGACCGCTGCCACCACCTGCCACCCGCGCGCCTGCGCCAGCCGACGGTAATCGTCGGCCGAGGCGATGCCGGCGATGCCGAAGCGGTCGCGAACCGGCCGCAGGGCGTCCGGCGGACACGCGGGATTGCACAACAGGTCGGTGAAGATCAGCGTCCCGCCGGGTTTCAGGACCCGGTCGACCTCGCCGAACAGGCCCGCCCGGTCGCTGGCATGGATGAACGAGTCCTGCGACCAGACCACGTCGAACCGGCCGAGACCGGCCGGCAGCCGGTGGAAATCCCCGTCGACAACACGGATCCGGTCGTCGAGACCGGCCTGCCGGTTGCGTTGGCGATGGCTGTCGTTCTGCTGGGTGCTGAGGTTGACGGCAACCACATGGCACCGGATGGTCCGCACGAGGAGCCGGTCGGCAGCACCGTACCCGCCGCCCAGGTCGAGGATCGACAGGGGCTCTGCCGCCGGACGGGGAAGGCGGTCCATCATGGTTTCGACCGTGCGACGGCACGCCGTCTGCAAGCTGTCTCCCGGCTCGCGAAAGATGCCGACGCCGATCGCCAGATCGTCCTCGGCCCAGACGCGGTGATAGAACCGGTCGCTCGCCGCCCGGTCATAGTGTTCGCGCGCGCGGCCCACGCTGTCGGAGGCTTCCGTCATGCACGCCTCCACAGCCATACCCGCCGCGGTGACGACAGGGCGTCATAAGGGGTCCCCAGCAGATCGCCCCACGTGTCGACCAGGGCAAGGCCATGCTCTTGCATGCGCGCCTGCATCCGCTCGGGATCATAGAGCCGCTCGGAACAATGGATGGTTCGATTGTGGAAATCGTCACCCTTCGCTTCGAACAGATGCCATGCCTCGGTCCAATGCGTCGCGGTCTTGCGGTACTGGATGACCACCGTGACCGACTGATCGGCGCTGCAGATCACCTCCTGCCGGCCGTCGCAGGCAGCGATCTCCACCTCGTGGTTCGGCAGCTCGGCCAGAAGATGCCCGCCGGGAGCAAGATGCTCGACGCATCGGGCCAGGCACTGCTCGAACGCCGTATCGCTGTCCAGGACCACGAAAAAGGAGCTCAAGGCCAGGATGGCGTCAAACCGCCGGTCCAGGGCGAACGTGGTGGCATCGGCCAGATGGAGGACCAGCCCGGAGTCCTTGGCACGGGCCGCATCGATCATCGCCGTACTGACATCCAGCCCCACCACCTCCAGCCCCGAATCGTGCAGCGGCTTCAGATAAAGGCCGGTTCCGGCACCCAGCTCGAGTACGGTGGATGCACCCAGCGCGTGCAGCGTGTCCCGGACGAACGGCACCCTGTTGACCGTGTCCGGGTAAACCAGATCGTAGACGGCACCGATTCGATCGTAGAGCGCCACGACAGGACTCCCGTCTTGGTTCTAGGACGTGAAGTAATCGCGCAGGCGGTCGATCCCTTCGTTGTACCGGCTCTCACAGAAGCTGAGCCGCAGCGCGTCGGGCATGCCGAAATCCGTGCCGGGGACAGTGGAAACATTCACCGTGCCGAGGATATCGCGGGCCAGGTCCTTGGACCCGTCCATCCCGCGGCGGCGGATCCAGTCGGTGCAGTCGAGCACGGCGTAGAAACCGCCCTGGGGTTCGATCGGTCGACAGCCGGTGTCGGTCAGCCGTTCCACGGTATAGCGGGCGCGCGCGGCATAGAGGGCGGTCAATTCCCGTGGGCTGTCGGAGTCCCGCAACGCCTCGATCATGCCCATCTGCGCCACGGGATCGCAGGTCAGCAGGGTGTGCTGCTGTACGATGCGCATCGGCATGATCAGCGATTCCGGCAGGATCGCATAGCCGATCCGCTTGGTATACATGCGGAAACCCTTGGAGAAGCTGTTGGTGACGATGTGAACGTCACGATGGCGGTCGAGATAGGCGAGCGGGCATCGGTACTGCCCATCGAACACCACGTTGTTGTAGATTTCGTCGTGGACGATAAAAGACCGCCCGGCCACGATATCATTGATGGCTTCCACCGTCTCCTGGCTGAGGACGTTCCCCAGCGGATTGCCGGGACTGTTCAAGACCACGACCGCGGTGTCGTCCGGCGTGTAGGCCTTCCTGAAGGACTCCAGGTCGAGCCGCATGGTATCGGGGTCGATATCGTAATAGACGATCTCGCCTCCGGCCAGAATTGCGCTCAACAGGTAGAGGCAATAGTATGGGCGTGGCAGGAGAATTTTCTGCCCCGGCTTGCAGGTCAGTTGAAACAGGTTTCTGAAAATCGAGGACGTGCCGACGTTGATAACGATCCGGCTCGGATCACTGGGCGCGCCATAATGTTCCTGATAATAGAGGGAAATGGCGCTGCGCAGTTCAGGCAATCCTTGCGGGTATACAAGTCTTGTGGCTTGCAGGTCGTCGACGCGGTCGGCAAAGACGCGGCGCACCTGCCTGGGCACGGGGAGTTCCGAGATGCCGATCGTCAGCTTGATTACGTCGTGGCCCTGAACAGCCGCGGCGTCCGCCAATTCGTCCATGACGAACATTTGGAATTCAAGCTGTTCTGCCGGGAGGGGAAGCACGGATAGTGACAAGTTCGCCTCCAAGATTTGGAATCAAGCTGGACAGGCGGGCAGCCTTATAATGGCGCGCTGGCGTAGGGTAAAGCGAAATCCAGTACATTCCCATGGTAGGCAGTTGCCTCGTTTCGGCTCGCAAACCATGCGTGCCTGCCGGTCAGCCGGAAACGCCAGAATTCCATCGTTTTTCGCTCCGTGCGGGAGTGGGTCGGCAGACCGGGTGGGCCCGGCCGAATCGCCGTGTGGACTCCCGGCGCGCGCCGCCCTGAGGCGGCGCCGTATGCCGGGCGCATTTGGCGGGTTGTCGAGTCGCGGGCCCGCTCCGCCCTGATCCAGGCCTGGTGCGAGGTCCCGCCCCTCTGGCTGGAATCCCGCCACGCGGAGTTCGCGGCGACCCCGCCGCTGGAGGGAGCCATGGAAAGGTGGTTCCTGCGTCAACCCTGCGTAAGCGCAGGACCTTGCCGGAACGGGGGAAAGCTGCAGCAATGCACACAATCTTCTCAAGGTCCGCGCTTATGCAGGGTTGACATTTTTTGAGAGGAAATATTCAATCAATACAATCTATAATGTCACCCCCCTCCCCCTCCACCTCCCGCAGTACCTCGGCGGCCAGCCGTGGGGTGATGGGCCGGCGGCGGGCCAGGGCGGCTGCGTCAAGGGCGGCGACGATGCCGCCGGCGGCGGCGAAGCTGCGCTCGATGCGCGGGCGCAGATAGGCGATCACGTCGGCACCGACGCGGAGCTGCCGATCGGCGAACAGCTTGACCAGCACGGCATCCAGCATGGCGTCGTCCGGGGCCGCCACCGCCACGGCCGGCGCCGCGCGCAGGCGCGAGGCCAGGTCCGGCAGGTCGAGCGTCCACCGCGCCGGCGGGGCGCGCGCCGTGAGCAGCACATGGCCCCCCGCCGCAGCCATGACATTATAGAGATGGAGCAGCGCCTCCTCCGCCGCCCGCCCGGCCAGCATGTCGGCCGCGTCCACGGCGACGGCGCGGCACTGCGCCGTCAGGGCCGGCAGATCGGCGCCGGCGAGCGCATCGACAGCCACCAGCACCCCTCCGGCCCGCACGCACCAGATGCTGGCCAGATGGGTCTTGCCGCAGCCGGGCGGCCCGTGCACCACCAGCGCCGGCCCCGGCCACGCCGGCCAGCGGTCCATCCAGGCGGCGGCCTCGCGATTGGCGTCGGCGACCAGAAAGTCGGCATCGGCCAGCGACGGCCGGTGGCCGAACGGGAACGGCAGCTGCTCGGCCGGGCTCATTCGCGCGCTGCAGGCCCGCCCGCGTCCCGGCCCGCGTCCCGGCCCGCGCCGTTTGCGTCACCCGCGTCGCCCCCGTCAGCCGGCGCCGGACCACCGGAATGCCCCCGCTCTTCCGGGCCGAGCCCCCGCTCTTCCGGGCCGAGCCCCCGCTCTTCCGGGCCGAGATAGTAGGCGCTCTCGCGGTAGCGGCTCAGGAAGAAGCGGACCAGGACGCCGATCATCGCGGCCACCGGCACCGCAATCAGAATGCCGGTAAAGCCGAACAGACTGCCGCCGGCGAGCAGGGCGAACATCACCCAGACCGGATGCAGGCCGACCGACTCGCCGACCAGCTTGGGCGTCAGGAAGTTGCCCTCAACGGCCTGGCCGACGACGAAGATCACGCCCACCACCAGCCACATCACCCAGCTGTCGAACTGGACCAGCGCAATGCCCATCGACACGACGAAGCCGGTGATCGACCCGACATAAGGGATGAACGAGATCAGCCCGGCGCCCAGACCGACCAGGATGCCGAAGTTCAGGCCGGCGATGCTCAGCGCGATGGCGTAGTACAAGCCCAGGATCAGGCAGACCAGCGCCTGGCCGCGCAGGAAGCTGGCCAGGGTGTGGTTCACCTGGACGGCCAGTTCGCGGATCGTGCCGGCGTACGCGCGCGGCAGGTACGAGTCGACCGTCGCCACCATCCGATCCCAATCGCGCAGCAGATAGAACGCCACCACCGGCGTGATCACCAGCAGCGACAGAATGTCGATGATGGCCAGCCCGCCACGCCAGACGCCAGCCAGGATCCGCCCCAGCCACTGCACGGCGTCGCCGGCATAGCGGCCCAGGGCGCCGCGCAGATCGGCAAGGCTCTCCATGCCGGCATAGACGGCCAGCCGGTCGAACACCGGCACCAGCGCCTCGTTCAGCTCCACGGCATAGCCCGGCAGCGCCGCCAGCAGGCCACCCACCTGCGTCGACACGACCGGCACCAGCACCACCAGCACGGCGATGATGACCAGCAGGAAGACAAGCAGCACCAGCGTCGTCGCCAGCCAGCGCGGCGCCCCCGCCGCCTCGAACCGGTCGGCGACCGGGTCGAGCATGTAGGCGATGACCATGCCGGCGAAGAACGGCATCAGCACGCCACGCAGCAGCCACACCGTCAGCCCGAACAGGATGACGGCGATCAGCCAGAAGCGGACGTGCTGGACGGCGCTCATGGTGCCGCCACCGTTGGGATCAGCCGCACGCCGGCCGTCAGGGCATAGCCGGTGCCGGACACCACCGTCGTCGCCGCCGTGGCGTACACCAGCACCTCCACCGGCCAGACCACGCCAACGGCGAAGCCATGCATGGCCAGCACCGTCGCCACCAGCAGCAGCCAGAACGCCTCGCCGTACCGGCTTTCGAGGACCAGCCACAGGATGACCGGCGCCAGCCCCAGCCGGGCGAGGCTGACCAGATGGGGCAGATGGGCACCCATGGCCAGCGCCGTGCCGATCATGTCCCGGCTCCCTCAGCGGCCGGCCGGGCGCAGCTCCAGCGCCTGCGGCCCGCGCTCCAGCGCCAGGCCCTCGCGGGCCAGGGCGTCGCGCAGGTCGGCCTCGCTGCCCTGATAATCGAGCTCCAGGACGACCTCCTGCGCCGACAGGCTCAGCACGTTGGTGCCGACCACCGCCGGCACACGGCCCAGCCGGGTGCGCGTCTGGAACCAGTCCCGCTGCGAGGCGAGCGGCACCAGGACGACGACCTGCTGGCGCGGCCCGTCGGGCACGGCCGCCGCCGGCTCGCCAGCCGGCGTCGTGGCGGCGAGCTGCTCGACGACCCGCCGCACCGCCTCGGCATAGACCGTGTCCGCCCCGCCGCTCATCGGCACGGTGAACGAGGCCGGCCCGTCGAGCCGGCGGTGACCGTACAGGCGGGTCGAGACGACCAGCCCGGCGTCGCTCGGCTCGGCCAGCGCCACCAGCGTTCCGACCGCCTCGTAGTTGGCGGCGACGGCATCCAGGGCGGCGCGGTCGCCGGTCAGCGCCCGCCGCGCATCGATGGCGATCACGTCCTGGACATCGCCGTACGGCACCAGGACCGGCGCGGCGTCATCCCCGCCATGGTTGAGCCAGGCGTCGTGCCAGGGGTTCGGGCTGTCCCACAGCCGCACCGCGTCGGCCGTGCGCAATACCGGCAGCACCAGCACCGCCTCCCCGGCCGCCGCGGTGCCCGGCCCAGCTCCCGGCACGTTGCCCGGCGCCATCTCGCCACCGGGCGGCACGACGGCGAGCGGCCCCTGCGGCGCGCCCGGCGGCGGCGCCACGTCGCCGACCAGCGCCCGCACCGCATCCGGCCGGAACACGTAGGTCAGGGTGGCGCGGTAGCGGCCGGGCGAGGTGCGCTCCTGCTCCACCTGGAAGCCCTGGACCATGCGCTCCACCTCGACGTCCGACAGCGCCGCGACGTTGATCCCGGAACGGGGGCCCGTGAGCTGCTCGACCAGCCGCTCCAGCGCCAGGCGCTGGCCCTCCATGAAGGCGCGATCGCGGGCGGCGGCGGTGCTGCTGTCGGTCGCATCCACCTCGACGCCGCGGACGGTGTACGGGTTGTCGACCTGGGCCGCCGCCGCACCCGGCAGCACGAACAGCACGACCGCGGCAAGCCACGCCAGTCGGTGAAGCATTGCAAAGCCTTTCGGTTCCGGTATGGTCGGCGCGCGGCGCCTCGCCGCTATATAAGACAGTCGAAAACCCGTTGCCATCGCCAACCGGCCGCCGCAGCGGCCGCCAACGGTTCGCGTCATGACCTCCGGCTCCAATTCCGATGCCTACCGCGCCGCCGGAGTCGACATCGACGCTGCCGCGGCGCTGGTCGAGGCGATCAAGCCGCTGGCCCGGCGCACGGCGCGGCCCGGCGTGATGGGCGGCATCGGCGGCTTCGGCGCGCTGTTCGACCCGCGTGCCGCCGGCCATGCCGACCCGGTGCTGGTCGCCACCACCGACGGCGTCGGCACCAAGCTGAAGATCGCCGTCGCCGTCGGCCGGCACGATACCGTCGGCATCGACCTGGTCGCCATGTGCGTGAACGACGTCGTCGTCCAGGGCGCCGAGCCGCTGTTCTTCCTCGACTACT
>CAZGMC010000077.1:0-19985 GCA_964526565.1 uncultured Mycobacteriaceae bacterium
GGCCACGGGCAGACGGCCACGGGCAGACGGCCACGGGCAGACGGCCACGGGCAGAGGAGGGGCCGGAACGGAGCGCCGACGCCGGGGCGCTGCAGGGGATTGGTATTTTAGAATTTCCTAATATATAAGGAGCCCGATCGTCTCATCCTGCCGCCGGAGCCCCATGACCGTGCATCCCCGTCTTGCCCTTGCCGGCGCCACCCTGATGACCGCCCTCGCTGTTCCGGCCGCGGCCACACCGTCTACGGTCCAGGCGTCACGCATCGCCGACCTGAAGGCAGTGTTCGGCACGGTGGAGAGCGTCGACACCGTCGCCGCGCGCGCCCGCATCGCCGGCACCGTCGAGGGCATCGACATCGACGAAGGCAGCCTGGTCGAACGCGGTCAGGTGCTGGCCACCGTGGTCGACGAGAAGCTGCCGCTGGAGCTGGCTGCCCTCGACGCCCAGGTCGAGGCGATGGCGGCGCAGCTCGACCAGGTGCAGACCGAGCTGGAGCGGGCGCGGCGGCTGCGCGAGTCGGGCACCGCACCGCAGTCGCGCCTGGACGACGCGATGACCGCGGTCAACGTGGTCACCGCCCAGCTCGCCGCGATCCGCGCCGAACGCAACGCGACGCAGGCCCGCATCGACGAGCAGCAGGTGCTGGCCCCGGCCTCGGGCCGCGTCCTCGACGTGCCGGTGGTGGACGGCACCGTGGTGCTGCCCGGCGAGGCGATCGCCGAGATCGCCTCAGACCAGTACGTGCTGCGCATCCACCTGCCGGAGCGCCACGCCCGCTTCATCGGCGAGGGCGACCCTGTCCTGGTCGGGGCGGCGGGCATGGCCGGCGACGGCACCGACCTGCGCCAGGGCACGATCCGGCAGGTCTACCCGCGCATCGATCGCGGCCGGGTCGAGGCCGACGTGACGGTGAGCGGCCTGGGCGACTTCTTCGTCGGCGAGCGCACCCGCGTGTACGTCTCGGCCGGCCACCGCGACGCCATCGTCGTGTCAGACGCGTACGTGTACCGGCGCTTCGGCGTCGACTACGTCCGCCTGGCCGATGGCCGCGAGGTGGCGGTGCGGACCGGCCGGCCGGTGCCGGCGCTGGCCTTCGAAGGCGAGCCCGTGCCCGACGGCATCGAGATCCTGTCGGGTCTGCGGCCCGGTGACGTCCTGGTGCTGCCGGAGGACCATGCCGCCGCGGCGGCCGACGAGGGCGCAGCGCCATGAGGCTCGGCATCTCCGGCCACCTGACGCGGACGTTCATCGACTCGCCGCTGACGCCGCTGCTGCTGATTGCCGCGCTGGCCTTTGGCTCCCTGGCGCTGCTGTCGCTGCCGCGCGAGGAGGAGCCGCAGATCAGCGTGCCCATGGTCGACGTGTTCGTCCAGGCCGACGGGCTGCGCGCCGGCGATGCGGTGGAGCTGGTCACCGAGCCGCTGGAGGACATCCTGTCCGGCATCGACGGCGTCGAGCATGTCTACAGCCGCACCGGGGACGACCAGCTGGTGGCGACCGCCCGCTTCGTGGTCGGCACCGACGAGGACGACGCGATCCTGCGCGTCCACGAGACGATCCGCTCCCGGTACGACCGCATCCCGCTGGGCATCCCCGAGCCGCTGATCGTTGGCCGCGGCATCAACGACGTGCCGATCCTGGTGCTGACCCTGGCGCCGCAGCCGGACACCGCCGGCCGCTGGACCGACAACGACCTGTACAACATCGCCGACGAGCTGCTGCTGGAGCTGCGCAAGGTCGAGGACGTCGGCACCACCTTCATCGTCGGCGGCCGCCCCGACCAGATCCGCATCGAGCCGGACCCCGAGCGCCTGGCGCTGTACGGCATCACCCTCAACCAGCTGGTCGACAAGATCGAGCACGCCAACCGCTCGTTCCGCATCGGCACGGTGCGCGAGGACGGCGACACCCTGTCCGTGGTTGCCGGCCAGACGCTGCAGGGCGTGCCCGACATCGGCCTGTTGCTGATGCGCACCCACGATGGCCGGCCGGTGTACGTGCGCGATGTGGCCGACGTGGTGGTCGAGGCAGCGCCGCGCGACGCCCGCGCCTGGCACATCACGCGCGGCCCCGCCGGCGGGCCGGAGGCGGTGCCGGCGGTCAGCATCGCCATCGCCAAGCGGGCCGGCGCCAACGCCGTGGACATCGCCGACGCGGTGTTGGAGCGGCTCGCCCTGCTGCAGGGCCGGCTGGTGCCCGACGGCATCGACGTGGTGGTCACCCGCGACTACGGCGCCACGGCCAGCGAGAAGGCCGACGAGCTGCTGTTGCACCTGGTCTCGGCGACGGTGGTGATCGTGCTGCTGATCGGGCTGCTGGTCGGCTGGCGCGAGGCGCTGGTGGTGTTCGTGGTCATCCCGACGACCATCCTGCTGACCCTGTTCGCCTCCTGGCTGCTCGGCTACACGATCAACCGGGTCAGCCTGTTCGCGCTGATCTTCTCGATCGGCATCCTGGTCGACGACGCCATCGTCGTGGTCGAGAACATTGCCCGCCACTGGGCCATGCGCGATGGCCGCTCGCGCGTGCAGGCGGCGATCGAGGCGGTCGCCGAGGTCGGCAACCCGACCATCATCGCCACCTTCACCATCATCGCTGCGCTGCTGCCGATGATGTTCGTGTCCGGCCTGATGGGCCCGTACATGAGCCCGATCCCGGCCAACGCCTCGGCGGCGATGCTGTTCAGCTTCTTCGTCGCCGTCATGCTGACGCCGTGGCTGATGGTGCGCCTGCGCCGCGGGCCGGTGCCGGCGGCCGGGTCGCCCGGGCACGACGACGCGGCGCACGGCGGCCGGCTCGGCCGCATGTACCGGGCGGTGGCACGACCGCTGCTCAAGGGCCGGTGGCGGCCGGTCGCGTTCCTGGCCGTGGTCGGCCTGGGCACGCTGGCCGCGATGGCGCTGTTCTACACGCGCGACGTCACCGTCAAGCTGCTGCCGTTCGACAACAAGTCGGAGCTGCAGGTCGTCGTCGACCTGCCCGAGGGCGCCAGCCTGGAGGACACCGAGCGGGTGCTGATGGCGGCGGCCGGCCGGCTGTTGGACGTGCCGGAGGTGGAGACGATCCAGGCCTATGCCGGCACCGCCGCGCCGTTCAACTTCAACGGCCTGGTGCGGCACTATTTCCTGCGCCGCTCGCCGGAGCTGGGCGACCTGCAGGTCAACCTGCTGCCACGCCACGACCGCGACCGCGCCAGCCACACGATCGCCCTGGCGGTCCGCGACCTGCTGGCCGGCCTGCCCGTGTCCGACGGCACGGTGCTGCGCGTGGTCGAGGTGCCGCCGGGCCCGCCGGTGCTGGCCACGCTGCTGGCCGAGGTGTACGGCCCGGATCCGGAAGCGCGGCGCGCGGCGGCGCGGCAGGTGCGCACCGTGTTCGAGGACGTGCCGTTCATCGTCGATGTGGACGACAGCTTCGGCTCGCCCGCCGACCGGGTGCGCTTCGCCATCGACCAGGACAACCTGGAGTTCCACGGCGTCGAGCAGGAGGCGGTGTACGACACGCTGGCGGCGCTGCTGGACGGCGTGCCGGTCGGCTATTCCCACCGCGGCGAGGGCCGCAACCCGATCGCGATCGTCATCCGCCTGCCCCTGGAGCAGCTTGCGGTGACCGAGCGGCTGCTGACCACGCCGGTGCCCGCCGCCGACGGCACGGTGGAGCTGGGCGACGTCGTCCGCGTGACGCGCGAGCCGGCCTCCTACCCCGTGTTCCGGCACAACGGCCGGTTCGCGGAAATGGTCATGGCCGAGCTGGCCGGCGACTACGAGGCGCCGGTGTACGGCATGATCGCCGTCGCCGACGCGTTGGAGGCGCGCGGCATCGACCTCGACATCCGCCTGTACGGCCAGCCCGGGGACGAGAGCCGCACCACCCTGCTGTGGGACGGCGAGTGGGAGATCACCTATGTCACCTTCCGCGACATGGGCGCAGCGTTCGCCGTGGCGGTGCTGGGCATCTATCTGCTGCTGGTGGGCCAGTTCCGCAGCTTCAAGCTGCCGCTGGTGATCATGGCACCGGTGCCGCTGACCCTGATCGGCATCCTGCTCGGCCACTGGCTGTTCGGCGCGGCGTTCACGGCGACCTCGATGATCGGGTTCATCGCGCTGGCCGGCATCGTCGTGCGCAACTCCATCCTGCTGGTCGACTTCATCCGCCACGGCCAGGTCGCGGCGGCAACGCCCGGCGAGCGCCCGCCGCTGCGCGCCATCCTGCTGGAGGCCGGCGCGATCCGCTTCAAGCCGATCCTGCTGACCGCCGTCACCGCCATGATCGGCGCCGCCTTCATCCTGATGGACCCGATCTTCCAGGGCCTGGCCATCTCGTTGCTGTTCGGCCTGGCCAGCGCCACCGCACTGACGGTCCTGGTGATCCCGGCCATCTACGTGGTCCTGCGCGACGACCGGACAGATACGGCATGACAGGAGGTCCGGCGCAATTCCAGCGCCAGTAGGGCCGTCATGTATGGACGGTCAGCATCCTGTCCATGTATGGACGGTCAGCATCCTGTCCAGAATGATGCTTCTGTCCTCGGTATTTGAGGATTGCGCCACTGCCGCGCGGATCTCTGTTTGTTGGGCAAGCCGCTGTCGGCAGCGGCGGGTGCCACGCCCGATCGCAAGGCGGCCGCACCCCCTGGCCGCGTTCGGCCCCCCTGGCCGCGTTCGGATCGTCAGCGACTGTCGTCGTCGGGCTCCTCGACCTCGATCTCCACGTCGTCGTCGCCGAGTTCCGAGGCATCCTCCAGCAGCACGCCGCTGTCCTCGTCCTCGCCCTCCTCGAACTCTTCCTCTTCCGTATCAACTTTCTCGATATCGGTGCCCTCCTCGGCACTGTCCTCGTCGCCGATGCCGACCCGCTCGACCTCTTCCTCCTCGGCCTCGGGCGCCTCGGCCTCAACCTCCACCGGCGCCTTGGCACGCCCGCGCGCGGCCGGCCGCAGCGGCGTCACCTCGCCGGCAAAGGAACTGCGCGACCGCCGCGATTTGAGCAGCGCCTCCGGGTCGAACGTCGTATGGCACTTCGGGCAGACGATCTCGGCCCGGTGCATGTCGTAGAAACGGGTGCCGCAGTTGTGACAGATGCGCTTGGCACCCCATTCCGGCTTCGCCACTCTGGCTCCTCCATGAAAACGCGCGGGCCTGTTCCGCCCGGCCGGTATCGTCCGTGCGCGCCGACAAGCGCGCCTTTGCCACGTCGCCGCGAGCCCTGTCAAAGCGAAAGTCGCCCGCACCGCCATGCGAATCGTTTCCGGCGCCGGCACGGCTGTGCTAAGGGCCATGCGTTCGTGCCACCGCGTGCAGCCCGTACCGTGTTCCCTGCCCCGCCGTCCGCCCCGCCGTCCGCCCCGGCGTCCGCCCCGGCCGCCGCCCCGGCCGCCGTCCCGGCCGGGGGCCTGACCTCGCACCGCTGCGGTGCGTTGACTGGCACGGTGCGTGTGCCCGGCGACAAGTCCATTTCGCACCGCGCCCTGATGATCGGCGCGGTCGCCGTCGGCCCGACCGTGATCCACGGCCTGCTTGAAAGCGGCGACGTACTGGCCACCGCCGCGGCGATGACGGCGCTCGGCGCCGAGGTGGTGCCGCCGGCGGCGCCCGGTGAGCCCTGGTGCGTCCACGGTGCCGGCGTCGGCGGTCTGGCCGAGCCGGACCGGGTGCTCGACCTGGGCAACAGCGGCACCAGCGCCCGGCTGCTGATCGGCCTGCTGGCCACCCACCCGCTGACCGCCTTCCTGACCGGCGACGCCTCGCTGGTGCGCCGGCCGATGGCCCGCGTGACGGCGCCGCTGGAGGCGATGGGCGCGGCGTTCGTCGCCCGCTCCGGCGGCCGTCTGCCTCTGGTCGTGCGCGGCGCCGCGGCGCCGGTGCCGATCGTCTATGACCTGCCGGTGGCGTCGGCGCAGGTCAAGTCCGCCGTGCTGCTGGCCGGGCTCAACGCACCCGGCACGACGGCAGTGATCGAGCGCCGGCCGACCCGCGACCATAGCGAGCACATGCTGCGCCACTTCGGTGCCACCCTGTCCGTCGAGTCGGACGGCGGTGGCGAGACGATCGTCCTGGCCGGCCAGCCCGAACTGACCGGGCGGCCGGTGCGCGTGCCCGGCGACATCAGCTCGGCCGCCTTCCCCCTGGTCGCCGCGCTGATCCGGCCCGGTGCCGACGTGACCCTGGAGGGCGTCGGCATCAACCCGCGGCGCACCGGGCTGCTCGACACGCTGATCGAGATGGGCGCCGACCTGGTGCTGCACAATCCGCGCACCGAGGCGGGCGAGCCGACGGCCGACATCCGCGTGCGCGGCAGCCGGCTGCGCGGCGTCGATGTGCCGCCGGAGCGGGCGCCGCGGATGATCGACGAATACCCGGCCCTGGCCGTGGCCGCGGCCTGTGCCGAGGGCACCACACGGCTGCTCGGCGTCGGCGAACTGCGCGTCAAGGAGAGCGACCGACTGAGCGGCATGGCGGCCGGGCTGGCCGCCTGCGGCGTGGCGGTGGAGGCCGGGGCGGACCACCTGACGGTGACCGGCAGCGGCCGGCCGCCGGCCGGCGGCGCCCGCATCGCCGCCGCCCTCGACCACCGCATCGCCATGAGCTTCCTGGTGCTCGGCACGGCCACGGCCGACCCGGTGGGGGTCGACGATGCCGCGCCGATCGCCACCAGCTTCCCGGGGTTCCTGGAGACAATGAACGGCCTGGGCGCCCGCATCGCGGCCGACTGACCGCGGACGGCCGCGCCGCGGCGGCAGGACGGCGGCGGCAGGACGGCGGCGGCAGGACGGCGGCGGCAGGATGGCGGCGGCAGGACGGCAACGTCAGCGGCCGGTGATGAACTGGCGCATGGCCTCGGCCTCTTGCTGGATGTCCTCCATGCGCTTGCGCATCAGGTCGGTCATGCTGATGACGCCGGCCAGCGTACCGTCCTCGACCACCGGCAGGTGGCGGAAGCGCCGGTGCGACATTACCGACAGCACGTCGTCCAGCTTGTCCTGGGGCGCGCAGGTCACGACCTCCTTGGTCATGACGGCGCTGACCTTCAGGTTCAGCCCATCCCCCCCGTGCTGGGACAAGGCCCGGATGACATCGCGTTCAGAGATGATGCCGACGACCGACTTGCCGTCCTTGCTGACGACCAGGGCGCCGAAATTGCCGGTGTTAAGCTCGCGGGTCACGTCCCGCAGTGTGGCCGTCGGCTTGATGGTGACGACCTTGGTGCCTTTGGCCTTCAGCAGCTTGGCGACGGTCATGAGCCTCCCTCCTTCCGCCGGCGGCGGGCCGTCCGCGAAGTGCGCCTCGTCCGGACGGCCGACGCGCCGGAGCCGCCGGGCGGTTGCGCCCGAAGCCCCGCTTGATCGCCAGGGACCGTGATCTTATGCCGACCGTGCACGATTCTCCAAGCCGTGTTCGCGGTGATGCGCCCCGTTCCCCGATCGATCCGCATCAGGGCGTGGTGCCCGATCCGGAGCCGGATCTGCGTGCCGGGCGGTCATGGCCGGGGACAATCAGCCTAGCCTGTTCGGTTGATTGCGCTCCGTCCTCAAGCCCGCACGTATCGAGGTGTATGCATGATCGTTGACGATCAAGGGAGGACGCCATGACCGGAACATCGCTGACAGCATGGCTGACGGCCAGCACGCTGGCAGGCGCCGTTGCGCTCGGCGGGGCGGCTGGGGCGGACGCACAGCAGACTCCTGCGACAACCACTGGCCCCGGCTGGCAAGAGCAGTTTTTGGCGCTGGACCGCAACGGCGACAACCGACTCGACCCGTCGGAGCTGCGGGCGGCACAGGGGGCGACGTTCTCGGCGCTCGATGTCAACAATGACGGCGTGATCACGACGGACGAGGCAGCCGCCGCCGGCAGGCCGGGCGGCGCGACGGGCGACCGCTGGGTGGCCGGCCAGGGGACGGCGCCGGGTTTCGTGCCCGGCCAGGGGATGAGCGGCGGCCAGATGGGCATGCCGGGCGGCCGCGTCCAGGAAACACCGGGACCGGGACAGGGCTACGGCATGGGACCTGGACCGCGACATGGCCTGGGGCCCGGTCCGGGCCAGGGCATGGGGCCCGGTCCGGGCCTGGGCATGGGGCCCGGTCCGGGCCAGGGCATGGGGCCCGGTCCGGGCCAGGGCATGGGACCTGGCCAGGGCCTGGGACCGGGAATGATGGGCGGATCCGGCTGGATGCGGGATGGCCAGGGATTTGGCGGCATGGATCTGGACCGCGACGGGGTCGTGTCGCGGCGGGAGTTCGATGCCCATCACCGCACCATGGTCGACACTTTCGATGCCAACCGCGACGGCCATGTCAGCCCGGACGAGTTCGCCGACGCCATGCCCATGTGGCGCCAGCGGTAGGCCCGCGTTCGTCGGGAGGCCGGATATCCTCGGGTGCCGGCGGCGCGCCGGGTCTCAGCCGCGCCGGGTCTCAACCGCGCCGGGTCTCAGCCGCACCGGGTCTCAGCCGCACCGGGTATCAGCCGCGCCGGGTATCAGCCGCGCCGGGTCTCAACCGCGCCGCCGCTCCTGCGACAGCCCCAGGCGCGGCACCGGGCGGCGCAGGCTGGGGTCGCGCGGCGGCCGCAGGTCGGGGGTCATGCGCCACTCGGCATACCGGACAGCCCGCGTGGCCAGGAAGTTGATCGCCAGATAGATGGCGCCGGCGGCGATGAAGATCTCGATCGGCGCGTAGGTGCGGCTGATCAGGCGCTTGGCGACGCCGGTGATCTCCATCAGCGTGATGGTGCTGGCCAGCGAGCTGGCCTTGACCATCAGGATCACCTCGTTGCCGTAGGCCGGCAGCGCCTGCCGGATCGCCTGCGGGGCGATGATGCGCCGGTAGATCTGGGCGACGGACATGCCGCAGGCGCGTCCGGCCTCGATCTGGCCGTGCGGCACCGACAGGATGCCGCCGCGCACGATCTCGGCCGTATAGGCCGCGGTGTTCAGGGCCAGCGCCAGGATGGCGCACCAGTAGGCCTCGCGGAAAACCTCCCACAGGAAGCTGTCGCGGATGAATTCGAACTGGCCGATGCCGAAATAGATCAGCGCGATCTGCACCAGCAGCGGCGTGCCGCGGAACACGAACACATAGGTATAGGCGGCACCGGCGACGTAGCGGTTGGCGGACAGCCGCATCAGCCCGACCGCCACGGCCAGCCCGATGCCGAACGCCAGCGACAGCACGATGAGCTGCACCGTCAGCCAGGCCCCGCCCAGCAGCGGCACGATGCTGTCGGCCATCAGCGCCAGGTCCATGGTCAGTCCCGCCTCACGCCGCGGCTGTAGCGGCGCTCCGCCCAGGCGAAGCCGGTCTGCGACACCGTCGTCATCAGCAGGTAGAGCACCGCCGCGGTGATGTAGAAGAGAAACGGCTCGCGGGTCGACCCGGCGGCGACCGAGGCCATGCGCATCAGCTCGGCCAGCGCCGTCACCGAGATCAACGCCGTGTCCTTGAGCGTCAGCTGCCAGACATTGCCCAGCCCCGGCAGCGCCAGGCGCAGCATCTGCGGCAGCACGATGCGCCGGAACACCAGCGGCCCGCCCATGCCCACCGCATAGCCGGCCTCCAGCTGGCCGCGCGGGATGGTCTGGATGGCGCCGCGAATCACCTCGGTCGAATAGGCGCCGGAGATGACGCCGACCGCCAGCACGCCGATCGTGAAGTTGTTCAGTTCGACGTAGCCGACATAGCCGAACTGGCGCGCCACCCACATGACCGCGCCGCCGGAGCCGAAGAAGAACAGATAGATGACCAGCAGCTCCGGCACACCGCGGACGACCGTCGTGTAGCCTTCCGCCAGCCCGCGCAGCGGCACGATGGCGGACAGTTTGGCGGCGGCCGCGGCGGTGCCAAGGATCAGGCCAAGACCATAGGAGAGCACGGCGACGAGCACGGTCATGCCGGCGCCGCGCAGCATCTCGTCGCCCCAGCCCTCGGGGCCGAAGGCCAGCAGCTCTAGCACCGCGGGCCCGCCGGCACGTCAGGCCGGAGAGCGCGAACTGCCGCAGGGCCGCGGCCGGCGATCACTCCACGGCGGCCCGCTCGGAGACCGGGCACGGCATCGACGCGTCGAAGCCGAACCATTCCTCGGCCAGCGCCGACAGCGAACCGTCCTCGGCCATGTCGCACAGCGCCGTGTTGAGGCGCGCCAGCAGCGCCGTGTCGTGGGAACGGACGCCGATGCCCACGCCCTCGCCGAAGATCGGGAACTCGGCACCGGTCAGGCCGGGGCCGAAACTGCTGAACGCCTGCCCCTCCTCCGAAGCCAGGAAATCCTCCCAGGCGGAGCTGTCGGCCAGCCCCACCTCGACCCGGCCGGCGGCCAGGTCCAGGTTGAGCCGTTCCTGCGTGTCGTAGGTGCGCAGGTCGGCGCCGGGCACGTTCTGGTCCAGGAAAGCGTGGTGAATGGTGGCCACCTGCGCCCCGACCGGGACGCCCTCGTTGAGCGCGGTGATCACCTCGTCCACGGTCCGCAGGTCCTGAAAGGGCGCATCGGTGCGGGCCAGGAAGTGCGCCGGCGTGGTGGCGTAGCCGTGGCTGAAGGCGATGCGCCGCCGCCGCTCGTCGTTGATCGACATGCCGGCCATGATGGCGTCGTAGCGGCCCTGCAGCAGCGCCGGGATCATGCCGTCCCAGTCCTGCGCCACGAATTCGCAGCGCACCTCCAGTCGGTCGCACAGGGCGTTGCCGAGGTCGATCTCGAAACCGACCAGTTCGCCGGCGGGGCTGGTGTAGTTCCACGGCGGGTAGGCACCTTCCGTGCCGATACGAAGCACGCCTTCAGTCTGCGTCGCCGCGCCGCCGGCCGCCAGCATCAAGACGACAGCGGCAGTTGCACCAAGCCCTTTGGTCATCCCGGTCTCCGTCCGCGATTCCGGCTTACATCGAACGACCTGAGTCTTCGCGGACCGCCACCATCGCGTCAAGACATATGCACGCCATGCTTTGCTTACGAAGCAACAAAGTCATATACAGGATGGCATAATGACAGTTCTGCAGCGACCCGCGGCTGCCGGCGCCGGTGTTGGTGCCGGTACCGGCGCCGGTAGCCGCAGGGTGCATCAGCCGTCGCGGCGGCACGGCAGGGAGATGTCCTCGCCGAACCACTCCATGCTGAGTTCCGACAGCGTGCCGTCTTCGGCCAGTTCGCACAGGGCCTCGTCGAAGCGGGCGCGCAACTCGTCGTCATCGGGGCGCAGGCCGATGCCCATGCCGCGGCCGAGCACGGGGAAGTCCTCGCCGGTCAGGCCGGGGCCGAACTGGCCGTAGGCGGCGCCCTCCCCGGAGTCCAGGAAATCCTGCCAGGCGAACGAATCGGCGAGGCCGGCGTCGACACGGCCGCTGACCAGGTCGAGGTTGAGCTGCTCCTGGGTGCCGTAGGTGCGCAGCTCCACGTCGGGCATTGTTGTCTCCACGAAGGTCTGGAAGATGGTCGCCTCCTGCACGCCCACGACCTCGTCTTGCAGCGCCGCCACCAGCTCGTCCACATTGGTCACCGCCTGCAGCTCGGCGTCGTCGGCCGGACCGACGAAGATCACCGGCATGGAGACGTAGTCCTCGGTGAAGTCGATCGTCTCCTGCCGCTCCTCGGTGATGTTCATGGCGGCGATGATGGCGTCATAGCGGCCCTGCAGCAGGGAGGGGATGATGCCGTCCCAGTCCTGCGCCACCCATTGGCACTCGACACCCATGCGCTCGCACAGCGCGTTGCCCAGGTCGATCTCGAAGCCTTCCAGCTCGCCCGCCGCATTGGTGAAGTTGAACGGCGGGTAGGCGCCCTCGGTGCCGAGCCGGATCGTCTCCTGGGCGTTGGCGCCGCCTGCGGCGCCGGCCAGCGCCACGGCCACGGCCGCCGGCAGGGCCAGCCTGGTGTTCACCGTCATGCCTCGTCCTCCTGCTGCCCGGTTTCTCGGTTTGATGGTTCACCGCGGCATTTCCGCAGGATCAAGGCGAGCCGTCAAGGGTGGTCCAACGCCGTATGTGCTCAGGACCGTCAAGGGACACGTCATGTTGGCCTTGCCATATGCTGCCAGCGGTTTGATCTCATCAGCAACATGATCAGGGCTGTCCTCGACACAAACATCCTGGTTAAGGCAAGGCGGAGCCGCCGGGGCGCATCGAATGCCCTGCTGAGAGCCGCTGAAGAAGGCACATTCCGGATGCTTGCCAGCGTGTCATTGTTCCTGGAGTACGAAGCGGTCCTGACGAGACGAGAACATCTTATCGAATCCGGCATGGAGAAATGGCAGGTGCTCGATTTTCTTGACTGCCTGGCAAATGTTGTAGAGCCGGTTCGGCTGCATTATTAGTGGCGGCCGCAATTGGCTGATGTGACTGACGAGATGGTGCTTGACACTGCCATAAATGGTCAAGCCAACTTTGTTATCACGTATAATATGCGCCACTTTAACG
Organism: uncultured Mycobacteriaceae bacterium; assembly: GCA_964526565.1. Lineage (GTDB taxonomy): Bacteria > Pseudomonadota > Alphaproteobacteria > DSM-16000 > Inquilinaceae > CAZGMC01. Next base: position 12,402 of record CAZGMC010000077.1, read on the forward strand.
CTGCCAGCCGGTTCGGAATCGAGATTTTATTGCCTAACGAGGCACTATGGAGGGTTCGATGACGAAAGCGAATTACTCGTTAAGGCTTCAGCCTTCGTTGAAGGCCGCCGCAGAGCGGATTGCGGCCGCGGAGGGCACCAGCCTGAACCAGTTCATCAATGTGGCCGTGGCCGAGAAGCTGTCGGCGCTGGAGACCGCCAACTACTTCCGCACCCGCGCGGCCCGCGGCCGGCGTGAAGATTTCCTTGCGTATCTGGACGGTGCCGCGGACGGGGAGCCGGACGAGGGCGATACCGTGACGTGACGGGATTGCCAACCGGCCTGGCCGTGAGGGGCGGCCCATGGCGGGCATGCCACCGCCGAGGTCACGTCTGCAGAGGGTCCCTGCAGGCCGCCGCAGCCCGGTTCGGCGAACCCGGCCGGTCCTGCTCGCAGTACACCCGGAGATGCCCCACGTCGTCGATGCGGAGCGTCTCTCCCTCGGCCACGACCCCGACCGCGCGCAGCTTCGTCAAGGCGCGCGACAGCGTCTCCGGCCGGATCGCCAGACGCTGGGCGACCAGCGCCTTCGGGAACGGCAGCGTGACCGAGGCCGTGGCCGCGTCCGGCGGGCACAGGCGGAGAAGGAAGTCGCCGAGGCGCTGCGGCGCCGACTTGACCTGCAGGTGCTCGATCGTTTCCACCAAGTGGCGCAGCCGGACCGACAGCGAGCCGAGCATGGCGAACGCGATCTCGGGGTCGGCAGCCAGGCTGCGCCACAAGCCGTCGCGGCCGAGGGTGAGGACCCTGATCTCGCCCACTGCCTCGGCGCACACCGGGAATCGGCCGCTGGCGAAGATGGCGCCTTCGGCAAAGGTCTCGCCCGGGATCACCACGGCGACGATCGCCTGCGCGCCGTCCTCGCTGACCCGGTACAGCTTCACCCAGCCGTCCAGCAAAACATAGAAGCGATCGGCCGGCTCGTCCTGGACGAACAGCATGGTGCCGGCAGGAATCGTGCGCACCCGTGTCCCCGCCAGCAGTGACCGGAGCGCCGACGGCGACAAGCTCTGAAAAAGGGCAATGCCGCGCAGCCGCTCCGCATCCCGCGCAGTCGAACCGGCGATCTCGGCCAGCACGTGGGACAAGCAGCGCCTCTTCCAGGTTCGTTTACCGGCGGCGACGAACGCCAGGGACCGTATCCGGTTCGGGCATCGGTTCGGGCACCAGTTCGGGCGCGACTTGACCGCGGTCAAGCCCCGACCGTGCCGGCCCGCTACGCTACGGTCCACCGGCGCCCGGACGCGGACCTGATCGATGATCGCCAAGCCCCGTCCGGCGCCGGCGAGCCGCGGCGCAACGCGGGCAGCCTGCCCGCCTTCAACGGAAGAGCTCCATGTTCTGTTACCAGTGCGAACAGACCTCCCACGGCACCGGCTGCCGGACCGTCGGCGTCTGCGGCAAGACGGCCGAGACCGCGGCGCTCCAGGACCTGCTGGTCCATGCGACGAAGGGGATCGCGGCCTATGCCCACCGCGCCCGCCGGCTCGGTGCCGCGGACCCCGAGGTCGACGCGTTCTCGCTGGACGCGCTGTTCACCACCGTCACCAACGTCAACTTCGACCCCCAACGCCTGCGGACGCTGCTGCACCGCGCGGCCGAGGTGCGCGACCGGGCGCGGACCCTTTACGAGGACGCCTGCCGGCGCGCCGGCACCCGGCCGGATGCACCGAACGGCCCGGCCGCCTGGTCGCCCGCCGCGGATAGCGCCGGCCTGGCGCTGCAGGGCGAGGAGGTCGGCATCCCCGGCCGGACCGGCCGCCTGGGGCCGGACGTGGTCAGCCTGCAGGAGCTGCTCACCTACGGCATCAAGGGCATCGCCGCCTACGCCGTGCATGCCCGCACGCTGGGGCGCGAGGACGATCGCGTCTACGCCTTCGTGCACGAGGCGCTGGACCGGCTGAACGGTGCCGCGGCCGACGCCGAGGAGCTCCTGGCACTCAACCTGCGCTGCGGCGAGATCGCGCTGCGCACGCTCGAGCTGCTGGACGACGCCAACAGCGGCGGCTACGGCAACCCGGTGCCGACGCCGGTGCTGATGGGCCACGTGCCGGGCAAGGCCATCCTGGTCTCGGGGCACGACCTCAAGGACCTGGAGCTGCTGCTCGAGCAGACGGCGGGCACCGGCATCAAGGTCTACACGCACGGCGAGATGCTGCCGGCGCACGGCTATCCCGAACTGAAAAAGCATCCCCACTTCGTCGGCCACTACGGCGGCGCCTGGATGCGCCAGCGTACCGAGTTCGCGGCGTTCCCAGGCGCCATCCTGATGACCACGAACTGCATCCAGAACCCGACGCCGGACTACCGCGACCGGCTGTTCACCAGCGGCCTGGTCGCCTGGCCCGGCATCCCGCACATTGCCGACGGCGACTTCGGCCCGGTCATCGACGCCGCGCTGGCCGCGCCCGGCTTCGCCGACGCCTCGCCGGTGCGCCACCACACGGTCGGCTTCGGCCACCACGCCGTGCTGGGGATGGCCGACACCGTGGTCGATGCCATCCGGCAGGGCGACATCAAGCGTTTCCTGCTGATCGGCGGCTGCGATGGCGCCGAGGTCGGCCGCAACTACTACACCGACCTGGCCGAGACCGCGCCGCGGGACTGGGTGGTCCTGACCATGGGCTGCGGCAAGTTCCGCGTCGTCGGCAGCGAGCTCGGCACCACCGGAGGCGGCCTGCCGCGCCTGCTCGACATGGGCCAGTGCAACGACTCGTTCTCGGCGATCAAGGTGGCGCAGGCGCTCGCCGGGGCGTTCGGCGTCGGCGTCAACGAGCTGCCGCTGTCGCTCGTGGTTTCCTGGTACGAACAGAAGGCGGTCTGCGTGCTGCTGGCCCTGCTCCACCTCGGCGTGCGCAACATCCGCCTGGGGCCGAAGCTGCCGGCCTTCGTCACGCCCGCGATCCTGCAGGTCCTTGTCGACTGCTTCAACATCATGCCGATCGGGACGGTCGAGCGGGACCTCGAGGCCATGGCGGCCGGGACGTAAGGTGCCGGCCGCGGCATCCTTGCCGCGTCGGCCCGCCGCCTAGAGGTGGTTTGCCAGGAACTGGCGGCAGCGGACGGAGCGGGGCTCGCCGAAGACGCGGGACGGCGGGCCGTCCTCCTCGACGCGGCCCTCGTGCAGGAACAGCACGCGCGACGACACCTCGCGGGCGAAGCCCATCTCGTGGGTGACCAGCAGCATGGTGTTGCCCTCCTCGGCGAGCTGGCGGATCACCCGCAGCACCTCGCCGACCAGTTCGGGGTCGAGCGCCGAGGTCGGTTCGTCGAACAGCATCACCTTGGGCTGCATGGCCAGGGCGCGGGCGATGGCGGCGCGCTGCTGCTGGCCGCCCGACAGGTGGGCCGGGTAGTGGTCGCGCTTGTCGGCGATGCCGACCTTGGCCAACAGGGTCTCGGCGCGGTGGATCGCCTCGCGGCGCGGCACGCGCAGCACGTGGACCGGCGCCTCGATGACGTTCTCCAGCACGGTCATGTGGCTCCACAGGTTGAAGCTCTGGAAGACCATGCCCAGGCGGGCGCGGATCCGCTCCACCTGCCGCGGGTCGGCCGGCACCGCGCGGCCGCCGCGCAGCCGGCGCATGCGAATCTCCTCCCCCGTGACGACGACGCGGCCGCGGTCGGGCGTCTCCAAAAGATTGATGCAGCGCAGCAAGGTGCTCTTGCCCGATCCCGACGAGCCGATCAGCGAGATGACGTCGCCCTTGTGCGCATCCACCGAGATGCCCCTCAGCACCTCCAGGGTGCCGAAGCGCTTGTGGATGTCCTCGGCGATCAGGGCCGCCGCGCCGGGGCTGTCAGGAACGCCGTCGGGGGGCGGGATCGATGCAGGCGTGCCGTCCATGGCCCGTCAAGGTAGGCGCCCGGCCCGCCCGCGCAAAGCGAATTCCATGCCGCCGTCCGCCCCGGCGGGCCGGGTGCCGCCAGCCCTTGACGCGCCGCGCTACGCCGCGCCGCCGGCCGGGGCATAGCCGGAGGGGGGCTGCTCGATCACGTCGAAGTACTTGGACTCCATGCGATAGAAGCCCTGGGATTCGATCGAGTTTCTGGCGATGGCCTTGTTGAAGGTGCCCTCGCGGATCTCGGTCTCGTCCCACTCGCCGACCTTGTCCATCTCGCCATTGTCGGGGCAGACATTGGCCGGTATCCGATCGATGTGGGCGTGATCGGTGATGACGAAATAGGCCGGGTCGCTCTTGCACTGGAAAACGATGAACTTCATGGCGTCCTCCTCTGTCGCCGCCCGTGGCCGGACCGGCTGCCGGAACTGCCGGCGTTATCCATGAACGCACGACCACGCCCGGCGTTCCGTTTTGGTTACATTTACATAAGGGACCGCCCGCGGCCGGGCTCAAGCGCCAATGCCGGGCCGCAGGCAAAAAACCTTACGAGAGTCAGGGGCAGATCCGGGCCGTGACACGGCCTTTAGTTGTCACGTGTCTTGCCTGTTGCCCTGGCGGGAAACAGAGGCCTTGTCGGCGATGTCATCTGTCCGTCAAGAAAATTTCATGAAATTCAGAGCGTTCTGTCTTGGCCTGTCAATAGGCTCTTGACGCTGCAGCGCGAAGGTCGACGCCGCAAGGCGGCGCGTCGGCCCCGGCGGGTTCGAGACGCGTTCGCCAGATCCCTCGAAAACCGTGTGGGAGGCCGCGTCCGGTCATGGTGTCCGCATTGGTGCACAATCTGCCGATCAAGGCGAAGAACCTGCTCGCCCCGGCCATCACGCTCGCCATCCTGGTGGCGGTGGCCGTTGCCGCCGTGATCATGCTCGACCACCAGAGCCGCGCGCTGCAGGAGATCCGCCACGCCAACCGCCTGGTGGCCGAAGCCGACGCGGCGGCGCAGCAGCTCCTGCGCACCCACGCCCTGCTCTACCAGATGACCGCGCAGGGCACCAACACGACCAACGTGATCAGCGGCGACGCCTTCGACATGACCGCCATGCTGGCTGACCTGGAAGGCCGCCTCGACGAGGTTGCCAGCCGGCTCGATGCGCTGCTGGCCGATCCCGGCGTCGCCGGCGCAGATTTCGCGGCGCTGCCGGACCAGTATGCCGCGTACCGGCAGATCGCGTCGCGGGTCGCCGACCGGGCGGCGCTGGGCTCGGCGCAGGCCATGCGACTGATCCTGGATGCCGATGCCCTGTTCAACGCGATCCTGCCGGAAATGGACCGCCTGCAGCGGGCCGTCACCGCCGAAGCCGATGCGGCGCTGGCCGACGCCGACCGCCGTGCCGCGGACGCCATGGCCGCCCTGCCGGCGGCAGCGGCGCTGGGCGTGGCGCTCGGCATCGTGCTGTCGCTGCTGGTGTCGACGGCGGTGGCGCGGCGCATCCGCCGGCTGGCCCAGGCGATCGGCCGCCTGACCGCCGGCGACACGTCGGCGGCGCTGGCCCTGTCCGCCTGGCGCGACGAGATCGGCGCCATCGAGCGCGCCGTTGGCGTGTTCCGCGACAACCTGATCGAGAATGCCGAGTTGGCCCGCCGCGAGGCAGAGATGCAGCGGCAACGCGACGAGCGGGTGGCCCGGCGCGAAGCCTTGATCGCCGACTTCGACTCCCGCGTGCGCGCCCTGTTGGGGCAGTTGGGTGGGGCCGTGGACGACCTGCACGGCGCTTCCACCGTCATGCTGGAGAACGCCCGTCGCACCTCGGACCAGACCGCGCAGCTTTCGGCCACGGCGGAGGACGCGTCCGGCCGGGTGCACTCGATGTCGCAGGCGATCGGCGAGATGACCGGCGCGTTCCGCAGCATCGGCGCCGAGATCGCCCAGACGGCCGAGGCCGCGACCGCCGCCGCGCGCACGGCCGACACGGCGGCCGACCGCATTTCCGGCCTGTCGCGCGCGGCGGAGCAGATCGGCGCCGTGGTCGACCTGATCGCCCAGATCGCCGCCCAGACCAACCTGCTGGCGCTCAACGCCACCATCGAGGCGGCGCGGGCCGGCAATGCCGGGCGCGGCTTCGCCATCGTCGCCGCCGAGGTCAAGGCCCTGGCCGAGCGGACCGCCAAGGCCACCGAGGAGATCGGCGGCCATGTCGCTGGCGTCCAGGCCGAGACGGGCAGCGCGGTGGACGCGATCCGCGCCATCCACGGCGCCATCCGCCGCATCGACGCGGCGTCGTCCGGCGTCGCGGCGGCCATGGAGCAGCAGCAGAGCGCCTCCGACCGCATCGCGCACACGGTCGATCAGACCTCTGGCGGCACGCGCCGGATCAGCGACGGCATTGCGACGGTCGCGGGGATCGCCGTTGATACCGGCACCCGCGCCCAGACCGTGTCCGGCCTGGTCGACCGGCTGCGTGCCGAGCGCGATGTGCTGGAAACTGGTGTGCAGGACTTCCTGGCCGCCGTCCGCGCTCACTGACCGCCGGCCTGCAGCGCCGCGATCTGCCGCCGCAGCGCCGTGTGCTCCGGCGAGCCAGGCTCAAGCTGGATAAGCAGGCGCGACCACAGGTCGACGGCCTCGCCGGGCCGGCCCTCGACGGCGGCGCGGATGCCCAGGAACCACAGGGCGCGCGGGCTGTCCGGGTCGAGGGCGAGCAGGCGCTCCATCACCGCAACGAACTCGGCCGGCAGCGTGTCGCCCTCGGCAGCCTCCAGCAGGGCGTCGCCGTACGCGGCCAGCACGCCGGGCTGCTCCGGCGCCAGGTCGGCGGCGCGGGCCAGCGCCGCGGCAGCGTTGGCCGGCGCGCCCAGCACGCGGTAGGCGTTGGCCAGGCGCAGCCAGCCCTCCAGGTCGTCCGGCTCCTCCTCCAGCCGTGCCGCCAGGCCCTCGACCATGCCGCGGATCATCCCGGCGCGTTCCTCGGCGGTCATGCCGGCGGCGCCGGCCATCTGGCCGTCGCCCAGGGCCGGGGCGCCGGCGCCGGGGCGGCCCGGCGGCGCCGGCTCCGGCATGATGGTGGCCACGTCGAGGCCAAGCCGCCCGGCCACTTCGGCAATGCGACCGCGCAGCATGGGCAGCCACGGTGCATCGGCCGGGCTGTCGGCCATCAGCGCGCGCCAGCGGTCCAGCGCGCCGGCGTCGTCGCCGGCCTGGGCGCGGGCCAGCCCCAGATAGAAGCGGGCGCGCGGATCGTCCGGCCGCGCCGCCAGCGCCTCCTCGAAGGCCGCCACCGCCTGCTCGGTGACGGTGCCGCCGGCGGCGTTGACCAGCGCCTCGCCATAGGCCGCGGTGATCACCGGATCGCCCTCGGTCAGGCCGACCGCCCGCGCATAGGCATCGGCCGACTCGGTGTAGCGGCCGAGCGCGTCGTAGCGCTGGCCGAGTTCGATCCAGCCGGCCGGATCAGCCGGTTGTTGTTCAAGGCGGCGGGCCAGCGCCTCGGCCTCGGCCAGGGCGGTGCGGAATGCTTCGCGCTCGGCCGGGTCGCGCTGGGCCAGCGGCTGCGACGGCAGTCCGGGCGCGCCCAGCGGGACGTACACGGCCAGCGCCGCCACCGGCACCAGCACGGCCAGGGCCAGCGCCAGCCGCCGGCTGGCGCGCGCGACGCGCGGCGCGGCGGCCGGCGGCGCGGCGGCGGCGGGGCCATCGGCCGGC
>CAZGMC010000078.1:0-19965 GCA_964526565.1 uncultured Mycobacteriaceae bacterium
GGCCGCCGGCGACGCGGCTGCACCGGCAGCGGCCGCCGCGCCGGCCGAGGCGGCCGCGGACGCGGCCGAACCGACGCGGGCCGAACCGACGCGGGCCGAACCGACGCGGGCCGAAGTCTGGCTGGCCGAGTTCCGCGAGCTGCGCGATGCCAGGGTCCTGCGCCGTGAGACCTTCTACCGGGAGAGCGCCGACCTGCGCGAGGCGCTGCACGCACGCCTGGTCGAGGCGCAGGCGGCCCTGTCCGAGCAGGCCGGCCAGACGCAGCGCGTGCTCGACAGTGCCCGGCGCGCCTGGGGTGCGGCCGCGATCCTGCAAGCGCGCGTGCGACGCGAGGAGGTGAGCGGTGACGACCTGCCGGAACGGGTGCAGGAATGGCGCAGCCGCGAGAACCTCGAGACCGCCAGCGAGCTGGCGATGCGGATCAGTTTGAAGACTGCGGCCATCGACGCGCGGCTGGCCGAGCTGGCGGACCTGGGCAATCTGGATGCGCTGATTCCGCCGCTGGAGCAGTGGGGGACCGCGCTCAACACGACGACCGAACGGCTGGGGGACTATATCGGCCTGTCCACCCAGTACGCGGCGATGGCCGACCTGGAGAACCTGGATCCCCTCGACCGCCAGCTCATGGAGGCCGAGATCCGCGACCGGATCGCGGCCGATCTCGGCGTCTACGACGTGCTCGACGATTTCTTCGCGTCTGACGAGACCGCCACCATCGACGAGCTGCTCCGCCGCTTCTACGAGCGCCTGGTCATCAACGAGCGGCGGGCGGACAATCTCGAGGACCGCCGCGCCCTGCTGGACCAGCTCGTCACGCTGGCCCAGGAGGACCGGCCGACGCTGGAGACGCTGCGCGAGGGCATCGCGGCGGCGCTTGCCATGTACGAGCGGCGGCTGGACATCGAGAGCACCCTGGTCCGCGCCGCGCTGGACGGGACCCAGGCCCCCAACCTGCTGGCCGAGCTGAACGAGCGGGCCGTGACGGAGCTGACCCTGGACGATGTTCCGGACCTGCCGCGCAGCGGCGACGCCGAGGCCCTGCGCCTGGCGCGCAATGCCCTGATCACCGGCCTCAACGACGATTGGGCACTGGTGCAAGGCTATCACCGGTGGCTGCAGCAGATCGACGGGCGCATCCGGCCGCTGGGCGGCATCGACCAGCAGGTCGAGGCCTACCAGAACGAATCGGCGCGGCTGGCGGCGACCGGCCACGACATCGGACGGACCATGGGCCGGCTGGTCGGCTTCGCCCCCCAGGAGCTGCAGACACTTCTGACCGGCGACACCGCACTGGGTTCGGAAGACCGCCGGCTGCTGGCGCAGGGCGAGATCGGCACACTGCGCGAACAGCGTGAGGGGATCATCGACTCCACAGCCATCGTGTCGCTGGTGTCCCTGGTCGTCATCCCCGTCGTCGCCATCGTTCTGGTCCTGGTGTCGCGCGGTGTCGGGCGGCGCATGGTCCGCAAGGTCGAACAGAGACGCGCCGGCGAGGACGGAGCCAAGGAACGGGCGCAGACCCTGAACGGCATTTTCCAGATGATCTTCGCATTCCTGGTGGCCGCGCTGGCGCTGATCTACATGTTGATGACTGTCAATATCGATGTCGCGCCCCTGATCGCGTCACTCGGCATCTTCGGCCTGGCGGTTGCGTTCGGCGCCCAATCGACCATGAAGGACATCTTCGCCGGTTTCTTCATTCTCCTGGAGCGGCAGCTCAATGTCGGCGACTGGGTGATCGTCAACGGCATCGGCGGCCAGGTAGAGAGCATCGGGCTGCGCATAACGACGCTGCGCGACTACAAGGACGGCACCCTGCACTACATCGCCAACGGCAATGTCAACGAGGTGGCGAACTGGAACCGCGACACGCGGCCCGCCGGACTCGGAGGTCGGGTCGTTGTGGAGGTGTACACCAATATGGATGCCGATCCGGAGAAGACGCTCGCCATCATGGGTGAGACACTCCGAACAATGGTCGATGATCCGAATGAAGATGCCGCCATCTACAACACGAAGATTTTCCCAGGCATCTGTGCCATGCATCCCGACACTCGGACGTTCGAGTTCCGGGCCATCATGGATGGCGACGGCTATATCTGGGCCTTTTCGCGGCGCTATCGGAACAAGGTGGTCGTGGCGCTCAGGGAGGCCGGCATCCCGATGCCGATGGCGCGCATGAACGTCACCTATGTGCCGCCGATCAGGACCATCCCGTTCGAGCCGGACAGCGGCAAACCGGAGCCGGGTGTTGTGGGACGGTCAGCATAGCATGGCCGGCCTGGTCTGACCGAGCCGCGGCCGCTCCGGTGTCAGCACGCACCGGGCGGCTTGGCGCGCCTGACAGAACCGTCCCGCTGGCCTGAGCCGTACCTGGGCGGCGGGGATGGCAAGTTCGCCCCGCGCTGCCTTGCCGGGCGCATTCACTCCCCGGATGCCTTTCCCCACAGATCCGAGCGGAGCACGGCAATCTCCCCCCTCAGCGCCGCCAGTTGCACGGAACCGGCGACATCGCCGTCCTGGGCCTGCGCCTCCTGGCCAATGAAGAAGGTGGCGAAACTGGCGGTGACATAGCCGAAGATGGAAAAGCCTTAGAGTGACAGGAGCAGCGCCAGCAGCCGCCCCTCCGCGGTCTCCGGCCAGAAGCCCGAGCCCATAGTGGAGACCAGCATTGCGGTCCACCAGAGCGCATCACCATGCGCGCAGGGCGTTGAGGAAGCGGAAAGCCGGTGCGATCAGCGCAACAACCGTGATCGGGTTGAGGCGCAGGAAGGACCATTTGCGCGGGGCGAGCGCAAAGCGGAGAATGAACTCGATGATGAAAACGATCCAGATGATCGTGCCCAGCAGCTCGAAAATGCCGGACGTGATCCAGACAAGTTCGACGAGAACGAGACCCGGTCAGACAAAAAACAGGAAGAGCATGGGCCGCTCCAGCCATTCCTACAACTGCGACAAGACCTGCCAGCGCTCTTTTTCCCGAGGCTCATTCTGCCTGGTGGTCTCCGGCTGCTCCGCCATCGCATTCACCATTCTGCTCCGCCATTGGGGGGCAGCATGTTGCATGGATGCCGTGGATGTCGCAGGGAGCGGTCTGTTCCTGCACCCGGGGCTGCGACGATGAGCCAGGCCCGGTCGTCACGGCCAATTCATTCCCTGTGATGAGGGTGAAGCAGATTCGGCCATCCGAGCCGGTGCCTTTCGTGCTATCTGACCGGCTCTGATCACGGAGGACAACGGACAGCATGATGGCCAGGGCGCTCCCGGCATTGCGCGGCTTGACGAGCATGTTGATGGCATTGGCCGTCATGCTCTCCGGCATGGCCACGTTTCCGCTGTCCGCGCCCGCCGCCCGGCCGGACCACTGCGCCGTCATGTCGAAGACGGCCCCGGCCGGGACGGTGGGCGCAGGCGTCCACGCTTCGAATATTGCCGAACAACCGCTGGAACGGCAGGATGCCGGCCGGGCGGAGTGCCGGCACTGCGGGTGCGCGGCCGGCTGCGCCGAACTGCCGGGATTGCCGGCTGGCGGCGATGCCTCACCGCATCCGAACGATTTTTCCGTAGCCTGTTTCTGTGTCGTGCTTCTGCCTGGTCAGGCACAGGCAGCGCCGTTCCGACCGCCCAGGATCGAGCCGGTTTGACCTCCGGGCGGGGGCGGCAGCCTGCTCCCGACAGCCGGATCTCCTGTTGCCACCATTTTCGGCATGGACCGGGTCCGCATCGTCGCGACCCGGCGCTGCGGTGAGTACATCTCATGCAGGAACGATATACGGCGCTACTTGTCCTCGCCCTGGCCGGCGGGGTTGGCGGCGGCATTGCCGTGGAGCGGCTGGTCTTTGCGGTGCCGCCTTCAGAGGAACAGGGCGGCCCGCGCATCCTGTACTGGGTCGCGCCGATGGACCCGAACTTCCGTCGCGACGAACCGGGCCTGTCGCCGATGGGCATGGAGCTGGTGCCGGTCTACGAGGACGACGAGCCGACGGGCGACCCGTCCGAGGTCGCCCTGTCGCCGGTGGAGATCAATGCCATCGGCGTCCGCACCGCCATCGCGCGAATCGAGACGCTGGCACCGCACATCGAGACGGTCGGGTTCGTCGGCTATGACGAGCACCGCACCAGCCACATCCACATGCGCACGGAGGGCTGGATCGAGGATTTGCGGGTGCGCGCGGTCGGCGACCGCGTCAGCGCGGGCGACCTCCTGTTCGAGATCTATGCCCCGGACATCGTTGTCGCGATCGCCCAGTACCGCCGCGGCCGGCGTCAGGGCAACCAGATCGAGATCGACGTGGCGCTCGGCCAGATGCGGAACCTGGGCGTCGGCGAGCAACAGCTCGAGGAACTGGCGCGCGATCCCGAGGCGACGGACCGTCTCCGCGTCCATGCCCCGCATGACGGCATCGTCGTCGACCTGGCGGCGGCGGGGGGAATGTACCTCGAGCCGGAGACCCGGGCGATGACCCTGACCGACCTGTCGAGCGTCTGGGTGCTGGCCGACGTCTTCGAGCGCGACATCGGCCGCCTGTCCCCGGACATGCGATCTGAAGCCAGGCTCGACCATCTGCCGGGCCGCGTCTTTGACGGCGTCGTCGACTACATCAACCCGGAGCTGGACAGGCGGACCCGCACGCTGCCGGTGCGCCTGCGCTTCGACAACGCGGACGGCCTGCTGCGGCCGAACATGTTCGCCGAGGTGCGGCTGATCGGCACCGAAGGCCGCGAGGCGGTGACCCTGCCGGCCGAGGCGGTGATCCGCACCGGACGGGCAGAGCGGGTCGTCCTGGCCCTGCCCGAGGGCCGGTTCCGGCCGCGCCTCGTCACCACCGGCCTGATGCAGGACGGCCGGATCGAGATCGTGCAGGGGCTTGCGGCGGGGGAACGGGTGGTCGCCTCCGCCCAGTTCCTGATCGACAGCGAGAGCAGCCTGTCCGCCGGGTTCCTCAGGATGGCGCCAACGGACGCCGATCCGGCGCCCGGCGTGGGGCAGCTTCTGGCGCTGGATCGCGGCTCGCGGACCGCCACCATCGACCACGAGCCGATCGAGGCCCTGGACTGGCCGGCGCTGACCACGCCGTTCGCGATCGCCGCCGATGTCCCCCTGGAGGACCTGGAGGACCTGGAGCCGGGCGCCCGCGTGCGTTTCGAGGCCGGCCGCGGCGCCGACGGCCTGCTGGCCCTGACCGGCCTGCGGCCTGACGACGGCGTCGACGCGGTGGGCACCGGGACGATCAACGCCGTCATGGCCGAGGATGGCAAGGTGACGGTCAGCCATGATCCGATCGAGGCGCTCGGCTGGCCGGCCATGACCATGGACCTGCCGATCGCCGACACGGTCGACCCCGGCACCATTCCGCTCGAGACGCCGGTCGCCTTCGACCTGCGGCGGGGCGACGGCGCCATGTACGTGATCACCGCCGTGCGCCCGCACCATGAGGCCGGCCAATGATTCCCGCCATCATCCGCTGGTCGATCGCCAACCGGTTCATCGTGGTCGTGCTGGCCCTGGGGCTGGCCGGGTGGGGGCTGTGGGCGCTGCGCGCGATCCCGGTCGACGCCATCCCCGACCTGTCCGACGTCCAGGTCATCATCAAGACCACCTATGCGGGGCAGGCGCCCCAGGTGGTCGAGGACCAGGTCACCTATCCGATCTCCACCGCCATGCTGTCGGTGCCGGGCGCGGTCGACGTGCGCGGCTTCTCGTTCTTCGGCGACAGCTACGTCTACGTCGTGTTCGAGGACGGGACGGACCTGTACTGGGCGCGCTCGCGGGTGCTGGAGTACCTGTCGCAGGTGGCGGGATCGCTGCCGGAGGGCGTCTCTCCGGTACTCGGCCCGGACGCCACCGGGGTCGGCTGGATCTACCAGTACGCGCTGATCGACCGCACCGGCCGTCACGACATCGCTGAGCTGCGCGCCATCCAGGACTGGTTCCTGAAGTACGAGCTGCAGACCGTCGACGGCGTGGCGGAGGTCGCGACCATCGGCGGGATGGTCCGCCAGTACCAGGTCGTGGTCGACCCCAACCGCCTGCGCGCCTACGACCTGACGCTCGGCGAAGTCCGCCGGGCCATCGAACGGGCCAACAGCGACACCGGCGGCTCCGTGGTCGAGATGGCCGAGGCCGAATACATGGTCCGCGCCACCGGCTACGTGCAGGGCATCGAGGACCTTGCCGCCATCCCGCTGGCCATGAACCAGCGCGGCGCGGCCATCACCCTTGCCGACGTCGCCGAGATCCGCCGCGGCCCGGAGATGCGCCGCGGCGTCGGCGAGCTGAACGGCGAGGGCGAGGCGGTCGGCGGCGTCGTCATCATGCGCTGGGGCGAGAACGCGCTGGCCACCATCGAGGCCGTCGAGCGGCGCCTGGACGAGTTGCGGCCCGGCCTGCCGGAGGGCGTGGAGATCGTCGTCACCTACGACCGGTCGGGCCTGATCGAGCGGGCCATCGACAACCTGGCCGACAAGCTGACCGAGGAGTTCTTCGTCGTCGTCCTGGTCTGCGCCGCCTTCCTGCTGCACCTGCGCTCGTCGCTCGTCATCCTGCTGACGCTGCCCCTGGGCGTGCTGGTGGCGTTCATCGTCATGCAGGCGCAGGGCGTCAACGCCAACATCATGTCGCTGGCCGGCATCGCCATCGCCATCGGCGCCATGGTTGACGCCTCGATCGTGATGATCGAGAGCCTGCACAGGAGGATGGAACGCGAGCCGCTGACGCCGGAGAACCGCTGGCGGGTCGTCGCCGAGTGCGCCCAGGAGGTGGGCCCGGCGCTGTTCTACTCGCTGGCCATCATCACCGTCAGCTTCCTGCCGGTGTTCGTCCTGGAGGCGCAGGAGGGCCGCCTGTTCAAGCCCCTCGCCTTCACCAAGACCTATGCCATGGCGGCGGCGGCCATCCTCTCGATCACGCTGGTCCCGGTGCTGATGGGCTACTTCATCCGCGGACGGATCATCGCCGAGCGGAAGAACCCGTTGAACACGGCCCTGATCCGCGCCTATCGCCCGTTCCTCGACGCGGCGGTGGCCTGGCCCTGGGCCACGGTCGTGCTGGCCGCGCTCTTGGTGGCCAGCCTGTGGTGGCCGCTGCAGCGCATCGGCTCAGAGTTCATGCCGGCGCTGGACGAGGGCGACCTGCTCTACATGCCGAGCCTGTTTCCGGGCGTGTCGATCGGCAAGGCGCGGGAGATCCTGCAGCAGACCGATCGCCTGATCGCCACGGTCCCGGAGGTCCAGTCGGTGCACGGCAAGCTGGGCCGCGCGGAAACCGCCACCGACCCGGCGCCGCTGACGATGATCGAGACGACCATCCGGCTGCGGCCGCGCGAGGAGTGGCGCCCGGGCGTGACGATCGACGACATCCGTGCCGAACTCGACCGCATCGTCCAGGTGCCCGGCGTCACCAATGTCTGGATCATGCCGATCCGCAACCGCATCGACATGCTGGCCACGGGGGTCAAGACCCCGGTCGGCATCAAGGTGGCCGGCGAGGACCTGGAGGTCATCGAGCGGATCGCCGTCGAGATCGAACGGGCCGTCCAGGGGATCGACGGGACGGCCTCGGCCTATGCCGAACGGCCGGTCGGCGGCCGGTTCATCGAGGTCGACATCGACCGCGCCGCGGCGGCCCGCTACATGCTGAACATCGCCGACGTCCAGGCGGTCGTGCAGACGGCGATCGGCGGCCTGCGCGTCTCCGAAACCGTCGAGGGCCTGGAGCGGTATCCCATCAATCTCCGCTACCCGCGCGACTGGCGCGACAGCCCCGAGCGGCTGCGCGACCTGCCGATCGTCACGCCGGCCGGCGCCCACATCCCGCTCGGCGCGGTCGCCGACATCCGCATCGTCGACGGCCCCGGCATGATCCGCAGCGAGAACGCGCGCCGCAACGGCTGGGTGTTCGTCGACATCGCCGGCCGCGACATCGGCGGCTACGTCGCCGAGGCGCAGCGGGTCATTGCCGAGCAGGTCGACCTGCCGCCCGGCTACTCGATCAGCTGGTCGGGCCAGTACGAGTACATCGAGCGGGTGCAGGAGCGGCTCGGCGTCATCGCCCCGGCGACCCTGCTGCTGATTGCGCTGATGCTGTTCCTCGCCTTCCGGCGCCTGGTCGAGGTCGGCATCATCCTGGCGGCGCTGCCGGTGGCGCTGGCCGGCGGGGTGTGGCTGCTCTACTGGCTGTCCTACGACGTGTCGGTGGCGGTTCTGGTCGGGTTCATTGCGCTGGCCGGGGTGGCGGTGGAGACGGCCATCATCATGCTCGTCTACCTCAACCTGGCCTGGAAACGGCGCGAGGAGGAGGCGGCCCGCCACGGCCGCGACCTGACCCGGCAGGACGTGGACGCCGCGGTGTTCGAGGGCGCCCTGCTGCGCCTCAGGCCAAAGGTCATGACCGTGGCGACGATCTTTGCCGGCCTGTTGCCGATCATGTTCGGCGACGGCGCCGGCTCGGACATCATGCGCCGCATCGCCGCGCCGATGATTGGCGGCATGGCGACGGCGACCCTGCTGACCCTGTTTGTGATCCCCGCCGTGTTCGTGATCTGGAAGCGCCTGGCCATCCGGCGGGCGGCGCCGCGGCGGGTTGCGCCCTGCCGTGCCGGGCCCGGTGCCCTTCCCCCCGACGACACGCCGGCCCCTGTCGCGGCGGAATGAGGAAACTGGCCGCGGCCTCTGCCAGCTGCCGGACGCGCCGCTCGATGCCCATCACAGCCTGGCCCAAGCGGCGAGGCGGACAGGCCATCATCCAGGATGATCGGCAGCCGGCTCCGGTGCCGGCGTGCCGCTGTGCTCGACCAGACGTGCCAGCCAGGGCCGATCATGCCGCCAGAGCGCATCATGGTCGACTGCGTCGCCGCTCCGGGGAACCTTCACCGGGTGGCGCCGTTTCAAATTGACTGTTGCTGCACCATCGGCATTGTTTCTCTGCCGACGTGCGATGCGCCGGCCCTCCTGGGCCCATGATCGCCGGGTACATGCCATTCCTGGCGGGTACCCCGACCCCGTGACGGTTGGAGTGATCATGCCTGCCGAGATCGATCGCAGCCAGCCGCCGCCGGCATCGGGCAGGACTGCCGTCGCAGCCCTGTGGCGCGGCGCGTTGTACTCTTTGGCCTGGGTTGCGCTGGTCGGGGGCGATCCGGGGACCTGGCCGTTCGGTCTAACCGCCGTGATCGCCGCGGTGGGCCTGAGCCTTTGGCTGAAGCCGCCGGCTGCAATGCGATTCCGGTTCGCGGGGCTGATCCGCTTCATCCCGCATTTCCTGATGCGATCAGTGATGGGCGGCATCGATGTGGCTCGCCGGGCGCTCGATCCCCGGCTGCCGATTGCGCCGCGGATGGTCGGTTACCGGATGCGTTTGCCCAGGGGCGGCGCGCGGGTCGTCCTTGCCGACGTGATCAGCCTGCTGCCGGGCACGCTGGCGACTGGGATGAGCGGGGCCCGGCTGCGGGTGCATGCGCTGAGTGTCGATCAGCCTCTGGCCGGTCAACTCGCCGGGGAGGAGCGGCAGATCGCCGGGTTGTTCGGCCCGGCAGCGGCCGTTTCCGGCCGTGAGAAGGATTGCGGCGATGGCTGAACTCGATGCCGCGGTGGCTCTGGTCCTGCTGCTTTCCATCGCCGGCGGCCTGGTGCGCGTGCTGCGCGGCCCGACCCCGGCCGACCGGATGCTGGCGACCCAGCTGATCGGCACCACCGGCGCCGGGATTGTGCTGCTGCTGGCCGAGCGCGACGGCCTCGACGCCGCCCGCGACGTGGCCCTGGTGCTGGTCCTGCTGGCCGCGATGGCGACGCTCGCCTTCCTGCGTGGCGGCTGGCTGGCCGTGCCGCCCATCCCCGGAGAGCGGGAGGGGGAGCGGGAGGGGAAGGACCAGGCATGACCGTCGGGGCAGCGGCATCGGTGGCGCTGGTGATCGCCGGGGCGCTGTTCTACCTGGCCGGCATGGTCGGGGTGCTGCGCTTCCCCGACGTCTACACGCGGCTGCACGCGCTGACCAAGGCCGACAATCTGGGGCTCGGGCTGATCGCAGCCGGGCTGGCGCTGCGGGCGGAGTCGTGGCCGGTGGTGCTGAAGCTGGTCCTGGTCTGGCTGATCGCCCTGC
This sequence comes from uncultured Mycobacteriaceae bacterium, assembly GCA_964526565.1. Lineage (GTDB taxonomy): Bacteria > Pseudomonadota > Alphaproteobacteria > DSM-16000 > Inquilinaceae > CAZGMC01. The sequence continues at coordinate 10,099 of CAZGMC010000078.1, forward strand.
TGACCGCCGCCACGGTGTCGCAACTGATCGCCGCGGCCGCGCTGCGCGCCGGCATCGCGCCGGTGCGGATCGCCAGGACCGGCCGCCGATGATCGGGGCGCTGGACCTCGCCTTCGATGCGGTGCTGGCGGTCCTGCTGACCGGGCTGGCGTGGCGGGCGCTGGCCTCGCCGGCGCTGTTCACCGGCATCGTGCTGTTCATCGTGTTCGGCCTGCTGATGGCGGTGGCGTGGCTGCGTCTGGGCGCGCCCGACGTCGCGCTGGCCGAGGCGGCGATCGGCGCCGGGCTGACCGGGCTGTTGTTCCTGCGCGCGCTCGACCGGATCGGCCGCGACCCGGCCGGCGGCGAGGAGACACCGGCGGAGACCGAGAATGGCCGCCAGCCCTGAGACCGCCGGCCCAACCCGTCCCGAACCGGCGCCCGGCCCGGTCGCCCGCGCGGGCCTGGCCGTGGCCTGTCTGGCCCTGGCCGCAGGGCTCGGCCGGGTGGTGCTGGAGCTGCCGGCCGATGCCGCCGGGCTGGCGCCCGTCGTGTCCGCACGGCTGGCCGAGAGCGGGGTCGACAACCCGGTCACCGCCGTGCTGCTGAACTTCCGCGGCTATGACACCCTGCTCGAAACCGGTGTGCTGCTGCTCGCGCTGATCGCTGTGTGGTCGCTGACCCCGACGGGGTGCTGGGGCGGCGTGCCCGGACCGCCGGCCCGGCCCGGCCAACCGCCCGGTGGTCCCGACCCCGTGCTGCGCGGCTTCGTGCGCTGGCTGGCGCCGGTGGCGGTGCTGGTCGCCGTCTACCTGCTGGCGGTCGGCACCCATGCTCCCGGCGGCGCGTTCCAGGCCGGCACGGTGCTGGCCGCCGCCGCCGTGCTGCTGCTGCTGGCCGGGATGGCGCGGCCGCCGGCCACCGCGAGCCTGTGGCCGCGGCTGGTCGTGGTCGCCGGGTTCCTGGCGTTCGTCGCGGCAGCGCTGGCCGGAATGCCCGGCGGGCGGGAGTTCCTGGACTACCCGCCCGGCCTCGCCGGGACCCTGATCGAGCTGGTCGAGACGGTGCTGACCCTGGCGATCGGAGCAACCCTGGCGCTGCTGGTCGCCGGCGTGCCCGAACCGCCCACGGCGGAGCCGACGGCGGCCGGGCCGGGCAGAACGGAGCCGCCCCGGTGACGCCCTTCCCGCTCTATGCCCTGGCCGGTGTGGCGCTGGTCGCGATCGGGCTGCACGGCCTGTTTGCCCGCGTCCACCTGCTGCGTCGCATTCTGGCGGTCAACATCATCGGTGGCGGCATCTTCCTGGTGTTCGGCGCGGTCGCGGCGCGCGACCCGGCCGCCGGCCCGGACCCGGTGCCCCACGCCATGGTGATTACCGGCATCGTCGTGGCGGTGTCGGCCACCGCCTTCGCCCTGGTCCTGGCCTGGCGCATCCACCGCGCCACCGGCCGGTCCAGCCTGGCGGAGGATGACCCCAGACCGGGCGCATAGGCGCCGTGGCCGCGGAGCTGCTCGACTGCCCGGTTGCCTCATCGGTCCCCTGGGCGGTTCTGACCATCGTGCCGCCGCTGGTGCTGGCGGCGCTGGCGCTGCCGCTGGGGCGGCGCGCGGTGCCCTGGTTGCCGCTGGCCGGCGCCGCCGGGCTGGTCGCCGCCGCGCTGGCGCTGGCGCTGCAGGTGCGGGCGCACGGCCCGCTGCGCCTGGAGCTCGGCGGCTGGCCGGCACCGCTCGGCATCGCCCTGCAGGCCGACGGCTTCGGCGCGCTGATGGTGCTGACCACGGCGGTGGTCGGGGCGGCGGTGATGGTCCATGCCCTGGTCGAATTCCGACACCCGGCCGGGGGCGAGAGCCGGGCGGGCCTGGCGTTCTGGCCGCTGGCGCTGTTCCTGCTGGCGGCGCTCAACGCGGTCTTCCTGGGCGCCGACCTGTTCAACCTGTATGTCGCGCTCGAGGTCATGGGGCTGGCCGCGGTCGCGCTGGTCACGATCGAGGGCGGGGCCGCCGCGCTGGTCGCCGGCATGCGCTATCTGCTGGTCGCGCTGACCGGGTCGCTGGCCTTCCTGCTGGGCGTGGCGCTGATCTATGCACAGTACGGCGTGCTCGATCTGGAGTCGCTGGCGGAGCGCATCACGGCCGGCGCGGTGCCGGACTCCACGATGGCGGCGCTGGTGCTGATGACGGTCGGGCTGCTGGCCAAGACCGCGCTGTTCCCGCTGCATGTCTGGCTGCCGCCGGCCCACGCCAACGCCCCCGCCCCGGCCAGCGCGCTGCTGTCGGCGCTGGTGGTCAAGGCCTCATTCTGCCTGGTCGTCCGGCTGTGGTTCGACGTGTTCGCCCCGGTGGCGACGGCGGCGGCAGCGCAGCTGCTCGGGTTGCTCGGCGCGGCAGCGATCCTGTGGGGCTCGGTGCTGGCGCTGCGCCAGGACCGGCTGAAGCTGATGGTCGCCTATTCCTCGGTCGCCCAGATCGGCTATCTGTTCCTGCTGTTCCCGCTGGCGGGCGGCGCCGCGTCGCTGCCCTGGGCGGCGGCGGCGTGGAGCGGCGGCATCTTCCACGCGGTGTCCCACGCCGTGGCCAAGGCATCGATGTTCCTGGCTGCCGGCACGATCATCCACGCCCTCGGCCATGACCGGATCGCCGGGATCAGCGGCGCCGCCCACCGCCTGCCGATCACCGTGCTGGCGATCGGCCTGGCCGGGCTGACGCTGATCGGCCTGCCGCCCTCCGGCGGCTTCGTGGCGAAATGGCTGCTGCTGAACGCCGCCCTGGCCGCCGGCCAGTGGTGGTGGGCGCTGGTCATGCTGGCCGGCGGGCTGCTGGCGGCCGGCTATGTGTTCAGCGCGCTGTCCCCGACCCTCGCCGCGGCGCCGGACGGGTTCGCCATCCGGCCGGTGCCGCTGCGGATGGAGCTGGCGCCGCTGGCCCTGGCGCTGCTCTCCGCGCTGCTCGGCATCGTCGCCTACGAGCCGCTGGCGCTGCTGGCGATCGGCCGGCCCGCGGTGGCGGTGGAGGGGCTGCCGTGACCGTCGCGGCGTGGCTGCCGGTGGCAACCCTGCTCAGCTCGCTGACGCCGGGACTGCTGATCTTCGCGTTGCCGGCCGGGGCGCACCGCACCCGCATCACGTTCAACCTGATCGGCGCGGCGCTGAAGCTGGTGCTGGTCGCCCTGCTGCTGTGGGGGGTGTGGCTGGGCGAGCGCTACGAGGCGCGGCTGACGCTGGTGCCGGAACTCGATCTGATCCTCCGGGTCGATCCGCTGGCCATGCTGTTCGTCACCCTGTCGGCCGGGCTGTGGTTCGTCACCACGATCTACGCAATCAGCTACCTGGCCGGTACCGGGCACCAGAACCGCTTCTTCGGCTTCTTCGCGATCTGCGTCGCGGCGACCACGGGCATCGCCCTGGCCGGCAACGCCATCACCTTCCTGGTCTTCTACGAGTTGCTGACCCTGTCCACGTGGCCGCTGGTGGTGCACCGCGGCGATGCCGGGTCGCTGGCCGCCGGGCGCCGCTACCTGGCCTACACCTTGGCCGCCAACGCACCGCTGCTGCTCGGTGTCGTGTGGATGCAGAGCCTGACCGGTCCGGTGGAATTCGCGGAGGGGCCGCAGCTCGGCGCCCATCTCGACACCGATCGCGGCCCCCTGATCCTGATCTTCTGGCTGCTGATCGCCGGGCTGGGGGTGAAAGCGGCACTGGTGCCGCTGCACGGCTGGCTGCCCACGGCGATGGTCGCGCCGGCCCCGGTCAGCGCGCTGCTGCACGCGGTTGCGGTGGTCAAGGCGGGGGCGTTCGGCATCGTGCGCGTGGTCCACGACGTCTACGGCACCACCCTGGTCCGCGAGCTCGGGGTCGGCCTGCCGCTGGCGCTGCTGGCCGCGGCGACCATCCTGTACGGCTCGGTGCTGGCCTTGCGTCAGACCGACCTGAAGCGCCGGCTCGCCTTCTCCACGGTCAGCCAGGTCTCCTACATTACGCTCGGCGTGGCGCTGGCCGGACCGATCGCGACGATCGGCGGGCTGGTCCATCTGATCCATCAGGGGCTGATGAAGATCACGATGTTCTTCTGTGCCGGCGCCTTTGCCGAGACGGTGCACGCCCATCGCGTCGACCAGCTCGACGGCATCGGCCGGCGGATGCCCTGGACCACGCTGGCGTTCAGCGTCGCCGCGCTGGGCATGATCGGGGTGCCGCCGGTCGCCGGGTTCATCAGCAAATGGTATCTCGGCACCGGCGCGCTGGAGGCCGGGCAGCCCTGGGTGATCTTCGTGCTCGCCGGCTCCAGCCTGCTCAACGCCGCCTATTTCCTGCCGATCCTCTACCGCGCCTGGTTCCGACCGCCGGCCGGTTGCTGGCACGAGGACGCGCACCGGGCGGGCAGCCGGTTCGAAACCTCCGCCGGGCTGTTCCTGCCGCCGGTGGTGACGGCCGCCGCGGCCCTGGCCGCCGGGCTGTTCGCCGGGTTCGCCGCCAGCCCGCTCGGCTGGGCGACGCTGATCGCAGCGCTGGAGCATGGGCGGTGAGCGATCCGGCCGAGGCCGGCCTGATCGCCGCGGTGGCGGCGCCGCTGGCGCTGGCGCTGCTGATGGTCGCGGGGGCGCGACCCGGCCCGAGGCTGGCCATGCTGACGCCCGTCGCCGCGCTGCCGGCGCTGGCCGTCGCACTGTTCGTGCCGGCCGGCACCGGGATCGTGCTGCCCGGCGTGCTGCTCGGCCTGGACCTGGGGATCGACCCGGTGGCGCGGGTGTTCCTCGGCTTCACCGCGCTGATCTGGGCGGCAGCGGCAGTCTATGGCCGGACCTACCTGGCGGCCGATGCCGGGCGGCACCGCTTCGACGCCTTCTTCCTGGCCACCATGGCCGGCAATTTCGGCCTGATCCTGGCCGCCGATGTGGCCGGATTCTATCTGTTCTTCAGCCTGATGACGCTGGCCGCCTACGGCCTGGTGATCCACGAGGAGACACCGTTCGCCCGGCGGGCCGGGCAGGCCTACATCGTGCTGGCGGTGCTGGGCGAGGCCTGCCTGCTGCTGGGGTTCATGCTGGCCACGGCCGCCGCGGACGGGCTGGCGATCGCCGGCCTGCCGGCGGCCGTGGCAGCATCGCCGGCGCGCGACCTGACCCTGGCGCTGCTGCTGGCCGGGTTCGGCATCAAGGCCGGCATGGTGCCGCTGCACGTCTGGCTGCCGGTCGCCCATCCGGCAGCGCCGACGCCCGCCTCGGCGGCGCTGAGCGGGGCGATCATCAAGGCCGGGATCTTCGGTCTGCTGCGCTTCCTGCCGCTGGGCGAGGCCGGTGCGGCGGCCTGGGGCGCGGCGATCGTGGCGCTCGGCTTCTTCACCGCCTTCTACGGCGTGCTGGCCGGGCTGCCGCAACACCGGCCCAAGACCGTGCTGGCCTATTCCAGCCTGAGCCAGATGGGGCTGATCCTGGCCGGCATCGGCAGCGTGCTGATCGACCCGGCGGCGCTGCCCCTGGCGCTGGCCGCGACGGCGCTCTACGCCACCCATCACGGGCTGGCCAAGGCAGGGCTGTTCCTTGGGGTCGGCGTGCTGGCGACGGCCGGCCGGCGGGCGCACCGGCGGCTGATCCTGGCCGCGCTGGTGGTGCCGGCCCTGGCGATCGCCGGGGCGCCGCTGACCGGCGGCGCGCTGGCCAAGCTGGCGCTGAAGGACATCGCCACCACCGGCGGGGCGGCATGGGCCGATCCGGAGCGGCTGCTGTCGTTTGCCTCGGTCGGCACGACGCTGCTGATGGCGCGGTTCCTGGTCGTGGCGTGGCGCGCTGCGCGGCCCGCCAGCGCCGCCGCGGTGCCGCGCGCCGGGCTGTGGCTGCCCTGGCTGGCGCTGGTGATCGCCGGCTTCGCGGCGGCCTGGGTGCTGTTCGCCGACCTGCGCGACGAGCCGCTGACCTACGCCGCCGCGCCCGGCCGGCTGTGGACCCAGAGCTGGCCGGTGCTGCTCGGGGCGCTGCTGGCCGGGCTCGCCTTTCTGCCGCCGGTGCGCCGCGCCCTGGCGCCGGTCGCGGTCCCCGAGGGCGACGTGATCGCCGCGGCCGGCCCGCTCGGCCGGATGGTCGTGGCCGGGGCCGGTCTGGTCGCCCGCCGGAGGGCGAAACCGGCGGTCCGGCCGCCGCGGCGCGGCGCCGTGATCCGGCCGGCGGCGGCCGAGGCGCGGCTGCGCCGCTGGCCGGTCACGGGGATGACCCTGCTGCTGGTGGCAGCGGCGCTGCTGGCGGCGCTGCGGTTCGGCTGATGCGGCCGGGCCGTGTCCCAGCGCGGGGTGCAGGAGGAGACCGCGGTGACGGGCTACCTGGAGTCCAAAGCGGCCGTTACCGTGTTGCATGGAGACGGCCGAACTCAATGAGCCCGGCCGACTCCGAGTAGACCTGCCTATCGCCGCCGCGGCATCAGCACCGTGTAGTCGAAGTCCAGGACCACGCCGTCGGCGTACTTGCCGTCCGCGGCCTTGAACGGATGGTCGGCGCAGGGGCGGTCCTTGGTGGCGACGGTGCGCAGGCGCAGGGCGCCGACGTCGCTGCGACCGGGCAGTTCGATCCGCTCCAGCACCTCCGACCAAGCATAGATCGTGTCGCCGGCAAAGGTCGGGCTGGCATGGGTGCCGGCGTTGATCGCCGCCACCTTGAAGGCGTTGGCCAGGCCGTTGAACGACAGCGACCGCGCCAGGCTGATGACGTGCCCGCCATAGATGATGCGCCGGCCGAACCGGCCGTCCTTTTCGGTAAACTGGTTGAAGTGCACCTTGGCGGTGTTCTGGTAGAGGCGGGTGGCGATCTGGTGCTCGGCCTCCTCGATGGTCATGCCGTCGACGTGGTCGATCGTCTCGCCCGGCTCGTAGTCGTCCCACAGGTGCGGGCTGCCGGCCAGGGCGGTGTCGTAGCGCGACAGGTCCAGGCCCTCGGGCACGGTCAGCTCCTCCGCCGGCACCGCACCGGGCAGGTTGGGCACGACCGGGTCGGGCGTCGGCGCGCCGGTGTCCTTCTTGTTGACCATCACCCAGCGCACATAGTCCAGCACCGTCTCGCCGCGCTGGTTGGTGCCGACCGAGCGGACATAGACCACGCCGCTCTTGCCGTTCCTGTTCTCGCGCAGGCCGATCACGGTCGACACGGTCTGCACCGAGTCGCCGGGATAGACCGGCGCGCCGAAGCGGCCGCCGGCATAGCCCAGATTGGCCACGGCGTTGAGCGAGATGTCCGGCACCGTCTTGCCGAACACGACGTGGAAGGCCAGCACGTCGTCGACCGGCGCCGTCGGCAGGCCGATCGCCTGGGCGAACGCCGCCGACGACGGCACGGCGAAGCGGGTGCCGTACAGCGCGGTATAGAGCGAGGCATCGCCGGAGGTGATGGTCCGCGGCGTGGCGTGGGCGATCTCCTGGCCGACCTTGAAGTCCTCGAAATAGTTCCCGGGGTTGGTCTTGGTGACTGCCATTACTGCGCCGCCTCCAGCTCGGAAATCGCCTCGGCCATGGCCACCAGGCGTTTGGCACTGTCGACGTGCAGGTTCTCGATCAGCTTGCCATCGACGACGGCGACGCCCTTGCCCTGGGCGGCAGCCTCGGCATGGGCCTGGATGATTTTGCGCGACCAGGCGACGTCGTCCAGGTTCGGCGTGAACACGCGGTTGGCGGTGGCGACGGTCTTCGGGTGGATCAGGGTCTTGCCGTCGAAGCCCAGTTCCATGCCCTGGCGGCAGGCGTACTCGAAGCCCTCGTCGTCGTTGAGGTCCAGGTAGACGCCGTCGACGATGGCCAGGCCGTAGGCGCGCGCCACCAGCATGCACAGGCCGAGCGACGTGATCATCGGCAGCCGCTCGCGCGTGTGGGCCACGTCCAGGTCCTTGGCCAGATCCGACGTGCCCATGACGAAACATTCCATCCGGTCCGACGCGGCGGCGATCAGCTCGGCATGCAGCACCCCGAACGGCGTCTCCATCATGCACCAGATCTTCATGTCCTCCGGCGCGCCGGCGGTGCGCATCACGGCTTCCACCTGGCGGACGGTATCGCCGCTCTCGACCTTGGGGATGAGGATGGCGTCGGCCGAGGTGTTCGATGCCGCGACGATGTCCCGGTAGCCCCACGGCGTGTTCAGGCCGTTGATGCGGATGACCAGTTCCCGCTTGCCGTAGCCGCCCGCCTTCACCGCGTCGCAGACCTGTTCGCGCGCCTGGTCCTTGGCGTCGGGCGCGGTCGCGTCCTCCAGGTCGAGGATCAGCGAATCGGCCGGGATCGTCCTCGCCTTTTCCAGGGCACGGACGTTGGAGCCCGGCATGTACAGCACGCTGCGGCGCGGTCGCGCGGTCCGAGGCATATCGATTCCCCCTGAAACGAAATGATTGACTGTTCGCAACTGCGAAAAGGAACGATCGCACGAATCCGGACCGCAAGTCCAGACCGGCGCCGCCGGCTGCAGGCACAGGCGGCGGCCGGGAGCCGTCGCCGGTGCCGTCACGGGGACGCTCAGGCGCCGGAACGCGCCGCGTGCCACGTGTCCAGGAAGGCGCGGCCCTGCTCCCGCCCGTGCTCCAGCAGGCGGGTCAGGTGGGTCGGGCTGCGGTCGAACTTCGACGGATAGTCGAGGCTGCCGGACACCGCCGGGTCCATGGCGATCTGCGGCGTCTCGATGATCTTGTACTTGCGCAGATGATTGGGACAGGCCGCGTCCGCCTCGTCCTCCGGCTTGCGCCACGGTCCGACCATGCGGTTGATCTTGTCGATCATGTACAGGCCGTGCTCCAGTGACAGGTTGCCGGCCAGCTCGTTGCGCCGGTCATAGATGTCGTGCAGCGACTGGGGCACGGCGGCACGGGTGCGCGGGTTGATCCGGATGACCCAGATCTCGTCCGGCTTGTGGACGGCGCTGCCCTCGTCGCGGTCGCAGAAGGCGCTGACAGGCGGGTTTTCCGAGAACAGGCCGTCCCAATAGGCGCCCTGGTAGCCGCCGTCGGCGATCTCCAGGGTGCGCATGATCTCCGGCAGGGTCGCCGAGGCGATGACGGCATCGACGGAGAAATCGGGATGCTCGCCCGAGAACCGGACGAAGTCGCCGCGCGTGATCTCGACCGCACCGATGAACAGTTCCGGCCGCGCGCTGCGGGCCTGCAGCAGGTCCGGAATGGCGGCGAAGTCCACGAACCGGTTCAGCAGGTGGCGCAGGGCGGTCTGACCGTCCACCCACAGCGAAGCCCACTCGCCCGCCCAACCCGGCAGCGCACCCGTCCAGCCGAGCAGGGCATAGGGGCTGGTCTCGTACCTCACCGGCCAGCTGGAGGTGTGGACCAGCCACTGGTTGATCAGGTAGTCAGGCGGCAGCATGGCGGCGTTGCCGTACGGGTACGGCATCAGCCAGAAGTCGCCCAGGCTGCGGATGCCGGCGGCGGAGTCGCCGCGCAGCAGGCTGTACCAGGCAAGCAGGGCGCAGACGGCGCCGCCGGAGGTGCCGCTGAGGCCGCTGATGCGATAGCCCCCGCGCTCCACCGAATCCTCAAGGATGGTCTGTAACACACCGGCCGTGAAGGCCGTATGGCTGCCGCCCCCCTGGCAGGCAATGGCGATGTTGCGCATTCCCGTGCTTCCCATGATCCGTGAAGCGAATATCTCGATTCATGTGCGACGGTATAAAGGGGTCCCGGCCGCCGACAAAGACCGAATTCGCGTATGGCGCGACACTCGCGACTGCGTACACGCCGGGGCCGGACTTCGTGGCGACCGGCGCCACCACGACCGCGGCGGGCGTTGCGGCACGGCAACGGAACCCCTAGATTTCGGGTGTGGGCCAGACGGTCGGATGGCCGCTCCCGGCGCGCTGCCGGGGGAGGAAAGTCCGGGCTCCACGGAAACACGGTGCCGGGTAACGCCCGGCGGGG
>CAZGMC010000079.1:0-1369 GCA_964526565.1 uncultured Mycobacteriaceae bacterium
CGCCGCGGGCATCGGCGTGCGGCAGCGCGCTGACGGTCCCCGTCCGCTGCTGGCGCCCATGATGGTCCACTTGGCGGTGGCAGTCCGCCGACCGTCGCATGGGGCGGGGGGCTTTACGCCGGGCGCATTGGTGCCATGTTTACTAACAAAACGGCGCGGAGCGCCGATCCATCCATGCCGGTTCGGGGCGAACGGGACGACGAGCGGGGCGCCGCGGGACGGTGCAACCTCTTGCCGCCAAGCCTGCGCCACCAAAAATGTTGTGCGTGGCATGGTGTTATCACATAACGCGCAGCCGCGCATCAGGCCAGAGGTTTGATCGGGAAGTGGTTTTCGCCGACTCGATGCGCCCCGCTCCGCCAACTTGGGTGCGGTGCAACATGGCAAAAGACCGCACTGAATGATCAAATTCTGCAGCCGACGCGATGTGGCCCGTTGAAGCGCCACCTCGCAAGGAAATTACCGTTGACTTACGAACGTTCGTGGACCATTTCTAAGCCATCATCGAACAGATATAAGCGCTTCTCCGCGTCGCCGCCCTGGCGAGGGAGGAGCCTGCTTTTTTCTGACAAGACCGCCGCCATTACTTTGGCCCAGCCAGTCGTGCCAATCGTAAGTGGGCAAGGCGGCAAGGCGATGCCGGTATTCGGGAGTCGCCGGCGGCTGGAACCAGCCGATGACCGTTCGATTTTCCACCTCATGCCAAGGAGAACAAGGCACATGGACCATTCACTCAGCGGCAAGACCGTCGCCGTTCTGGTGGCCAACGGCTTCGAGGAGCTGGACATGACCGAGCCGCAGCGGGCACTTCTCGCCGCCGGCGCCACGCCGAAGGTGGTGTCGCCGGAGCAGGGCCTGGTCAATGGCTGGCACGGCAAGAGCTGGGGCCACTACTTTCCGGTGGATATCAGCCTGTCGAATGCGCTCGCCGCGGACTTCGACGCCCTGCTGGTTCCGGGCGGGCAGCGCGGCCTCGACAAGCTGCTCAACAGCCCCCACACCATGCGCTTCGTGCGCGGCTTCATGGATGCCGGCAAGCCGGTCGCGACGCTCAACCACGGCGCCCTGGTCCTGGTCGCGGCGGAGCGGATCGCCGGCCGCACCGTGGCGGCGCCCGCCGAGGTCGTTGCCAGGCTTCAGGAGGCGGGAGCGACCATTGCCGAGGATCCGGTGGTGACCGACGGCAACCTGCTGACCAGCTCCGATGAGGCCGGCATGGATGAGATCAAGACCACGATTGCCCGGCTGTTCACCGAAATCACCAGCACCCTGGCGAACGCCGCCTGACGATCCTCCCGCCCAGGGCACGCGCGCCGGCATTGCCGGCCGGCGCCGTGCGGGCGCGGCTGCAGGGGCGCGGCTGCAGGGG
>CAZGMC010000079.1:1469-18119 GCA_964526565.1 uncultured Mycobacteriaceae bacterium
GAACGCGAAATGCAGGCCTGCGGCTATCGCGTCACCATCGTCACCGCCACCGTCGCTGCGCTGGAGCAGGTCGTGCGGACGCGGCCCGACATGGTCATCATCTCGGCCGTCATGCCGGGCCTGTCGGGCATCGACCTGGCCGTGGCCTTGTCGGCCATGCCGGAGACGCGAAACATCCCCTGCGCCCTGATCACCAGCCTGCGGCCCGACGACGAGCACCTGGCCTTCGTGCCGGACCGCGTGCCGATCATCCGCAAAGGCAGCGCCTTCGGTGATGACTTGGCCGCAGCACTGAGCTATCATTTCCTGTTGTAGGGCGGGGTCTGGCTGGTGGGCGCGGCCGGGCTCAGGTCGGCGTGTCGAAGAAGCTTTCGCCAGCGGCGACCATCCGGTCGGCGGCCTCGGTCACGGCGCGGCAGTCCATGAACAGCAGGCGGGTGTTGCCGACCCGGGTGCGGCGCAGCACGCCGGCGTCGTCCAGGCGGCGGACCAGCCGCTCCTCCCGTCGCAGGGCGTTGGCAGCGGCAGACAGGACCAGGGTCGGCACGGTACGGCGGCGCCCCTCGGCATCGATCACGGTCCCGTCCAGCGGCTCCGGCTCGTAGAGCGGCACGGCCAGGGTGTCGCGGATCCGGTCCTCCAGGAAATGGGTGAACGTGACGCTGGCGAACGGCGCATCGATGCACAGGATCCGGCCGTCGCGGGCAAGCAGCCGGCCGAACGGGCTGTCGGGCCCGAACGGACAAGGCGTGGCGTCATGGCCGGCGACAAAGGCGTCGGCGTCGCGGCCCCAGGCCAGCACCGGGTGGGTCGGGCTGAGGCTCCGGCGCACCTCGGGGTCGCGGCGGAACACCTCGGTCAGCAGCCCCATGCGCGACGGCGAGCGGCACACGTCCATCGGCTTGCCGCGGCGCAGGAACTCGGCGGAGCTCTGGTTGTGGTAGGTCATCGAGGTCATGGCCAGCAGGCCGTCCGGCCCGACCGCCTGCTTCAGGGCGGCGACGAAGTCGGCCGGGCTGCCGCGGAAGCCGTTGTCCGGGCGCCACGATGCGTGCACCATCAGCGTGTCGCCGGGCCGCAGCCCGAGCCGCCGCAGGGCCCGGCCCAGCGCCGCCGCGTCGTAACCGAGCAGCCAGCGCAGGGCACAGGGCTTGAGGCGGGCCTTGAGCCGCGCCGGCAGGGCCTGAAAGGCGGCGGCCATGGGCAGTCTCCGGGGCCGGACCGGGGCCGGGCCCGGGGCCGGGCCCGGGGCCGGGCCCGGGGCCGGGTTGGGCTCAGGCCGCCTGCATGCGGGCGCGGGCGAGGGCGGCCATGGCGGCGATGGTGTCGAAGTTGTCGCCGGTCAGGTCGTCGGGATCGAACTGGATTTCGAACCGGGACTCCATGAACTCGACGATGTCGAGCACCGCCAGCGAGTCGATCAACCCGCTGCCGATCAGCGACTGGTCGTACGACAGGCTGTTGACCCGGATGCCCAGGTCGGGCGACGACAGCAGGAATTCGTGAATGGTCCGTTCCAGTTCCATGCCGATGGTCTCCAGTGCATGCGCGACAGGGCCCGTTGCATAGCGGACGGTATCGCACCGACGCCACAATATTTTCGTGCCGACGTGCGGCAACCTCTCCGTTCGGCGCGCCGACCGCAACCGCCACTGCCGTGCCACGACGGCGGCCGGTGTGAGGCGCCGTGACGGGCCGGCCGCGCCGCATCCGCCTGGACCAGCTTCTGGTCGACCGCGGTCTGGCGGAGAGCCGGACGCGGGCGCAGGCCTTGATCCGCGCCGGCACCGTGCTGGCCGGCACGCGGCGCGTGGACAAGCCGGGAGAGCTGCTGCCGGCCGACGCCGAGCTCCTCGTCAAGGGCCGCGACCATCCCTGGGTCAGCCGCGGCGGCGTCAAGCTGGCGCACGGGCTGGACCGGTTCGGCATCGACCCGGCCGGACGGGTGTGCCTGGACGTGGGCGCGGCGACCGGCGGGTTCACCGACGTGCTGCTGCAGCGCGGCGCGGCGCGGGTCTACGCCGTCGACGTGGGCCACGGCCAGCTTGCCTGGCGCCTGCGCCAGGACTCGCGCGTGGTCGTTCTGGAGCGCACCAACGCCCGCCACCTGACCGCCCAACAGGTGCCCGAGCCGGTCGGGCTGGTGGTCTGCGACGCCAGCTTCATCGGCCTGTCGGTGGTGCTGCCGGCGCCGCTGGCCCTGACCGCGCCGGGGGCGGCGCTGGTCGCCCTGATCAAGCCGCAGTTCGAGGTCGGCCGCGGCCGCGTCGGCAAGGGCGGCGTGGTGCGCGACCCGGCCCTGCACGCCGAGGTCGGCGAGGCCGTGCGCGCCTGGCTGGCCGCCCGCCCCGGCTGGCGCGTGCTCGGGATTGCCGAGAGCCCCCTGCGCGGGCCGGAGGGCAATGTCGAGTTCCTGATCACGGCGGTACGGGAGGACTGAGAAAGGACGTGAAGGGAATGCATCCGAATGGCTTGCACATCATGGCAGGCATGGCAAGATAGACGTGCAAAGGCTCGGTCCCCGGAGGATCCAATGAACACCATTTCCGCCCAGGATCTGTGCCGCCGCGGCATCGCGGCCCTGAAGGAGGCCCTGAAGAAGGGGCCGGTACACATCGTTGACGAGAGTGGCCCGGTTTGCGTGGTTCTCACTGAAGAGGCGTACAATCTTGGATTTCATGCGGCTCAGGCCTCCCAAACGGAACCTGCCCAGCCCCAAGGCGAAAGCCTGTTCGAAAGAATGCTTAAGAAGCCTGCGACCGGCACCAAGACGCGCGAGGAACTTGATGCGCGCCTGTGCGCAATGCGCGACGAATGGGACTGAATTCTATAAAGCTTTTTCTTGATTCCAGCGCGCTGATCTATTGGATCGAGGCGCGGGAGCCGTTTTATTCGCGGCTGAAGGAGCGTTTTCGCGATGCCGGGACCAATGGTGATACCCCACAAATAATTGTTTCCCGGCTCAGCTTTCTTGAATGCCTGGTCCATCCTTGCCGGGCCGGCGATACGGAAACGGCAGATCTATACCGGGACTTCTTTGCTGATCCCTGTCTGGTGATCGTGGACCTGCTGCCACAGGTGGTGGAAATCGCGCTCGATCTTCGCGTCCGATACGGGTTTCGGACGCCCGATGCGTTGCAGGCGGGATGTGCGGTCGCGGTAAGCGGAACCTGCATTTTTCTCACGGGGGACCGGCAGTTCAGGCGCATTCGGGAACTCGCCGTCGAAGTAATCTAACCACCCCTTGTTGCCATTCGCCTGCCATCCGGCGTGCCCGTATGCCCGGGTGCGGCAGCGTGAACGGGCTGGTGGCAGGAACCTCCCGCGCTTTTTCCCGTTTGAACGGAGACGGCGGCCGCATCGGGTGCCGGCCGCGCGCCGGCCCCTTTCCGGCTGTCGGCAGGGACGGGCGTGGGAAGTCGTCCGCCCGCGGGACGCACTGCCGCCAGGACTGGCGGCCAGGAAGAGCGCGGAAGGAGGATGCCGGCCAATGGCCCCGCAAGAGGCAGCCCGCAGACGGGATGACGAGAACCAGGCCGCCGAGGAACGCGAGGCGCAGCAGTCCGGCGCGCAGGATTACAAGGATCGCTCTGTCGAGGAGACGCTGCAGGACCTGTCGGTCGACCCGCAGCAGGGCCTGAGCGACGACGCGGCCGCACAGCGTCGCGAGCGGTACGGGCCGAACGCGATCGAGGAGGACAAGGAAAGCGTCGTCGTCCGGCTGCTGAAGAACTTCTGGGGGCCGATCCCCTGGATGCTCGAGGCGGCGATCGTCCTGGCCGCCATAGCCCAGCGCTGGGAGGATCTGGCGGTCATCGCCGCCATGCTGCTGATCAATGGCGGCGTCAGCTTCTGGCACGAGAGCAAGGCACAGAGCGCCATCGAGGCGCTCAAGCAGCGCCTGGCGCCGACCGCGCGGGTCATCCGCGGCGGCCAGCGGCGCGACATCCCCGCCGATCAACTGGTGCCCGGCGACGTTGTCGTCCTGCGCATGGGCAACCTGGTTCCCGCCGACGCCAGACTGCTGAAGGGCCAGCATCTCAGCATCGACGAGTCGGCGCTGACCGGGGAGTCGCTGCCGGTCGCCAAGGACCCCGGCGACACCGTCTATTCCGGCACCACCGTCAAGCGCGGCGAGGCGCGGGTGGTGGTCACCGCCACCGGCCGCAACACCGAGTTCGCCCGTACCGTGGAACTGGTCGAGGCGGCCGAGGAGACCTCGCACTTCCAGAGGGCGGTGCTGCGCATCGGCTATTTTCTGATTGGCACCACCGCGGTGCTGGTGGCCGCGGTGGTGGCCGTCACCCTGTGGCGCGGCGATCCCTGGTCGCAGGTGCTGGTGTTCGCGCTGGTGCTGACCATTGCCGGCATCCCGCAGGCCCTGCCTGCGGTGCTGACGGTCACCATGACGGTGGGCGCCAACCGGCTGGCGGCGATGAAGGCGATCGTTTCGCGGCTGGCGGCGATGGACGAGATCGCCGGTCTGGATGTGCTGTGCGCCGACAAGACCGGCACGCTGACCCGCAACGAGCTGGAACTGCAGAAGCCGGTGGTGCTGGCCGCCGAGGACGAGCGCGACCTGATCGTCGCCGCTGCCCTGACCTGCCGCCGCGGGGATACCGACGACCCGATCGACCAGGCCGTCCTGGAGGGGCTGGAGGACGAAAGCGTTCTCGACCAATACGAAATCGCCGCATCTCGTCCCTTCGACCCGACCCGCAAGCGGGCCGAAGCGGACGTGCGCCACGACGGCGGCTCGTTCACCGTCGCCAAGGGCGCGCCGCAGGTGATCCTCGATCTGGTCGAACCCGACGAGGACTTTCGCCGCGCGGTCGCCGCCAAGGTCGACGAGCTGGGCGAGCAGGGCTTCCGTGCGCTGGGCGTCGCCCGCAAGCGCGACGGGGGCTGGCAGCATCTCGGCCTGCTGCCGCTGCTCGATCCGCCGCGGGACGACGTGAAGGACGTGATCGCCGACGCCCAGGCCCACGGCATCGACCTCCGCATGGTGACCGGCGACCACGCCGCCATCGCCAGGCAGGTCGCCGGCCAGATCGGGCTGGGCCAGGACATCCCGCAGGCCACCACGCTGTTCGGCGAGGACGGCAGCCGGATCGCCGAGGGGCAGCGCGACCGGGTCATCCGCGCCGACGGCTTCGCCCAGGTCACGCCCGAGCACAAGTTCGCCATCATCAAGCACTTCCAGGACGACAACCGGATCGTCGGCATGACCGGCGACGGCGTCAACGACGCGCCGGCGCTGAAGCAGGCCAATGTCGGCATCGCCGTGGCCGGCGCCACCGATGCCGCGCGGGCCGCCTCCGACCTGGTGCTGACCGAGCAGGGCCTCGGCGTCATCACGCGCGCAGTCGACGAGGCGCGGCGCATCTTCGAGCGGATGACCGGCTACGCCACCTTCCGCGTGGCCGAGACCCTGCGGGTGCTGCTGTTCGTCTCGCTGTCGATCCTGATCTACGACGTCTATCCGGTCACGGCGATCATGATCGTGCTGCTGGCGATCCTGAACGACATACCGATCATGACGATCGCCAGCGACAACGCTCCGACCGCCGACCATCCGGTCAGATGGGACATGCGGCGGGTCATTGCCGTTGCCGGCGTGCTCAGCGTCACCGGTGTGATCAGTTCCTTCATCCTGTTCTGGTTCGTGCAGAGCTGGCTGCAGCTGCCGGCGGAGACGGTCCAGACCATGATGTTCCTCAAGCTGCTCGTGGCCGGGCACATGACGATCTACATGACCCGCACGCAAAGCTGGTTCTTCACAAAGCCCTATCCCAGCCTGCCTCTGTTCCTGACGCTGGAAGCGACCCAGGCGGCCGGCACGCTGTTCGCCGCCTTCGGCATCCTGATCTACGCCATTAACTGGACGCAGATCGGCATCGTCTGGGGCTATGCCCTGGTCAGCTTCCTCCTGATCGACAGCGTCAAGGTGCTGACCTACCGGATCATTGGCCCGTCACGCCAGGCCGAAGGGAGTTCATCATGAGCGATGCAGACAACGCACCTGGGATCATGGAGCAGGACGGCTGGGCGGCCCGGTTCCCCAAAGCCGCCTTGCGCCAGACCGGTGGCGGCGAGGGGGTCGGCAACTGGATGCTGGTCTACGACGGCTACGACCCGGAACAAGAGGGGCTGCGCGAAGCGCTGTGCACCGTCGGCAACGGCCATGTCTGCACCCGCGGGGCGGCGCCGGAGACGACCGCCGACGGCGTGCACTATCCCGGCACCTACCTGGCCGGCGGCTACAACCGGCTGACCACGCGCATCGCCGAGCGCGACATCGAGAACGAAGACCTGGTCAACATGCCGAACTGGCTGCCATTGACCATGCGCGTGGACGGCGGCGACTGGTTTCATATCGACCGGGTCGAGGTGTTGTCCTACTGCCAGGTGCTCGACGTGCGCAGCGGCATGATGGTGCGGGCCATGCGGTTCCGCGACGGCGCCGGGCGGACCACGCGCTGGGCCGAACGCCGCCTGGCCAGCATGGCCGACCCGCACCTGGTGGCGCTCAGGGTGGAGATCCAGGCAGAGGACTGGTCGGGGCGGCTGACCGTGCGCTCCGCCATCGATGGCGGCGTAACCAACGACGGCGTCGAGCGCTACCGCGACCTCAGCAGCCGCCACCTGGAGACGCTGGAGACCGTCCAGCCGGAAGACGACCTGATCGTCCTGCGCTCCCGCACCAACCGGTCGCGCATCGAGGTGGTGGCGGCGGCGCGCACCCGCCTCTATCGCGGCGACGACCGCCTGGAGGTGGCGCGCCGCACCGAGCGTCGCGACGACTGGATCGGCCAGGACATCGACGCGGATGTGCAGCGCGGACAGGTGATTACCGTCGAGAAGATCGTCTGCATGCACAACTCCCGAGACAATGCCATCGCCGAGCCGGGCTGGGAGGCGCGTCGGCGGGCGATGGATGCGCCGCGGTTCGACACGCTGCTCGCCGACCACGAGCTGGCCTGGAAGCACCTGTGGGAGGAGTGCGACATCGACATCAACATGGTGCCGGTGCCCGACGCCAACCTGAAGCTGCGCGTGCACATCTTCCACCTGCTGCAGACGGTGTCGCCGCACAGCGTCGACCTCGACATCGGCGTGCCGCCGCGCGGCTGGCACGGCGAGGCCTATCGCGGCCACGTCTTCTGGGACGAGCTGTTCATCTTTCCGTTCCTGACGCTGCGCCTGCCGGCGCTGACCCAGGCGCTGCTGCGCTACCGCTACCGCCGCCTGCCCGAGGCACGGCGGGCGGCGCGCGAGGCCGGTCTGCGCGGTGCCATGTTCCCCTGGCAGAGCGGCAGCGACGGCCGCGAGGAAAGCCAGAAGCTGCACCTGAACCCGAAATCGGGGCGCTGGATCCCGGACAACACCCATCGCCAGCGGCACATCAACGCGGCGATCGCCTACAACATCTGGCACTACTTCCAGGTGACCGACGACCACCAGTTCATGGACTTCTACGGTGCCGAGATGCTGCTGGAGATCGCCCGCTTCTGGGCCAGCATCGCCGAGCATGACCCGGCCGACGACCGCTACCACATCCGCGGCGTCATGGGCCCGGACGAGTACCACACCGCCTATCCCGATGCCGATCCCTCGCAGGAAGGCGGGCTGGACGACAACGCCTATACCAACGTCATGGCGGCGTGGGTGCTGACCCGGGCGCGCGACGTGCTCGACCTGCTGCCGCGCGACCATGCGGCGAAGCTGTGCGAGTGGATCGGGCTGGAGGAGGCCGAGATCGACTGCTGGGAGGAAATCGGACGGCGCATGTCCATCCCCTTCCACGACGGCATCATCTGCCAGTTCGCCGGCTACGAGACGCTGCAGGAGTTCGACTGGCAGGGCTACCGGGACAGATATGGCGACATACAGCGGGTCGATCGCATCCTGGAGGCCGAGAACGACACGCCCAACCGGTACAAGGTCTCCAAGCAGGCCGACGTGCTGATGCTGTTCTACCTGTTCTCGGCGGACGAGCTCGAGCTGATGTTCGAGCGCATGGGCTACGGCTTCGACAGCGACCTGATCCCGCGCAACATCGACTACTACCTGCAGCGCACGTCGCACGGTTCGACGCTCAGCCGGGTGGTGCACTCCTGGGTGCTGACCCGGTCGGCGCGGCCGCTGTCGTGGGACCTGCTGCGCGGCGCGCTCGACAGCGACATCCACGACATCCAGGGCGGCACCACACCGGAAGGCATCCATCTGGGCGCCATGGCCGGCACGGTCGACCTGGTGCAGCGCTGCCTGACCGGACTGGAGACGCGGGCCAATGTGCTGCACTTCGACCCCAGCCTGCCGGAGGGGCTGGACTCGCTCAAGGTCCAGCTGCGCTACCGCCGCCAGAAGCTGCAGGTCGAGGTCGATCACGAGCGGCTGCGCGTCAGCAGCTGCCAATTCACGGCACCGCCAATCACCATCGCCTATCGCGGCCACTTCCGCGACGTGACGCCGGGCGACGCCTATGAGTTCCGGCTGATCAAACGGCTGGATCGCACGGCGGCCGAGCCCGGACGCGCCGAAACGGCGCCCGCCCGCCGGGCTGTGGACTGACAGGCGCCGGGCTGTGGACTGACAAGGGAGGACATGGGACATGCCTGAGCAAACCGATCTGGTCCGCTGGCTGTCGGAGCTCGGCTCGGACGACGTGGCGCTGGTGGGCGGCAAGAACGCGTCCCTCGGCGACATGATCCAGCAGTTGCGCGAGGCGGGCATCGCCGTGCCGCCGGGCTTCGCGGTTACCGCCGAAGGCTACCGCCTGTTCCTGGAGCACAACACGCTGCACGACCGCATCTCCGGGCAGATCGACCGGTTCAAGCGGGACGAGCAGGAGCTGCACGAGGTCGGCCACGCCATCCGCGACATGATCCGCGGCGGCGACTTCCCGGACGATCTGGCCGCGGCGATCCGCCGCTACTATCGCGAACTGGCAGACGACCAGGGCCCTGATGCCTACGCCGTCGCCGTGCGCAGCAGCGCCACCGCCGAGGATCTGCCCGAGGCCAGCTTCGCCGGCCAGCAGGAGACCTACCTGAACATCCGCGGCGAGGACGACCTGCTCGATGCCACGCGGCGCTGCTTCGCCTCGCTGTTCACCGACCGCGCCATAGCCTACCGAGAGAACCACGGCTTCGACCACATGAAGGTGCTGCTGTCGGTCGGCGTGCAGAAGATGGTGCGCTCGGACCTGGCCGGCTCCGGCGTCATGTTCTCGATCGATACCGAGACAGGGTTCCCCGGCGTGGTCTTGATCAATGCCGCCTGGGGCCTGGGCGAGACCGTGGTCCAGGGCATGGTCGACCCGGACGAGTACATGGCCTTCAAGCCGCTGCTCGACCGGGAAGAGTATGAACCCATAATTGAAAAGAAGCTCGGCGCCAAGGCGCGCAAGATGGTCTATGCCGAGGCGGGCGACGAGCCGACCGCCCTGGTCGACACCCCCGAAGACGAGGCGGCCCGCTTCGTGCTGGAGGACCACGAGATCCTGCAATTGTCGCGCTGGGCCTGCGCCATCGAGGACCACCACGGCCAGCCCATGGACATGGAATGGGCCAAGGACGGCGAGACCGGCGAGCTGTTCATCGTCCAGGCGCGGCCCGAAACCGTGCAGTCGCAGCGCCGGGCCGGCGCGCTCAAGTCCTACACGATCAAGGACAAGGGCGAACGGCTCGTCACCGGCCTCAGCATCGGCGACGCCGTCGCCACCGGCAAGGTGGTCAGGATGATGAGCGCCGAGGAAGGCGATCGCTTCCCCGAGGGCGGCATCCTGGTCACCACCATGACCGACCCCGACTGGGTGCCGGTGATGAAGCGCGCCGCCGCCATCGTCACCGAGCACGGCGGGCGCACCTCCCACGCCGCCATCGTCAGTCGCGAGCTCAGCCTGCCGGCCGTGGTCGGTGCCGCCGGCGCGCTCGACGCACTGGAGGACGGGCGGGAGGTGACCGTGTCGTGCGCCGAGGGCGACGAGGGCTTCGTCTACGACGGCATCGCCGAGGTCGACGTCCAGGAAATGAGCCTGGAGGACCTGCCGCGGACGCACACCAAGGTCATGCTCAACCTGGCCAATCCGGGCGCCTCGTTCCGCTGGTGGCAGCTGCCGGCCGATGGCGTCGGGCTGGCCCGCATGGAATTCATCGTCGGCAATCAGATCAAGATCCACCCGATGGCGCTGGTCCACTTCGACACGGTCGAGGACCAGGAGGCGCGCAGCCGGATCGCGGAGCTGACCCGCGGCTACGCGGACAAGACGGCGTACTTCGTGGAGACGCTGGCGCGCGGCATTGCCCGCATCGCCGCCTCGCGCTGGCCGGACCCGGTCATCGTCCGCATGTCGGACTTCAAGACCAACGAGTACGCCGAACTGATCGGCGGCCGCCCGTTCGAGCCGCACGAGGAGAACCCGATGATCGGCTGGCGCGGCGCCAGCCGCTACTACAGCGACGACTACCGCGACGGCTTCGCCCTGGAATGCCGGGCGATCCGCCACGTGCGCGACACCATCGGCCTGACCAACGTGGTCGTCATGGTGCCGTTCTGCCGGACTCTTGAGGAGGCCGACCGGGTCCTGGAGGAGTTCGCCAGGCACGGCCTGAAGCGCGGCGAGGGCGGGCTCGAGGTCTACGTGATGTGCGAGATCCCGTCCAACGTGATCCTGGCCGAGGAGTTCTCGGACCGCTTCGACGGCTTCTCGATCGGCTCCAACGACCTGACCCAGCTGGTGCTCGGCGTCGACCGCGACTCCGACCGGCTGCGCGGCCTGTTCGACGAGCGCAACCCGGCCGTGACGCGCATGATCGAAATGGTCATCCGGCTTGCGCACAAGCACGGGCGCAAGGTCGGCCTGTGCGGCCAGGCGCCGAGCGACCGGCCCGAGTTCGCCGAGTTCCTGGTGCGTGCCGGGATCGACTCGATGTCGGTCACGCCGGACAGCTTCCTGGCGGTGAAGAACCACGTCGCGGAGGCGGAGAAGCACGCCGAGGCGGCAGAGTAGGCACACGCCCGTTCGGCCCGGCGACACGACCAGGAACAGGGAGACCACGCATGAAGATTGTCAACTCCGAGGTTGAGCCTTGGGAGTGCGAAAGCTTCGGCGACCTTGCCGGCGACCACGATGTGGCGTTCGAGGACGACATGCTGACCGCCGATCTGGCGGAAAAGGACAAGGGTGCCGAGATCGTCTCGACGTTCATCTATTCGCGGCTGGACCGGTCGCTGCTGGAAAAGCTGCCAAACCTCAAGCTGATCGCCACCCGCTCGACCGGCTTCGACCACATCGACACGGACTATTGCCGCGAGCACGGCATGCGGGTGGCCAACGTGCCGACCTATGGTGAGAACACCGTGGCCGAGCACGTGTTCGCCCTGCTGCTGGCGATCAGCCGCAGCCTGGCCGACCATGTGCCGCTGCGCCTGAGCAACGTCGTGATCACGCCGCACAGCGCCTTCAACACGCGCGAGGCGGTGCAACGCATCCTGGACACGACCCGCGACACCATCATGGCGTTCGTCACCGGCCAGGAACGCAACGTGGTCGCCGCCTGATACGGCCGCCGCGGGGGCTGACGCCGCCGGCCGCCGGCGTTAGAATGGCGACATGATCATTGATGACACCGACAAGCGACAGGCCGCGCTGGCGCGCATCCGCGAGGCGGTCGGGCCGAAGGGATGGGTCGATGCCCAAGACGCGGCGCCGTACCTGACCGACTGGCGGGGGCTGTACCATGGCCGTGCCGCCGCCGTGGTGCGGCCGGGCAGCACGGCCGAGGTCGCCGCCGTGGTCCGGCTCTGCCATGAAGCGGGCATTGCCGTGGTGCCCCAGGGCGGCAACACCGGTCTGGTCGGCGGCGGCGTCCCGCACGAGGACGGCCGCGAGATCCTGCTGTCCACCGACCGGCTGACCCGCATCCGCGAGCTCGACCCGCTGGACAGCACCGTGACGGTCGAGGCCGGTGTTGTGCTGCAGCAGATCCAGGAGGCCGCCGCCGAGGCCGACCGGCTGTTCCCGCTCAGCATGGGTGCCGAGGGCTCGTGCCGGATCGGCGGCAACCTGGCCACCAACGCCGGCGGCAATGCCGTGCTGCGCTACGGCAATGCGCGCGAGCTGGTGCTGGGGCTGGAGGTGGTGCTGCCCGACGGACGGGTCTGGGACGGCCTGCGCCGGCTGCGCAAGGACAACAGCGGCTACGACCTGAAGCAGCTGTTCATCGGCTCCGAGGGCACGCTCGGCGTGATCACGGCGGCAGTGCTGCGGCTGTTCCCGCGGCCGCGCCAGCGCGAGACCGCGCTGGTCGCCGTGGCCGACCCGGCCGCCGCGGTCGAGCTGCTGGTCCGCATGCGCGCCGGCAGCGGCGATGCCGTGACCGCCTTCGAGCTGATCCACCGCCAGGGCATCGACTTGGCCCTGGCCCATGTGCCCGGCACGCCCGATCCGCTGGAGGCGCCGTACGACTGGTACGTCCTGGTCGAGCTGACCTCGCCGGTGGCCGGCACCGACCTGCGCGACAAGGCGGAAGCCGTGCTGGAAGACGCCTTCGGTGCCGAACTGGTTGTGGACGGTGCAGTTGCCGCGTCGGAAACCCAGACGCGGGCGTTCTGGGCCGTGCGCGAGGCGATCGTCGAAGGCCAGGCGCGCGCCGGGCCGCAGATCAAGCACGACGTGTCGGTGCCGGTATCGCGCGTGCCGGCGTTCCTGGAGCAGGCCACGGCGGCGGTCGCCGCGGTGCTGCCCGGTGTGCGCGTGAACGCCTTCGGCCATGTGGGCGACGGCAACATTCACTACAACCTCTCACCGCCGGAGGGCATGGACGCAATGGCGTTCGGCGCCGCCGAGGCGGGGCTGACCCGCGCGGTATACGCTGTGGTCACCGCCCTGGACGGCTCGATCAGCGCCGAGCACGGCATCGGCCGGCTCAAGCGCACCGACCTCGCGGCATGCAAGACGCCGTTGGACCTGGACCTGATGCGCCGCATCAAGCAGGCGTTCGACCCGGACAACATGATGAATCCCGGCAAGGTCCTGCCCTGAGTCGCACCCGAACGGCCGCCGCCGAAACGGCGCATGTTCGTTGACGTTTACGTAAACGTAAAGTACCATATCGAAACGCACGGCGCGAGTGTGCCTTGAACACCGCTGCGCGGCATGACAAGGCTTTGCCGGCTGGCCTGGCACAGCAGGGAAGGACAAGCAGATGAAGATTCTCGTGCCCGTCAAACGGGTGGTCGACTACAACGTGAAGGTCCGGGTGAAGACCGACGGCAGCGGCGTCGAGCTCGCCAACGTCAAGATGTCGATGAACCCGTTCGACGAGATCGCCGTCGAGGAGGCGGTGCGGCTCAAGGAGAAGGGCACGGCCAAGGAGATCGTCGCCGTCTCGCTGGGCGTCCAGCAGTGCCAGGAGACGATCCGCACCGCCCTGGCCATGGGCGCCGACCGCGGCATCCACGTGGTCACCGATGTCGAGCTGCAGCCGCTCGACGTCGCCAAGCTGCTCAAGGCCATTGCGGGGAACGAGCAGCCCGACCTGATCATTCTCGGCAAGCAGGCCATCGACGACGACGCCAACCAGTCTGGCCAGATGCTGGCCGCGCTGCTCGGCTGGCCGCAGGGCACCTTCGCGTCGAAGGTCGTGCCGGGCGACGGGACGGTCGATGTGACGCGCGAGATCGATGGCGGCCTGGAGACGGTTCGGCTGAAGCTGCCGGCGGTGGTCAGCACCGACCTGCGCCTCAACGAGCCGCGTTACGCCAGCCTGCCCAACATCATGAAAGCCAAGAAAAAGAAGATCGACCAGACCACCCCGGCTGACCTGGGTGTCGACGTGGCGCCGCGACTCGTCACGCTGAAGGTGGCCGAGCCGCCGAAGCGCCAGGGCGGCGTCAAGGTCGGCTCGGTCCAGGAACTCGTCGACAAGCTGAAGAACGAAGCCAAGGTCATCTGAGGTCATCTGACCGGGGAGGAGGAGCACACCGATGAGCATTCTCGTCATTGCCGAGCACGACAACGCCAACCTGCGGCCGGGCACACTGAATGCCGTCGCGGCCGCGACCCGGTTGGGCGACGACATCCACGTCCTGGTCGCCGGCAAGGGCTGCGGCGCCGTGGCCGGGCAGGCCGCCAAGGTGGCTGGCGTCAAGACGGTGCTGGTCGCCGACCAGCCGGAGCTGGAACATCCACTGGCCGAAAACCTGGCGCCGCTGATCGTCAGGCTGGCGCCGGACTACAGCCACGTGCTGGCGCCGGCCTCGACCTTTGGCAAGAATGTCATGCCGCGCGCCGCCGCCTTGCTGGACGTGCAGCAGATCTCCGACATCAGCGGCATCGAGAGCGAGGACACCTTCGTCCGCCCGATCTATGCCGGCAACGCCATGGCCACGGTGCAGTCGAAGGACCCGATCAAGGTCATCACCGTGCGCGGCACCGGGTTCGAGGCCGCCGCAGCCGAGGGTGGTTCGGCCGAAATCAAGACGGTCGACGGCGCGGGCGACGCCGCCCTGTCCAGCTTCGTCGGCCAGGAGCTGAGCAAGAGCGAGCGGCCCGAGCTGACCTCGGCGCGCGTTGTCGTCTCCGGCGGCCGCGGCCTTGGCTCGGCCGAGGCGTTCGAGATCCTGGACCCGATTGCGGACAAGCTGGGCGCCGCCATCGGCGCCAGCCGTGCCGCGGTCGACTCGGGTTTCATGCCCAACGATTGTCAGGTCGGCCAGACCGGCAAGGTGGTGGCACCGGAGCTGTACATCGCCGTCGGCATTTCGGGCGCCATCCAGCACCTGGCTGGCATGAAGGACTCCAAGGTGATCGTCGCCATCAACAAGGACGAGGAGGCGCCGATCTTCCAGGTCGCCGACTACGGCCTCGTTGGCGACCTGTTCCAGGTCGTGCCGGAGCTGGACAAGGAGCTGGCCAAGGTCACCTGACCGGCAGCCGGACGCCAGGGTCTCTTGCCGACGGGCGCCCGCAGCCGCGGGCTCCTTTCCTTTGCACTGCGCCCGGCTGCGTTGCTGACAAGCCCGCTGCCACCAGGGAGCCGACCGATGCCCACGATTGCTCTGTATGCCTGGCCGACGCCGAATGGCTACAAGATCTCCATCATGCTCGAGGAGGTCGGGCTGCCCCATGAGGTCCACGCCGTGAACATCGGCGCCGGCGACCAGTTCAAGCCGGAGTTCCTGAAAATCAGCCCGAACAACAAGATGCCGGCCATCGTCGATCCGCAGGGGCCCGACGGGCAGCCCTATGCCCTGTTCGAGAGCGGCGCCATTCTGATGTACCTGGCTGAAAAGACCGGCAGCGACCTGTGGCCCCAGGATCACCCGCGCCGCTACGACACCATCCAGTGGCTGATGTTCCAGATGGCCGGTGTCGGTCCCATGTTCGGCCAGACCCACCACTTCAGGAAGTACGCGCCGGAGCCGATCCCCTATGCGATCGACCGCTACACCAACGAGGCCGGGCGGCTGTTCGGCGTCATGGACCGGCGCCTGAGCGAAGCGGAATACCTGGCCGGCGGCTTCTACTCGATCGCCGACATCGCCACCTTTCCCTGGGCGCGCGACATCGAGGCCAAGGGCCACAGCTGGGACAGCTTCCCCAACGTCAAGCGCTGGGTCGATGGCATTGCCGCCCGCCCGGCCGTGCAGCGCGGGCTGGAGCTGCTCAAGGACCGCCAACAGCGGGGGCCGATCGACGACAAGGCGCGCGAGATGATGTTCGGCGCCGCCCAGTACCAGCGCCATTGATGCCATCCGTGGCAGCGGCACCGTTGGCTCGCCCGGCGCAGCCGGGCAGGGCCGGGTGCGCCGCGGCCCCTGGCAATGGGCCGTGCCGACCAAGGATAATCTTATTGCTTTGACAATACAGGAAATTGCCGCAGAAACTGTGGCGCAAATGTGTCAACGAGGCGGCCGACCCGCCATGATTCGCCTCGCGACCCGCGGACATTTGTCCCGGCGGGCGCGGCCGAGGCGGCTGGACTGTGGCGGCCAAGGCACGGCAAGTGTAGCCGAATTTGTCACCCGGCGGAGATTCCGCTGGAAAACGATTGCACGTTCTTGATTGTTGCTTATTTTGCGTAAGGATTTGGGGACCGGTCATGGCCACAATCTGGAGAGGGGCAATGAAGAAAATGCTTGCGACGGTGGCGGTTGCCGCCGCCATGGCGTTGCCGGCGGTACCGGCGCAGTCGGCCGATATCGCCACCACGCTGCGCGTGATGAGCGAGGTCAACGAGTTCTCGTTTGACACCTTCATCGCGGCGGCCGAGGCGGTCGGGCTGTTCGACGAGCTGGCCGACGGCGGTGCCTACTGCTCGAACGGGTGCACCGTGTTCGCGCCGACCGACGACGCCTTCGGCCGGCTGCCGGCCGGCACCGTCGAGACCCTGCTGATGGTGGAGAACCGCCAGCAGCTGCGTGAGATCATCCAGCACCACATCCTGCCGCGGACCTTTTACCGCAGCAACATCGCCAGCCGCCAGGGCGAGTCGCTGGCCTATGACTACAGCTTCCTGCGCTATACCGGCATCGCGACGCGCAACCTGCTGGTGGGCGATGCCGTCTTCGTCCGCGGTGACGTGGACGCCAACAACGGCGTCATCCACGTCATCGACAGCGTGATCACGCCGTAACGGACGC
>CAZGMC010000079.1:18219-19916 GCA_964526565.1 uncultured Mycobacteriaceae bacterium
ACGCCGTAACGGACGCATGGGCGGGGCGGCGGACTCCACCGCCCCGTCCCCCAGTTCCCCCGTCCCCCAGTCCGTTGCCGAGCGCGACTTGCCGTTTCGCACCGCGCTGCCGACATGCCTGTCATGAGACCGGCCGAGACGCGACTGAACGAACCGGCGCCCTCCGACGCGGATACCGCGCCGCTGTACGAGCGCGACTTCGTGGCCTGGACCGAGGAACAGGCGGCCCTGTTGCGCCGCGGCAAATGGGATCTGCTCGATCTCGACAATCTGATCGAAGAGCTGGAAGGCATGGGGCGGTCGGATCGGCGGCAGCTTTATGCGCGCCTCGAAGTCCTGCTGACCCATTTCCTCAAGCGGGATTTCCAGCCCGAACGGCACACCCGAAGCTGGGACATTACGATCGGCGAGCAGCGGCGGCGCCTGCTGCGCCTGCTCAAGGAGAGCCCAAGTCTCAAGCATGGGCTTTCTGACCTGATCGCCGAAGCGTATCAGGGCGCCCGCGACCAGGCGGCCCTGGAAACGGGCCTGACAATCGGCACGTTCCGTGAAACCAGTCCGTATTCGACGGCGGAAATTTTCGACGGCCGCCTGTAGCCGCACTTTGCAATAATCTTTCCAAAGTACACCGCGCCGGTCTTGAGCACCGGCCGCGCATGCCCATGTTTTCACCAGCATCCTCCCGGATCGCACATCGC
The DNA here is from genome assembly GCA_964526565.1 of uncultured Mycobacteriaceae bacterium. Lineage (GTDB taxonomy): Bacteria > Pseudomonadota > Alphaproteobacteria > DSM-16000 > Inquilinaceae > CAZGMC01. Next base: position 18,918 of record CAZGMC010000079.1, read on the forward strand.
TGTGGGTCATGACGGGTCCGTGCCTCCGAGAGGGCGGTCCTGCGACACGAGGAGAGGGATCATGGATTTCGAGAAATACACCGACCGGTCGCGCGGTTTCGTCCAGTCGGCCCAGACGGCGGCGCTGACGCGCGGCCACCAGCAGTTCACCCCGGAACACCTGCTCAAGGCGCTGCTCGACGACGAGGAGGGCTTCGCCGCCACGCTGATCCAGGCCGCCGGCGGCGATGCGAAGCGCGCCCTTGCCCTGACCGAACAGGCGCTGGGCAGGCTGCCCAAGGTGGAGGGCACCGGCGCCCAGCAGATCTACCTGACCCGCGAGCTGGCCCGCGTCTTCGACAGCGCCGAGGACCTGGCCAGGAAGGCCGGCGACCAGTTCGTCACCGTCGAGCGGCTGCTGCTCGCTCTGGCCATGGCCTCGGGCACCGCCGCGGCCAAGGCGCTGGCCGACGCCGGCGCCAAACCGCAGGCGCTCAACGCCGCCATCAACGAGCTGCGCAAGGGCCGCACCGCCGACACCGCCTCGGCCGAGAGCCAGTACGAGGCGCTGAAGAAGTACACCATCGACCTGACCGAGCGCGCCCGCGAGGGCAGGCTGGACCCGGTGATCGGCCGCGACGACGAGATCCGCCGCACGGTCCAGGTCCTGTCGCGCCGCACCAAGAACAACCCGGTCCTGATCGGCGAGCCCGGCGTCGGCAAGACCGCCATCGTCGAGGGGCTGGCCCAACGCATCGTCAACGGCGACGTGCCCGAGGGCCTGAAGCGCAAGCGCCTGCTGGCGCTCGACCTCGGCGCCATGGTCGCCGGCGCCAAGTTCCGCGGCGAGTTCGAGGAGCGCATGAAGGCGGTGCTGCAGGAGATCTCCGGTGCCGCCGGCGAGATCGTGCTGTTCATCGACGAGCTGCACAACCTGGTCGGCGCCGGCCGCGCCGAGGGCTCGATGGACGCTTCCAACATGCTCAAGCCGGCCCTGGCCCGCGGCGAGCTGCACTGCGT
>CAZGMC010000080.1:0-19313 GCA_964526565.1 uncultured Mycobacteriaceae bacterium
GACGATGTTGTGGTTCGTGTAGATGCAGATCTCGGCGGCGATGTCCAGCGCGCGGCGGGCCACGTCCTCCGCACTCAGCGTCTCGTGGTCCATCAGCGCCCGCGCCGCGGCCAGCGCCATCGGCCCGCCCGAGCCGATGGCGATCAGCCCGTCGTCAGGTTCCAGCACGTCGCCGGTGCCGGTGATCAGCAGCGAGACGCTGCTGTCGCACACCGCCATCATCGCCTCCAGCCGGCGCAGATAGCGGTCGGTGCGCCAGTCCTTGGCCAACTCGACGCAGGCCCGGGTCAGCTGCTTGGGGTACGTCTCCAGCTTGGCCTCAAGCCGCTCGAACAGGGTGAAGGCGTCGGCGGTGGCGCCGGCGAACCCGGCCAGCACGTTGCCGCCCGCCAGGCGCCGCACCTTGCGCGCCGTGCGCTTCATGATGGTGTTGCCGGCGGTGACCTGGCCGTCGCCGCCGACGACCACGCGGTTGTTCTTGCGCACCGCCAGGACGGTGGTGCCGTGCCACTGGCTGGGGTCGGCGTGGAGCATAGGGAATCCCAAACATGCAGAAGCGGGCGCGCCGGCCGGGGGCGGACGCGAACACCGGTCATGTTGGATGGAAAATCGGGTGTATCAACCCCATTGGCCGTTCGCCGCGCCTCAGCCGTCGGCGCCGGCCCGCCGCAGGCCCAGCCGGTCCAGCGTTTCGAATATCGGGATGAAGAAGTTCAGGCCGACGGACAGGCCATCCGGCGACGCTGCGACGCCCGACACGGTGATGCCGACGACATTGCCAGCAGCATCGACCAGAGGGCCGCCACTGTTGCCGCCCTGGACGGTGACGTCCGCCTGGATGTAAGCCTGCCCGTCCCCCTCGTCGCGGCGCAGGGCACTGACCACGCCGCGGGTCAGGGTGCCGGCCAGGTCGCGCCGCAGCGGCGCGCCGATGGCGTGGACGGTCCCGCCCACGGCCACGGGCGCGGTGCGGATCGGCAGCGCCGGGTACCCGCCACCGGGGATGCGGACCAGCGCCACGTCGCGCCGGCGCTGGCGGCGCAGCACGTCGCCGACCCGGACCCGACCGTCGTGCAGCGTGACGCGGACCTGCTCCGCCTCGGCGACGACGTGGGCGTTGGTCAGGATGTATCCGTCGGGGCTGACCAGAAAGCCGGAGCCGTGCCCGAAACCGGTATCAATCAGCACGACTGCGGCCCGCACCGTCTCGGCATGGCCGGCCAGGGTGCCGCGGAAGGGTGGCAGCGCCGGCAGGGTGATGGTCGCGGCGGCGGTAATGGCGGTGGCGGGCGGCGCCGTACTGTTCGGCGCCGTGCTGCCTGGCGCCGTACTGCCTGGCGCCGTACTGCCCGGCGCCGTGCTGCCCGGCGCGGAGCTGCCCGGCGCGGAGCTCGCGAACAGGCGGGCGGGGGCGCCGGCATCCAGCAGCAGGGTGCGCAGGCCCTGGTCGCCGGCCAGGTTGGTGACGGCGGCGGCGAAGGCCTCGTGCAGCAGCAATGCGCCGCCATGCAGCGACGGCTCGCCGCGGCGGGCGTAGCCGCGCGTCGTCGTGCGGTGGACGACGCGGCGCTCCAGCACCGAGAACACCTCCCAGTGGGCGGTCAGCGACATCTCGCCGGAGTCGCCCTGCGGGATGCCGAAGATGGGCGATTCCGACTCGCACAGCTCGACGGCGAAGTCGGTCAGCCGGGCGCCGATCAGGTAGCGGGCGCGGGTGGCGCCCTGCTCCTCGAACAGGGTGCTGACGGCGCCGGCCACGTCGAAGCCGGCGGCGGCCATGCGCTCCTCGAAGATGGCCGCCAGTTCCGGGTCGTCGACGGTGCGGCGGGCGCGGTCGATGGCCACGGGCGCGACCGGGATCATGCACGTCCAGCCGGCATAGGCATGGCCGATCGGGGCGAAGCGCGGGGTGTCATAGATGGCGCGGGCCCAGGCGATCGGTGCGACCGTCTCGGCCGCCGCGAGCGGCTGCGGGTCCCAGGCGGGCACCCTGGCGATGTCGATGCTCGGCCCGCAGCCGGGCAGCAGGACGAGGGCAAGGACGAGAGCGGCCTGCGCCAAATCCGGTCGAAGTCGGACCCCTTTGCCGCAACTGATGCACATGCGACCGCCCCCTTGAGTTGCGGGAAGCATGCATGGGCGTGCGCCGGTTGGCAAGCTCCGGTTGCAGCGGTGGCAGCGGCCTTCTGGGCAGTCTCGCGGCAACAGGGCTGGTCTCGACCTGTACCCAGGGGCGCGCCGACCGCAATCCGTAACGGCTCATCCTGGGTTCCAGAGTGTTGGGGATCAGGCAAAGGGCATGCGGCAGTCTGACTCACTTTCGGTGGCGGACTGCCCTAGCGTCGGTGGAATTTTATTGATTCGATGGCGAGGGACCCGCAGTCGGAGGGCGCGTTTCATGGCTTCGCTCCACCCGCTGCGCGTTGGTCAGGAGACTGGATCCGCACCGGGGCAACAAGGGCGAACCGGCCGCTCCCGTGAAAGGTCATAGATGCCACCGTTTGACCGCACATCCGACACGCGCGATCACTCGCCGGCCGCGGCTTCGGTCCCGGCCCTGGCCCTGCCCCGGCGGCGGCGGCCCGGCGCCTTGGTGGGAGCCGGCACGCGCAGGCGGATCAGGTGATAGCCGTCGCGGCGCAGCTCGTGGAGCAGCGTCTCGACGTCGTCGGCGGTCTGTCCCAAAGCGTCCAGCACCGACTGGCCCAGGTGCAGCGAGGCCTCCGCCGTGTCGGGCACGGCATAGGAGACGCCGTGGGCGAGCAACTCGTCGCGGTTGGTCAGGTTGTGGGCACGGGCGTGGATCTGGACGTACGGATAGAAGTTGCGGATCGTCGTCACCAGCCGCTCGGCCGCCTTGACGTCGTTGAGGGTGACCACCACCGCCGCCGCCCGTCCCACCCCGGCGGCGTCCAGCACGTGCGGATCGGCAATGTCGCCGAAATGGACGTGCCGGCCCTCGGCCAGACCCAGGGCGACGCGGTCGGGGTCCTGGTCAAAGGCCAGGTACGGCACGCCCGACTTCTCCAGCATCAGGCAGACGACGCGGCCGACCCGGCCATAACCGGCGACGATGACGTGGCGGTCCATGGTCCGGCCGGCGTCGGCACTGGGCTCGCCGGCCGGCGGGGCCAGTCGCCGCGCCGCCCAGGCGCCGAGCCTGGCCAGCGGCGGCGTCGCCACCATGGTGATCGAGATGACCAGGATCAGGTAGTTGAACGTCGCCTCGGTGAACAGCCCGCTGGCCACCGCCGCGCCGAACAGGACGAAGCCGAACTCGCCACACTGCGGCAGCAGCAGCGCCACCTGCACCGCCACGGACCGGCCGAGGCCGAACGCCAGGCACAGGCCGAACAGCACCGCTGCCTTCAGCGCGATCACGACCACCACGTGCTGCAGCGCCGTCAGCGCGTCGTTGACGATCAGGCCGACTTCGATCGACATGCCGACCGAGAGGAAGAACAGGCCGATCAGGAAACCCTTGGCCGGCTCGACCACGGCCTCGATCTGGTGCCGGTATTCCGAGTGCGACAGCAGCATGCCGACCAGGAACGCGCCCAGGGCCTGGGACAGCCCGGCCAGGTCCATCATCCAGGCGGCGCCGAGCACGGCCAGCAGGACCAGCACGGAGAACGCCTCGCGGTTGCGCTGCACCGCCAAGTGCCGCAGCAGCACCGGCAGCAGGTAGCGCCCGACCAGGACGACCGCGGCCAGCACGGCGGCCACCTCGACGATCTGGTACCATAGCGGATCGCCGGTCTCGGCTGCCGCGGCGACGCCGGCCAGCACCGGTACCAGCGCCAGCAGCGGCACGATGGCGATGTCCTGCAGCAGCAGCACGGCGAACGAGGCACGGCCATAATCGGTGCCGATGTCGCCGCGCTCGCTCAGCATCTGCATGACGAAGGCGGTCGACGACAGCGCCAGGCCCAGGCCGATCAGCAGGGCGACCTTGAGTGGCGCCGCGAACAGCAGTGCATACGCGCCGATCACCAGGCCGGTGAAGACCACCTGCAGCGTGCCCAGGCCGAACACCAGGCGGCGCATCGACCACAGCCGCTGCGGCTGCATCTCCAGGCCGATGACGAACAGCAGGAAGACCACGCCAATCTCGGCGATGTGGCGCAGTTCCTCGGCATCGGTGGTGACCGCCAAACCCCACGGCCCGACGACGACGCCCGCCGCCAGCAGCCCCAGCACCGAGCCCAGGCCGATGCGCTTGAACAGTGCCGTGGCCACCGCGGTCGCCGCCAGCAGCACGACGGCGGCCGAGAGCAGGTGGTGGATGTCCATGGGGCAGCGACCCTCCGCTGGGAAACGCTTCGCCCGCTGCGCGTGCGGCGGCGGCGCATGCCGGGCGGGCGGGACGCACCGGGCGCACCGGGCGCACCGGGCGCACCGGGCGCAACGGGCGCAACGGGCGCACCGGCACGGTGGCGGTGGCACGCCGGACGCCCAGGCCCGGACGCCTAGGCGTTGTCTTGCCCCGGCCGCCCTCTTCGCGACAAGGGTTTTCACCATTGGTGGAAGCCAAGGGACGGATGCATGCGCCCGTTCGGGCTGTTGATGGCATGGCAGCCACGCTGGGGCCGTGTGCCGGCGATGCCGCGTCAACGGGTCATCACAATCCCAACGCCCACCTTGCCCGCAATCGTCTGCCAGGTGCGCTCGGTCGTCAGGATCGGCAATCCAGTGGTCAGGGCAAGGGCGAGACAGCATCGGTCGCCGAAGGAGATGTTGTCGCGTCGGGTCAGTGGCCGCAGCATGGCAGAGGCGTTGGCCTGATCGCGGTCGAAGGCGACCTCACCCAGTTCAAGAGGACCTGTGAAGCTCTTGGCAAGCTCGAGTCCGACTCCCCTATCGGAAAGCTTGGCGAAGACCTCAGCCAGATTGACGCACGAAACCAACAATCGGTTGGTCCGGGCAGCATCAATCACCATTCCCGATCCCGGCTCATCAAACACGAAGGCCAGAATGGACGAGGCGTCGATGACGAAGTCAGTCATCGTTCTCAGCTTGCGCCTCGGCGCGGCGCTCGGCCAGGAACTCCTCGACCACGCTTTCTCCCGGCTTCTTGTAGGCCTTGGCCATCGCCTGGACTCGACGCACCGCCACGTCGAACGGCTCCAGCAACAGGGTGCCGTCGCGCACGGAGGCGACGAGCTTGCCGCCTTTTGGCATCCCGATTTCCTGGCGCAGCTTGACCGGAACGACCAGCCTGCCGTTGTCGGCCATCACAATGTGCTCCATCGTGACGCTCCAATGCCATTCATGAAGTCAGTGGCATGCGCAATTGTTTATGGCATGTTTCGAGCCAGAAGGCAATCACGCCGGCCGCCGGATCCACACGGCCGATGGCCGCTTTGGCGTGTGCCTGACGGCGCCAGCCCACGGCAAGTCGACGGATGCTCGGCAGCGGCGAGTTGCGCTGGGCCATGCCGCCAGGCGGCAATCCCGGGCAGCGGGGCGGGAACCGTCCGTGGTCCTGCGCGGTTCGCTTGTTGGCAACCGTGCCGGCGACGAGGAGGACCCCAACCTTGGCGGACGACGGCGCCAGGCCGATGCGCCTGTCGGAAATCCTGGAGCGCATGAGCCGGCAGGGCGGCGCGGAGCGGGTCTCCCTGGGCGACCTGCTCGGTGCGTTCGGCGGGCGGGCGTTCGGGCCACTGCTGCTGATCCCGGCGCTGATCGCGCTGGTGCCGCCGGTGGGGGCGATCCCGGGCATGTCGATCGCCACGAGCTCGATCATCGCGCTGGTGGCCGGGCAGATGCTGTTCAACCTCAGCCATCCTTGGCTGCCGGGCCGGCTGCTGCGCATCAGCTTCGACCGCGACCGGTTCGAGACGGCGCTGCGCTGGCTGTATCCGCGCGCCCGTCGGGTCGAGCGGTTCGTGCGGCCGCGCTGGACGGCCCTGCTGCAGCTGCCGTTCAGGCAGGCCGTGGCCGTGCTGTGCATCGTGCTGGCGGCGTCGATGTACCCGCTGGCCCTGGTACCGTTCGGGGTGTCCCTGCCGTCGCTGGCGCTGGTGTTCCTGGCCCTGGGCGTGACGGCCAAGGACGGGTTGGTGCTGGCGATCGGGCTGGCAATCGCCGCCGGGGCTGCCGGCGTCGCCTGCGTCATGCTGATCTGACCGGCATGGTGCGCCATACCCGGTCCCGACCGGGACGCTGGCCACCGCGCTGCGAACCACGGGCCCGGCCCGGTCCGCGGCCGCCACGGCGAGCCCGGCCCCGTCGGGCGGCCGGGTCGGCACATCGCCGGTCTAGCGCCGCGCGATGATCCAGATGGCGTGGACAATGCCGGGGATGTAGCCCAGGATCGTCAGCAGAATGTTGATCCAGAAGTGCTTGCCGATGCCGACTTCGAAGAACACACCAAGCGGCGGCAGGATGACGGCCAGGATGATCTTGACGATGTCGCCGGCCATGCTGTCGCGGCGGTGGGCAACGTTGCGTCCATCCATTCTCGGGTACTCCCTGTCTGCGACCGCGCGGGCGGCACCCAGCCGCATCCCCGCGCCCTGCGCTGATCCGAGATCGTGAAACGCCGGGCGCCGGGCGGGGTTCCCCGTGGCCGCCGCGGCATGGCAGTGGCCCTGATGCAGCGGGGCCGGCAGGCGGCCCGCGTGGCATATGCGCCGGTTCACGTGCTGATCGCGGCCGCGTCGACGCTGGTCCTGTCGTTCGTCAGCGTCGAGCAGGTCGATCAGGGCCTGTGGCGGTTCCTCTGGCTGCTGCTCGGGCTGACCGGGCACCGTTGCTGACCGGGCACCGTTGCTGACCGGGCCTGCCCGTCACTGCGTCACTCCACGTCGAGCTCGGTCAGCCGCATTTCGTCGCCGCTCTGCACCTGCAGGCGGAAGCCGCCGCAGCGCGGGCAGCCGGCGGTACGGTCGGCCAGCGGCACCGTGACCTGGCAGTCCCAGCACCAGGCTGTGCCCGGCCGGACCTCGATCTCCAGTGCGGCGCCGTCGGCGACGGTTCCTTTCGTGACGACGGAAAAGCCGAAGTGCAGCGACTCGGGCTCGGCGCACGACAGCGCGCCCAGCGCCAGGCGCACCTTGCGCACGCGGGCAAAGCCGTCGCGCGCTGCATGCTCCTCGATGATGCGCAGGATGCTCTCGCACAGCGACAGTTCGTGCATGGCCGGACGATTCCTTGCCGTCAGGACGGGGCCGTCGGGATGGGGCCGTCGGGATGGGGCCGTCGGGATGGGCCTGTCGCGATGGGCCCGTCGGGGCGGGCCGCGCGGCCGGCACCCTCAGTCCGCCGCCGCCGGCCCCGCTTGCGCCGTCGGCCCCGCTTTCGCCGTCGGCCCCGCTTTCGCCGTCGGACTGAGGCCGAGCCGGTCGAGCTCGGCGACGGTCAGCGCGACCAGGGTGTCGACCGTGCCGGCCACCGTCGGCGTCAGCTCAAGGCCGCCGTCCAGGTCCTCCGGCACCACGCCGATCAGGGTCAGGCCGCCGGGGCTCTCACCCATCAATTGCAGTGCCGCCAGCAGCTCCGACAGGCCGAGCTGGTGCGGCGAGATGCGGGTGCGAAAGAACGCCGGCACCTGGTCGCCGCACAACTGCACCACCGTGCCCGGCGGCCCGGCGGCGTGGACCGCGTCGACCACCACCACATGACCGCGGCCGGCCAGCAGATCCAGCATGTCCATGCCGGCAGTGCCGCCGTCGATCACGGTCACCTGCGGCGGCAGGTCATAGCGGGCGGCCAGCCGCTCGACGGCGCGCACGCCGACACCCTCGTCGCCGAGCAGGATGTTGCCGAGGCCGAGCACGACCACGTCCATGACGGTGCCTCGCCTGCCGGGGAGTCGCCCCGTGCCGCTGCGGCCGTGCCGCTACAGCGCCTTGACCTGGACCAGCTCGCGCCGCTCGGTGTCGGCCATGTGGATGGCGCAGGCCAGGCACGGATCGAACGAGTGCACGGTGCGGATCACCTCCAGCGGCCGTTGCGGGTCGGCGACCGGGTTGTCCAGCAGCGATGCCTCGTACGGGCCGATCACGTCGCCCTCGTCGCGCGGGCCGGCGTTCCAGGTGGTCGGCACGACGCACTGGTAGTTGACGATGCGGCCGTCGCGGATCACCACCCAGTGGGACAGCACGCCGCGCGGCGCCTCATGGTAGCCGAAGCCGCGCACCTCGTCGCGCGGGAACACCGGCCGGTTGAACGTGGTCGTGTCGCCGCTGCCGATGTTCTCCATCAGCCGCGTCCACTGGTCGCCCAGCGCCTCGTAGAGGACAGCGCAGCGCACGGCACGGGCGGCGTGGCGGCCGATGGTCGAGTGCAGCGCCGCAATCGGCAGCGGCCCGTCCAGCCCGGCCAGCTCGCCCACCTTGGCCAGCGCCAGGTTGGCGTAGCGCACCGTCGGCTCGTGGCCGGCGGCGTACATGGCCAGCACGTTGGCCAGCGGCCCGACCTGGGCGCGCCGATCGTAAAAGGTCGGCGCCTTGACCCAGGAGTACTTGCCGTCGTCCTCGAAGGCGGTGTGCTGCGGTTCGGTGCGGCCGTCATAGGGGTGCAGGGCGCCGCCGCTGTTGTCGTACCAGGAATGCTTGGCGCTCTCCTTGACACCGTCGCGGAAGTACTCGTCCTGATAGCTGGTGATCGGCCGGAAGGTCGCCACGTCGCCGTCGGCGATGAAGCCGCCGGGCAGCGCGAACCCGGTGCCGCGGGTGTCGAGCGGCAGGTCGGGCACCGACAGGTAGTTGGTGACGCCGGCGCCGTAGCCGGTCCAGTCGGCGTACAGGGCGCCGATGGCGGCCACGTCGGTCAGGTAGACCTGGGTGACGAAGGCGCCCAGCTCGTCGATCAGGGTGCGGATCTTCATCAGCCGTTCAAGCGTCAGGGTCGACTGGCTGTCGAAGTTGATCGGGTTGGCGACACCGCCCACCGCCAGGTTCTGGATGTGCGGCGTCTTCGATCCCAGCACGGCGACGATCTGGTTGGCGCGGCGCTGGTAGTCGAGCGCCTGGAGGTAGTGCGCCGCGGCCATCAGGTTGACCTCCGGCTCCAGGATCATCGCCGGGTGGCCCCAATAGCCGCTGCCGAAGATGCCGAGCTGGCCGCTGTCGACGAAGGTGCGCAGCCGCTCCTGGACCTGGGTGAAGGCCTGGACGCTGTTGCCCGGCCAGTCCGACAGGGTCTGGGCCAGCGCCGCCGCGCGCCGCGGGTCGGCCTGCAGCGCCGAGACGATGTCGACCCAGTCGAGCGCCGACAGGTGGTAGAAGTGAACGATGTGGTCGTGCACGCTGTGGGCGGCGACGATCATGTTGCGGATGTACTGCGCGTTGAGCGGCACCTCCATGTCCAGCGCGTTCTCCACCGCCCGCACCGAGGCGATGGCGTGGACCGTGGTGCAGACGCCGCAGATGCGCTGGGTGAACAGCCAGGCATCGCGGGCGTCGCGGCCCTGCAGGATCAGCTCGATGCCGCGCCACATCTGGCCGGAGGCCCAGGCATTGGTGACCCGGCCCTCGTCGACCTCGCAGTCGATCCGCAGGTGGCCCTCGATCCGGGTGATGGGGTCGATGCTGATGCGCATGGGGTATCCTCGGGATGGGGCGGCGCGTCAGGCCGACCTGGCGGCAGCGGGGGCAGGGGCGGGGTCCGGTCCGGGTGAGGGCGCCGGAGTGGGCGTCGCGGCCGGGGTGGCGCCCCGGTTGGCGGCGTGTTCCTCGCGGCGGGCCTCGTCGGGCGTGTGCAGTACCGGCAGCAGCTTGACGAACAGCAGGTACAGCATGATCTCGAGCGAGAAGATGCCGAGCGTGACGATGATCTCGCCCACCGACGGGAAGTATTGCCAGCCGTCGCCGGGCTGGTAGCCGATCAGGTAGCAGTTGATCCGGTACAGCGTGCCCGACAGCAGCATCATGGCGGCGCCGACGAACATGCGGTGCGGCATGGTCCGGTTGCGCGGCGGCAGGATCAGCGCCAGGGCGACCAGGGCGGTGCCGATCTCCAGCCAGAACGCGATCGCCGCCGTGCCCGGCTGGAAGGCATGGCCCAGCACGCCGCGATGGATCAGGTCGGCGCCGCGGATGACCAGATAGCCCAGCAGCAGCCAGGCCATGATCTGCGTCAGCCTGCCCAGGATGGCCCGTTCCAGCGGCCGGCGGAACCCGACCGACGACAGCACCGCCTCGAACACGACGATGGCGAAGCCCATGAACAGGGCCGACACGACGAACAGCAGCGGCAGCAGCTGGGTCTGCCACAGCGGGTTCAACTGGTAGCCGAGCACGACCAGGATGGTGCCCATCGACGACTGGTGCATGGTCGGCAGCAGCACGCCGAAGGCGACGAATACGAACAGCAGCCGGTTGAGCCTGCGCCGCACGTTGCGCATGCCCAGCCGCTCCAGGAACACCGGCGAGAACTCCAGCATCAGCACGGTGATGTAGGCGCCGATGCACAGCGCCGTCTCCAGCATCACCGAGTTGGGCTGGGTCAGCCACGGCAGGAACATGTTGTAGCCGTTCCAGTACCGGCCCAGGTCGATCAGCACCGCCAGCCCGGCCAAGCCGTAGCCGAACAGGCTGGCCAGGATGGCCGGCCGGACCAGCGGGTGGTACTCGCCGCGATTGAGAATGTAGACGACCAGGGCGATGGCATAGCCGGCACAGCCGAACGCCGTGCCGACCACCAGGTCGAGCGCGATCCAGATGCCCCAGGGATAGCCGTCGCTGAGGTTGGTCACGGCGCCCAGGCCGAACACGAACCGGTTGACCAGGATGACCCCGGCCAGCAGCACGATCACGCCCAGCGCCGCGAACGGGACCGTCAGGATGCGCCCGCCGAGCGGGGCGTGCTTCTGCAGCGTGGCCATGGCGGGCCTCCCTCAGTCCCAGTCCTCGGGCGTGTGCCGGACCGCGTTGCGGTGGGCGAAATAGAGCAGTCCGCCGAGCAGCGCCACCGGGCCGATCATGTACTTGTAGAGGGTGTGCTGGATGCCCTCGGTCATCGCCGCGTAGGAGAAGTCCGGCGCCTCCAGCGGCAGGCCCAGGTCGTCGAACGGCACGCCGGCCAGCACCCGGCACTGGGTGCCGCCCAGGATGGTCTCGCCGTAGACCTCCGGCTGGTAGACCGGGATGGTCGCGCGGTTCGGCTCGCGGTCGCCATAGAGGGTGCCGCGCGGATAGTCGTGCGGCTCGCCGGGCCGCTTGGCGAGGCGGCGCTCGGCCTCGGCCTGCAGGTCGCTGGTGCGGCCGTACAGGTTGGCGCCGGTCGGGCAGACGTCGGCGCAGGCCGGAATGTCCTGGCCGGGCACGTTGCTGCACAACTGGCACTTGGTGACCTCGCCGAACGCCTCGTCGAACTGGAAGCGCGGCACGCCGAACGGGCACGACAGCACGCAATAGCGGCAGCCGATGCAGCGGTTGGGGTGATGGCTGACGATACCGGTGACCGGATCCTTGGTCATCGCCGAGACCGGGCAGACCGACACGCACGAGGCATCGGTGCAGTGCATGCACTGGCGCTTGATGAAGGCGTAGCCGTCGGTCGCGCGGTCCTTCACCTCCATGGTGCCGTGCTGGTAGACCTGGATCACCGTCAGGGTGTCGCCCGACAGGTCGGTCGGCGTATCCCAGGTGCCGTCGTTCCAGCCGGCATGGCGGGCCGGCATCTCCGCTGCCATGCCGTTGACCTGCTTGCACGCGGCCTGGCAGGCGCGGCAGCCGATGCACTGGGTGGAATCATAGAGCAGGCCGACGGCATCGACCGGCATCGCATGCGGCGCGCGGACCAGGCCCTGCGCCTTGGCGGCGGGCACGGCGGCGGCCATGGCGGCCCCGGCCGCCCCGGCGGTCCCGGCGGTGAGGAACTGGCGGCGGTTGAGCGGCGTGGTCGACATGGCGCGTCCTCCCCCTAGCGGTCGCCGGCGGGTGGCTCGCCGGGCGTGTCGCGCTGCGCTGTTTCGTCGGGCGGCGCCTCGTCGGGCGGCGGGCCGTGGCGGGCCAGCCGGCTGGCCAGCACCGCGCCGGCGCCCAAAGCCGCCCCGCCGACGCCGGCGACGATCGCCGCCGCGGCCGGCGTGATGCCGCCGCCGGACTCCTCGATGACGCGCGGGAAGGCGGTCGGCGGCGTCACCGTCTCCAGTGTCGCCAGCGAGTGCAGGGATTTGGTGAAACCGACGCCCTGTTCGGTGCAGCCGAAGCAGGGATGCCCTGTGCCGACCGGCCACGAGCCCTCGCCGGCGTCATTGAAGCCGAGCGACGGGCAGTTGGCGTAGGTCTCCGGCCCCTTGCAGCCGAGGTGGTAGAGGCACCAGCCCTGGCGGTGGCCGACGTCGCCGAACTCGCGGGCGAAGCGGCCGGCGTCGAAGTGCGGCCGGCGCTCGCAGTTCTCGTGGATCAGGCGGCCATAGGCGAAGCGCGGCCGGTTCTTCTCGTCCAGCGCCGGCAGGCTGTTGAAGGTCAGGAAATGCAGCACCGTCGACAGGAAGTTGTACGGGCTCGGCGGGCAGCCGGGGATGTTGACCACGGTGTGGCCGGGCAGCACCTCGTGCGCGGCGCGTGCCCCGGTCGGGTTGGGGCTGGCCGACGGAATGCCGCCCCACGACGAGCACGAACCGATGGCGATGATCGCCGCGGCGCCCTCTGCCGCATGGCGGACGCTGTCCAGGAAGGTCTCGCCGCCGACCATGCAGTAGATGCCGCCGTCCCTGGTGGGGATGGCGCCATCGATGACGAGCAGGTACTCGCCGCGGCGCTCCTCCATGGTCAGGCGCTTGACCGCCTCGGCCTGCTCGCCGGAACCGGCGGCCAGGGTCTCGTGGTAGTCGAGGGAGATCTGATCCAGGATCAGCGTCTCCAGCGTCGGGTGGTGGGAGCGCAGCAGCGTCTCGGTGCAGCCGGTGCACGCCTGCCCCGACAGCCAAATGACGGGCGGCCGGCCGGCCGCCGCCGCGGCGTTGGCGATGCGCACGCCAAGCGCCGGCGACAGGCCGAGCGTCGCCGCGATGCCGGTGCAGAACTTCAGAAAATCGCGCCGCTTGAGGCCGCCGAGCGCCCCGCCATGGCCGTCCAGGTCGCCCACGGCGTCCGGTTGGGCATGGATCTCCTGTTCGCGGGCTGCGCGCTCCACAGACATGGCATTTCCCCCGGTCCGGCCGCCGCTCGTTTTGCGTGATCGCGGGCGACCTGTTTTTCTTGCCGGTCCGCCCTGGGGCGGTTTCGGTCATGATTTTCTGGAAGATAAGCCATCCCTAGAATGCAGGGCAGTGATCCAAATCAATAGTGACTGCACCTTTCCAAAGTTATCCGTCACAATTGACTGAAAATGAAAATGATTATCAATTGCCGACAAGGTCACGGCAGAAGGATGCCTTGCAGGTCGGCCAGCGCCGCTTTAACGTAGCGCGGCCGGTTCAAAGGTCCTGCCCCGCTTCAAGATCTGCAAGCCGTGCCTCAAGGGCGTGAAATACCTCCTTCTCCTCACCGAAGGTGCGGCCCTGGCTGCGGCTGTCCTCGATCGAGTCCCGGATGTCCTCGATCCAACGGATGCGGTAGGCCTGCCGATCCTCGAGCAGGCGAGGGCCGGCACGGACGACCTCGGAGGCGTCGTTGAACCGGCCGCTTTCGACCTGCGCCTTGATAAAGGCTTCGAAGTGCTCGCCCAAGGCATGTCGGCTCCATCGCCGATCTCGTTGCCAGACAAGGTATCGTCGCGACCCGCGCGGAGCCAGCGCGCGCCATCAGTCGTGCAGCGTGCTCAGGTACGCGATCAGGTCGGCGCGCGCCCGGTCGTCGGGCAGGCCGTCGAACGTCATGGCGGTGCCGGGCAGATAGCCGTGCGGATCGGCCAGGAATGCGTCGAGCTCGGCGACGGTCCAGCGGCCGCCGGCCTCGCGCAGGGCGCGCGAGTAGCCGAAGCCCTCAATGCGCGCCTTGGGGGCACCGACGACGCCCCACAGGCCGGGGCCGGCGCGATACTGGCCGGTGCGTTGCATTGCGTGGCAGACGGTGCACCCCTCGGCCACGGCGCGGCCGCGCGCGACCTGCACCGGGTCCACCGCGGCGGCAGCACCGCCGGACGACGACGATCCATCGGTGACCACGACGAAGGCGACCGCCCCGGCGGCGGCCAGTGCTGCCGCTCCCCAGAGGGCCAGGGCCGGTCGCCGGCCGAGCGCCGTTCGTCGCTGCGCCGCCATGGCATTCCCTCCGTCGCCGCGGTCCGCCGTCCGGTTCCCGCGTGGCGAGGCACCCCGGCGGGCACGGCAGCGGCCGGCCGCGCCTTCATGAATGGGCGATGAGAATCCTCACGCCGGCCGCGCTGCAGCGTCAAGCCACGGTTGGAGGAAGGGCCATCGCCACGGGTCGCCGCACACCACGCGCTGCACTGCAGCAAAGCATGCCGTCAGCGCGAGGCGCATCTGCCGGGGCTGCATGGCTTTTGGGCTTGTTTGCACTGCACGCATGGCGCCCCGGCGCCGCTGCATGTTCCCGTTGGGTTCTGCCGGTTCGGCAGCAAGGTTCCCGCACCCTCGCCGCAAAAAGCAATATTCTTTCCGCATGCAGGCCGCATGCAGGGCTCCACCGGCAAGCGTTGCCGGCGGCGCATGGTTCGGCACGGTCGTGGTGACGCTCTGATGAAGTGCCGGCGAAGAAGCCGCGACGCCCGCCATGCATTCAGGTGATGGCCGTCATGCACGGGGGCATCTGGCAGGAAAAGCACCAGACAGGCCATGCCTTCGGGCAATGCCAGTCATTCCAACTCGGCGCTGCATTTCTCCGGCTGTGGCCGGTACTGTATCGGTGTGATCCAGCGCCAATGCGGCTGCTTGATCCACTTCATGAGTTTCTCGCCGCGGCGCCTGCGGCACCTGAATCGCCAAAGCCGACGATCGGTGCCGGGCAAGGCGACGACGGCACAGCACGAAGGAGACGGGTCATGTCCATGCGTCTTGAGGAACACCTGACCAAGGCCGGTATCGCTGTCGCGGGTGCGGGCTGCGCCCTGTTCACCGTCCTGTTCGTCCTGACGATCATCGACAAGGCCCTCTGACGGTTTCCCCGCTCCGGCCCAGCCGCCGGGGCGCCGCCGCCCGCTGCCCGGGCACCAGCCGGTTCCCGACAGCGGCATGTCCCCAGCCACGCAGCCGGTCCCTCAGCCGCAACGGGCTTGCCCGTTGCGGCTTTTTCTGTTGCAGCCGCGGCCGCGGCCGGGTGTCCCGGAGGCGGCCCGCACCGCGCGCTCCCTCGACTCGGCAATGTTTCTTTTCTATGGACACCGTCACGCGGCGGGTGGAACCATAGGCGTACGAGGGAGGACCAGGCGACCGCCGCGGACCGCACGTTCGGGCAGCACGGCGCGGATCAAGGGCAACCCTAGGCGCCTGGCGCAACCGATCAAAGAAAACGAGTCGAGGCGCTGATGAGCGACACCGCTACAACCCACCAGACCCACGCTCCCCGCTGCGTCGCGCTGGTCGGCCCACAGGGTGGCGGCAAGACCAGCCTGCTGGAGAGCATCCTTCACATCACCGGGGCGACCACGCGCAAGGGCACCGTCAAGGACGGCACCACCGTCGGCGACAGCACCGACGAGGCCAGATCGCGCCTGATGAGCACCGAGGTGACCCCGGCCGTCACGACCTATCTGGGCGACACCTGGACCTTCCTCGACTGCCCCGGCTCGGTGGAGCTGATGCAGGAAAGCCTGAATGCGCTGATGGCGGCCGACGCCGCAGTGGTCGTGTGCGAGCCGGACCTGGACCGCTCGGTGGCCCTGGCGCCGGTGTTCCGCTTCCTCGACGACCACGCCATCCCGCACATGGTGTTCGTCAACAAGATGGAGAGCGCGTCGGCTCACACCGCCGACCTGATGCGCGTGCTGCAGGGCCAGTCGCAGCGCCCGCTGGTGCTGCGCCAGGTGCCGATCCGCGACGGCGAGCAGGTCACCGGCTTCGTCGACCTGGTGTCCGAGCGCGCCTACCAGTACGACGGCAGCAATCCGTCCAAGCTGATCGGCATCCCCGAAAGCATCAGCGAGCGCGAGCAGAACGCGCGGCAGGAGATGCTCGAGGCGCTGGCCGACCATGACGACACGCTGCTCGAGCAGCTTCTGGAAGACGTCGTGCCGCCGCCGGCTGAGATCTACGAGCAGCTCGCCAAGGATTTCGCCGAGGACCTGATCGTGCCGGTGCTGATCGGCGAGGCCGAGGCCGAGCACGGCGTCCGCCGCCTGCTCAAGGCGCTGCGCCACGAGGTGCCGGAGCCCGAGCGGACCACGCAGCGCCTGGGGGACCGCCTGGGAGACCGCCTGGGCATCGGCGACGAACCGCTGGTCGCGGTGGTGTTCAAGACCGTGCACGCTCCGCACGCTGGAAAGTTGTCCTATGCCCGCATCCTGCGCGGTACCGTCACCGACGGCATGAGCTGCGGCGAGCACCGGATCAGCGGCCTGTACCGGCTGCACGGCGCCACCACCACCAAGATCGCCAAGGCCGAGGCCGGCGAGGTCGCGGCCCTCGGCAAGATGGACGCCGTCGCCACCGGCGACCTGCTGACGCGCGGCGGCCCGCGGCACCTGGACGGCTGGCCGGAGCCGCTGTCGACGGTCCATGCCGTGGCGCTGGCGGCGGAGAACCGCAACGACGAGGTCAAGCTGACCGGCGCCATCCAGAAGCTGGTCGAGGAGGACCCGTCGCTGGTGTTCGAGCAGAACCCGGAGGTCGGCGGCCTGATCCTGCGCGGCCAGGGCGAGGTGCAGCTGCTGCTGGCGCTGGACCGCATGCAGCGCCGCTACAACGTCAAGGTGACGGCGCGCAAGCCCGAGGTGCCGTACAAGGAGACGATCCGCCGCGGCGTCCACCAGCACGCCCGCCACAAGAAGCAGAGCGGCGGCCACGGCCAGTTCGGCGACGTCCACATCGACATCAAGCCGCTGGAGCGCGGCGCCGGCTTCGAGTTCAGTGAGACCGTGGTCGGCGGCGCTGTGCCGCGCCAGTACATCCCCAGCGTCGAGGCCGGCGTGCGCGACTACCTGAACCGCGGGCCGCTCGGCTTCCCGGTGGTCGACGTCGCCGTGACCCTGACCGATGGCCAGTACCACGCCGTCGACAGCTCCGACATGGCGTTCCGGACCGCCGGGCGGCTGGCCATGAGCGAGGGCATGCCCAAATGCGATCCCGTCCTGCTGGAACCGATCGCCGAGGTCAAGGTGTTCGTGCCGAGCGAATACACGGCCAAGGTGCAGCGCATCCTGAGCAGCCGGCGCGGCCAGATCCTGGGTTTCAACGCGCGCGACGGCTGGGACGGCTGGGACGAGGTCAAGGCCTATCTGCCGCAGGCCGAGATGCAGGACCTGATCACCGATCTGCGCTCGCTGACCCTTGGTATCGGCACCTACGTGGCGCGCTTCAGCCACCTGCAGGAACTGACGGGCCGCGAAGCCGACCGCGTCATCGAGCAACGCCAGCAGCAGCTCGCCGCCGCCTGAGCCCCCGCCTGAGCCCCCGCCCGAGGCCCCGCCTGAGCCCGTGCCTGAGGCCCCGCCGCACGGACCGGCCCTTCCCCGGAAGCGGGGGAGGGCCAGGGTCCGGCATCCGCAACCGCTTACCGGTTTTCACCCCCTGTTGATTTGCCCGTCGGCGCCCGCACCACCATACTCTGTGCACGACCGCAGCAGAGGAACGCGGGCATGCTGATCAGGATCAAGCGCGGTTGGGAACTGCCCGAGACGGCGGCGACGCCCGAAGCGGTCTACCTCAACCGGCGCCAACTCATGCGGGCGGCCGCCGCCGGGACGATCGCGGCGGCGACGGCGGGGCTGGTGCCCGGCCGGGCGCGCGGCCAGGATGCCGATCCGACCGCCGACCTCTATCCGGTGCCGCGCAACGAGCGCTACACGGTGAGCCGGCCGCTGACCGGCGAGGATCTGGCCACCACCTACAACAATTTCTACGAGTTCGGCTCGCACAAGGAGATCTGGCAGGCCGCCCAGGCGCTGCCGATCCGGCCCTGGACCGTCACCTTCGATGGGCTGGTGGAGGAGGAGCGGACCGTCGACATCGACACCCTGGTCCGCGCCATGCCGCTGGAGGAGCGGGTCTACCGCCTGCGCTGCGTCGAGGCCTGGGCGATGACCGTGCCGTGGAGCGGTTTTCCCATGGCGGCGCTGGTCGACTATGCGCGGCCGCTCGGCTCGGCGCGCTATGTGCGCATGGAGACGTTCCAGGATCCGGACGTGGCGCCGGGCCAGCGCCAGTTCTGGTACCCGTGGCCCTATGTCGAAGGGCTGACCATCGAGGAGGCGACCAACGAGCTGGCCTTCATGGTCACCGGCCTGTACGGCCGGCCGGTGCCGAAGCAGAACGGCGCACCGCTGCGCCTGGCGACGCCGTGGAAGTACGGCTTCAAGTCGGCCAAGTCGCTGGTACGCTTCACCTTTACCGAGGAGCGGCCGGTCAACTTCTGGCAGGAGCTGCAGTCCAACGAGTACGGCTTCTGGGCCAACGTCAACCCGGAGGTGCCGCACCCGCGCTGGAGCCAGGCGAGCGAGCGCCTGCTCGGCATGGATGAGCGAGTCCCTACCCGTTTGTACAATGGATACGGGGAGTTTGTCGCACATCTTTACGCCGGTCTGGAGGGTGAACGCCTGTTCATGTGACCGCAGCCGGCCGCTCCCCCGGGCCGACTGCGCAATCTGCCCCTTTCCGCCTCGTGCGGAGAGGGGCTTTTTCTTTGCCGACTCTTTGCCGATCCTGGCCTGCTGCCAGGAGGACCCGAAGGGCGGCTCAGGCCGGGCGGCTGCCGGGCAGGCCCAGCGCCGCCAGTGTCCGGCGCATCCAGCGCCAGACCACCTGCCGCGTCGCGAGGGCAAGGCGCCCCGAGCCCGGTCGCCGGGACCGGGGCCGGGACCGCCGATCCGAGTACAGTTCCAACAGGCAGCGCGCCGTGTGCGTGAACATGTGCTTGACTTTCGTCCGTATGCGCGATTCTTCCACAACCATATCAAGCCATGCCCGCATTGACTTGTCCAGACAAAAAATCCACATAACGCCTCAGGCTTTCGATGAAACGGAAGGGTTCATAGGGTGAGGCCGGGATCATTCGAATGTTTGTGGGCTCGGCCTCCAGATGTCTTGAAAAGGTCCATGAGCTTTATTGCAGTGCAGCATACGATGATGTCAGCGCCTGTTGGGTCCGCACCATGACCGTGGCGTCCGCTTGATGCGCCGCGGCTTCTTTCTGCACGACTGTTTTCGAGAATGTCATCAAGACATCCACGCCTCCCACGCCACGGGCCACGCCACGGGCCACGCCACGGGCCACGCCACGGGCCACGCCACGGGCCACGCC
>CAZGMC010000081.1:0-19231 GCA_964526565.1 uncultured Mycobacteriaceae bacterium
CATGGTCAACGGCGACATGGTCAACGGCGACATGGTCAACGGCGACATGGTCAACGGCGACATGGTCAACCGGGGCCCGGGCCGGCGATGGCCCGTGTCACCGCGCTGCTGCGGCAGTCTCAGCCTCACGGCGGCCGAGAGTCTGCGCCAACTGGTCGAGCAGTCCGGCGACTTCGTGGGAGGCCATGTTCATCTTTTCCACCTCGGCGAAGGCGCCGTCCAGGTCTCCGTCATGCAGCCGCTGCAGGGCTGCCTTGCCATGATCGTGGACGCGGATGTGCGGTTCGTCCAGCCTGCGGAACGCCGTGTGCTCGCGCAGTCCGGGGATGTCGACGGTGCGGCACCATTTGCCCAGCCGGCAGCTGGAATGGTCGGGCAATTGATCGGCGCGCAGGTCCTTGCGGCCGGCAATCGCATCCAGTACCTGCTTCTTGAACAGGGCGTGATCGTTCTTGGCGGTTTCCACCAGCGCCCGGTCGGACTCGAGGCCGGCGAAGATGCCCACCTGTGCACCCAGCATTGCGTTCAGCTTGTCGAGTTCGTCGAGCACCAGCTCGATTTTGCGGTCGTTGTGATCGGACAGCCCGGCGATGGCATTGGTTCCGCGCGATACCTCCGAGGATGCAGCGCTCTGCTGAGTCAGGATCGCGGCAATCTCGGCCATGCGGCCGGACACGCCGTTGACCCGCTGGGCGATGTTGCCGAGCCGGCCGCCCAGGTCGCTGACCGCCGCGCGGCCGTCATTGACCGCTCCGGCGCCGCGCTCCATTGCCTCGACGATGCCGTCCATGTCGGTGCGCAGGCGGCCGATCCGGCCGCGGATGTCGTCGGTGGCGCGCGCCGTCTGGCCGGCCAGGGTCTTGACCTCGTTGGCGACCACGGCGAAGCCCTTGCCGGCCTCGCCGGCCCGGGCCGCCTCGATGGTGGCGTTCAGGGCGAGCAGGTTGGTCTGTTTGGCGATGGACTCGATCTGGCTGATGATCTCGCCGATCTGTTCGGACGCGCCGGCCAGGGTGTGCACCTGGGCGCTGGCCTGGCTGACGGCATCGACGATGATCTGCATGGCTTGAGCCGCCCCTTCGGCGGCGCTGACGCCGGCGCGAGCCGCCTCCTCGGCGTCATGGGCCTCGCCGTTGGCGGTCTCGCTGTTGCGGGAGATTTCGTTGATCGAGGCAACCAGTTCCTCGACCGACGAGGCGATGGCCTGGGTCTGGCCGCTGGCCGCATTGACGTCCTTCTTCATGCGGGCCAGCTGGATCACCGATTCGTTGCTCTGCACCGCCGCCTCGACGATGCCGTGGAGCAGGTCGAGCAATGCAGCCTTGGTGGAGCCGGCGGCAGCCGCAGCCATGGCGCGGCCGGCCTGCCCGGCGCCGGCGGGTTCGGCATGGTCGCCCGGACGTGGCGCGTCCTGCATCCCGGCCACCGCCTGGGCCAGCATCCCGATCTCATCGCTTCGGCCAAGGCCCGGCATCTCGCCGGGCGACCCGCCGTCGGCCTGCTGCTGCGCCCAGGCCGACAGGCGGGCCAGCGGCCGCAGCGCGATGCGGTAGACGACGGCTCCCGCCAGCGCCAGTGGCATGGCGGTACAGGCCAGGACGGCCAAGGCGAGCATGGCGACGTTGCCGGCGAACAGACTGCCGGCGGCGGCAGCCAGCCCGGCGGCCATCACGACGGATGCAGCCAGAACCGTGGCGGCGCGGATGCGCAGGCTGCCGGACATGGCGATCTCCTTGGGTCGGTGGTTGACGATTGCATGGCCCTGCGGCAATCGACGTGCGGCCGTAGTGCCTTGATGTGGCATGCATAGCGTTTCATCGATCCGTTTCATTGTCCTTAATAAGCTTATGGATTTTAGGTTCCGTCGCTGCACTGCAGCATTGCGCCGGCATCATCCATGCAGCCGCGACCTGCACAGGAACGCGGAGCCAGCGGCCGGGTTGAACCATGGTGGTGCTGCGGTACCCTGTGGGCCGACAGGGAGGGGAGAGGCGTCATGCGGACGGTATCACTGCCTTCGGGCGAGGCGGTGCCGGTGCTGGGCCAGGGCACCTGGCGCATGGGCGAGAGCGCGGCGCGGCGGGGCGAGGAGGTGGCGGCACTGCGGCTCGGCCTCGATCTCGGCATGACCCTGATCGACACCGCGGAAATGTACGGCAGCGGCGGCGCCGAGGAGGTCGTCGGCGAGGCCGTGCGTGGCCGCCGCGACGCGGTGTTCCTGGTCAGCAAGGTCTACCCCCAGAATGCCTCGCGGCAGGGCGCGGTGGCGGCGTGCGAGCGCAGCCTGCGGCGGCTCGGGGTCGACTGCCTGGATCTCTACCTGCTGCACTGGCGGGGCAGCGTGCCGCTGGGCGAAACGCTCGAGGCGTTCCGGGCGCTGGTCGAGGGCGGCAAGATCCGCCACTACGGCGTCAGCAACCTGGACGCCGGCGAGATGGACGAGGTCTGGGCGCTGGACGGCGGCCGCGCCGTGGCCACCAACCAGGTGCACTACAGCCTGGCCTGCCGCGGCATCGAGGCCGACCTGCTGCCCTGGCACCGCGCCCACGGCGTGCCGCTGATGGCCTATTCGCCGCTGGAGCAGGGCCGGTTCGGGCGCAGCGCGGGCCTGCACGAGGTGGCCGGACGGCACGGCGTCAGCGAGATGCAGGTGGCACTGGCCTGGGTGCTGGCCCGGGACGGCGTGTTCGCCGTGCCCAAGGCGGTGCGGCCGGAGCACGTGCGCGAGAACCGGGCGGCGGCCGACCTGGCGCTGACCGACGAGGACATGGCGGCGCTCGACTGTGCCTTCCCGCCGCCGTCGGGGCGGAGCCGGCTGTCGATCCTCTAACGACCGGGAGGGCGCCGATCATGCACGGAACAACGCTTAATCCGATGCGCGGATGGCCGGTGCGCAGATGGCCAGTGCGCAGATGGCCAGTGCGCAGATGGCCAGTGCGCAGATGGCCAGTGCGCGGATGGCCGGTGCGCAGATGGCCAGTGCGCAGATGGCCAGTGCGCGGATGGCCGGTGCACGGATGGCTGGCGGGCCGGCTGCAGGCGCTGGCGGTGCTTGTCATGCTGCTGGGGGCGCTGCCGGTGGCGCTGAACGCGGGTCCCGCCGCGGCCCAGCCGGCCGACCGGCCCGACCGGCCCGACCCCGAGCTGCGCCCGCCGCTCGAGTCGCGCGCGGCGTTCGTCGACTACATGGTCGAGGCGCGCGGCGAGGAGCCGGAGATGTTGCGCCGCCGCTGGACCCTGGCGCAGGCGCTGATCCGCACCGGCGACCTGGTCGGCGGGCGGGCGATCACCGCCTTCCTGCTGGCGCCGCGCCACATCTTCGCCCGCGTCGACAGCCCGCGGCGGGCCTACCAGGACACGCCGCTCGACATCGGCTACGGCCAGACCATCTCCGCCCCGCACATGGTGGCGCGCATGACGTCGGAGCTGGACGTGGCGCCGGGCGACCGCGTGCTGGAGATCGGCACCGGCTCGGGCTACCAGGCCGCGGTGCTGGCCCACCTCACCGATCAGGTCTACTCGATCGAGATCGTCGAGCCGCTGGCGGCGCGGACCGAGGCGCTGTTGGCCGACCTGATCGACCAGGGCTACGACGCCTATGCCGACATCCGCCTGCGCGAGGGCGACGGCTATTACGGCTGGCCGGAAGAGGCGCCGTTCGACCGGATCATCGTCACCGCCGCGATCGACCACATCCCGCCGCCGCTGCTGCGCCAGCTCAGCATTGGCGGCACCATGCTGATCCCGGTCGGCCCGCCCATGGCCCAGGTGCTGCTGGAGGTGGAGAAGATCGAGCAGCCCGGCGGCACCATCGAGATCGCCCGCCGCGACGTGTACGAAGGCCGCGGGCGGGTCGCCTTCGTGCCGATGACCCGCAGCGACGGCCGCAGCTGGAGCCGGTAGCGTCTCAGTGGAACGGGTGGAGGCTGTCGACGAACTGCTGGCACGAGGCCTGCCAGGAGAAGCTCAGCGCGTGCTCTCGGCAGCGCTCTGGCGCGACGCGCAGGGCCGACTGCACGGCCCGGCCCAGGTTGTCGTCCATGCAGCCGACCTCGGCGCCGTCCATCACGTCGACCGGACCCTGCACCGGGAAGGCGGCGACCGGCACGCCGCAGGCCAGCGCCTCCAGCATGACCAGGCCGAACGTCTCGGTGCGCGACGGGAAGACGAACACGTCGGCGGCGGCGAAATAGCTGGCCAGCTCCTCGCCCAACTTGGTGCCGGGGAAACGGACCTCGGGGAAGCGGCGCCGGAAGTCCGCCAGTTGCGGCCCGTCGCCGATGACGTACTTGGTGCCCGGCCCGTCCAGGCGCAGGAATGCCTCGATGTTCTTCTCCGGGGCGACGCGGCCGACATACATCTGGATCGGCCGCGGGTCCGACAGGAAATCCTTGGGGCGCGGCCGGAACAGCTCGGTATCGACACCGCGGCTCCAGCGCACCAGGTTGCGGAAGCCGTGCGCCGTCAGCATGCGGTCCAGCGTCGGCGTTGCCACCATGGTGGCGGCGGCGGCCGAGTGGAACCGGCGCAGCACCCCGTACGTCCACGACAGCGGCACGCGGAAGCGGATGTGGACGTACTCCGGGAACATGGTGTGGTAGGACGTGGTGAAGGCAAGGCCGCGCCGGCGGCAATAGCCCCTGGCCGCCCAGCCGAGCGGTCCCTCGGTGGCGATGTGGACGGCATCCGGCCCGAACCCGTCGATCAGCCGCGGCAGCCGGCCGCGCACGCCGATCGCCAGCGGGATCTGCGGATAGGTGGGGCAGGGGACGGAGCGGAACCGATCCGGCCCGATGACCTCGACCGCATGGCCGAGGCCGCGCATGTAGTCGCACACGGTCGACAGGCTGCGAACGACCCCGTTCACCTGGGGCGTCCAGGCGTCGGTCACGATCAGAAGGCGCACGGTCCAAGACCTATGGATACGGGAGCAGGCACATCAACACAGCGCCAGCCGGAACCGTTCATGCGCGATCATATGCGTTTGCGTCCGGGTCACGCCACCCTCTGCGCCGGCGCCACCGCCGGCTGCAGGGTGGCCCGACGCATCCACTCGACCCAGTTGAGCAGCTCCAGCTCACCGGTGTGGTGCTCCACCAGCGCGGTGCAGCTCTCCACCCAGTCGCCGTCATTGACGTAGAGCACGCCGTGCATGTCCTTCATCTGGGCGGTGTGCACGTGGCCGCAGATCACGCCGTCGACCTCGCGCCGCCGAGCCTCGTCCGACAGGGCAGTCTCGAAGCGGCCGACATATTCGACCGCCTGCTTGGCCTTGTACTTGAGATAGGCCGACAGCGACCAATACTGGTAGCCGAGGCGGCGACGGACGCGGTTGAGCAGCGTGTTGCTGGCCAGCAGCATCTGGTAGGCGACGTCGCCGATATGGGCCAGCCATTTGGCGTGGCGCACGACCACGTCGAACTCGTCACCGTGGATCACCAGGAAGCGGCGGCCGTCGACGGTGACGTGGACGTGCTCCTGCGTCACGGTGATGCCGCCGAAGTCCTGGCCGCAGAACTGGCGGCCGAACTCGTCATGGTTGCCGGGGATGTAGAAGACCTTGGTGCCCTTGCGCGCCTTGCGCAACAATTTCTGGACGACATCGTTATGGAGCTGCGGCCAGTACCAGTGCTTCTTCAGGCGCCAGCCGTCCACGATGTCGCCGACCAGATACAGCGTGTCCGATTCGGTATGCCGCAGGAAATCCAGAAGCAGGTCGGCCCTGCACGCCTTGCTCCCCAGGTGGATGTCGGAGATCCAGATCGTCCGATAGCGCGCCACGTCGCCGGGCATCATCATGCCTGCCACCGCTGATCATATCGCAGTCTGAAGAAACCTATAGCGAGATGCACTCGCAATGACAATCTGGCTTCCGTGACACGTGAGCCCCGCCCTGAAATTTCTCGGATCTGTCATGAACGCGACCAATCCCGGCAAGCAAACTGCAAGGCAAGAGTCATATTCGGGAGCGCCGCCGCTCATGACGCCCGCCTTCGAGCCGGCCGCCGCGGTGCGGCTGCGCCGGGTCCTGGTGATCCACAACCCGGTCGCCGGCTGGCGCAAGCGGCGCCGGCTGAAGGCGGCACTGGCGGCGATGTCGGCGCAGGGGCTCGTGTCCGAGCTGGTGCTGACCAATGGGCCGGGCGATGCCGCCTGCCTGGCCCAGGCGGTCGAGCCGGAGCTCGATGCCGTCTTCGTGGCCGGCGGCGACGGCACCATCAATGAGGCGATCAACGGCCTGCTGGGCTGCGGCCGGCCGCCGCCGCCGCTGGGCGTGCTGCCGCTGGGCACCGCCAACGTGCTGGCCAACGAGCTGGGCCTGCCCGAGGATCCGGTGGCGGCGGCGGCCGTACTGGCGCAGGGGCGGGTAATGCCGGTGCGGCTGGGCCGGGCCAACGGCCGGTACTTCGTCATGATGGCCGGCATCGGCTTCGACGCCCGAATCGTCGCCTTCCTCGACCGCCGCCTCAAGCGCGGGCTGGGCAAGGGCGCCTACGCCGTGGAGATGCTGCGGCGGCTGGCCGTCGACCGGCCGTACCGGCTGCGCGCCGAGATCGACGGCCGGCCGGTGGAGGCGGGGTCGCTGATCGTCGCCAACGGCCACTTCTATGGCGGCCGCTTCGTCCTGGCGCCGCAGGCGCGGCTGACCGAGCCGCGGCTGCACGTCTGCGTGTTCGAGCGGCCGGGCCGCTGGGCGACGGCGCGGTACGTGCTGGCCACGGGGCTGGGGCGGCTCCACCGGCTGGGCGATTACCGCGTCATCCCCGCCGAACGCATCACCGTCGATGGCCTGCCTGGCGAGCCGGTCCAGGCCGACGGCGAGCTGATCACCGGCCTGCCGGTCGAGATCGGCATGGCGCCGATACCGCTGCCCGTCCTGGTCCCGCCGCTGCGCGCCTGACCCTGTGCCGGCCCGGCGCTTCCGTCAGTTGCCCGCCACGGTGATGCCGTCGATCAGGACCGTCGGCGCGTCGACGCCGTAGCGGAACACCAGGTCGTCGGCCGGCGTCAGGGCGCGGAACATGTCCTTCAGGTTGCCGGCGATGGTGACTTCGGTGACCGGATGGGTCAACTCGCCGTTCTCGATGCGGAAGCCGGCGGCGCCGCGCGAATAGTCGCCGGTGATCATGTTGATGCCCGAGCCCATCAGGTGCGTGACATAGAGGCCGTCCCCGATCCCGCCGATCAGCGCGGCCGGGCTCTGCCGGCCCGGCTCCAGGAACAGGTTGGTCGGCGCCGGTGACGGCGGCGACGACGTGCCGCGCGAGGCGTGACCGGTGGTCGCCAGGCCGAGCTGGCGGGCCGAGCGCAGGTCGAGCAGCCAGGTCGTCAGCCGCCCGTCCTCGATCAGGTCATGCCGCCGGTTGGCCACGCCTTCGCCGTCGAACGGCTTGGAGCGCAGGCCGCGGCGCAGGTGCGGGTCGTCGACGATGCGAATGCCGTCAGCGAATACCGGCTCGCCCAGCCGGTCCTTCAGGAAGCTGGTGCCGCGGGCGATCGCCGGGCCGCTGACCGCCCCGGCCAGGTGGCGCAGCAGCCCGCCGGAGACGCGCGGGTCGTACACCACCGGCATGCGGCCGGTGGCCAGCTTGCGGCCGCCCAGCCGGCGCACGGCGCGTTCGCCGGCGGTGCGGCCGACCTCGGCCGGATCCCGCAGATCGCCGGCATAGACCGCGCTGGTGAAGTCGTAGTCGGTCTCCATGGCGGTGCCTTCGCCGGCCAGGACGGACACCGACAGGCTGCTGCCGCCCATCCTGTACTGCCCGGCAAAGCCGTTGGTCGCCGCCAAGACGACATGGACCTGCTGCCAGTTCGCCTCGGCACCTTCCGAATTGGTCACGCCGGGCACCGCCAGCGCCGCCTCCTCGGCGCTGCGGGCCCGCGCGATCAGCTCTTCCGCAGCCGGCTCGGCCGGGTCGCACAGGTCCAGGTCGGGCCAGTCGCGGGCCAGCAGGCCGGGCTCGGCGAGGCCGCACCAGGGATCCTCCGGCACGGCGCGGGCCATGGCCACGGCCCGCTCGGCCAGCTCCGTCAGCGCCGCCGGCGACCGGTCCGACGACGAGACAATGGCCATGCGGCGGCCGATGAAGACGCGCAGGCCGAGATCGGCGGCCTCGGCCCGCTCCAGCCGTTCCGGCTGGCCCAATCGCTGGGCCAGCGACAGCGCGGCCGACTCGAACAGCACGGCGTCGGCGGCGTCGGCGCCGAGGCGGCGGGCCTGGTCGAGCAGGCCGCCGAGAAGGGCGAGAGGAGTGTCGCTGGCGGTCATGAAGGCCTCTCCGGACGTCAGGCAGGGTGTGTCTAGCAGGCCGGCACCGCGGCGGCCAGCGCCGCAATGGCGGTACGGCGCATCCGGCATGCGTCTCTGCTGCACCGCAGCATGGCAGGCATGCATTTGATGCAGGCCATCGCAACTCGCCGGCAAGGATTTCAGACCGATATTATCCATGGTGCTCGCTCGAACCGAGGCAAGTTCGACCAAGCCGGTACCGCTCGGGGCAGTCGGCGCCATGCCGCTGCCGGGTACCGGTCATCAGAAAACGGGGCAGCACACTGCGAGGGAATGCTCCGGAGGGCGCATTGGGCGGTCCCGACGGGAGGGTCGGGAGCGAACGATACGCATTCGGAGTACGTCATGACCAATGGCCTTTCAGCCGACACGGCCGATACCGGTCTGCCGCCGGCGCGTGTCCGCATCGTGCATTCCATGGTCGGCGACATGCATGTGTTCACCTCGCCGGACCTCGACGACCTGCAGGTCGCCGACCGCGAGTTGGAGCGCGCCTTCGCCGGCGTTCAGCGGGAGGTCGCCGACATTGTCGAGGCCGAGTACTGCCGCCGTGTCCCCTACGTCCTGAACATGACGTACCGGGAGTTCGTCGCCAGCGAGTACAGCCCGACGCGGCCCATTGGGCCGAAACCGCCGCTGTTCGCCGCGGCGGCGAGGCACGCGCACATGATCGATCCGCACGCCGACTACGTGCCGCCGTCGCGCCTGAAGCGGGAGGCGCGGCTGCAGGCGGGCGGCCGCTGACCGCATTGCCTGGCCGCGTCATGCCGCCTGCTCGTCCTTCGGCGCCGGGTCGATCTCGGGCGGCGGGGTGACGCGCAGCAGGGTGATCTGGTGGCGCTGGCGGCGCAGGATTTCGAAGCGGAAATTGTAGAACGTGAAGGCCTGACCGACCTCCGGTATGCGCTGTGCCTCGTGCAGCACCAGGCCGGCGATGGTCGAGGCCTTGTCGTCGGGCAGGCGCCACTCGAAGCGGCGGTTCAGGTCGCGGATCGTCACCGTGCCGTCGACGATGTAGCTGCCATTGGGCTGCGGGCGGACGCCGGCGACCGGGACGTCGTGCTCGTCGGCGATGTCGCCGACGATCTCCTCCAGGATGTCCTCCAGCGTCACCACGCCCTGCAGGCTGCCGTACTCGTCCACCACCAGGGCGAAGTGCTCGCGCCGCGTGCGGAAGGCGCGCAACTGGTCGAGCAGCGTCGTCGTGTCCGGGATGAACCAGGGCTTGGCGGCGATGGCCAGGATGTCGAGCTTGCCGGGGTCGCCGTGGCGACCCTTGACGGCGCGCAGCAGGTCCTTGGCGTGAAGCACGCCGATGATGTTGTCGGGGTCGCCCTGCCACAACGGGATGCGCGTGAACGGGCTGTCCATGACGGCATCGACGATCTCCGCCGCCGGCAGGTCGGCGTCGATGGCGACGACGTTGCGCCGGTGGGTCATGATCTCCGCCACCTCGACATTGTCCAGGTCGAGGATCGAGCGCAGCATGGCGCGCTCCTCGCGGATCTCCTCGTCGCTGCCGCGGTGCAGCTCGATGGCGCCGCGCAGCTCGTCGCGGTAGTCCGACAGCGTGACCCGGCCGAAGTCGGGGCCGAACAGCCGCAGCACGCCGCGCACCACCAGGTTGATCGTCTGCACGATCGGCGCCAGCACCAGCACCACGGTGCGCAGCAGCGGCGCCACCGCCAGCGCCGCCTTCTCGGCATGGTGGATGGCGTAGGTCTTGGGCAGCACCTCGGAAAAGATCAGGACCAGCAGGGTCATGATCAGGGTGGCCAGCGGCACCGCGCCCTCGCCGACCAGCGACAGCAGCAGGCTGGTGGCCAGCGCCGAGGCAAGAATGTTGACCAGGTTGTTGCCCAGCAGGATGGCGCCGATCAGCCGCTCCTTGTTGTCGCGCAGCCGGTTGACGATGCGGGCGCGATGGTTGCCCTCCTGGTCCAGCTGGTGCATGCGCGCCCGGCTGGCCGCGGTCAGCGCCGTCTCCGACCCGGAGAAGAAGCCCGACAGCACCAGCAGCAGAACGATGGCGGCAAGGTTCAGGGCGATGAACAGGTCCATGGCGGCTCCGGGGGCGGATTCGTCGGGCCGAAAAAGGGGCGCGCGTTCGCACCTGATCTGGCATGTACCGGCCGCCTCTACCAGAGTCGCGCGGGCAGACCAATGGCGAGCCATGGCTGCGCGGGGACAATGCCAAAGGCGGCTTCGAGCCGGAGGCCCTGGGCGGCCTTACGGCGGCGCCGCTTTGGCGCTGCCCCGGCCGCGATGGGCTGATCGGTCTGGTGGTTCCTGCCGCCGACATCCGTCTTGTTACGCAGCGCCTGGCAAGGGTTTGACATCGCCCGCGGCATTTCAAGTCAGACTTATCCAGACTTAAAGGTCTGCATGGCAGGAAATATTTGATGCAGCTCGGCAGATACATTGTATTTTTGAAACGGAGCCATTGAAATCAATTGCTTCTTTTCGTGATACCCAGAGCATACCCCACGATCGCTCCTACGCAGGATGACAGGAGAATTTCGCCGACATCTTTTGATTTTGGGTCCTCCTGAAGTATCAAAATAAACCCGAATACGATCATTCCCAAGACAAATATGATAATAAACATTTGGAACAGATACTCCATTATCTCAATTCGTCTTTTGTGTCTATTTTGCTTCTCAGAGTCATCCAAAACCCGTCCGGCCTGGTCGATCGGGACAAGTTTTTCGTCGTGTATAAAAAACACTCCAGTACAGTCCGGAATTTCAAATACCTCGCCAGGTTCATTATTCAAGTCTATTATTTTCCTGTTCGGCATACCCCTCTCCTTTGCCGCTACCAATACACAGGGGCGGATAGCAATCCAAGGCAGCTATCCGCCCTTATCCATAGTATCCACA
The DNA here is from genome assembly GCA_964526565.1 of uncultured Mycobacteriaceae bacterium. Classification (GTDB taxonomy): domain Bacteria; phylum Pseudomonadota; class Alphaproteobacteria; order DSM-16000; family Inquilinaceae; genus CAZGMC01. The sequence continues at coordinate 11,173 of CAZGMC010000081.1, forward strand.
ATGTGTAATAGTTATCGTCTCGCTTCATCGTCTGGCTCTTCCGTGTCTATTCCGACTCCGACAACTCTGACATCCAGTTTATCCGGATCAGAAACAAAGCCAAAATGCTTTCCCCTTTTTGCTTCGCGTCTGACAATTCCATAAAGCTTCAACGCATCGCGAATTACATTTGGTCTGCTTTGACCCGTATCATGCGCCGTAGAGTCAACAATCTGCTCCAATTCCCTTGTCAACGCGACTCCAAGTCGTGGCGTTTGACTTTTTGCGGTGCTTCTTGGGATTGTGGGCGGCATTTGTGAGTCTCCTGTGATTGCATCGGCGTTGTTGCTGGGAGCGCACATCATCTGGCATATGCATGCCGCATTCCCGTCGCGTTTCTGATAATGCGATTCCAATCCGCTCATCCCCATCGCTTGAGATGCCAATTGGCAAGCCGTTAGATAAGCTAGGCTTTTCCGAATGGCAAGCCGTTGTGCCGCAGCAGCGCATCGTATACGACGTTTCTTTGCTACGAAAATGCTGCATCAACGGGAATGCTGCCTGATGGCATTGGGACACCAGGCTTGTATAGGGGGATTTCGGGCAAACCGAGCCCGATGGTTCGTTGCGCGCAGGCGTACAGGACGTTCGCATGCAGCGTGGCGCCGAAGAACCGGCAGGACTCCCAGTGTCGTTCAGGAGGTGGGTCGTGTCGCCGGCCGCCGGCGCCGTCTTCGTGCCGGAGAAGAAACCGGGCAGCACCGGCGGCAGGACGATGGCCCAGGGCTCTTCGCCTGCCGCTGTACGGCCTCCTGTTCCGCCCGCCTGCTCAGGCGGCGGCGCGGTCGAGCGTGGCGGCCACCGCGGCCGGGTCCACGTCGCGGGCGATGAAGGCGTGGCCGAGGCCGCGGGTCAGGATGAAGGTCAGCCGGCCGCCGGCGACCTTCTTGTCCTTTGCCATATGGGCGAGCAGGGCCGACGGGCTCAGGCCCGGCGGCGGCGCGGTGGGCAGGCCGACGGTTTCCAGGTGCCGGCGCAGGCGCGCGGCGTCGTCGGGCGGGCACAGGCCCAGGCGGACCGACAGGTCGAACGCCAGGACCATGCCGATGGCGACCGCCTCGCCGTGGTACAGCGCGTCGCCGTAGCCGGTTTCCGCCTCCAGGGCATGGCCGAAGGTGTGGCCCAGGTTGAGCAGGGCGCGCTGCCCGGCCTCGCGCTCGTCGGCGCCGACGATGGCCGCCTTGGCCGCGCACGACACGCGGATGGCCTGGGCGCGGGCCGCGGCGTCGCCGGCCAGCAGGGCGGGGCCGTGCGCCTCCAGCCAGGCGAAGAAGTCGGGCCGGTCGATGGCGCCGTATTTCACCACCTCGGCATAGCCGGCCAGCAGGTGGCGGCGGGGCAGGGTGTCGAGCGTATCGGTGTCGGCCAGCACCAGCCGCGGCTGGTGGAAGGCGCCGATCAGGTTCTTGCCGTGGCGGGAGTTGACCCCGGTCTTGCCGCCGACGGCGCTGTCGACCTGGGCCAGCAGGGTGGTCGGCACCTGCACGAACGGCACGCCGCGCAGCGCCGTCGCCGCGGCGAACCCGGCCAGGTCGCCGATCACGCCGCCGCCCAGCGCCACCACGGTGGTCGACCGTTCGATGCCAAAGCCCAGCATCAGGTCGAGCACGGTGGCGAGCTGGACCATGCTCTTGGTCGCCTCGCCGGCCGGCAGCACGATGGTGTCGTGGCGGATGCCGGCCGCATCCAGCGCCGCCGCCAGGGCTGCGCGATAGAGCGCGGCGACCGTCTCGTCGGTGATCACCACGACCCGCGGCGCCGCCAGCACCGGCGCCAGCAGCGCGCCGGCCCGCGCCAGCAGCCCCGGCCCGATCAGGATGTCATAGCCCCGCGCGCCCAGGTCGACGCGCACCGTCTCGGTCATGCCCCCGGCTCCCATCTGCGCTGCCGGTCTACACCATGCCGGCGCCAGGGTCACGCACCGGCTTGCCGGCCGGGGTTCGGAGTGGCTGGGCGCAACGCGGCGTACTAGGGTGCAACCACCCTGCAACATCAACGTTGCAGTCTAGTGCATTGACATCGTTCATGTTTCCCGCATGTGCAACGTTTGCGACGGGAACCGCGCCGTTGCACCGGGCGTCGGCGCAGGTCTGGCCGGTATGCGGTCAATGTGCAGGACCTTGGTCCTAGGCGTCAAGAGGCACCGGACGCCTGCGGTGTCGCGGCCGAAGGACATTACGGATGCAGGCATCTGTGCCGTCTGCAGGATCGCGGCATTCTGGGGGCTGCTGCCATAGCGGCGTCCATGGGAAGCCGTTGCCCCGTGAACCCGCGGCAACATGGCCGCGCCAACCTGATCGTGCGGACCAGCGGCCCCTTTATCCACGGTTTGTAGTGCCTAAATAAACAATGAAGACTTGTACTTGGCGCTCAAATTGATTGGCGCCCGAGGTCTGCCTCCGGGCGCGGAGGTGGGGAGATGACGCTCAACGTACGCGGGCCGAGGGCGCAGGAGTTCGTCGACAGGCTCAGCGAATACTGCGGCCTGACGCTGCTTCTGACCGGGCAGGCTGTGACGGTCTCGCCCAGGGGCCTGATTGACCCGTTCGAGTCCCAAACACTGCGAAACCTGGTGTGGGACATCCTGAGAAGCCCGAACGTGGTCCAGGTCGTCGCGTTCGGCGGCAATCGGGATCCGGCGGCCGGGTTCTTCTTCGACAACTTCCATGCGGTCCCGGGATACCAGGTGCCGAGGCGTTCCGTGTTCGTCGGTGACATCCTGGCCGTGGAACGGCATTCGACCGTGCTGGCCCGGGCGTTCATGGGTCACGTGCTCCGGGAGTACTTCGGGGCGGCGCGGCCGCCCGGACAGCGGCCGGGATCGGCCTACGCCGTCTATCACGTCCCGGCCATCCTGACCGAAGCCCGGATCGCCAGCGATCTTCTGGGGCGCCCGATCTGGACCGGCAATGTCAGGCCGTGGGAGGCGACGTTCGGCAACATCAGTGTCCGCTCGTACGGCCCGGGCATGAAGTTCCAGCTCGTTTTTGCCGGCAGCGGCCATCTGCGCGCGGTGCGCGGGCCCTGACGCCGGGGCTCAATAATGCAGATGGACACATCAGCGGCAGCGAAGGGCACGAAGCCGTCCTCGCGAACCGCGGCACGCTCATGGCCGAGCGCCGGCAGGCCGGGCCGCGAACAGGACCGCGAGGGCCAGCGGCGGAGCCGAGGCGATCAGGAAAGCGACCGTCGCTCCGGAGAATTCGATGAGCGGTCCCGCCACCGCCGGACCCAGGGCGCTTCCCGCAGCGAGACCGAGGAGCGCCGCCGTGAAGCCGAGCGAGCCGCGGCCCGGAAACAGCCTGAGGCTCCAGAACGAGAAGATCGCACTGATCGTCATCACCCCCGCACCGTGCAGTCCGGCGGAGGCGAGGACGGCCGGCCACGAGCCCGGCGCCAGGGCGACCAGGGCGAGCGAGACGGCGATCGCGGCGAAGATCGTGCCGAGCAGCGGCGCGAGGCCGGTGCGCGCCTCGATCCATCCGGTCGCGAGCCCGACGAGGCCGCAGACGCCGTAGCCGAGGAAGATCACGGCCGAGGCGGCCGCGTCCGGCAGGCCGGCGAGGCCACCGGCGGCGACGACCCGGTCGGCGGCGAAGGAAAGATAGACCGCATTCGCCGCCCCGAAGCAGAGTGCTGCGCCATAGAGCGGCACCGCCTCGCGACAGAGGAGGGCAGGTGCGGCAAGCGTGTTGGCCGGAGCCCGGGCCCGACCACCCGGCATGCCGACACAGGCCGCGATTGCCGCAGCGAGACCGGCGAGCGCGAAGGCGCTCCACGCCCCGCGCCAGTCGAGTGTGCCGAAGGTGACGCCGAGCGCCAGCGCGCCCGCCGCCGCGACGCCCACCGCCGTACCGGTGGAAACGGCGGACAGCGCCCCGGCGCGGGCCTCGACGGGCACCACGCGCTCGGCCGCGTCGTTGAAGGGCGACCAGCAGAAGCCGGCGCTCGCCCCCGCCAGCGCGATGCCCACCGCGAGCAGCGCGTTGCCCGAGGCCGCCGCCACCGCCGCGAACCCTGCCGTGGCAGACAGCGCCCCCGCCACCACCGGCGCGCGCTGGCCGACCCGCTTGCCGAGCCAGGCCGCCAACGGCAGCGCCAGGAGAAAAGCGAAAAAGCCGGCGCTGGCGAGGAAGCCGGCCAGCGTCGTCGACAGCGCGAAGTCCTGCCGAAACGTGGGCAGGAAGAGGCCGAAGCCCATCCGCGCCGGCCCGAAGGCGACCGCCGTGGCAATGAAGCCGGCCGACGCCAGCCGTGCGGTCGGCGTCATGGATGTACGTGTCTCATGGGTACCTGTCTCATGGGTACCTGTCTCCTGGGGGCGTCTCGGCGGCTGCCGGTGACGCTCATTACGTCGTCCCGGCTCGTGGACAGCGGCCTCGGGGCCTCAGGGCCGGGGCGGGATCCACGTGCGCGCCGTCGTTGAAATGCACCCGTCCGACCAGGTTCCAGCCGGGTTTCAGCGTCCTGAGGAGGGCCTGCAGGTCGATGGCCGCCGGCCCATCCGGGGACGCGCTTGAGGCGTGCAGGCAGACCGCGCCGACATAGCGGGCCGCGAAGTCGCGCCACCAGACGAACACCGGCGGCAGGGCCTGTCCGATCTCACCGGCGCCGAGCCGCACCAGTCCGTATCCGGTGCCGCCGGCAAAGGCCTCGGCAAGCCGCGCCGCCACGTCGTCGCCCAAAGCGGGCGCGTCCTCGGCGGGGTCGAGCAGAAGGTGTCCGTGCGGCGTCAGGCGCAGGCCAAGGCGGGGCATGGTCGGCGGAGGCTCTCCAGGCAACTCCAGTGATGATCATGTCGACACTGCCGGGGCGCTGCGCCGGCGGCAACCCCCCATGTTGGCGCCCTGTCGGCCCCATGTCGGGTTTCGCGGCGCTGGTCCAACCGGTGGAATTTGCCCAACCTGCGGATTCATTCGCTTGCGCTTGAATGGATTTCCCGGCATGGTCGGCACCGAAAAAGGTTGCAATCCTTTCTAGGAAACCCTTGAAGAGGGAAATCCGATGAGCCAGACGTACGATATCGTGCAGACCACCTTCCTGCTCAGCCTGGCCGCCAACGGGGCGTCGAGCATCGCCGGCACGCAGGACCAGTTGCAGGGCTATCTGGAGGCCTACCTGAACGGCGGGACCGATCCGATCGGTCAGCCCTTCGGGGGCTTCTTTCCGCAGATGAACCCGAGCCTGGCGGGCGGCGACTGGACAGTCGTGTGGGGTCCCCGCGTGTTCTCGGTCCTGCCGAACGCGCAGCGCTTTGCCACCAACGCCATGTACGTGGCCCACAGCGCCGCGCTGTCGACCCATGTCGTGGCCATCGCCGCCACCAACCCGAAGTCGATCTACGACTGGGTGGTGGAGGACGGTGACGTGCTTGCCGCCTATCAGGCGCGCTGGCCGTTCAGCGTGCCGTTCCGCGCCCACGCCCACCTCCCCCTGCCCGGTTGGATCCCGGCGGTGTCGGCGGCCACGGCGATCGGCGTCAGCCACCTGCTCAGCGAGCCGGCCATGATCGATCCCGAGAACGGCTCCCTGCAGACGTTCCTGACCCATGCGGCCGCGCCGGACGCGACGCTGATCGTCTGCGGCCACAGCCTGGCCGGCGCCCTGTCGCCGACCACTGCCCTGTATCTCTGTCCCGACCCGGCGCGGAGCGGCTGGAAGGCCGTGCACGTGCTGCCGACGGCCGGCGCCTCCCCCGGCAATGACGGCTTCGCCAAGCGCTTCGACGCCGCCTTCCCGCCGACGCCGGCCGGTGTCAACGCACCCTACGGCACCTGGAACGTCGACTACGCCAATGCCCGGGATGTCGTGCCGCATGCCTGGAACCAGCTCGACGAGGTGATCGGTGCGCCGGATGCGTCGGGCAATTATCCGTCGATCTACGGCGTCCTGAATGCCGGCCTGGGCAAAAAGATCACGGGCGCCATCAATTTTGCCAGGACCCTCGCCTTCGACGGTCATTACATGAACGTGTCCCAGACCAAGTTCACCGCGGACTGGGGGCACTGGGTCTGGACGCAGAACCCGGACGGCAGCTGGCAGTACCCGCCGGCGTGGCAGCCGATGCCGACCTATACGGATGCGACTCCCGCCGCGGCCGACGACCTCGCCGCCCTGATCGAGGCCACCCACATCGACCAGTACATGAACTTCTTCGGTGTCGCGGCGCCGCCGCGCATGGCCATCGACCAGGCCTCCGCCACGGCCGCCGAGACCCGCCGCCGGGCCATCGTGGCCGCGGCCCAGGCCGAGATCCAGGCGGCGGAGTAGGAGACAGGCCCGGCCTTGCCGTCAGGGTATTGCCAGCCCCCGGCAGGAAACGGTGACTCCGGCACGCGCTGCCTGTCTCCGTTACAGCTCGAGCTCCCATGAGCAACGCAATCGAAGCCTGCTCCGTCTTGTTAGAGACCTCGGGCTGCGGCTCGCCGCGCACTGCCGGTGCCGTCGCCTGCCGCGTCGGCGGCCTGTAATCCGTAGAGGCGATCCGCGCCGACACCGAGCTGTGCGGCGAGCTCCATCTGCGCGGCAACGTGGCCGCTGCCGGCTGCGCTCATTCCACTGGAACGGCGGCGCCGTGTGCGGTACAGTGACGTTCTGGATTGCAAACACGTTCAGGAACACAGCCGATGGCAGGCACGACGGTCCGGCTGGTCTCGTTTCTCGGTCTGGGCGGCAAGGACGGCTACCTGCCGGCCGAGTATTTCCTGCCCGGCACGGGCGACGACGGCGCAGGCGATGAAGGCGGGGGCGATGAAGGCGGGGGCGATGAAGGCGGGGGCGATCACAGGCGGATCATCGCTACGCCGTTCCTGGCACGGGCCCTGGCGGAGCTGCTCGACGCCGCGGCGGTGACCGTCGTCTGCACGCAGGAGGCGTACGACAAGAACGGCGAGGCCCTGGCCGCGGCGCTGCAGGAGGCCGGGCGGCCGGCGCCGGTGTTCCGCATCATCCCGTCCGGCGGCGCGCCCGACGAGCTGTGGGAGCAGTTCGAGACCCTGCGCACGGCACTGGCCTCAGCACCGGGTGAGGCGCTGGCGCTGGACATCACCCACGGGTTCCGTGCCCAGCCGTTCTTTGCCGCGGCGGTGGTCGCCTTTGCCCGCGCCGCCGATCCGGCCGCGCCGCCGCTGCGCGTGTTCTACGGCGCCTTCGAGGATCGGCACCGCCACGGCGGCCGCACCCCGATCTGGGATCTGACCCCGTTCATCGAGACGGTCGACTGGGCGCGCAACGTGGCGCTGTTCCTGTCCACCGGCCGCGCCGCGCCGGTCGCCGACGACACCGAGCGGCTGGGCCGCGCCCTGCGGCGCGACTGGGCGGCCAGCCGGCAGGGGCTGCCGCCGCAGCTCGACCGTCTGGGGCGGGCGCTGCGGACCTTCGGCGACGACCTGGAAACGGTGCGCACCGGCAGCCTGCTGCTCGGCGGCTTCGGCCGCGACGGGCGGCAGCGGGCGGAGCCGACCGGCGCGGCGCTGCACCGGGCGGTGGCGGCGGCGCGCGCCGACGTGGCCGGGCTGCCGCCGCTCGCCGCCATCCTCGATCGCGTCGAGGCGGCGGTCGTGCCGCTGGCCGCCGCGCCGGCCGACCTGGCCGGACCCGAGGGCCAGCGGGCGCTGGCGGCGCTGGCGCGGCTGTACCTGCACTACGGCCGCTACTCCGAGGCGGCGGCCACCGTGCGCGAAGGCTGGGTCAGCCGCCACGGCGCCGGCGATGCGGCGAGGCCGGGCAGCCCCGGCTGCACGCGCGAGGCGCGCGCCCAGGCCGAGGCCGCCTGGCTGGCCGAGGACGACCGGCGCGGGCGGGCCATCGCCGGCGTACGCAACGACATCCAGCATGCCGGCTTGAACGCCGATCCCCGCCCCGCCGCCAGCCTGCGCGAGCAGATCGGCCGCCTGGTGGAGGAATTTGCCGCCGAGGCCGAGGCTGGGTGATGCGCGCGGCCCTGCTTTCAACCCTGCAGGGGCGGCACCGGTTCCTCCCTTCAGCACCCCCATCCTAACCCAGTCCGAAAAGACAAGGC
>CAZGMC010000082.1:0-7185 GCA_964526565.1 uncultured Mycobacteriaceae bacterium
ATGGCGCTCAACCGGATCGCCCTGTGGCGGGCCGGGGCGCGCACGGTGCGGCTGTATCCGGGGCGCGAGCGCCGGCTGGACGACATCGACGGCGTGCTGATCGGCGGCGGCGGCGACATCGCGGTCGAGCTCTACGACCGCGAGCTGCGCCTGGATACCCGCGTCAACTCGCTGCACCACCAGGCGGTGCGCGCCCCCGGCGCTGGCCTGCGCGTGGTGGCCCGCGACGAGTACGGCGTCATCCAGGCCATCGAGGACTCCGCCGGCCGCCCCGCCATGGGCGTGCAGTGGCACCCCGAGTTCCTGGTCTTCAACCGCGGCCAGCAGGGGCTGTTCCGCTGGCTGGTCGCGCGGGCGAGGCGGTCCCACCGGCGTCGTCGCGAGTTCACACCGTCCGTTCCGGCCGATCCATTCCGCTAGGGACAGATCCCTGTCGCGGACTATAGTGTCGTGCCATCGGAGTTGGGATGGCACGCCATCATGGGATCGGGTGGCAAGTCTTCGGAACACCCGGCTTCCGTCTGAGGCTTTTTCAACGAGCGTCGCGCGCCGCATGATTCGCCCGCAGAAATCCTGTCTCGCCATCCGTCATGTCGCCTTCGAGGACCTGGGCCTGCTCGGGCCCCTGCTGGCGGCGCGCGGGCACCACGTCCGCCATATCGAGGCCGGGGTCGACGACATCGGCTCGATCGATCCGCTGGCGCCCGACCTGCTGGTCGTGCTGGGCGGGCCGATCGGCGCCGGCGACGACGCCGACCATCCCTTCCTGACCGACGAGGCGCGACTGCTGGAGCGGCGGCTGGCGGCGGACCGGCCGACGCTGGGCCTGTGCCTCGGTGCCCAGCTCATGGCCCGCGCCCTCGGCACCCGCGTCTATCCCGCCCGCGCCAAGGAGATCGGCTGGGCGCCGGTCACCCTGACCGAGGCCGGCCGGACCTCCTGCCTGAGGCACATCGACGGTGCCGAGACGGCGGTGCTGCACTGGCACGGCGACACCTTCGACCTGCCGGCCGGTGCGGTCCGCCTCGCCTCGACCCCGATCTGCGAGACTCAGGCCTTCGCCCACGGCCGCCACGCCCTGGCCCTGCAGTTCCACGCCGAGGCGGCCGGCCCCGCCCTGGAACGCTGGTTCATCGGCCACGCCCTGGAGATCGCCGCCACCCCCGGCGTCTCCGTCGCCACGCTGCGCGCCGACACCGCCCGCTGGTCGCCGACGCTGATCGAGCGCGGCACGCGCTGCTTTGCCGAATGGCTTGCGGGCGTCGGGTTGTAACGGCCGTTGCCGCAAACGCACGTCCGCCTGTTTGTGGGCAACGGCTTGCCATCTCGCCATAGTGTCTGTCGCGGTTCCCGCCCATTTGAGTGGGATCCATGAGTTGCGCCTTGTCTAATAGTCGATCTCCAGGCCGCGTATCGCTGTGCGAGCCTATCGGAGTCGAGAAAAAATCCAAGGTAGGGCGCAATGTTTTCTGCATCATCAGTCCAAAAGGTCTCACCATCAAGAGAGCCTGGTGTTAAAATGGCCAAGTATCTGTTGTCATGGCTGCGTGGCGTTGGAATACTGGCAAGTGCAGCATGCCTGCAAATTCCGGCTGCGGAAGCACGTGACCTATTCCAGATACGGCTGACCCTTCCGGAAAGTGGCCTGACTGGAGAATCGAGCTTCAGCAGCGCAGAAGACGTAATCAACGAGTTTGAAAGGGATTTCTCGTCAACGCTGAATGCTTACACACCAACGTCAGTCGCTCATATACAGATCGATTTTCGCGGAGTCCCGATAAACGCGGCATTTCCGGCCCCAGGTCCGCTGCTTCAAGTCAGCATACCACAGTGCGGGTTTAATGAAACATTCGTCGGGGCAACCCGCAACGACAGCATCAACCAGTTTGAAGATTTCCTGGAACAAAACAACAGCGACATACTGACCTGTGTTGTGCAAGATGCCGTTGCCAACACGCCTGTGGACCCGCTGGCAGGCAATCCCAACAGTCTCATGGCTAAGATGGCGGCATCCGACTTCGCCATTGGTTTCGATCCTGACGTGGTGCTTCCTTCGGAGGAGGGCAGCATCCCCGATATCGGACGCCTGGGATTGCAGTTCGGTCACTTTTTCTCCGGTGAGTTCAGCGGAAACAACTACACCATTCCCCTCCGGTATTCGTTCAATCTGGACAACGGCTATGGGATTGTCCTTGATGCGCCGTTGAACATCCTCTCGGTTTCCGGCTCCCAGGCCTATAGCGGCTCATTCGGGGTTGGCGTGCGGATTCCAATAACGGAATATTGGACGCTCACTCCCGTAGGTCGGGCCGGCGCCGTGGGGTCGGTAGATTTCGCATCGGCCTCAATCCTCTATTCCGGATCTGTCAGCAGTCTAGTTTCATTTCCGATTTCTGCTTTCAATATGGATCTCGGTAACATGTTCGGCTTCTATCAGACCGGCTCTGTCTCCGTCGGTGATTACGAAAGCGACTACAGTTTGACCAATTATCTGTCACGTCATGGAGTTCGAGCCTCGGCTGAACTACCTTTCGGACTGTTCGGCGAGGTCCCCAGCTTGCAGATCGGCTTAATCCGAACCGACTTTTTTGGCGATGATCTCTATGTCTCCGGATACACTGACATAATCAGCTCAGTTGGCATCCCTGGCCGGATCAGCGGTGTGAGCCTTGAGCGATTCCGGGTGGGACTGACGTACACAATCGGCGATGAAGACTTCCAGTCGATCCGGTTTGGCGGGGCATTCCGTTTTTGAAGGTATACAGACACCCCCAGGAACGGCTCTCGAGTCTCCGTCGGACCGCGCCCGGCTCGCGACGCAGGCGTTGCCTCCCGGCCCCCGTTCAATCCCGTCCCGCGCGCAACCTTGCCCTTGAGCGGCAGCGCGGGAAGCCTTAGCGTGAGGGCGCTAGAAATGGATCAAGGATTGATCCATATCCTCGGGGTTGATCCACATCCTCGTGGTTGCGGCGGCAGAAGGGTTGGCCCATGGAGTCCATGGTCAAGGCATGGGGCGGGGTGCGCCGGGCGCTGGCGGGCGCATTGATGCTGCTTGGTCCGCTGGTCCCGGCGGCAGCGTGGGGGCAGGAGGCCGGGACGGACGTGCCGCCGGCCCCGACCACCCTGTCGGGTGCCTATCTGTCCGGCACCTTTGCCCTGGCCCGCAACGAGCTGGCCGACGCGGCCTTCTTCATGGCCGACGCCCAGGCCCGCGACCCCGACGACGAGCGCCTGCTCAACGTCACCTTCCACCTGCTGGTCCGCGACGGCCGGGCGGACCGGGCGGTGCGGCTGGCCGGGCCGCTGCTCGAGGCGCGGCGCGGCGACCGGCTCGCCCAGACGGTGCTGATGGTCGACGCCGTGCGCCGCGGCGACTTCGTCGAGGCGCGGCAGCGGCTCAATGAGGTCGAGCGGCGCGACATCGCCGCCCTGGTCATGCCGATTGTCGAGGCCTGGATCGACGCCGCCCTGGGCGACCGCGACGGCGCCATCGACCGGCTCGATGGGCTGGCCGAGACGGCCGGTGTCGAGCCGCTGGTGCACATGCACCAGGGCCTGATCCTGGACGTGTCCGACGAGAAGGGCCGCGCCCGCGACCTGCTGGAGCAGGCGGTCGAGCCCGGCGCCTCGCTGCGCCTGGTCCAGGCGCTCGGCTCGCTCTACGAGCGCACCGGCCAGCCCGACAAGGCGCGCACCCTGTACCTGCAGTACCGTGAGGAGAACCCCGGCAGCCTGCTGATCGAGCCGGCGCTGGCGCGGCTGGAGGCCGGCATCGCGCCGCCGCCGCTGGTCGCCTCGGCGGCCGAGGGCATCGCCGAGGCGCTGTTCCAGATCGCCTCGGCCCTGCACGCCGAGGGCGCCGGCGACAACGCCCTGATCTACGCCCGGCTGGCGCAGTTCCTGCGGCCCGATTTCAACCTGGGCCGGATCCTGGTCGGCGACATCCTGGCCGACCTGGGCAGCTACGACGATGCCGTGGCCGCCTATCGCGGCATCGATCCGGCGGCGCCCGAGGCCTGGGCGGCACGACTGAAGCTGGGCCGGGTGCTGCTGGAGCTGGAGCGGTTCGACGACGCCCTGGCCCTGCTGCGCGAGCTGGCCAGCGAGCGCCCGGACCGCGGCGAGCCGCTGATCGCCCTCGGCGACGTTCATCGCAGCGAGCGCCGTTTCGAGGACGCCGTCGCCGCCTATGACGATGCCGCCGGCCGCACGCCGGAGTTGAGCGAGGAGGACTGGACGTTCTTCTATCGTCGCGGCATCGCCCTGGAGCGGGCCAGCCAGTGGCAGCGGGCCGAGACGGACCTGCAGCGCGCCGTCGACCTCAACCCCGACCACGCCCACCTGCTCAATTATCTGGGCTATTCCTGGGTCGACCGCGGCGAGAACGTGGCCGAGGCCGAGCACATGATCCGCCGCGCCGTGGAGATGCGCCCCGACGACGGCTACATCGTCGACAGCCTGGGCTGGCTGTATTTCCGCACCGGCCGGCTGCAGGAGGCGGTCGAGACGCTGGAGCGGGCGGTCGAGTTGCAGCCCGACGACGCCGTCATCAACGACCATCTGGGCGACGCCTACTGGGTGGTCGGGCGCCGCGCCGAGGCGCGGTTCCAGTGGCAGCGGGCGTTGCGCGCCGTCGAGGACGACCCGGAGCTGGCGGACGCCATACGGGGCAAGCTGGATGGCGGGCTGATCGAGCCGGCCTTCCTGGTGCCGCCGGGCGAGCCGCTGCCGAGCGACGGCGCGTCGCCCGCCGGGGAGCCGGGCCGCAGCGCCGCCTCGCAGCCGGCGGGCGAGCCGCTCTGAGCCGAGCGGTGCCCGGCGCGGACGGAACGCCGGCGGCGATTGCCGAGGCCGCGCCGGCCAAGGTCAACCTGTATCTGCACGTCGTCGGCCGCCGCGCCGACGGCTATCACCTGCTCGACAGCCTGGTCGCCTTCGCCTCGGCCGGCGACCGGGTGCTGGTGGAGGCGGCGACGCCGGGCACCCGGGCAGGCACGGCACCCGGCCTGACGGTGGACGGCCCGTTCGCCGGCGACGTGCCCGACGGCCCCGACAACCTGGCCTGGCAGGCGGCCCAGGGGCTGGCGGCGGCGCTGGACCGGCCGTGCGCCGTGGCGGTGCGGCTGACCAAGGCCCTGCCGGTGGCCTCGGGCATTGGCGGCGGCTCGGCCGATGCGGCGGCGGTGCTGCGCGCCTGCGCCCGGCTGTGGGGACTGGCCGCCGACGACCCGCTGCCGATGGCGGTCGGCGCGCGGCTGGGCGCCGACGTGCCGGTCTGCCTGCTCGGCCGGACCAGCTTCGTCGGCGGCATCGGCGAGCGGCTGGACCCGGCCCCGGCGCTGACGGGCTGCCCCGTGGTCCTGGTCAACCCGCGGCAGGCACTGCCGACGCCGGCGGTGTTCCGGGCCCGCACCGGGCCGTTCTCCGAGCCGGCCCGGTTCGCCGACGCGCCGGCCGATGCGGCGGCGCTGGCCGCCGTGCTGCGCGACCGCCGCAACGACCTGGCGGCCCCGGCGCGCACGCTGTGCCCGGCGATCGACGCCGTGCTGGCGGCGCTGGAGGCCACCCGCGGCTGTCTGCTCGCCCGTCTGTCGGGCAGCGGTGCCACCTGCTTCGGACTGTTCCCCGCCAGCACGGCCGCAGTGGCCGCCGCCGAGTCGCTGGCCGCGGCGCATCCCGGCTGGTGGGTGCGGGCGGGAACGCTGCTTTGATGCGATCATCCGCAGACGCAGCTGATCGATTCAGTCTTGGCTACGCGAAGGGCAACGCCCACTGATCGTCATAGCCAGCACCTATGCATCAAAACGTTCACCTGCCCTGACAGACCAGCGTGCCATATCGATTTTGCTTTGGCTTGTTTGGGGTTTGCGCCATGAATGCTGTCCGCGCTCGCGTGTCCGCCTCGGGGCGCCTCAGTCTGCCCGCAGCATTCCGCAATGCGGTCGGCCTCGAACAGGGCGGTGATGTCGTCGTCGAACTCGAAGGCCGCGAGATCCGCATTCGCACGATCGATGAGGTCGTGTCGCACGCCCAGGCATTGACTCGTCGTTTTCTGGACGGAATGCCGGACGCATCCGTCGAGGCTTTTCTTGAGGAGCGGCGCCGGGACAGGATCGGCTGACGGCAGTCTCCGCCTACTGGTTCCGCCGGGCGTCGCGCAGGCGGCGGAGCAGGGTCAGGTCGGCCTCGTCGTCGACCTCCAGCCCGTTCGCCTCCTGGAACTCGCGGATGGCGGCGCCGGTGCGGCGGCCCATCAGGCCGTCCACCGGCCCCGGGTCGAAGCCGAGCGCGCCGAGCAGCCGCTGCACCTCGCGCATCTGCTCGCGGCTCAGGGTCTCGCCGAACGTCTCGTCGGGCGGCGCCGGTTCCGGGGCGGCGTCCGGCACCGGTGCGGCTTCGCCTTCACCCCCGGCTTCGGCGGCCGCCTGCTGCTGCTCACGAACGCGGTCCAGGGCCGCCTGCGCCCCGTCGACATCGGCCTCGGCAGCGATCTCGTACCACTCGCCGGCCGCCTCCAGGTCCGGCCCGCCGGCCAGGCCCTCCTCGTAGAGCCGGCCCAGGTGCAGGGCGGCCCGCGGCTTGCCATTGGCGGCGGCCAACCGCAGCCATTCGGCAGCGCGCACCGGGTTCCGTTCGATGCCGCGGCCGTCGCGATAGGCCAGGCCGACGGTGAGCTGGGCGTCGGGATGGCCGGCCTCGGCGGCGGCCTGGAACAGCGCGAAGGCGGCGCGGTCGTTCTGCGGCACGCCGTCGCCGCGGCGCGTCAGGACACCCAGGTTGTACTGGGCGTTGGCGATGCCGTTCTCGGTGGCCAGGCCGAACCAGAAGGCGGCGCGGTCGAAGTTCTGCGGCACGCCCTCGCCGGTGGCATAACGCACCGCCAGGTCGTGCTGAGCGTCGGGGTCACCGGCCGCGGCCTCGCGGGCCAGGGCGCGCAGCTGCGGCGATGCGTCGTCGGGCAGCGGCGCCAGGCCTTCGGCGAGCCGTTCGACCTCCACCGGCGGCGGGGCCAGCGCCGGCATGTCGGGGCCGGCCGGCCCCTGGGCGCGCCGCTCCGGCTCGGCCGCCGGGGTGGCGGCCTGTCCGACGGTGCCGGCGCCGTTGCCCTCGTCGTCCACGGCGGCCGTCGGCGTGCCGTCCGCCGCGGCCGGCGCCGGGCCGCCACCGCCACCGGGGCCGCCACCG
>CAZGMC010000082.1:7285-19037 GCA_964526565.1 uncultured Mycobacteriaceae bacterium
CCACCGGGGCCGCCACCGGGGCCGGGCGGTTCGCCCTCCGGCGGCGCCGTGCCGTCGCCGCCGCCGGTTGCGGTCTCGTCGGGCGGCGCCTCGGCGGTCTGTTGCGGGGCCGGCTCGTCGCCGCCACCGGCGAAGATCCAGTAGCCGGCGACCGCCGCCACCGTCAGCGCCACCAGGATGGCCAGCAGCGGCCAGGGCCGCTCGATCGCCGACCGCCGCCGCGGCGGCGCGGCACCCGCAGTACCCGCAGCACCCTGCTCCTCATCGGCCGGGCGGCTCCGCTGGCCGAGGGCGGCGCGCTCGATCAGGCCGGTCGGCGGCCGCACCTCGCCGCCGGGCGGCACCTCCGACTCGGGATTGCCGTATCCGGCATAGGCGGGCGGTTCGGTCTTCGACGGATCGATCATGCCGGACAGCCGTTCGATGTCGCCCTCGACGCGGTCGAGCCGGTCGGCGACCCGGTGCAGGGCGGCCAGGATCTCGTCGGTGTCGGCGCCGGCGGGCGCCTCCGCTCGGTTCGGCGAACCGTCAGTGACGGGCTGGTCCAAGGGCTGCCCGTGCGTGCCGCGGCCTTGCCGCTCGGTCGGGCCGCCGCCATCCTGGTGGGCCATGAAGGATCCATTGCGCGTCGTGCCGGTGGAACGCTTGTAGTATGGCGCCGGCGGCCCTGCAACCGCCATACCCCGTTAGGTGATCGCCGCGGCGGTTGCGAGCGCCGGGCCGCACGGCTATGGTCGCCGGCATCCGACTTGGGGCGTAGCCAAGTGGTAAGGCAGCGGTTTTTGGTACCGCCATTCGCAGGTTCGAATCCTGCCGCCCCAGCCAGGTCGTCCGTCGTCCCGCCAGTGTGCAGCGGCAGCCCGCAGGCCGGGCCTCTTGCCGCCCGTTCCAGTCCGCCCCCGCCGCGTATGCCGCCTGCCGCACCGTCCAGGATCATTGCCGTCTACCACGTCCGCAGCGACGCCCGGTCGGTCGAGGACCGTGCCCGCGCCATTGCCGTGGAGCAGAGCGTCGAGATGCCGGTCGCGGCGATCGCCGACCGGTTCGTGCTCGACGAGGTCGTCGGCCGGGTGGAGGGCATCGCCGATTTGGGCTCCGACAGGAACGGGGGCCTGTTCGAGGTGCGCATCGCCCTGGCCGCGGCGACGACGGGGCTGGAGGCCGGGCAGCTCATGAACATGCTGTTCGGCAACACCTCGCTGCACGACGACGCGGTGCTGCACGACGTGGTGTTCCCCGACGCGGTGGCGGCAGCGTTCGGCGGGCCGAACCACGGGCTGGACGGCCTGCGGGCGCGCGCCGGGGCGGCAGGCCGGGCGATGACCTGCACGGCGCTCAAGCCGCAGGGCCTGCCGGCGGCGGCGCTGGCCGACCTGGCCGGGCGGTGCGCCCGCGGCGGGCTGGACTTCGTCAAGGACGACCACGGCCTGGCCGACCAGGCCTGCAGCCCGTTCGCCGTGCGCGTGCCGGCCTGTGCCGCGGCGGTCCATGCCGCCAACGCCGCCACCGGCGGGCGCACCCGCTACGTGCCCAGCCTGTCGGGCGACCTGGACGCGTTGCGCCGGCAGGTGGCGATCGCCCGCGGCGCCGGGGTCGACACCGTGCTGGTCGCGCCGCTGGTGATCGGCCTGCCGGCGTTCCGGGCGCTGGTGCGCGAGGCGGCGGATCTGGCCTTCGTGGCGCACCCGGCCCTGGGCGGAGCCGCCCGCATCGCGCCGCCGCTGCTGTTCGGCCGGCTGTTCCGGCTGTTCGGCGCCGACGCCACGATCTTCCCCAACCACGGCGGCCGCTTCGGCTATACTGCAGAGACCTGCCGGACGCTGGCCGCGGCGGCGCGGGCGCCGTGGGCGGACTTGCGGCCGGCGGTGCCGGTGCCGGCCGGCGGCATGGCGCTCGACCGCGTGGCGGAGATGCTGGACGGCTATGGCGCCGATACCATGCTGCTGATCGGCGGCAGCCTGCTGGCCGCCGGCGACCGGCTGGTTGACGCGGCGGCAGCGTTCACCACATCCGTTTGCAATCACGTGTACCGGTGAGGCGACATGCACATGAACGGCGTGGCCCGGCTGCGACGGGCGCGGGACGGGTTCTGCTGGGACGGGATCGAGCGCCGGCCCTACAAGGACGAGGACGGCGACCGGTTCCGGGCGGTCTCGCGCCAGCTGCTGTTCGATGACCCGCACCTGGCCTGCGAGCTGCGCTATTTCGAGATCGGCGCCGGCGGGTATTCGTCGCTGGAGCGGCACGGGCACGTTCATGCCGTGATGGTGCTGCGCGGCCGCGGCCGCTGCCTGGTCGGCACCGAGGTGCGCGACCTGCAGCCCCACGACCTGGTCACCGTGCCGCCGTGGACCTGGCACCAGTTCCGCGCCAATGCCGACGCGCCGCTGGGGTTCCTGTGCATGGTCAATGCCGAGCGTGACCGGCCGCAACAGCCGACGGCGGACGACCTGCGCACCCTGAAGGCCGAGCCGCGGGTGGCGGCGTTCCTGGCCGAGACCGGCCCTGAGACCGGCCCTGAGACCGGCCCGGAGACCGGCCCGGAGACCGGCGGCGAGTTCGGCAGGGAGCGAGGCGGCGCATGACCGACGCCCCCGACGAGGTGCGGCCGCCGCCCGCCCGGCGCCGCGCCTGGCGCTTCGACCTCGATCACCGCAAGCGGCTCAACGCGCTGACGGACCGGGTGCCGGACTGGCTGCGGCCGGCGATCGCCTGGCTGGATCTGTCGCTGGTCGACCACGGGTTCATCCGCGCCATCTACAGCAACTGCCACCGCGTGACGCCGGAACTGTGGCGGGCCAGCCAGCCGGCGCCGCACCACATCCGCCGCTTCGCCCGCGCCGGCATCCGCACCGTCGTCAACCTGCGCGGCGCCAGCGACACCGGCTCGTACCGTCTGGAGCGCGACGCCTGCCGCCGCTGGGGCGTGCGCCTGGCCGACTTCTCGGTCAACTCGCGCGACGCGCCGCGCAAGGAGGTGGTGCACGGCGCCGCCCGCCTGTTTGCAGAGATCGAGTATCCGGCGTTGGTCCACTGCAAGTCCGGCGCCGACCGCGCCGGACTGATGTGCGCGCTGTACATGATGCTGCGCGAAGGCCGCCCGGTGGAGGTGGCGATGCGCCAGCTCCATTGGCGCTTCGGCCATGTGCGGCAGGCCAAGACCGGCATCCTGGACTTCTTCTTCGAGCAGTACCGCGACTACGCCGGCGCCACGCCGATCGGGTTCCTGGACTGGGTGGACGAGGTGTATGACCCCCTGGCCGTGCGCCATGCCTTCAAGTCCCGGCGGTGGGCGAACGTGCTGGTGGATCGGGTGTTGCGGCACGAATAGTACCGGATCGCCGGGCGCCGGGGGCCGGCCCGGAGCCTCCCGTTCGGGATCACCGGGGCCCGCCCGGATCGGCCGCCGCGGGCCGGGCCCGAACCCAAACGATCATGCCATGGCCCGATCAGGCAAGGATCGTTGCCGAATGCAACCACGGGCCGCGGGATCGGATCCGCCCGCTACTCCTGCGAAACCGGCTCGTCCAGGTCCTCGTCCCAGCCCGCTTCCGGCTCGGGATACCGGGCCAGCCACTGGTGGATCAGGTCGACGTGGTGGGCCTCCTCGGCGGCCAGCTCCTCGGCCATGGTGCGGGCCTCGGCGTCCGCGGTGCGCTCGGCCACCGCGCGGAAAAAGGCGTGGGCGCGCTGCTCGTTCTCCAGCATGCGCTTGAGCGCGTGGTGGGCGGTCATCAGGTAGTGCGCCGCGCCCACCGGCGTCGTCTCCGGCGCCTCGGGCCCCAGCCACTTGTAGTCCCAGGCGGACATGTGCGGCAGCTCGACGTCCTCGGCCATCTCGTCGACGCGGGCGACGTGCTTGGCCTCGATCGCCGCCATCTTGCGGAACAGCTCGGCCAGCTCCGGGTTGTTGTGCACCGCCATCTGGCCGGCCAGCTCCTCGTAGCGCTCCACCGCCTCGGACTCCAGCGCATGCGCATGGGCCAGCAGCTCGGCCACGCTGTTGATCTGCGCCGCCTCGCGCACGCCCTGCTCGGCCCCGCTCACAGTGCCAGCTCCCGCTCGATGCCGGCCAGGCCCGCCGCGTCGCCGGCCGGCGCCGCCGGGTGCAGCGGCCGGTCGACCCGGTAGAGGATGCCGGTGCCCAGGCCGTCGTCGGTCATCAGGCGGTGCGCCGCCGCGCCGGGATCGCCGGTCGGCCCGTCGGCGATGGCATGGACCGACTGCTTCCAGGCGCGCTGCTCCGGGCGGTAGGTGACGCAGTGGCTGAGCGCCTGCACGAAGGCGAAGCCGGGATAGCGGATCGCCTCCGTCAGGATGCGCGCCAGGCCGGTCGGGTCGCCGGCATAGCCGCGGGCGATGAACGGCGCGCCCGAGGCCAGCGCCACGGCGGCCGGCCGGAACGCGCCGATGCCGGTGCCGCCGGGCGCCAGCGGGCTGTCCCAGTCGGGCGGCGAGGTCGGCGACGGCTGGCCCTTGGTCATGCCGTAGACCTCGTTGTCCATGACCAGATAGGTGACATCGACGTTGCGCCGGCAGGCGTGCAGGAAGTGGTTGCCGCCGATGGAGAAGCCGTCGCCGTCGCCGCCGGCCGCGATCACGGTCAGCTCCGGCCGGGCCAGCTTGATGCCGGTGGCCACCGGCAGGGCGCGGCCGTGCACGCCGTGGAAGCCGTAGGCGTTGGTGTAGGCCGGCAGCCGCGACGAACAGCCGATGCCGGAGACGATGACCAGCTCCTCGGGGCGCACGCCCAGCTCGGCGAAGGCGCGGGTCAGCGCCGCCTGAATGCCGAAATGGCCGCAGCCGGGGCACCAGATCGGCGTCACGTCGGTCTTGTAGTCCTTCGGCTTGAGGGCGATTGCCGCCATGTCGTCCATGGATCAACTCCACCGGGTGAGCGCGTCGTGCACCTCGCCGGGGCGGATCGGCAGCGGACCCGGCCGCGCCAGCGACCGCACCTCGCCCGGCAGCGTGTAGTGTGCGCGCAGGTATCCGAGAAACTGGGCGCCGTGCGTCTGTTCGACAACCAGCATGCGGCGCACGCCGGTCAGCGCCGCCGCCAACAATTCGGGCCGGGCCGGCGCCAGCAGGCGCAGGGCAACCAGGCGCACGGCCAGCCCCTCGGCGCGGGCGCGGGCCACGGCCTCGCGCACCGGCGCCGCCGCCGAACCCCAGGTGACGACGGCCAGG
This sequence comes from uncultured Mycobacteriaceae bacterium, assembly GCA_964526565.1. Classification (GTDB taxonomy): domain Bacteria; phylum Pseudomonadota; class Alphaproteobacteria; order DSM-16000; family Inquilinaceae; genus CAZGMC01. The sequence continues at coordinate 12,476 of CAZGMC010000082.1, forward strand.
TCGCCGTCGCCGTCCATTTCCGCCCAGGCCGGGCCGTAGTCGTGGCCGGCCAGCTTGGCCAGGCGCTTGTCGAGCTGGGCCGTGTGGTCGCCGGCGCGGCTGGAGGGCGTGCCGCGGGCATCGTGCTCCAGGCCGTCGGGGGTGTGCTGGCCGCCGGGCGTGCCCGGCAGCACCATCTCCGACACGCCGTCGGCGGTGACGGCATAGCGCCGCCAGTCCGGCTCCGGCCAGGCGGCGACCTTGCGGGTGGTGCCGAGGTCGATCGCCTGCGGCCGCTCGATCACCGACACGGTCTGGCCGAGGAACTGGTCGGACAGGACGATGGCCGGCGCCTGCAGCGTCTCGGCCAGATGCACTGCCCACTGGGTCGTGAACACGCAGTCGGCCAGCGACAGCGGCGCCAGCACCAGGTGCGGCGCGTCGCCGTGCAGGCCGTAGAGCGCGATGTTCAGGTCGGACTGCTCCGACTTGGTCGGGATGCCGGTCGACGGCCCGCCGCGCATGACGTCGACAATGACGACCGGCACCTCGGCGGCCACGGCCAGGCCGATCGCCTCGGTCATCAGCGCCAGCCCCGGCCCCGAGGTGGCGGTCAACGCCGGGATCCCGGCATAGGAGGCGCCGATGATCATGTTGATCGCGGCGATCTCGTCCTCGACCTGGACCAGTTGGCCGCCGACCCGCGGCAGCCGCGGCGCCAGCCACTCCAGCATGTCGGTGGCCGGGGTGATCGGATAGGCGGCGACGAAGCGCACGCCGGCGCGCAGCGCGCCCAGGCCGCATGCCTGGTTGCCGGTCAGGCTCCAGCGCTCGACGCCGCTGTGGGTGACCGTGCCCAGCGTCGGCGTCACCGGCAGGGCGGCCGCCGCACCGAACCCGGCGGCCACCGCCGCCGCGGCATCCTCGGCCGAGACGCCACGCCTGCCGAGCGCGTCGGCGGCGGCCGTCGCCAGGATGGTCTCCGGCAGGCCGATCAGGCTGGCCATGGCGCCCAGGGCGACGATGTTGGCGCGGCCGCCCTTGACCGCCCTGGCCAGCTCGGCGAAGGGCAGGCTGGCCAGGCGGGCGCCGCTGGCGGCGATCGCCTCGGGCATGTCGCCGGCCACCGCGTCGGCGATGACCAGGCTGTGGCGGTCGAGAGGGATCTCGGCGGCGAAGCGGTCGACGTTGCGCCAGTCAAGCGCCACCAGCACGTCGAACCGGTCGCCGTGGCCGCTCACCGGGCGGCTGCCCAGGCGCAGCAGGGCCGCTGCCTCGCCGCCGCGGATCTGCGGGCCGACCGAGCGCGTCATCAGGCCGTACCAGCCGGCCCTGCCGGCGGCCTCCAGGAACAGCGTGCCGGCAGTGATGGCTCCGGCCCCGCCGCTGCCGGTCAGCGCCAGGGACACGGTCTCGGGCGCGGCCACGGCCTGATCCATTGGCATCTCCGCATGGGGAAAGGGCCGGCGCGGGCGTCCGATCGGTCCGATCGGTCTGGGCGCCACCTGGCGCGAAGGAACCGCACCGTCACCCGATGGTAGACCGGACCGGGCGGCAGCGTCATGACCTGCATCAAATGAACGGACGCATGCCGTGATTGCGCCCTTGCCGCGAGGCCGCGACGCAATCTTCGAGAAAACGCAATGCTGTAGATATCACATTAATGGATATTTGCTGCACGACCTTCTCAATTTGAGGACATTGCGCATTGCCATCACGGTGAGAACCCTGAATTGTACATCATCCGGATGCGCGGCCGCGGGAACGGAACGAACGGGAATCACAGCCCCTTTGGCAATCGTCCTTGCAGACACGCCGATTGGGGACATCGGCAGGACCGAACACCCTGAAGCGATGACAAGCGATCACACCGACACGCGGGCCTTCGTTCTTGCCGTCCTTCGCCTGGTGAACGGCGTCCAGGATATGGAGCGCCGCCTGCTGGATGACCCGATCTCGGCCCTGCTGCTGCGCCGCGTCGCGCAGGGGCAGCTCGAGGGGCGGCCGTTCGACGTGTCGTCGCTGGCCCTGGCGGTCGACATTCCGGCGCCGACGGTATCGCGCAAGGTCATTCAGCTGATCCACCAGGACCTGCTGACCCGCCGGCGCGCCGGCCGTTCGTATCGGCTGATGGTGACGCCCAAGGCCTGCGCGGCCATGCACCCGATGCTGCCCGATCTGCGCCGCTCGGTAAGGCGGTTCGTGCTGGACTTCGACGAACCCCTGTAGCCTTGGTCCCGCGGGCGCGGCCCGTGGCTGGCCCGTGGCTGGCCCGTGGCTGGCCCGCAGCCGCAGCCGCAGCCGGGCCGCAGCCGGGCCGCAGCCGGGCCGGCTATGCGTCCCCTACCCCGCGGTCGATCGTCCGGCCGGTCAACTGCATCATGTCCTGCAGCAGCGCCAGGCGCGCCTGAAGGCCGTCGAAGACGTGGGCGGGCGGCGGACACTTCGGGTCGAGCCGACGCAGGTCGGCGATCGTGCCGTCGACGTGGTCGGCGATGCGCGACAGGTCGGCTGCCGCCGGGCCCACGGCATTGTGGCGCAGCGTCACCGCGATCCGTTCCAGCGTGCCGATGGTGCTGGTCAGATGGCCGGCCAGCGCCCTGGTCGACCTGTCGAAGGTCGCCTTGTGCCGGTCGAGTGGCGATTGCCGGAGCGTCAGCATGTCCATGATTAAGCCACGGTTATTGCCCGGATTGATGGCCAATCCATCAAAGGATGCATGGTTATATATAAGCGGGAGGGCTTAATAAATGATGAAACGTGCCGGATGCATCAGTATTGCGTTGTCATGATAAACCGCTCGTCCTGCAGGGATACAGGGTGTGACTGTTTCGTTGCAACGCGGCATGAGAAGTTTTACTTGCGGAAGGGGATTGCTGTAAAGCGCACAATCGCGTCGCGTCCACGCGCTGCGGCGCAACAACATGATGGGCTTGGCACACGATTCGTTCGCTGCCCGATGCAGCGCCGTCGGACGACGAGCGCCGTCGGACGACGACCGGGCCGGCCTCAGCCGCGGCCGGCCACGCGCCGCCGCACCGCCTCACCGAAGGCGCGGAACAGGGCGATCGACTGGGGATTGTCGCGGAACCGCCACTCCGGGTGCCACTGCACGCCGACGGCGAAGGCCGGGGCGTCGATGACGTGGACTGCTTCGATCTGGCCGTCGGGCGCCACCGCCTCGACGGCCACGCGGCTGGACGGGCGGTCGATGCCCTGGGCATGCAGCGAATTGACCACGATCTCGGTGGCGCCGAACAGCGTTGCCAGCCGCCCGCCCTCGATCAGGCGCACCGGGTGGGCCGGGCCGTACTGCTCCTCGACCGGCCGGTCGCCGCCGCGGTGGTCGGCGCGGCCGGGCAGCTCGTGAAGCTCCTGGTGCAGGGTGCCGCCCAGGGCGACGTTGAGCTCCTGGATGCCGCGGCAGATGGCCAGCACCGGCACGCCGGCCTGCACCGCCTTGCGGATCAGCGGCAGGGTGGTGGCATCGCGCTCCGGGTCCTGCTTCGTGCCCACGCGGCTGGCCGGGCCGCCATAGTGGCGCGGCTCGACATTGGAGCGACTGCCGGTGATCAGCAGCCCGTCGAGCCGCGCCAGCAGGTCGTCGAAGTCGTACCACGTGCCCATTGCCGGGATGGCCAGCGGCAGCGCCCCGGCGCCCTCCGCCACGGCGCGCAGATACTTGTCGCCGACGATATGGAACAGATGGTCGCTCAGGGTGGTGGCGCAGCATGGCACGCCCACCACCGGCAGCGGCGCGGGCAGGCGGGCGGGCTTGTCGGTCAGGTCGCTCATGGGATGCAGGCATAGCAGGCGCGGCACCGCACCGCCAGGGGACGGGATGCCGCCGCTTGCGGGCAGGCAACCCATGGTGTCAGCATGCCGCCGCGGCCCCCATGTTGGACGGAGACACGCCGATGAAGATTGCCGTGGCCAGCCAGAACTTCCGCACCGTGACGCCCCATGCCGGGCGGACGCGGCGCTTCCTGGTCTACGAGGTTCCGCCGGAGGGCGAGCCGGCGGAGGTCGACCGCCTCGACCTGCCGAAGGAACTGGCCTTCCACGAGTTCCACGGCGACGGGCCGCACCCGCTCGACGCTGTCGACGCGCTGATCGCCGGCAGCGCCGGGCCCGGCTTCGCCGACCGCCTGGCGGCGCGCGGCATCGCCGTTGCGGCGACCACCGAATCCGACCCGGTGACCGCCATCAAGGCCTACCGCGCCGGCACTCTGCCGCTGGCGCCGCCCCACCGCGACGACCACACGCACGGGCATGACCCCGGGCACGGGCATGACCCCGGGCATGACCCCGGGCACGGGCATGACCGCGGGCAGGGCCACGACTCCGGGCACGGGCACGGGCACCGCCACGGCCATCATCATCGGCACGGCACCGGCGACTGACCGGCCCGGCAGGGCACGTCGCCCTGGCGGCAGAACCGCCGCACACCCGCCGCGGGGTCGTGCCGGTTGACGACGCCGCGCGGCGTCAGCGGCGGCGCCGGCCGGCCGGGCGCTCCTGCTCCTCGGCCGCCTCCTCGCGGGCCGCCTCGGCGGCGGCGGAGACCACGTCGCGCACCGCCTGCCGCGCCTCCTCGGCGCGTGCCGTGATGGCCTCGGGCGTCAGGCCCTGCTCCTCGGCGGTGCGCCGGGCCGCATCCGCGGCGGCCTCGGCAACGCGCTCGGCGCGGTCCAGCTGGTCCTCGGCGAAGTCGCGGGCCCGCTCTGTGACGCGCCGGCGCACCCGGCCCATCGCCTCGCTCTCGCGCCGGGTGCCGGGGATCAGGGCGGCCAGGGCGGCGCCCACGGCGATGCCCAGCGCCAGCAGCACCAGCGGCTGCTCGCGCACGGTCTCCATGACGCCGCGCTCCGCCCGGTGGGAATAGTCACCCAGGCGGCGGCCGGCACCGCGGGCGCGGCGACCGAAGTCCTCACCGTATTCTTCGGCACGGAGGCGGGCGCGGTGCATGCGCTCGCGCGCCGCCTCGCTCAAATGCTCGCCGCGCAGCCGCGCCTCGCGGGAGGCTTCCGACAGACGCTCGCGGGCGCCGTGATGCTCGCCGCCGGTGACATGGTCGCTGTCCGGGCCGACATGACCCGGCTCCGTCCCGATGAAGCTCTTGCGCTCCGGGTTCGGCTCGTTCGGCCCGTATGTGCCCTGCATGATCCCTTCTCCTTGTCATCGTTCGACGGAGCCGACGTACACGTCGTCTTCAATGTGATGGCGTCGCCGGTCGTCGTACTCGGCTTCCATCTCCTCGAAGTCGTAGGCGTCCTCGGGCGGGACGGCACGGTGGCGGCCAGGTGCCGGCGAGGCGAACAGCGCGGCCAGGCCGATACCGGCCAGGCCCAGGCCGACGCCGATCAGCGCCGTCGCCATGGGGTTGTCGCGCATGGCCAGGATCGCGTCGCGGCCGTTGACGCCGGCACCGCCCTTGCCGCCGAGCACGAAGTCGATGGCGGTATCGAGCAGTTGCCCCGGCGACAGCCGCTGCTCCAGCGCCTCGACCGTGCGGTCGATGCGCGACCGCGTCTCCCTGATCCCGGCGGCGATCTCGTCCGGTGTCCGACCATGGCCCGCGTTCATCGTGTCGTCTCCCTGTGTGTCGCAGATCCGGGCGCGGCCTCCCCGGTCAGGCTGTCCCCGGCCAGCGCGGTGTCCCGTTCCAGCGACACCAGCGTGCGGGTCGGCAGCGACACGCCCGTCCTGAGGTTGCGGATACCGTGCACGGCGATGATCAGGCCGACCACCACGATTACGCCGCCGACGACCAGCGCCGCCGCCCAGCCGGGCAGCACCAGGGCGAGCGCGTAGACCGCCGCATCGAGCAGCACGATCAGCGCGGCGAAGGCCGTGAGCAGGCCGACCTGGAGCAGGATCAGCCCGGTCACGGCGCGGCCCAGATTCTCCGAGATCTCGGTCCGGGCCAGCTGGATCTCCTGGCGCACCAGGTCGGTGGTGTCCCGCGTCAGTCGCGAGATCAGGTCCCTGGTCGACGCCGGTTCGTTGCGCACGTCGGGCATCAGTGCTCGCTCCCCTCTGCGGCGGCGTGGACCGGCTCGGCCGCCGGCGCCACGTCCCGTTCCGGCCCGGCCGGTCGTTGCCCATGTTCCGCGCGATACGGGCCGTGGTCGCCGGGAGCCATCAGCACGCGCCCGATCAGGAAGCCGGCCACCGTGGCGGCGCCGAACAGGGCGGCGGGGCGACGGCGGGCCACGTCCTGCGCCGTGTCGACCAGGCCGCCGACATCGCGCCGGTGCAGGCGGTCGGCCAGCCCGGTGACCTCCTCGGCGGCGCGCCAGACGGGGGCGGCCAGCGTGTATTCCCGGTCCTCGTGCAACTGCTCGGCCATGGCCCGCAGCGCCTTGCCCAGGTGCAGCACGCGCACCGCGCCGGCGTCGCGGCCGCGCGCCGCGTAGGCCGCCGCGGCGGCCCTGGCCTTCTCCGCCAGCTGCTCGGTCTGCGCCCGGATCTCCGCCCGCGCCTCGTCGGTGTACCGGCCGGCGGTGTCGTCCGCGCTGTCACCTGTCGTCATGACCACCCTCCGCTGCTGTGGCCGCCTGCCCTGGCCGCCTGGCCCTGG
>CAZGMC010000083.1:0-18914 GCA_964526565.1 uncultured Mycobacteriaceae bacterium
CCGCGAGGGCGGCCGCACCGTCGGCGCCGGCGTCGTCGCGCAGATCATCGAGTAGCGGGCCGGCAGCATCCGGCGCGCGGCCCGCGCGCCGGATGCCGCAGCCTTGAAGGGCCGCCTGCGCAAGCAGGGCCGGCGGCCGATTGGCAGGCAGACGGGAACGGGGCAACCGCACCGCCGCGGCGGTGCGGCAGGATGGGTCATTGAACGCGAAGCAGGAGCAGCGGCCGGGCCGGCGCGGGCCGGTTTGGGGCCGGGGCATCGCCGTCACGGCGGCAAGGGCAGGATTGGGCGACTGAGCCATGGACAACCAGAACATACGCATTCGTTTGAAGGCGTTCGATCATCGCGTTCTCGACCAGTCGACGAGCGAGATCGTCAACACCGCCAAGCGCACCGGTGCCCGCGTGCGCGGCCCGATCCCGCTGCCGACGCGGATCGAGCGCTACACGGTGCTGCGCTCGCCGCACATCGACAAGAAATCGCGCGAGCAGTTCGAGATCCGCACCCACAAGCGGCTGCTCGACATCGTCGACCCGACGCCGCAGACGGTGGACGCGCTGATGAAGCTCGACCTCGCCGCCGGCGTCGACGTCGAGATCAAGCTCTAGGAGGACGCGGTCGATGCGCTCCGGAGTCATCGCCCAGAAGGTCGGCATGACCCGCCTGTTCGACGAGCAGGGCCAGCACGTCCCGGTGACGGTGCTCAGGCTCGACGGCTGCCAGGTCGTGGCGCAGCGCACGCTGGACCGCGACGGCTACATCGCCGTGCAGCTCGGCGCCGGGCAGGCCAAGGTCAAGAACGTGACCCGGCCGTTGCGCGGCCACTTTGCCAAGGCGCGCGTCGAGCCGAAGCGCTACCTGGCGGAGTTCCGCGTCACCGAGGACGGGCTGCTCGATATCGGCGATGAGCTGACGGCCGACCACTTCGTCGCCGGCCAGTTCGTCGACGTGACCGGCACGTCCATCGGCAAGGGCTTCGCCGGCTCCATGAAGCGGCATAACTTCTCGGGCTTGCGCGCCACCCACGGCGTCTCCATATCCCACCGTTCGCACGGCTCGACCGGTCAGCGCCAGGACCCCGGCAAGGTGTTCAAGGGCAAGAAGATGGCCGGCCACATGGGCCATGAGCGTGTGACCGTCCAGAACCTGACGGTGGTCTCGACCGACCCGGCGCGCGGCCTGATCCTGGTCCGCGGTGCCGTGCCGGGTCACGACGGCGGCTGGGTGCTGGTGCGCGATTCCGTCAAGAAGAAGGCACCTGACGGCGCGCCTTTCCCCGGCGCCGTGCGCAAGTCCGCCATCGGCGACGAGAGCGATGCGCCGGAGGAGGCCGCCACCGCGTCCGTGGTCGGGGACGCCACCGCGTCCGTGGTCGGGGACGCCACCGCGTCCGTGGTCGGGGACACCGGTACAGCCGAGGCGCCGGAGCAGGCACAGGGCGGCGAGGCACCCGCCCAGGCCGGGGCACCGGCCGCCGAGGCCGAGGCGCCGGAGCAGGGGGCCGCGCCGGAGCCGGCACCGGACGCCGCGCCGGACGCAGAGAAGAAGGACTGACCCGCCATGATGGTCCCGGTCAAGACACTGGACAACGGCGACGCCGGCGAGATCGAGCTCAGCGACGCCGTGTTCGGGCTGGAGCCGCGGCGCGACATCCTGCAGCGCGTCGTCACCTGGCAGCTCGCCAAGCGCCGTGCCGGCACGCACAAGACGAAGGGCATGGGCGAAGTCAGGGGCACGACCAAGAAGCCCTACAAGCAGAAGGGCACCGGCCGCGCCCGCCAGGGCTCGCTGCGCGCCCCGCAGTCCCGCGGCGGCGGGGTGGTGTTCGGCCCGGTGCCGCGCGACCACGGCTTCGACCTGCCGAAAAAGGTGCGCAGGCTGGGCCTGCGCCATGCGCTGTCGAGCAAGGCGGCCGACGGCAAGCTGATCGTGCTGGAGGCGGCGCGTGCCGACACCCACAAGACGCAGGCCCTGGTCCGGCAGCTCGGCGCGCTTGGCGTGGACTCGGCGCTGATTATCGACGGTGAACAGATCGATCCGAACTTTGCCCTGGCCGTGCGCAACATCCCGAAGATCGACGTGCTGCCGGAGCTGGGCGCCAACGTCTACGACATCCTGCGGCGGGACACGCTGCTGGTGACCCGTGACGCGGTTGCGCGGCTGGAGGCGCGCCTGACATGAGCAAGACCGTACCCATGCCCAGCCAGGAGCGCATGTACGACATCATCCGCGCGCCGGTGGTGACCGAGAAGTCGACGCGGATCTCGGAGCACAATCAGGTCGTGTTCCGCGTGCCGCTCGATGCCAGCAAGCCCGAGATCAAGGCCGCCGTCGAGAAGCTGTTCGATGTGAAGGTGACGGCGGTCAACACGATGCGGGTCAAGGGCAAGACGAAGCGCTTTCGCGGCACGATCGGGCGCCGGTCGGACGTGAAGAAGGCGATCATCACCCTGGCCGAAGGTTCGCGCATCGACCTCGCGACCGGCATCTGACGGCGGGACAGGAAGCCATGGCCCTCAAGAAATACAACCCGACCACCCCCGGCACCCGGCAGCTCGTCCTGGTCGACCGGTCGGGCCTGCACAAGGGCGGGCCGGTCAAGACGCTGACCGAGGGCCTGACCCGCAAAGGCGGCCGCAACAACACCGGCCGGATCACCGCCCGGCGCATCGGCGGCGGCCACAAGCAGCGCTATCGCCTGGTGGATTTCAAGCGGCGCAAGTTCGACGTGCCGGCGACGGTGGAGCGGCTGGAATACGACCCCAACCGCACCGCCTTCATCGCCCTGATCCGCTACGAGGACGGCGAGCAGTCGTACATCCTGGCGCCGCAGCGTCTGGCGCCGGGCGACACCGTGGTCTCCGGCCAGCGCGTCGACGTGAAGCCGGGCAACGCGATGCCGCTGCAGAACATCCCGGTCGGCACGATCGTGCACAATGTCGAGCTGAAGCCGGGCCGCGGCGGCCAGATCGCGCGCGCCGCCGGCACCTATGTACAGCTTGTCGGACGGGACATCGGCTATGCCCAGCTCAAGCTGGCATCGGGCGAGATGCGGCGGGTGCGGGCCGAGTGCATGGCCACGATCGGCGCCGTGTCCAACCCCGACAAGGCCAACATCAGCCTGGGCAAGGCCGGGCGCAAGCGCTGGCTGGGCAAGCGCCCGTCGGTGCGCGGCGTGGCCATGAACCCGATCGATCACCCGCACGGTGGCGGCGAGGGCCGCACCTCGGGCGGCCGCCATCCGGTCACGCCGTGGGGCAAGCCGACCAAGGGTCATCGTACGCGTCAGAACAAGGCGACGGACAAGTACATCATCCGTCGCCGGGGCCGGAAGTAGGGAGGCAGGGCCATGACTCGTTCCGTGTGGAAGGGCCCGTTCGTTGACGGCTACCTGCTGAAGAAGGCGGAGACGGTGCGCAACTCCGGCCGCAACGAGATCATTCGGATCTGGTCGCGCCGGTCGACGATCCTGCCGCAGTTCGTCGGCCTGACCTTCGGCGTTTACAACGGGCACAAGTTCCTGCCGGTACTGGTGACCGAGAACATGGTCGGCCACAAGTTCGGCGAGTTCGCGCCAACCCGCACCTATTACGGGCATGCCGCCGACAAGAAGGCCAAGAGGAGATAGGGATGGGCAAGCCCAAGCGCGAGCGGGCGCTCGACGACGCCTCGGCCAAGGCCTTCGGCAAGCTGATCCGGTCGAGCCCGCGCAAGCTCAACCTCGTCGCCCAGACGATCCGCGGCAAGGCGGCCAGCAAGGCCCTGGCCGAGCTCAGCTTCTCGCCGCGGCGTGTGGCCGGCGACGTGAAGAAGGTGCTGCAGTCGGCGATCGCCAACGCCGAGAACAACCACGATCTGGATGTCGACCGGCTGTACGTGGCCGAGGCATTCGTCGGCAAGAGCCTGGTCATGAAGCGGTTCCGGGCGCGGGCGCGCGGCCGCGTCGGGCGCATCGAGAAGTCCTGGTCGAACCTGACGGTGATCGTGCGCGAGCGCGGGGAGGATGTTTGAGCCATGGGACAGAAGGTCAATCCGATCGGGCTGCGCGTCGGCATCAACCGCACCTGGGACTCGCGCTGGTTCGCCGGCAAGGACTACGCGAACCATCTGCACGAGGACCTGCGCATCCGCCGCTTCCTGGAGAAGCGGCTGGCCCAGGCCGGCATCAGCCGCGTGGTCATCGAGCGTCCGGCCAAGCGGGCGCGGGTGACCATCCACACGGCGCGGCCGGGTGTCGTCATCGGGAAGAAGGGTGCCGACATCGAGAAGCTGCGCGTCGAGCTGGCGCGCATGACCGGCGGCGAGGTCAGCCTGAACATCCTCGAGGTCCGCAAGCCGGAGATCGATGCCAGGCTGGTCGCCGAGAACATCGCCAACCAGCTGGAGCGACGCGTCGCCTTCCGCCGGGCCATGAAGCGGGCCGTGCAGAACGCCATGCGCCTCGGCGCCCAGGGCATCCGCATCAACTGCGGCGGGCGGCTGGGCGGTGCGGAGATCGCGCGCACCGAATGGTATCGCGAGGGCCGGGTGCCGCTGCACACGCTGCGCGCCAACATCGACTACGGCACGGCCACGGCGAAGACCACGTACGGCACCTGCGGCGTCAAGGTCTGGGTGTTCAAGGGCGAGATCCTGGTGCACGACCCGATGGCGCAGGACCGGCGGCTGTCGGAGCAGGCGTCGGGCCGCGGCTGACCGCGTCCGGCGAGAAGGGGTTCGGATCATGTTGTCACCGAAGCGCACCAAGTTCCGCAAGGCGCACAAGGGCCGCATCCACGGCGCCGCCAAGGGCGGGACGGCGCTCAATTTCGGCGCGTTCGGGCTGAAGGCGATCACGCCGGCACGCATCACGGCGCGCCAGATCGAATCCGCCCGTCGCGCCATCACCCGCCACATCAAGCGTCAGGGCCGCGTCTGGATCCGCATCTTCCCTGACGTACCGGTGTCGTCCAAGCCGGCCGAGGTGCGCATGGGCAAGGGCAAGGGCTCGCCCGAATTCTGGGTCTGCCGGGTCAAGCCCGGCAAGATCATGTTCGAGCTGGACGGCGTGCCGGGACCGCTGGCCAAGCGCGCGTTCGAGCTGGCGGCGGCCAAGCTGCCGGTCGACACGCGCTTTGTGGCGCGGCCGGGCGAGGAGGTGTGAGCGATGGATGCGACCGACCTGCGCACGAAGAGCGACGACGAGCTCAAGGATGAGTTGCTGGCGCTCAAGAAGGAGCAGTTCAACCTGCGTTTCCAGCGGGCCGGTGGCCAGCTCGAGAATACGGCGCGGGTGCGCGAGGTGCGCCGGGATGTCGCCCGCATCAAGACGATCGTGACGGAGCGGCGGCGTGCCGCGGCCACCGCGAAGTAGAGGATAGGAAATGCCACGGCGGGTTCTCACCGGGAAGGTGGTCTCGGACAAGAGCGACAAGACCATCACGGTCCTCGTCGAGCGCCGGATCATGCATCCCATTTACAAGAAGTTCATCCGACGCACGAAGCGGTTCATGGCGCACGACGAGGACAACCGCTACAAGGTCGGTGACACGGTGTCGATCATCGAGGCGCGGCCGCTGTCGCGGCGCAAGCGCTGGGTCGTCGTCGATGGTGAAACCGGATCGGCGGCTGCCGTGCCGCCGCCGGCCGGCCCGACCGGCGGGCCGGAAACGGCGGCTGCCGCGCCCGGCGAACCCGCGGCATAAAGGGACGGACCAATGATTCAGATGCAGACGAACCTGGATGTCGCCGACAATTCCGGCGCACGACGGGTGCAGTGCATCAAGGTGCTGGGCGGCTCGAAGCGCAAGGTCGCGGGCATCGGCGACGTGATCGTCGTTTCGGTGAAGGACGCCATCCCGCGCGGCCGCGTCAAGAAGGGCACGGTGCACCGGGCCGTCATCGTCCGCACGGCGAAGGAGATCCGCCGCAACGACGGCACGGCGATCCGCTTCGACAAGAACGCCGCCGTGCTGATCAACAAGCAGGGCGAGCCGATCGGTACGCGCATCTTCGGTCCCGTCACGCGCGAGCTGCGCGCCAAGCGGTACATGAAGATCATCAGCCTGGCGCCGGAGGTGCTGTGATGAAGCGCGATATCAAGCGGCCCAAGCTTAAGGTAAAGAAGGGCGACCGCGTCGTCGTGCTGGCCGGCCGGGACCGCGGCGTGCGCGGCGAAGTGCTGAAGGTACTGCCGGTAGAGAACCGCGTCATCGTGCAGGGCGTCAACATCGTCAAGCGCCACACCCGGCCGTCACCGGCAAGCGCCGGCGGCATCGAGGAGAAAGAGGCACCGATCCACGTCTCCAACGTGGCGCACATCGACCCCGCTTCGGACCGGCCGACACGGGTCGGCTACAAGGTCCTGGACGACGGCCGCAAGGTGCGGTTTGCCAGGCGGTCCGGCGAAATCATCGACCGGTGAGGCGGCCATGGCCAGATTGAAGCAGCAGTGGGAAACGAAAATCAAGCCGGCGCTGATCGAGGAGTTCAGCTATCGCAACTCCATGCAGGTGCCGCGGCTGGACCGGATCGTGCTCAACATGGGCGTCGGCGAAGGCGTGGCGGACTCCAAGAAGGTGACCAATGCCGCCCAGGAGATGACCCTGATCGCCGGCCAGAAGCCGGTGATCACGCGGGCGCGCAAGTCGATCGCCGCCTTCAAGCTGCGCGAGGGCATGCCGGTCGGCGTCAAGGTGACGCTGCGGCGGGAGCGCATGTACGAGTTCCTGGACCGGCTGGTAAACATAGCGCTGCCGCGCATCCGCGACTTCCGCGGCGTCTCGTCGAAGAGCTTTGACGGTCGCGGCAACTTCGCGATGGGCGTCCGCGAGCAGATCATCTTCCCGGAGATCGAATACGACAAGGTCGATGACATCCGGGGCATGGACATCGTCATCGTGACGACGGCGAAGACGGACCGGGAGGCCAAGGCGCTCCTCCAGGGCTTCGGCTTCCCGTTCGCTGCGTGAGCCGACGGGAGAACGCGATATGGCCAAGAAGAGTGCCGTCGAGAAGAACAAGCGCCGCCAGCGCATGGTCAAGAACAAGGCGGCGACGCGCGAGCGGCTCAAGGCCATGGCCACGGACCGGTCGCTGCCGCCCGAGGAGCGGTTCGCCGCCCGGCTCAGGCTGGCCGAGGTGCCGCGAAACGCGGCGCCAACGCGGCTGCGCAACCGATGCGAGCTGACGGGCCGGCCGCGCGCCTTCTATCGGCGCTTCCGCCTGAGCCGCATCGCACTCAGGGAACTGGCCTCGACCGGCCAGATCCCCGGCATGACCAAGGCGAGCTGGTAGAAGGAGGACGCGGCAGATGGCGATGAGCGATCCCCTGGGGGATATGCTGACGCGAATCCGTAATGGTCAGCGCGCTGGGAAGCTGGTCGTGGACACGCCGGGGTCGAACCTGCGCGCCAACGTGCTGGAAGTGCTCAAGCGCGAGGGCTACATCCGCGGTTACCTGACCGAGGAGCTGCGGCCCGGCGTGCACAGCATTCGGGTTGAGCTGAAGTACAATGACGGGCAGCCAGTGATCCGGCAGATCCACAGGGTGTCGAAACCGGGTCGACGCGTCTATTCAAGGATCAAGGACCTGCCGCGGTACTACAACGGCCTTGGCATCAAGATCCTGTCGACCCCGCGGGGCGTCATGTCCGATGCCGAGGCCCGCGCCGCCAATGTCGGCGGCGAGGTCCTGTGCGAGGTGTTCTAGGGGAAGAGCGAGCGATGTCGCGGATCGGAAAACACCCGGTGCCGGTGCCGGCGGGCGTCGACGTCGCCGTCGACGGCCAGCACGTCTCGGTCAAGGGAAAGCTGGGTCAACTGGCGATGACGGTGATTGACGACATCTCGGTGGCGCGGGACGGCGATCGGATCGTCGTCATGCCGCGCAACGAGAGCCGGCGCGCGCGATGCATGTGGGCGACCAGCCGGACGCTGATCAACAACATGGTCACGGGCGTCAGCCAGGGCTTCACCCGGATCCTGGAGATCAGCGGCGTCGGCTATCGCGCCGCGGTCGAGGACAGGGACCTGGTGCTGCAGGTCGGCTACAGTCACCCCGTCCGCTACCCGATCCCGGAGGGCATCGCGATCAAGTGCGATCGCCCCACGGCGATCACAATCAGCGGCTACGACAAGAAGCAGGTCGGTCAGGTCGCGTCGGAGATCCGCCAGTTCCGGCTGCCCGAGCCGTTCAAGGGCAAGGGCATCAAGCACGAAGGCGAGACCATCCGCCGCAAGGAAGGCAAGAAGAAGTAAGGCGATGTTGAACGCAAACCAGCTGCGCCAGCGCCGTCGCCTGCGCACCCGTGCCCGCCTGCGCCGTCTGGCGGGAGACAAGTGCCGGCTGTCGGTGTTTCGGTCCAGCAAGCAGATCTACGCCCAGGTCATTGACGACCGGCGCGGCCATACCCTGGCGGCGGCATCCAGTCTCGACCCGGACCTGCGCGAGGGCCTCAAGACCGGTGCCACAGTGGAGGCGGCGCGCGCCGTCGGCGCCCTCGTGGCGCAGCGGGCCGTCGCCGCCGGTGTCACGCAGGTCGTCTTCGACCGCGGGCAGTACCTGTATCATGGTCGGGTCAAGGCCCTGGCCGAGGCCGCCCGCGAGGGCGGCCTGGAGTTCTAGGAAGGAGACAGCATGGCACGGGGCCCCAGGGAGGAGCGCGGGCGCGAAGACAGCGAGCTGGTTGAAAAGCTCGTCAGCATCAACCGCGTCGCCAAGGTGGTCAAGGGCGGCCGCCGCTTCGGGTTTGCCGCACTGGTGGTGGCCGGCGACGGCCGCGGCCGGGTCGGCTACGGCTCCGGCAAGGCGCGTGAGGTGCCGGAGGCGATCCGCAAGGCGACCGAGCAGGCCAAGCGCAGCATGATCCGCGTGCCGCTGCGCGAGGGGCGGACGCTGCACCACGACGTGATCGGCCACTTCGGGGCCGGCAATGTGGTACTGCGCGCCGCTCCCCTCGGCACCGGGATCATTGCCGGCGGCCCGATTCGCGCCATTTTCGAAGCTCTGGGCGTGGCCGATATCGTCGCCAAGTCGACCGGCACGTCCAACCCGCACAACATGATCAAGGCCGCGTTCGAGGCGCTGAAGCAGATCGAAGGGCCGCGTGCCGTTGCCAACCGGCGCGGCAAGCGCGTCAGCGACCTGATCGGCCGCCGCGATGGCTCGCCGGGTTCGGCCGAGTCGGCGGCAGCAGTGGCAGCGGCCGGCGAGACCCGTGAGGCCAGCAGTCATGTCTGATCCGAACACCGAGCGGCCGACGCCCGGCGACGAGGCCACACCGGCCGGCGCCGCCGACGCCACGCCGCGCGGCGGTGCCGAGGCGACTGCGGCCGGACTGGCGCAGGTGATCCCGCCCGAGGGCGCCGCTGCCGAGACGGAGACGCCATCGTCGGTGCCCGAGGTGCCGGAGCCGTCGCCGCAGCAGCCGCCCGAGCCGCTCGGGCCACCCATGCCCGAGGTGCCGCCCGGCGGTCCGGCCGAGCCCACCCCCGTGCCGCCGCCGGACCCGATGCCGAACGAGATCCCGGTGCCGGAGTCGCCGACCGTCGAGCCGCCGCCGCCGGAGGTGCCGCCCGGCTCCATCCCGACGGGCAGCCAGGCTGCGGCGGCAACGCCGGCGGCCGCGGCACCGCAGGAGGTAGGGCAGCAGGAGGCGGCTGCGGCCGGTCCGGTGCCGCGCCGCACGACGGGGGCGAAGATGCTCAAGGTCACGCAGACCGGCAGCCCGATCGGGCGCATGGGCTATCAGCGGCAGACGCTGATCGGGCTGGGCCTGAACAAGATGCACCGCACGCGGCTGGTGGCGGACACCCCGTCGAACCGCGGCCGCATCGACAAGGTGAAACATCTGGTCAAGGTCGAGCCGGCCGACTGAACGGCCGCGCCGGCGGGACGAGGACGCCATGAAACTGAACGAGCTTCGCGACAATCCCGGGGCGCGCAAGCAGCGCATGCGGGTCGGCCGCGGCCTCGGCTCCGGCAAGGGCAAGACCGCCGGGCGCGGCTACAAGGGCCAGAAGAGCCGCACCGGCGTGGCTCTGAAGGGCTTCGAGGGCGGACAGATGCCGCTGTACCGGCGCCTGCCCAAGCGCGGCTTCAACAATGCCAGGTTCAAGAAGCGGTACGCGCTGGTCAACCTGGGCCGGCTGCAGGCAGCGATCGACGCCGGCAGGCTGGACGCGGCCCGGCCGATCGACGTGGCGACGCTGCAGGCCGCGCGGCTGATCGACAAGCCGCTCGACGGCGTGCGCCTGTTGGCCAAGGGCGAGATCACCGCCATGGTCGACATCACCGTGACCGGCGCCTCACAGGCTGCGGTGGCGGCGGTGGAACGGGCCGGTGGTCGCGTCACTGTGACGGCGCCGCGGCCGGACGTGAACGAAGCGGCCGGCGACACGGCGTAACATCGCCGCCGCAGCCGCGACTTCCCTGAGGGCACCCATGGCTTCCGCCGCAGAACAACTGGCCGCCAACCTCAACTTCGGCGCCTTCGCCAAGGCGACGGAGCTGAAGAAGCGCATCTGGTTCACGCTGGGTGCCCTGATCATCTACCGGCTCGGCACGTACATCCCGGTGCCGGGCATCGATCCGACGGCGCTGGAGCAGTTCTTCCAGGCGCAGGGCGGCGGGCTGCTGGGCGTGCTCGACATGTTTGCCGGCGGTGCGCTGGGGCGAATGACGATCTTCGCCCTCAATATCATGCCGTACATCTCGGCCTCGATCATCATGCAGCTCATGACGGCGGTTTCGCCGACCATGGAGCAGCTCAAGAAAGAGGGCGAGAGCGGCCGCAAGAAGATCAACCAATATACACGGTACGGCACCGTACTGCTCGCATCGGTACAGGCATACGGGCTGGCCATAGGTCTTGAGGGGCTGCCGGGGGCGGTGATCGACCCCGGCTGGTTCTTCCGCATCTCGACGGTGATCACCATCGTCGGCGGCACGATCTTCCTGATGTGGCTGGGCGAGCAGATCACGGCGCGCGGCGTCGGCAACGGCATCTCGCTGATCATCTTCGCCGGCATCGTCGCCCAGTTGCCGGTGGCGCTGGCCCAATTGCTGGAGCTGGGGCGGACCGGGGCCATGTCGACGCTGGCCATCATCGGCCTGCTGATCATGGCGGTGGCGGTGATCACCTTCATCGTCTTCATTGAGCGGGCCCAGCGACGGGTGCGCGTCGAGTACCCCAAGCGCCAGGTTGGCAACCGCATGTTCGGTGGCGAGTCGTCCCACCTGCCGTTGAAGCTGAACACGGCCGGCGTCATCCCGCCGATCTTCGCCTCGTCGCTGCTGCTGCTGCCCAGCACCCTGATCGGATTTTCCGGCGGCACGGCGGGCGATGCCGGCGGCTGGGTGTCGCTGATCGCGGCCTACCTGGCCCACGGCCAGCCGCTCTACATGGCGCTGTACGTGGGGCTCATCGTGTTCTTCTGCTTCTTCTACACGGCGATCGTGTTCAACCCGCAGGAGACGGCCGACAATCTGCGCAAGTATGGCGGCTTCATTCCGGGCATCCGGCCGGGCAAGAACACGGCGGAGTATCTGGACTACGTCCTGACCCGTCTGACCAGCGCGGGCGCCATCTACCTGGCTGCCGTCTGCCTGCTGCCGGAGATCCTGATCGCCCGCTACGCCGTGCCGTTCTACTTCGGCGGCACCAGCCTGCTCATCGTCGTGACGGTGACCATGGACACGGTGGCGCAAATCCAGTCGCATCTGCTGGCGCACCAGTACGAAGGGCTGATCAAGCGGTCCAAGCTGCGCGGACGGCGCGGATGATCCTCGGGAGCCGACGGCGCCGATCGCCGCCATGGTCGACCGGGACGGCGGCCTGCTGCTGTCGCTGGACGCCCCAGGCGAGATCGGCGAGGCGACGGCACGCATCGGGAATGCCTTTCCCGATGCCGGCGTGCTTGACTCGCCTGCCGATCGGCCTTAGATGAGGGGATGCTCGACCCTTTGGGGGCCGAACCGATTGTTGCGCATTTGTTTCGGCACGCCCGTATCGGCGGACGTGCCGGGCGGTGTTCCGAGCGACACATTGTGATCATGACGGTGCGCCGGTCGGGCCGCGGCGGCAGGGCAGCGCACCGGCGACGGTTGGACGGGACAGGAGACTGGGCGTGGCACGCATCGCCGGCATAAACATTCCGACGCAGAAACGGGTCGAGATTGCCCTCACCTACATTCACGGCATCGGCAGGACCACCGCCAGCCAGATCTGCACGCGGCTGGGCATTCCGCCGGAGCGGCGGGTCAACCAGCTGACCGAAGACGAGATCCTGCGCATCCGCGAGACCATCGACGGCGAGTACACGGTCGAGGGCGACCTGCGCCGCGAGACCGCCATGAACATCAAGCGGTTGATGGACATGGCCTGTTACCGCGGCCTGCGCCACCGCAAAGGGCTGCCGGTGCGCGGCCAGCGCACGCACACCAATGCGCGCACCCGCAAGGGGCCGGCGCGGCCGATCGCCGGCAAGAAGAAATAGGCCGGCGGCCCAGCGACCGCATGCATCGAGCTTTGAACGAGGGCTAGGACAACACATGGCCAAGCAACCGGCGGGCGCGCGCCTGCGTCGGCGCGAGCGCAAGAACATCACTTCGGGCGTCGCGCACGTGAACGCCAGCTTCAACAACACCATGGTGACCATCACCGACGCGCAGGGCAACGCCATCTCGTGGTCCAGCGCCGGCACCATGGGCTTCAAGGGCAGCCGCAAGTCGACGCCCTATGCGGCGCAGATGGCCGCCGAGGACGCCGGGCGGAAGGCCATGGAGCATGGCATGAGGGTGCTGGAGATCAACGTCAAGGGCCCGGGCTCGGGCCGCGAATCGGCGTTGCGCGCGCTGCAGGCCATCGGCTTCCAGATCACCTCCATCCGCGACGTCACGCCGATCCCGCACAATGGCGTGCGGCCGCGCAAGAAGCGGCGCGTCTAGCGCTCGCCACGATACAAGACCGGCCCGCCGCCGGTCCGGGACAGGGGCCGTCCGCCACGCGGCCCGGACGCAGGGACCGGCGCCGCATCGCCCGCTTCGGCCGTGGCGATCGTGTCGTGGCCTCGGGGCCCGCTCCGGCGGGCCGCATGTTGGCAAGAGGGACTCCCGTGATCCAGAAGAACTGGCAGGATCTGATCAAGCCTTCGGGATTGGACATCCAGCCGGGGCCGGACCCGCAGCGCAAGGCGACCCTGGTCGCCCAGCCGCTGGAGCGGGGCTTCGGCCTGACCCTCGGCAACGCCATGCGCCGCGTCCTGCTGTCGTCGCTGCAGGGGGCGGCGGTGACGTCGCTGCACATCGATGGCGTGCTGCACGAGTTCTCGTCGATCCCCGGCGTGCGCGAGGACGTGACCGACATCGTGCTCAACGTCAAGGCGCTGGCCCTGCGCATGCACAGCGAGGGGCCGCGGCGCATGCGCCTGCACGCCGAGGGGCCGGGGCCGGTCACTGCCAGCCAGATCATGACCGGACCCGACATCGAGATCCTGGACCCGGACCTGGTGCTGTGCACGCTCGACGACGGCGCGCGGCTGAACATGGAGATGACCGTCAACGTCGGGAAGGGCTATGTCCCGGCGGTGCAGAACCGGCCGGAGGACGCGCCGATCGGCCTGATCCCGGTGGATGCCCTGTACAGCCCCGTGCGCAAGGTGTCTTACAAGGTCGACAACGCCCGCGTCGGCCAGGTCACCGACTATGACAAGCTGTCGATGACGGTGGAGACCAACGGCGCCGTGACGCCGGAGGACTCCGTGGCCCTGGCGGCGCGCATCCTGCAGGACCAGTTGCGGCTGTTCGTCAACTTCGAGGAGCCGCACCACGAACGCCGCGAGGAAATGCACGAGGAGGTTCCGTTCAACAAGAACCTCCTGCGCAAGGTGGACGAGCTGGAGCTGTCGGTGCGCTCGGCCAACTGCCTGAAGAACGACAACATTGTCTACATCGGCGACCTGGTCCAGAAGACCGAGGCGGAGATGCTGCGCACGCCCAATTTCGGGCGCAAGTCGCTGAACGAGATCAAGGAGGTGCTGGCCCAGATGGGCCTGCACCTGGGCATGGAGATCCCCAACTGGCCGCCCGAAAACATCGAGGACCTGGCCAAGAAGCTCGAGGAGCCGTACTAGGGTTCGCCCTGTCGGCGGGGCCGGGTGTCGGGCCTCGCTGACGCCTGGGCCGACCTACGCCTGTCACCTGATTTTGCGCGCCGTACCGGCTGGTGGTGAGCCACGGGCGGCGCGCCCGCGCCATCGGCCTCGTGCGCGAGGCCACGCCGCCTGAGGAGGACGCCGCGCCATGCGCCACGGATTCGACCGCCGCAAGCTGAACCGCACCAGCAGCCATCGCCGCGCGATGTTCGCCAACATGGCGGCGGCGCTGATCACGCACGAGCAGATCACCACCACCCTGCCCAAGGCCAAGGACCTGCGCCGCGTCGTCGAGCCGCTGATCACCCTGGGCAGGAAGGGCACCCTGCACCACCGCCGTCAGGCCTTCGCCACGCTGCGCGACGACGAGGTCGTGGCCAAGCTGTTCGGCCCGCTGGCCGAGCGCTATCGCGACCGGCCCGGCGGCTACACCCGTGTCCTGAAGGCCGGCTTCCGCTACGGCGACGCCGCGCCCATGGCGGTGATCGAGCTGGTCGACCGCGACCCCGAAGCCAAGGGCCGCGCCGACAAGGAGCGCGTCGCCGCCGAGCGCGCCGCCGCCGAGGCGGAAGAGGAGCTCTGACGTCGACGCGGATACCGGGTGCATCGGCGGATCGACTATACTTCGGCCGGCGCCCGCCAGCCCCAACCTCTACCCTGCCTCCTCCAGCGCCGCGGAGGCTTCCAGCCAGGCGTCCTCGGCTTCGGCCAGGCGGGTGGCGACGTCGTGCAGGGCGATCTGCAGGCGGGTGACCTGCTCGGCGGGGCCGTCGTAGAACGCCGGGTTGGCCATGCGGCGTTCCAGGGCGGCCTTTTCGCGCTCCAGCCGGGCGATCTGGCGTTCCGCCTCCTGGGCGCGGCGGCGCAGGGGGGCCTGGGCGGCGCGGGTCTCGGCGGCGGCGCGGCGCTGGTCCTTGCGGCTTGCGGAGGCGTCGCCGTCGGCGCGTTTGTCCGTCCGGTCGGCGCGCTTTTCCGCGCGGGCGGCGCCGCGCTCGGCGCGGCTTCGGGACAGCACCATGTCGCGGTAGTCGTCCAGGTCGCCGTCCCAGGACCGGCAGGTGCCGTCGGCGACCAGCCACAGCCGGTCGGCGGTCAGGCGCACCAGGTGCGGGTCGTGGGTGATCAGCACGACGGCGCCCTCGTAGGCGTTCAGCGCCTCGACCAGCGCGTCGCGGCTGGCCACGTCCAGGTGGTTGGTCGGCTCGTCCAGCAGCAGCAGGTGCGGTGCCTCGCGGCTCATCAGGGCCAGCAGCAGGCGTGCCTTCTCGCCGCCGGACAGGGCGCCGACGCGGGTCTCGGCCCGCTCCTGGGCGAAGCCGAACCGACCCAGGTGGGACCGTGCCTTCTCGTGGGTGGCGGCCGGCCACCACGCCATCGCCTCGGCCAGGGCGGTGCGCGCCGGGTCCAGCTCGTCGGTCTGGTGCTGGGCGAAATAGCCGATGCGCAGCCGGGGCGCGTGCGCCACCGTGCCGGCCATCGGTGCCAGCCGCCGCGCCAGCAGCTTTACCAGGGTCGACTTGCCGTTGCCGTTGGCGCCGAGCAGGGCGATGCGGTCGTCCATGTCGATGCGCAGATTGAGCCCGCGCAGCACCGGCCGCCCGTCATAGCCGGCCGCGGCGTCGTCCAGCGTGATGATCGGCGGCGCCAGCGGCTCCGGCTGGGGCAGGTCGAAGCGCACCGCGGGTCCTTCGCCGACCACCTCGACCGGCTGCATTCTCTCCAGGGCCTTGATCCGGCTCTGCGCCTGGCGGGCCTTGGTCGCCTTGTAGCGGAAGCGGTCGATGAACGCCTGCATGTGGCGCCGCCGCGTTTCCTGCTTCGCTGCCTGGGCTGCCTGCTGTTCGCGCTCCAGGCGCAGCGTCTCCTGGAATGCGTCCCAGTTGCCGCCATAGGCCTTCAGCCGCCCGCCGTTGAGGTGGACGATGCCCTCGACGGCGCGGTTGAGCAGGTCGCGGTCGTGGCTGACCAGCACGATGGTGTGCGGATAGGCCTTGAGGAACCCCTCCAGCCACAGGGTGGATTCCAGGTCCAGGTGGTTGGTCGGCTCGTCGAGCAGCAGCAGCTCGGGCTGGCGGAACAGGGTGGCGGCCAGGGCGACGCGCATGCGCATGCCGCCGGACAGGTCGCTGCACGGGCGCGCCTGGGCCGTCTCGTCGAAGCCCAGCCCGGCCAGGATCGCTGCCGCCCGCGCCGGCGCGGCGTGGGCATCGATGTCGGCCAGGCGGGTGTGCACCTCGGCGATGCGGTGAGGATCGTCGGCGGTCTCTGCCTCGGCCAGCAGGTCGTGGCGCTCGCGGTCGGCGGCCAGCACCGTGTCGAGCAGGCTGTCCGGCCCGCCCGGCGCCTCCTGGGCGACGACGCCGACCCGCCAGCGCGGCGGCAGCACGATGGCGCCGTCGTCGGGCTGCAGGTCGCCCGCGATCAGGCGCAGCAGCGTGGTCTTGCCCGAGCCGTTGGGGCCGACCAGGCCGGCGCGGCGTCCGGCTGGGACGGTGACCGAGGCCCGGTCGAACAGCACGCGGCCGGCGATGCGGTAGGTCAGGTCATTGATCTGCAGCATGGCGGATGCGTCATATCACAGGCCACGGGCGTCGGAAAACCGGCCGTCGCCGCGACGTGCCGGTTGCCCGCGATCGGTCGCGGCGGCTATAAGGCCGAGCCAGCCTCCAACAAAAGTCAGGGGATCAGCCGTCATGGCCGTTCAGCGTACGCTTTCCATCATCAAGCCGGACGCCACCGCCCGCAACGTCACCGGCGAGATCAACGCCCGGTTCGAAAAGGCGGGCCTGCGCATCGTCGCCCAGCGCCGTATCCGCCTGACCCAGGCCCAGGCCGAGGGGTTCTACGCCGTGCACGCCGAGCGGCCGTTCTATCGGGACCTGGTCGAATACATGACCTCGGGCCCGGTGGTCGTCCAGGTGCTGGAGGGCGAGGACGCCATCGCCAGGAACCGCGAGGTCATGGGTGCCACCGATCCGGCCAAGGCCGCTCCCGGTACCATCCGCGCCGACTTCGGCGCCTCGATCGAGGCCAACGCCGTGCATGGCTCCGATGCGCCGGAGACGGCAGCCGTTGAGGTGCACTACTTCTTCAGCGAGTGCGACATCGTCGGGTAGGCCGGCACCCGCGGACGCCGGCACAGGACAGCCAACTATCGTGGCCGGCGCGGCCGGACGAAAAACGGCGGCGCCGGCCTGCGGCGCCGCCGTTCGCATTCCGGCGGCATGGGCTGCTGCGGAGAAGGCCTACAGGAGGAACAGCGCCATCAGGATCAGGACGGCCGCCACGGTGACGATGCTGTACGTGCTGAATTTCGTGAACCCCGACCACATCGCCCTCTTCGAGGCCAGGATGCCGTCCTCGTCCTCGTTGGAGCGCGGTCTGTCGGTTGCCATTGCCATCGCCTCGCCTTCCCACCGTTTCCGCCGTTCTTAGAGTTCCCGCGACGATTTGACAAGGGAAAACGGGGATTCCCGCCTGCCTCGGCCGGCGCGGGTCAGCCCTGCGGATTGAGCAGGAACAGCTCCGGCGCGGCGGCGTCATCCACCACCACGCGCTCGTCGACGACGCGGGCCCGCCCTGCCGCCACCAGCCGCAGCGCCAGCGCATAGCAGCGGTGCTCGGCAACCAGGACGCGCCCCGCGAGCCGGTCTTCGTCGTCGGCGGCGTGCACCGGGACAGCCGCCTGCACGATGATCGGCCCGTCGTCCATGGCCGGGCGTACGAAATGGACGGTGCAGCCGGCGAAGCGTACGCCTGCTGCCAGCGCCCGCGCGTGCGTGTCCAGGCCGCGGAACGACGGCAGCAGGGACGGATGGATGTTCAGCACCCGGTCCCGCCAGCGCTCGACGAACCCGGCGGTCAGCAGGCGCATGAACCCGGCCAGGCAGATCAGCTCGGCGCCGCTGTCGCGAATCGGCGCCTCCAGCGCCCGCTCAAACGAGTCGCGGTCGGGGAAGCCGCGGTGGTCGATGGTCGCCGCCGGCACGCCGGCCAGGGCCGCGTGGGTCAGCCCGCCGGCGCCCGGCACGTTGGACACCACCAGGGCGATCTCGGCCGGGTAGTCCGGTGCCGCGGCGGCGTCGAGCAGGGCGCGCAGGTTGCTGCCGCGCCCCGAGATCAGGACTGCGACCTTGCGCCGGGCCATGCCGCCTCCGTTCCGTCAATGCGCACGCGCGGGCCGTCGGTGACCGGCGCCACCGTGCCGATGCGATAAACGGTCTCGCCGGCGGCAGTCAGCAACGCCGTCGCCGCCTCGGCCCGGTCGGGCGCGGCGACCGCCACCATGCCGATGCCGGCATTGAAGGTGCGGGCCAGGTCCCACTGTGCCAGCCCGCCCGCCTCGGCCAGCCAGCGCATCACCGGCGGCAGCGGCCAGGACGTGGCATCCAGCACGACGCCCAGTCCGTCGGGCAGCACCCGCGGCACGTTCTCGGTCAGGCCGCCGCCGGTGATGTGGGCCAGCGCCCCGACCAGCCCGGCGCGGACGGCGGCCAGGACTGGCTGGACATAGATCCGGGTCGGCGTCAGCAGTGCCTCGCCGAGCGGCCGGTCCGGCGCGAACGGGGCCGGCACCGCGTAGGCCAGCCCCAGCTCGGCCACCACACGGCGCACCAGCGAGAAGCCGTTGGAGTGCAGCCCGTCCGACGCCACGCCCAGCACCACGTCGCCGGGGCGTACGGCAGCGCCGGTCAGCAGCCCGTCGCGCGGTGCGGCACCGACGGCGAAGCCGGCCAGGTCGTAGTCGCCCTCGGCGTACATGTCCGGCATCTCCGCCGTCT
>CAZGMC010000084.1:0-18813 GCA_964526565.1 uncultured Mycobacteriaceae bacterium
TGGCAGCCTGTCGGGCTGGCAGCCTGTCGCGGCGCCCGAAGGACCGGCACGGTACAATGCAGGTCCCAATATCTGCCCGTCCCCGACTCTCTCCTGTACCTAGATCTTGTGGCAATGGCACAGGCCAGGATGGGTTCGACCGGCCGGCGCAAGCATGCCGGCGCGCAGCTGCGGGGCGCTGTCCCATGAATTCCCAGTAGCGCGTCCGGCAGAGTTGAAAAATTGTTCTGCCATGAATCAATTTTCGTTAACGAACATTAATAGAACAAAACGCAAACAAAAATCAGACAACGGATGAGCGTTGCTTGACAAGCTGCGAGTTTGTCATAGGTTTTGCGCTGCAGCACATGAGAGCCGGTGTTCCGCGCCATAGTTGCGAATTTTCTCGTTCGGGCAACGCATACTCCTTCTATTTACGTTGACGTACCATGTTTTCCCGTGGTATCCCGTCCTCACCCAATGATAAGCATCAGCGGCCTACGGGCGACAGCTGAAGCAAATTGTGAACAGGGAGTGAATGGCAGGCCGCACGCCGCCAGGGGGGCAAGGGCGTAATGCGCCGGTTCACGTCGACCCACACCAACAAGGTGGACGGCAAAGGCCGCGTCAGCGTTCCTGCGCCCTTTCGCGCGGTGCTTGAAGCGCAAGGCGGCAGCGTTCTGTATCTCACGCCCAACAAGGGCGACGGTGCCATCGATGGATTTGGCGAGGCCTACATGGCCGACTTGGAGCAACGCATTAACGCCCTGCCCATCGGCTCGCCGAAGCGCCGCGCCGCCGAACGCCGCTATTTCGCCAACACCACCACGATCACCTATGATCCCGACGGCCGATTCGTCCTGCCGCAGAAACTGATCCAGTTCGCCGGCCTGACCGACCAGGCAACCTTCATCGGCCTCGGCCAGTACTTCCAGATCTGGAAGCCCGACGCCTATGCAGCCGTCCTCGAGGCGGCCGCGGAAGAAGAGGACCTGGCACTGGAACTGCCGCCGCCGCCCGCCCGGGGGGTGGCATCGTGAGCCGCCCCGCCACCGGCCCGAACGCCGGCCCGGACGCCGGCCCGAACGCCGGCCCGGACGCCGCCACGCCGGCCCCCGACGCGGCCCATGGCCACAGGCCCGTGCTCCTCGTCGAGGTGCTGGCCGACCTGGCGCCGGCCGACGGCGAGGTGTTCGTCGACGGCACATTCGGCCGCGGCGGCTGCACGGCGGCGCTGCTCGCCGCGGCGCGCTGCCGTGTCGAGGCGATCGACCGCGATCCCGCCGCCATTGCCGCCGGCCGCGAACTGGCCGATGCCCATCCCGGCCGCCTGGCGCTTCACCTCGGCCGCTTTGGCGAAATGGACCGGCTGGTGGCCGGACCGGTCGACGGCGTGACCCTCGACCTCGGCCTGTCGTCGCCGCAACTGGATAACGCGGCCCGCGGCTTCTCGTTCCGCAGCGACGGCCCGCTCGACATGCGCATGGGCGGGACAGCGAACGGCGATGTGCCGACCGCCGCCGACATCGTCAACCGCCTGGGCGAGGCCGAGCTGGCCGACATCATCCATGCGCTCGGCGAGGAGCGGCTGGCCCGTCGCGTCGCCCGTGCCATCGTCGCGGCGCGGGCCCGCGAACCGGTCACGCGCACGGTCCAGCTCGCCGACATCGTCCGTGCCGTGGTGCCGCGCAGCCGCGATGGCATCGACCCGGCGACCCGGACCTTCCAGGCGCTGCGCCTCTACGTCAACGACGAGCTGGCCGAGCTCGATCGCGGCCTGGGCGCCGCCGAGCGCCTGCTGCGCCCCGGCGGCCGCCTCGCCGTCGTCTCCTTCCACAGTCTCGAGGACCGCCGCGTCAAGCGGTTCCTGGCCGAGCGCAGCGGCACCGCCCCCGGCGTGTCGCGGCACCGGCCGGCGGCGGGCGCCGCGGCCCGCCCATCCACCTTTCGTCTCATCCGCCGCAAGCCGGCCGTGCCCGGCGCGGCCGAACTCGCGGCCAACCCGCGTGCCCGTTCCGCCCGGCTGCGGTCGGCGGTGCGGACGGCGGCGCCCGCCTGGAGGGCAGCATGATCCGCATCGGCCTGATGTTCTGGCTTGGCCTCGTCGTCGCCGCGAGCGCCTTTCTGTTCCACGTCAGTCAGGACGTGGCCTCGCTGGAGGCCGAGCTGGCCGGCCTCAACCGTGAGATCGTCGCCGAGGACGTGACCATCCGCGTGCTGCGCGCGGAGTGGGCCTATCTCAACCGGCCGGAGCGGCTGCGGGCGCTGGCCGCCGACCTCACGCCGCTGGAGCCGATGCGCAGCGATCAGGTCGTCCATGCCGCCTCCGCCGTGCCGCTGCCCC
This sequence comes from uncultured Mycobacteriaceae bacterium, assembly GCA_964526565.1. Classification (GTDB taxonomy): domain Bacteria; phylum Pseudomonadota; class Alphaproteobacteria; order DSM-16000; family Inquilinaceae; genus CAZGMC01. Next base: position 2,324 of record CAZGMC010000084.1, read on the forward strand.
TGCCCGAGCCGGGCATGTCCGCCGCGGTTGCCCTGGTTCGCCTGCCCGGCCTCGACAGCCTGCCGCTGCCGACGCACCGGCCGGCGCCGCCGGGCGCTGCCGGGTACGCAGCGCCGGCCGCCGACGCCGCGCCGCGCATCGTGGTGGCGAGCGCCCTCGAGCCGACCGCCGAGCCGACCGCCGAGCCGACTGCCGAGCCGACTGCCGAGGCGCCGGCGCGCCGGGTCGAGGCGCCGGCGCGGCACGCCGCGCCGCCGGCCCGGACGCACCTGCGGCCGCAGGCGCCGGCGGCAGTTCCGGTCAACGCCGTGGTCCGGGGTGGCGACGATCCGATCGCGGCGACGCTGGCCAGCATGTCGGCGAGCGGCCCGTACGTGCCGCCACCGCAGCGCGACCGCTGACGGGTAGCCGCAGAGCAGAGGAGCACGCAGCGATGACCGCCGTCACCCGCGACAGCCTGCCGACCGCAACCCGCCGCATCCGCATGCCCGGCCGCGCCGGCCGGGCGCTGGCCGTGGGGCGCATGCGGCTGTTCATCACGGCCGTGGTGTTCGCAATCGGCTTCACGGCAGTGGCGGGCCGGCTGGTCAGCGTGGCGATGATCGCCGGCGACGGCGAGCCGGCGCTGGCGCACGCCGCCGCCGGCGCCGCCGATGCCGGACGCGGCGACGTGGTCGACCGCAACGGCGTGCTGCTGGCCACCAGCCTGCCGACCCCGTCGCTCCATGCCGACGCCTCGCTGGTGCCCGACGCCGAGGAGGCGGTCCGGCAGCTCGCCGCCATCCTGCCCGAGTTCAATGCCGAGCGGGCCCGCGCCCTGCTGGCCACGGAGCGGCGCTTCGTCTGGCTGCACCGCCACCTGACGCCGCGCCAGCAGCACGAGATCAACCGCCTCGGCATTCCCGGCCTGGCCTTCCAGACCGAGGAGCGGCGCTACTACCCGCTGGGCAACCTGACCGCCCATATCGTCGGGTTCACGGATGTGGACGAGCACGGCCTGGCCGGCATCGAGCGGTCGTTCGATGACGAATTGAATACCGGCGAGCCGGTGCGGCTGTCGATCGACGTGCGGCTCCAGGAGGTGATGCGTGCCGAGCTGCAGGCATCGATCGACGAGTTCCGCGCCATCGGCGGCGCCGGCCTGATCATGGATGCCAACACCGGCGAGATCCTGGCCATGGTGTCGCTGCCGGACTTCCATCCCTATACCGCCGGCAGCACGACCGAGGAGACCCGCTTCAACCGGACCACGCTCGGCGTCTACGAGATGGGATCGACGTTCAAGATCTTCACGACGGCCATGGCGCTCGACACCGGCATCGCCGACGTCACCACCATGTTCGACGCGACGCGGCCGATCCGCGTCGGCAGGTTCACCATCAGCGACTACCATGCCCAGGCGCGCTGGCTGAGCGTTGCCGAGATCTTCCGCTACTCGTCCAACATCGGCGCCGTGCAGATGGCGCTGGCCGTCGGCACGCCGCGCCTGCAGGAGTACCTGCGCCGCCTCGGCCTGCTTGACACGGCCCCGGTCGAGCTGCCGGAGGTGGGCGCGCCGCTGCTGCCCACGCCGTGGCGCGAGGTCAACACCATGACCATCTCGTTTGGCCACGGCCTGTCGGTCAGCCCGGTGCAGCTCGCCGGTGCCATGGGCGCGGTGGTCAACGGCGGCACGCTCTATCCGCCGACGCTGCTGCGCCGCGACGCGACACCGGCCGGCGAGCGGGTGCTGGCGCCGGAAACCTCGGCAACCATGCGCCGGCTGCTGCGCCTGGTGGTGGCCGAGGGGACCGGGCGGCAGGCCGACGCCGAGGGCTATCTGGTCGGCGGCAAGACCGGCACGGCAGAGAAGACGCAGGGCCGCGGCTACAACCGCCGCGCCCTGCTGTCGTCCTTCATTGCCGCGTTCCCGATGCACCGCCCCGAATATGTCGTGTTGGCGATGCTGGATGAGCCGCAGGGCAACGAGCGTACCTACGGTTATGCCACCGGCGGCTGGGTGGCGGCGCCGGTGGTCCGCCGCGTCGTCGAGCGCATCGGTCCGATGCTCGGTGTCACGCCGGTGGATGCCGATGCCCCCGAGATCAGCGAAGCAATGCGGCTCGGGCCGCCGCCGCCGGCAGCCGATGCACACCTTGCGTCGTACGGGACACAATGACGATCGGGCTCGACATGAAGCGGCCCACGGCCGCCGACCTGCCGCCCGGCATCACCGGGCTGACGGAGGACTCGCGTGCCGTGCGGCCGGGCTTCCTGTTCGCCGCGCTGCCCGGTGAGCACGTGGATGGGCGGTCCTTCGTCGCCGACGCCATCGCCCGGGGTGCGATTGCCGTGCTCGCACCGCCCGGCACGACGCTGCCGCCCGGCGCCGGCCATGTCCGGCTGATCGAGGATGCGCTGCCGCGGCGCCGCCTCGCCCACATGGCGGCGGCGTTCCACGGCGCCCAGCCGGACACGGTGGTCGCCGTCACCGGCACCAACGGCAAGACCTCGGTGGTCAACTTCACCCGGCAGATCTGGACGCGGCTGGGCCTGCCCGCCGCCAGCCTCGGCACCCTGGGCCTGACGACGCCCGACGGCCGCCGCCCCGGCACCAAGACCACGCCCACACCGGAGGTGCTTCATGCCGACCTGGCCGGTCTGGTCCGCGCCGGGATCACGCATCTGGCCATGGAGGCGTCGTCGCACGGGCTTGACCAGCACCGTCTCGACGCCGTGGCGCTCACGGCTGCCGCGTTCACCAATCTGAGCCGCGACCACCTCGACTACCACGGTACCTTCGAGGCCTACTTCAACGCCAAGCTGCGGCTGTTCGACGAGCTGCTGCCGCCCGCCGGCACCGCCGTGCTCAATGCCGACATCCCGGAGGAACCGGGACTGGCCGGGCGCTGCCGCCGTCGCGGCCACCGTGTGGTGACCTATGGCCGGCAGGGCCAGGAGCTGCGCCTCGACGCCGTTCAGCCGCTCGCCGACGGCCTCGACCTGGCCCTGACCGTGTTCGGCAACGCATACCATGTACGCCTGCCCCTGGTCGGCCTGTTCCAGGCGGAGAACGCCCTGTGCGCCCTGGGTCTGGTGCTCGCTGCACAGGACGGTACGGCCGACGCGGCGGTGGCGGCGCTGGAGCACCTGACCGGCGTGCGCGGCCGGCTGGAGCTGGTGGCGCAGCATCCTGCCGGCGCGCCCTGCTACATCGACTATGCCCACACTCCCGATGCGTTGGCGACGGTGCTGGACACGGTGCGGCCGCACGCCCGCGGCCGGCTGGTGGTGGTGTTCGGCTGCGGCGGCGAACGCGACCCCGGCAAGCGACCCGAGATGGGTGCGACCGCGCGCCGCCTGGCCGACATCGCCATCGTCACCGACGACAACCCGCGCGGCGAGGTCCCGGCGGCGATCCGCGCGCAGGTCCTGGCCGGCTGCCCCGGCGCCGCGGAGATCGGCGACCGCGCCGCCGCCATCCGCACGGCAGTGGCCGGCCTCAAGGCCGGCGACGTGCTGGTCGTCGCCGGCAAGGGCCACGAGACCGGGCAGACCGTCGGCAAGGAGGTGCGGCCGTTCGACGATGCGGAGCAGGTCCGCGCCGCGGTCGCCGCCCTGGCAGGAGGTGCGTCATGACGGCAGCCGGCAATCGCCCCGTGCTGTGGACCGCGGCCGAGGCCGCCGCCGCCACCGGCGGGGCCGCCGTCGGCGACTGGCGCGCCACCGGCGTCTCCATCGACAGCCGCACCGTGACGCCGGGCGACCTGTTCGTCGCCCTGGTCGGCCCGAACCACGACGGCCACGACCACGCCGCCGCGGCGCTGGCCAGGGGGGCGGCCGCCGCCGTGGCGCACCGGCCGCCGCCGGGGGTGGCGCCCGACGCGCCGCTGCTGGCCGTCGACAACACCATGGAGGCGCTGCAGGGGCTGGGCACGTACGCCCGCCTGCGCGGCAGGGCCCGCATCGTCGGGGTGACCGGCTCGGCCGGCAAGACCGGCACCAAGGAGGCGCTGGCCCTGGCCCTCGACGCCCAGGGACGGAGCCATGCCACGGACGGCAACCTGAACAACCAGTGGGGCGTGCCGCTGAGCCTGGCGCGCATGCCGGCCGACACCGCCTTCGGCGTGTTCGAGCTGGGCATGAACCATGCCGGTGAGATCGCGCCGCTGTCGCGCCAGGTGAAGCCCGACGTGGCCATCATCACCACCGTCCAGGCCGCGCATCTGGAGAACTTCCCCAGCGTCGCCGCCATCGCCGACGCCAAGGCGGAGATCTTCGCCGGCATGTCCAGCGATGGCGTTGCCGTGCTCAACCGCGACAACCCGCACTACGCCAGCCTGGTGGCCCACGCCCGCACCCAGGGCGTTGGCCGCATCTGGAGCTTCGGCGAGCACGAGAAGGCCGACGCCCGGCTGCTCGGCATTCGCGCCGAGGGCGGCGCCACGGTGGTCGAGGCGCTGCTGCACGGCGCGCCGATCCGCTTCACGCTGCCGCTGCCGGGCCGGCACGTCGTGATGAACAGCCTGGCGGTGCTGCTGGCGGTCAAGGCACTGGGCGCCGAACCGGACGCGGCGGCCGCAGCGCTCACCCGCCTGGCCCCGCTCAAGGGCCGCGGTCAGGTGCACCGCATCCGCATTGGCGGCTCCGGCCGACGCGCCACGCTGACCGTGATCGACGAGAGCTACAACGCCAACCCGGCCTCGGTCGAAGCGGCCATCGACGTGCTGGCGCGGGCCGAGCGGGCGCCGCGCGGGCGGCGCATCGCCGTGCTGGGCGACATGCTGGAGCTGGGGCCGACGGCGCCGGCGCTCCATGCCGGACTGGCCGGGCCGCTCAAGGCGGCCGGGATCGAACGGGTGTTCACCTGCGGCCGGCTGATGGCGGCGCTGGAGCGCGCCCTGCCGCCGGCCATGCGTGGCGGCCACGCTGCCGACAGCGCCGCCCTGCAGCCGATGGTGCTGGCCGCGGTGCGGCCGGGCGACGTGGTCATGGTCAAGGGCTCGCTGGGCAGCCGCATGGCGCCGATCGTTGAAGCGCTGCTGGCGCTCGACGAGGGCGCGAACGACACGGCGCCGCCCCGCGCGGCGAACGGGAAATAGGGGGCCCGGCGTGCTCTATCTGCTCCTCTCACCGCTGGCGGACGAGTTCATCGCCTTCAACCTGTTCCGGTACCTGACCTTCCGGACCGGCGCGGCGATCCTGACCGCGATGGTCATCGCCTTCGTCGTCGGCCCCGGCCTGATCGCCCGCCTGCGCGCCCGCCAGCGCCAGGGTCAGCCGATCCGCGAGGACGGCCCCGAGACCCATCTGGGCAAGCGCGGCACGCCGACCATGGGCGGGCTGCTGATCCTGATCGGTACCATGGTCGCAACGCTGCTGTGGGCCGACCTGACCAACCCGTTCGTGTGGATCGTCCTGCTGGTGACCGCCGGCTTCGGCCTGATCGGCTTCTGGGACGACTACCTGAAGCTGACCCGGCGCAACTCGAAGGGCCTGGCCGGCCGGCTCAAGCTGCTCTTCCAGATCCTGATCGCCGGCGTGGCCACGGTGTGGGCGGTCATGGTGCTGCCCGCGCCGCTGAGCACCGGCTTGGCCATGCCGGTGTTCAAGGACCTGTTGATCAACCTGGGCTGGTTCGTCGTCCCGTTCGGCGTGTTTGTGATCATCGGCGCGTCCAATGCCGTGAACCTGACCGACGGGCTGGACGGCCTGGCCATCGTGCCGGTGATGATCGCCGCCGGCTGCTTCGGCTTCATCAGCTATCTGGCCGGCAATACCATCTTCGCCGACTACCTGCAGATCCATTACGTCGCCGGCGCCGGTGAGCTGTCGGTGATCTGCGGCGGGCTGGTCGGGGCCGGGCTCGGCTTCCTGTGGTTCAACGCGCCGCCGGCCATGGTGTTCATGGGCGACACCGGCTCGCTGTCGATCGGCGGCGCGCTGGGTGCCATCAGCGTCGTCACCAAGCACGAGATCGTGCTGGCCATCGTCGGCGGCCTGTTCGTGCTGGAGACGGTGTCGGTGATCGTCCAGGTCGCGTCGTTCAAGCTGACCGGCCGGCGCGTCTTCCGCATGGCGCCGCTGCACCATCATTTCGAGAAGAAGGGCTGGGCCGAGCCGACCGTGGTCATCCGCTTCTGGATCATCGCCGTGGTGCTGGCGCTGGTCGGCCTGTCCACCCTGAAGCTGAGGTGACGCGCATGATCGACCTCGGCTTCCTGGCGGGACAAACGGTGGCGGTGCTGGGGCTCGGCAAGTCCGGGCTGGCGGCGGCGCGTTCCCTGCTGTCCGCCGGGGCCGAGGTGCGCGCCTGGGATGACGCCGCAAACGCCCGCGACGCCGCGGCGGTGCAGGGCATCCCGCTCGCCGACCTCGCTGCCGGGGCGCTCGACGGGGCGGCCATGCTGGTGCTCAGCCCCGGCATTCCGCGCGCCTGGCCACAGCCGCACCCGGCCGTGGCACGGGCGCTGGAGGGCGGCGTGCCGGTGGTCATGGACATCGATCTGCTCGGCCGGGCGCAGCGCGAGGCGCGCTACATCGGCATCACCGGCACCAACGGCAAGTCGACCACGACGGCGCTGATCGGCCACATCCTGAAGCGCGCCGGCTTCAGGTGCGAGGTCGGCGGCAACCTGGGCACGCCGGCGCTGGCCCTGGCGCCGCTGGGCGCCGACGGCTGGTACGTGATCGAGCTCAGTTCCTATCAGCTCGAGACCGTGTCCGACGTGGCCTGGACGGTGGCGGTGTTCCTGAACATCTCGCCCGACCACCTCGACCGCTATCCGGACATGATGACCTATGTGGCGGCCAAGACCCGGCTGTTCGACAACGCCGCGCCCGGCGCCACGGCGGTCATCGGCACCGACGACGACTGGTCGAACGCCGTCTACTACTACCGCTCCTATCAGGGGCCGCACCGGGTGGTGCCCATCGCCGTGACCCTGCCGTCGCCGGGCGGCGTCTGGGTCGAGGACGGCCGGCTGATCGACGGCCTGGACGGCGACGGTACGCAGGTGCTCGATCTCGCCGAGGCGCCGGCCCTGCCCGGCATCCACAACTGGCAGAACGCCGCCGCCGCCTATGCCGCGGCGCGCGCCGCCGGGGTGGGCCGCGAGGCCGCCGTCGCGGCGATCCGCAGCTTCCCCGGCCTGCGTCACCGCCAGGAGCTGATCGCCGAGATCGGCGGCATCCGCTTCGTCAACGACAGCAAGGCCACCAATGCCGACGCCGCCGTCAAGGCGCTGGCCTGCTATCGCCCGATCTACTGGATCGCCGGCGGCCGTCCCAAGCCGGGCGGCCTGGCCGGCGTCGAGCCCGAGCTCGGCCGCGTCGCCCACGCCTTCCTGATCGGCGAGGCGAGCGACGACTTCGCCGCCTTTCTCGCCGCGCAGGTGCCGCCGGTGCCGACGACGGTGTGCGGCGATCTGGCCACCGCCGTCGCCGCGGCCTTCGAACAGGCCAAGGGCAACGGCCGGGGCGGCGTCGTGCTGCTGTCCCCGGCCTGCGCCTCGTTTGACCAGTACCCCAACTTCGAGGTGCGTGGCGACGCCTTCGTCAAGACGGTGCGCAGCCTGCTGCCGCAGATCGCCGGGACCGAAGGGGGAGGGACGACGGCATGACCATCGGCGTCGCGCGCACCGATACCTCGATCCTGGGCCGCTGGTGGTGGACCGTCGACCGCTGGAGCCTGGCCGCGCTCGGCCTGCTGATGGGTGTCGGCGCCATCCTGATTGCCGCCGCCAGCCCGCCGGTCGCCGAGCGCCTCGGCCTCGACCAGTTCCATTTCGTCGAGCGCCACCTGATCATGATCGTGCCGGCGGTGGCGATCCTGCTCGGCTGCTCGCTGCTGTCGCCGGGTGGCGTGCGGCGGGTCTCGTTCGCGGTACTGGCGGCGGGCCTGCTCGGCCTGGTGGCGACGCTGGCAGTCGGCACCGAGATCAAGGGCGCGACCCGCTGGATTCACCTGCCCGGCATGTCGCTGCAACCGTCGGAATTCGTCAAGCCCGCCTTCGCCGTGGTCGCCGCCTGGTTGTTCAGCCAGCAGAAGACGCGCGACGCCTATCCCGGCCATCTGGTCGCCACCGCGCTCTGGGCGGTCATCCTTGGCCTGCTGCTGCTGCAGCCGGACATGGGCATGGCGGTGGTGCTGACGGCCATCTGGGGCGTGCAGTTCTTCCTGGCCGGCCTGCCCATGATCCTGGTGCTGGTGCTGGGCATCCTGGCCGTCGGCGGCATGATCGGCTCCTACTTCCTGTTCGACCATGTCGCCAGCCGCATCGACCGGTTCCTCGACCCGTCCAGCGGCGACAGCTACCAGATCGACCGGTCGCTGGAGGCATTCATGAACGGCGGCCTGTGGGGCACCGGCCCCGGCGAGGGCACCGTCAAGCTGCTCATCCCCGATGCCCATGCCGACTTCATCTTTGCCGTCGCCGGCGAGGAGTTCGGCCTGCTGCTGTGCCTGCTGCTGGTGGCGTTGTTCGCCTTCATCGTGCTGCGCGGCTTCATCCGTGTCGCCGCCGACGGCAGCCTGTTCGTCCTGCTGGCGGCAGCCGGGCTGCTGGCGCTGTTCGGCATCCAGGCGCTCGTCAACATGGGCTCGACCCTGCACCTGATCCCCACCAAGGGCATGACCCTGCCGTTCGTCAGCTATGGCGGCTCGTCGCTGCTGGCACTGGCCTACGGTATGGGAATGATGCTCGCGCTCACGCGCCGCCGTGCCGGCGCCGGAGGTGTGCCATGACCGCAGTTCCCCCGAGCGGCGCCGACCGGCAGCCGATCGTCCTCGCCGCCGGCGGCACCGGCGGCCACATGTTCCCGGCCGAGGCGCTGGCGCGGGAGCTGCTGGCCCGCGGCGAGCGGGTCGTCCTCGTCACCGACCGGCGCGGCCAGGCCTTCGACGAGAAGCTGCCGGACGTCGCCACCCACCGCATTCGCGCCGCCACGCCGAGCCGCGGCACGATCGGCCGCGTCCGCGCCGCGGCGGAGCTGTTCGCCGGCTACTGGCAGGCGCGCGCGCTGCTGCGCAGGCTGCGCCCCGCCGCCGCGGTCGGTTTCGGCAGCTATGCCTCGGTGCCGACCATGTATGCCGCGGCGAAGCTCGGCGTGCCGGTGGCGCTGCACGAGCAGAATGCCGTGCTCGGCCGCGCCAACCGGCTGCTGACCGGCAAGGCGCGCGTCATCGCCACGTCGTTTCCGAACCTGCGCGGCATCCGCGACGACGACCGGCCCAAGCTGGCGGTGACCGGCATGCCGGTGCGGCCGGCGGTCGCCGCCGTCGCCGGCAGCGCCTACAACAAGCCGGACCCGGATGGGCCGATCGAGCTGCTGGTCACCGGCGGCAGCCAGGGCGCGCACGTCTTCGCCGAGCTGGTGCCGGCGGCGCTGGCGGCCATGGCGCCGGAGGTCCGGGCACGCCTCAGCGTCGCCCAGCAGTGCCGGCCGGAGGACCTGGAGGCGGTACGCGCCGCCTATGCCGGCACCGGCATCGCGCACAAGCTGGCGACGTTCTTCGACGACGTTCCGGAGCGGCTGGCCCGCGCCCACCTGGTCGTCAGCCGCGCCGGCGCTTCGACGGTGGCCGAGCTGGCCGCGGTCGGGCGGCCGGCGATCCTGGTGCCCTACCCGTTCGCCATGGACGACCACCAGTCGGCCAATGCCGCCGCCCTGGCCGATGGTGGCGGCGCCTGGCTGCAGCCGCAGACGACACTGACGCCGGAAACCCTGGCACGGATGATCGAATGCCTGCTGGCGGCGCCCGAAACGCTGGCCAAGGCGGCCGCGGCGGCCTGGGCGTTCGGCCGCGGCAACGCCGCCGCCCACCTTGCCGACGCGGTGCAGGAGCTGGCCGGCCGGCCGCGCGGAGACCATCGCCCGCACCCTAATCCCGTCCACCTGTTGCACCGGGAGGCCGCCGAATGAGGGAGATGCCGCTCGACATCGGCACGATCCACTTCGTCGGCATCGGCGGGATCGGCATGAGCGGGATCGCCGAGGTCCTGCACAATCTCGGCTATGCCGTGCGCGGCAGCGACATCGCCGAGAACGCCAACGTCAAGCGGCTGCGCGGCCTGGGCATCCCGGTCACCGTCGGCCACCGCGCCGAGAACGTCGGCCAGGCCGCCGTGGTCGTCGTGTCCTCGGCGATCAAGCCCGACAACCCGGAGATGGCGGCGGCGCGGGCGGCGCTGATCCCCATCGTCCGCCGCGCGGAGATGCTGGGCGAGCTGATGCGGCTGAAGTGGTCGATCGCCGTCGGCGGTACCCACGGCAAGACCACGACCACCTCGCTGGTCGCCGCCATGCTGGAGAGCGCCGGGTTCGACCCGACCGTCATCAACGGCGGCATCATCAATGCCTACGGCACCAATGCGCGGCTGGGCAGCAGTGACTGGATGGTGGTCGAGGCCGACGAGAGCGACGGCACCTTCACCCGCCTGCCGGCGACCATCGCCGTCGTCACCAACATCGACCCCGAGCACCTCGACCACTACGGCGACTTCGACGCCGTGCGCCAGGCATTCGAGCAGTTCGTGACCAACGTGCCGTTCTACGGCTTCGCCGCCATGTGCATCGACCACCCCGAGGTCCAGGCCATGATCCCGCGGGTGCTCGACCGGCGCATCGTCACCTACGGTTTCTCGCCCCAGGCCGACGTGCGTGCCGTGCGCCTGGAGATGACGACGGCCGACAGCGCCTTCGATGTCGTGCTGACCGAGCGGGTCACCGGCCGCACCCGGACGATCGCCGGCGTGCGCCTGCCCATGCTGGGCCACCACAACGTGCAGAACGCGCTGGCCGCCATCGCCGTGGCCAGCGAGATGGGCCTGGAGGACGCGCGCATCGCCGGCTGCCTGGCCCGCTTCGGCGGCGTCAAGCGGCGCTTCACCAGGACCGGCGAGGCCAACGGCGTCACCGTCATCGACGACTACGGCCATCACCCGGTGGAGATCGCCGCGGTGCTGTCGGCGGCGCGCCTCAGCCTCGGGCCCTCGCACCGGGTCATCGCCGTGGTCCAGCCGCACCGCTACAGCCGGCTGGCCAGCCTGTTCGAGGAATTCTGCACCTGCTTCAACGACGCCGATGCGGTCATCGTCGCCGACGTCTACCCGGCCGGTGAGAAGCCGATCGAGGGTGTGCACCGTGACGCGCTGGTCAACGGCCTGCGCAACCACGGCCACCGCATGGTGCTGCCGCTGTCCGGCCCGGAGGCGCTGGCCGCCATGGTCCACCGCCTGGTCGCACCGGGCGACATGGTCGTGTGCCTGGGCGCCGGCACCGTCTCGGTCTGGGCCAACGCCCTGCCCGACCAGTTGCAGGCGCTCTGCGACGCCGCCGCGCCGGCGCGCATGGAGGCTGGGCGATGACCGCGGCGGCACTGACGGAGGACGCCATGGCGGGCGGCGATCTGGCCGACCGGCTGCGGGCGGCGGTGCCGGGCCTGCGCGGGCGGCTGACCGCCGGCGCGCCGCTGGCCCACCTCACCTGGTTCCGCGTCGGCGGCCCGGCCGAGGTGATGGTCCGGCCGGCCGACCGCGACGACCTGGCGGCGTTTCTGGCCGGCTGCCCGGCCGGCGTGCCGGTGACGGCAATGGGCGTCGCGTCGAACCTGCTGGTCCGCGACGGCGGCGTGCCGGGCGTCGTGATCCGGCTCGGCCGCGGCTTCGTCGACATCGTCGCCGACGGCGACACCGTCACCGCCGGGGCCGGTGCGCTCGACGCCAACGTGGCGCGGGTGGCGGCCGAGGCCGGACTGGCCGGGCTGGAGTTCCTGATCGGCATTCCCGGCACGATCGGCGGCGCCCTGCGCATGAACGCCGGCGCCTATGGCAGTGAGATCAAGGACGTGCTGGTCCGGGCCACGGCGGTCGACCGCGCCGGCCGCGTCCACGGCCTGGCGCCGGAGGACATGGACCTCGGCTATCGCCACTGCGGCTGCCCGGCCGACTGGGTCTTCACCGAGGCCGTGTTCCGCGGCCGGCCCGGCGACCGCAACGCCGTGATCGCGCGCATGACGGAGATCGCCGCGACGCGCGCCGCGACGCAGCCGATCCGGACCCGCACCGGCGGCTCCACCTTCGCCAATCCCGACGGGCACAAGGCCTGGCAGCTGATCGACGCGGCCGGCTGCCGCGGCCTGCGCCGCGGCGGTGCCCAGGTGTCCGAGCAGCACACCAACTTCCTCATCAACACCGGCGACGCCTCCGCCGCCGACCTGGAGGGTCTGGGCGAGGAGGTGCGCCGCCGCGTCCATGCGATGTCCGCCATCGAGCTGCGCTGGGAGATCCGCCGCATCGGCGTGCCGGCGGCGACGGAGGGCGGCCATGGCTAGCCGCAACGCAAAGCACGTCGCCGTCCTGATGGGCGGCTGGTCGGCCGAGCGGCAGGTCAGCCTGGTCTCGGGCGAGGCCGCGGCGCAGGCGCTGGCCGAGGAGGGCTACCGCGTCACCGCCATCGATGTCGGCCGCGACCTGCAGGCATTGCTTGCGGCGCTGACGCCGCCGCCGAACGTGGCCTTCAACGCGCTGCACGGCCAGGGCGGCGAGGACGGCGTCATCCAGGGCGTGCTGGAGATCCTCCGCATTCCCTACACGCATTCCGGTGTCGCCGCCTCGGCTGCGGCAATGAACAAGCCGATGACCAAGCGCCTGCTCGGCACCGTCGGCATCCGCTCGCCCGAGGGCATCGTCGCCGGAGCCCGCGAGGTCGCCGCCCGCCATGTCATGCGGCCGCCCTACGTGGTCAAGCCGGCGGCGGAGGGCTCCAGCGTCGGCGTGCGGCTGGTGCACGAGGCCGGCAATGCGCCGCCGCTCGACCTGGCCCACTGGCCGTTCGGCGACACGGTGCTCGTCGAGGAATACATCCCCGGCCGCGAGCTGACCGTCGGCGTCATGGGCGACCGCGCCCTGACCGTGACCGAGATCCGGCACAGCCACGGCTTCTTCGACTATGACGCCAAGTACACCAAGGGCCATGCCGTGCACGAGCTGCCGGCGCCGCTGCCGGCCGCAGTGTTCGAGGCGGTGCTGGACCAGGCCGTGCTGGCCCACCGGACGCTGGGCTGCGCCGGGGTCAGCCGCAGCGACTTCCGCTATGACGACACCAGGCCGGGCGTCGACGGCCTGTACTTCCTGGAGATCAACACGCAGCCCGGCTTCACGCCGGTCTCGCTCGTGCCAGAACAGGCCGAGCATGTCGGCATTCCGTTCCGCGAACTGTGCGCCTGGCTGGTGGAGACCGCGACATGCCACGGGTGAACGCACGCACCGTCAAGAAACCCCAGCCGCCACGGCGTCGGCCGCCACCACGCCGGCTCAAGCTGGCCCTGTGGGGCGGCTCGATGGCGCTGGTGCTGGTCCTGATCGCCGGCGCCGGCACGCTGGCGTGGTCCAGCGGCTGGGGCGGGCGCGCCGTGCAGAGCGTGCGCGGCGGCGTCGTCGAGCTGACCGTCAAGGCCGGCTTCAGCGTGCAGGAGGTGCTGGTCATCGGCCGGCGGTCGACCGAGGCGGAAGCGCTGCTGGCCGCCGTCGGCGTGCGCCGCGGCGACCCGATCCTGGCGTTCGACCCCGACGCGGTCAGGGCGGCGATCATCGACCTGCCCTGGGTGCGCAACGCCACCGTCGAGCGGCGCCTGCCCGACACCATCGTCATCCGGCTGGAGGAACGGCGGCCGATGGCGCTGTGGCAGCACGGCGGACGGTTCGTCGTCGTCGACCGGGAGGGGGTGGAGCTGACCGATGACCGCCTCGACCGCTTCGCCGGCCTGCCGCTGGTGGTCGGCGCCGGCGCCCCGGCGCATGCTGCGGGCTTCCTGGCACTGCTGCACACCGAGCCGCTGGTGGCCGGCCGCGTCCGGGCAGCGGTGTGGGTCGGCGGCCGGCACTGGGAACTGCGCCTGGACAACGACGTGGCGGTGCGCCTGCCAGAGGACGACGTGGCCGCGGCGCTGCGCCGGCTGGCCCTGGCGGAGCAGGACGCCGGCCTGTTCGACCGCGACATCGTCGCCATCGACCTGCGCTTCGACGACCGGATGATCATTCAGGCGTCGCCCCTGGCGGCGGAGCGCCGGCGGCTGCCGGAAGAAAACACCTGACCTTACCGCAACAAGGGGGCGCCTTCGCGGCGACGGGGAAGACACGACGATGGGGTTCTACGGCAAGCGGCACAAGCCCAAGGGACGCGGCGAACTGGTGGCGGCGCTCGACGTCGGCACGACCAAGGTCGTGTGCTTCATCGGCCGCGTCGGCGAGGGCGGCCGGCCCCGCATCGTCGGCATCGGCCATCAGGTCAGCCGCGGCCTGCGCGGCGGCGCCGTGATCGACATGGAGGCCGCCGAGGCGGCCATCGGCAGCGCCGTCAATGCCGCCGAGCAGATGGCCGGCGAGACCATCCGCGAGGTGCTGGTCAGCATGGCCGGCGGCCACCCCACCTCGCAGACCGTCGGCGTCGAGGTCGACATCGCCGGCCATCAGGTCACCGACGGCGACCTGCGCCAGGCGCTGCGCGTCTACCACGAGGCCGACCTGCCGCCCGACACCGAGCTGATCCACGCCATCCCGGTGAACTATGCCATCGACGGCAGCCGCGGCGTCCGCGACCCGCGCGGCATGTACGGCGAGACCCTGAGTGTCGACCTGCACCTGGTGACCGCCGGCACCGGCGCGATGCGCAACCTGGCCACGTGCGTCCAGGGCTGTCACCTGGAGATCGGCGCCTTCGTCACCTCGCCCTACGCCGCCGGGCTGGCCTGCCTGGTCGAGGACGAGCTGGAGCTGGGCTGCGCCCTGATCGACCTGGGCGGCGGCACCACCAGCATCGCCGTGTTCTTCGACGGTCACCTGGTGTTCACCGACTGCGTGGCGATCGGCGGCGTGCACGTCACCAACGACATCGCCCGCGGCCTCGGCACGCCGGTCAGCCAGGCCGAGCGCATGAAGACGCTGTACGGCAGCGCCCAGGTCCATCCCGCCGACGAGCGCGAAATGATCGACGTGCCGCCGGTCGGCGACCGCGAGCCGGGCCAGACCAACCACGTGCCGAAGAGCCGGCTGACCCGCATCATCCAGCCGCGGCTGGAGGAGATCTTCGAGCTGGTCCGCGAGCGCCTGGAGGCCAGCGGCTTCGACCGGGTGGCCGGCCGCAACATCGTGCTGACCGGCGGCGCCAGCCAGCTCCAGGGCGTGCGCGAGCTGGCCCAGACCATCCTGGACAAGCAGGTGCGCATGGGCCGGCCGCGGCCCGTCGCCGGGCTGGCGGAGTCCACCGCCGGGCCGGCCTTCGCCGCGGCCAACGGCCTGCTGGCCCATGCCGCCCGGCACTACAACGACATGGCCGTGCTTGCCCGGCTCGAGGACGACTCCGCCGGCGGCCTGCTCGGCCGCATTGGAGGATGGATCCGTGAGTACCTGTAGACGCGGACACAGCGCCCGGGCGCCGATGGAGCCGACGCCTGGGCGACTTGGCGACGACGAAACAGCCGTTGGAACCGGAGGGAGGCTGGCATGATCAATCTGAGCATTCCGCAGGCAAGCAATCAATTGCACCCGCGCATCACCGTGGTCGGCGTCGGCGGCGCCGGCGGCAACGCCGTCAACAACATGATCCGCGCCAACCTGGAGGGCGTGGAGTTCCTGGTGTGCAACACCGACTCCCAGTCGCTGGCCCAGAACTGCGCCGAGCGCAAACTGCAGCTCGGCACCGGGATCACCCAGGGGCTGGGCGCCGGCTCGCGGCCGGACATCGGCCGCGCCGCGGCGGAGGAAGTGCTCGACCAGATCGTCGCCCACCTCGACGGCAGCCACATGGTGTTCATCACCGGCGGCATGGGCGGCGGCACCGGCACGGGCGCCGCGCCGGTGGTGGCCCGCGCCGCCCGCGAGCAGGGCATGCTGACGGTCGGCGTGGTGACCAAGCCCTTCCACTTCGAGGGCACCCACCGCATGCGCATCGCCGAGAGCGGCATCCAGGAACTGCAACAGTACGTCGACACCCTGATCATCATCCCCAACCAGAACCTGTTCCGCATCTGCAACGAGAAGACGACGTTCGCCGAGGCCTTCAAGATGGCCGACGACGTGCTCTACTCGGGCGTGCGCGGGGTGACCGACCTGATGGTCATGCCCGGCCTGATCAACCTGGACTTCGCCGACATCCGCGCCGTGATGAGCGAGATGGGCAAGGCGATGATGGGCACCGGCGAGGCCGAGAACGACCGCCGCTCGATCCTGGCGGCAGAAGCGGCGATTTCCAACCCGCTGCTCGACGAGGTGTCGATGAAGGGCGCCAAGGGCGTGCTTGTGAACATCACCGGCGGCATGGACCTCACCCTCTACGAGGTGGACGAGGCGGCAAACCGCATCCGCTCGGAAGTCGATCCGGACGCCAACATCATCGTCGGCTCGACCTTCGACGAATCCATGGACGGCACGATGCGCGTCTCGGTCGTCGCGACGGGTATCGAGACCGAAGCGGTTGGCCTGCACGGCGACACGGTCGTTTCTCTCGCCCGC
>CAZGMC010000085.1:0-7246 GCA_964526565.1 uncultured Mycobacteriaceae bacterium
GCATCGGCGATGCTGGCGGCCGCCCTTGTAGGACAGCGCCGGAATGAAATCGAGCGGAGACCTGGCTATGAGTGCCTCCCTGGTATCGTGGTGTTGGCGCGGTGTAGACTCACGCGCCCTCACGATGCTGTGATGGCGGACACAACACGGACAATGGCCGCCGCGCCGGGCGTGCGGTCATCGGGCTTTACGGGTATCCCGTCATTTTTTTCGCCTTTTTGAACAGGCTTTCTACTGTCATGCATGCCGACAGTTGTCCGCAGAATGGACAACATTTCATTGAACGACTTCGAAAATTGGTATCTTTTCTCATTTGATCGAATTCGATGGTATGCCATTCTGAGTTGCGCTGCAACCAGCGCTGAAATGGTCTCGTGACTCCTTCGATCCTCTTTCTCAACCGCGTCTACCCGCCCGACAGTGGCGCGAGCGGCCGCGTCCTCGCCGATCTCGCCGGACGGTTCGTCGCCGCCGGCTGGCAGGTGACAGTGGTGGCGGGCAATGGCCCGTCCGACGCCATCACTCCGGGCGGCATCCACCTGGTGCGGACGGCGGCGGCGCACGGCCGCGGCACGGCGGCGATCGGCCGGCAGCTCGCGGCCCTGGGCGCGGCGGCCTTGCGGCTGCCGCGGCCGGACCTCGCCATGACGATGACGGACCCGCCGCTGCTGGCGCTGCTCGGGCCGCTGTTGCGCCGGCGCGGCACGGCGACCGTGCACTGGTGTCACGACCTGTACCCGGACCTGCTGCCGGTGCTGGGCCGCCCCCTGCCGCCGCCGCTGCCGGCGGCGCTGGCCCGGGCGGTGCGATGGGCAATGGCCGGCCACGACGCCATCGTCGCCATCGGACGGTGCATGGCGGCGCGGCTGGGCGACGGCGGCATCGGCCACCGGAGGATCCTGACGGTGCCGAACTGGCCCGACCCGGTGATCGTGCCGAACGATCCGGCCGCCGCCGCGCTGCGCGCCGAGCTCGGCCTGCGCGATCGGTTCATCGCCATGTACGCGGGCAATTTCGGGCTGGCGCACCGCTTCGCCGGGCTGCTGGCCGCGGCGGCGGCCTTGCGCGACCGGCGCCCCGACCTCGCCTTCGTCATGGCCGGCGACGGGGCACGCGGCGGCGAGGTGGCGGCGGCCGTGCGCCGCGACGGCCTGCACAATGTCCGCCTGCTGCCGCTGCAACCGCGCGCCCGGCTGTCGGCCTTGCTTGGCGCCGCCGATGTCCACCTGGCGACCATGGCATCGGAGGCGGCCGGCTGCATGGTGCCGTGCAAGGTCTACGGCGCCCTCGCCGCCGGGCGACCGTGCCTGCTGCTGGGACCCGACCATGGCGAGGCGGCGGAGCTGTTGGTGCGGTCCGGCGCCGGCGCCGTGCTGGCGCCCGACGACGGCGCCGCACTGGCGGCATGGCTGCAGCGGCTGACCGAAGACGCGGCGGCCCGCCACGCCATGGCGCACCGCGCTCCCGCCGCCGTCGCACCCTATGCCCTGGACCGGGCGGCGGCCGCCTTTCTGCACCTGGGCGCTGAGCTGGTCGGTGCGGCCGGCGCACGCACGGCGCCCGCAGCCCTTGATCCACGGCCGGCCCTGCGCGGCGAGGCCGGCCATGGCTGAGTCCGCCCTGCCGTCATGGCCCGAGCCGACGCCGTTCCGCCGGCTTGTGGAGATGGTGCTGGCGGCCCGATGGCTCGTCCTGGCTGGCGCCTGTTCGGGGCTGATCCTGGCCTGGGCCTGGATCGGCATGACGCCGCCGCAGTACCGCGCGGCCATGACCGTGGCGCCCACGGCCCTGCTCGACGACCAGGACGGCCCTGCCGACAGCCGGGACATCCAATCCGCCCCGGCTTTCGTCCGGTTCCTGCAGGTGCTGACCTCGGTCGAGGTGGCGGAGCGGCTGGCGGACGAGAGCTGGGTGGCGCCGGCGCTGTTCGCCGACGACTGGGATGCCGCCGGCGGACACTGGCGGCCGGCCGGTGGCGTGGGTGACTGGGTGAGCCGCACACTGCTGGGCCGGCCGGGGTGGCAACCGCCGGACAGCGGAGCGCTGGCGGAACGGCTGGGCAGCGTGCTGACCGTCGAGGCGGTCGGGACCACGGCCATGCGCCGGCTGATCGTCTACCACCGCGATCGCGACACCGCCGTCGCGCTGCTCGCGGCCGTCTACCATGCCGGCGACGCGGTGCTGCGCGAGGCCGCCGCCGACCGGGCCGACGCCTACATCGCCTATCTCGACCGCCGGCTCGGCAGCACCGCACAGGCCGAGCATCGGCGCGGGCTGGCGGATCTGCTGGCCCTCCAGGAGCGCCACCGCATGCTGATCGAGGCGGGACTGCCCTATGCCGCCGAGCCGGTCGAGGGGCCGGCGGCGACACCGCGGCCAGTCTGGCCGAACCCGGTGCTGATCCTGCCGCTGGCGACGGCCGCCGGAGCGTTCATGGCGCTGCTGCTGGCACACGCCCGCCAGGGCTGGTGCGGCGGGCGGGCGTGAGCGGCACCATTCCGGTGGCCGTCATCGTCTGCACGCGCAACGAGGCGGCCAATATCGGCCCCTGCCTGGCGGCGCTGGCCCGCTTCGACCAGGTGCTGGTGGCGGATTCCGACAGCACCGACGGCACCGCCGCGATCGCGCGGCGCCACGGCGCAACGGTGGTGCCGTTCCGCTGGGACGGCCGCTATCCCAAGAAGAAGGAATGGTGCCTGGCGCACCTGCCGCTGCGCCACGACTGGGTGCTGTACGTCGATGCCGACGAGCTCGTGACGCCAGACCTGGCCGACGAGATCGCCACCCTGATGGCGCGCGGGCCGCGCCATGCCGGCTATTTCATCGACGGCCGCTACGTGTTCCTCGGCCGGGCGCTGCGCTTCGGCCACCGCAACCGCAAGCTGGCGCTGGTCGACCGGCGCCGCACCCGCTGGCCCCGCTGCGACGACCTGGCCGCGGCCGGCGGTTGGGAGGTCGAGGGCCACTACCAGCCCGTCGTCGCCGGCCCGGTGGGGCGCCTGCGCCGGCCCATGCTGCACTGGGACCGCAAGCCGCTCGGCGCCTGGTTCGACCGCCACGCCCGCTACGCCGACTGGGAGGCGACATTGCGCGCCAACGGCGCCCTCGCCGCCCTGGCCGCAACGGACACACCGTGGCGACGGCGCCTGAAGGCGGCCTTCGCAGCCTGCCCGTGCAAGGGTCTGGCGGCCTTCCTGCACAGCTACGTGCTGCGCCTGGGAGCCCTGGACGGCGTGCCCGGCTTCCACTTCGCCCTGGCGCGCGGCTTCTACTACTGGCAGGTCGGCCTGCGCCTGCGGGCGGCACGAGCCGCTCGCAGGGCATCATGAGTGCCCCGAAAACTTGGCAAGGCCCCGATCAGGTCGATGGGGCTCAGTTTGTCGAACGAGCGTCTGCAGTCGGGAAAAGTGCTGACGAGCCTGCTTTCCGGTCAGCTTGAGGGGATGCCGTCACGCTCATCGATATGAGCAAAGCTGACACCGATCCGGTTCGGACCGCGCACGCGCCGGCCAAACCCACGGAACCCGGCGAGACGGGCACGCGCCTGCTCAACGGTCGGAGCAGTGTCACGACCATTTGGACCGTCATGCCCCATCGTCGGCCTCTGCATCAGGTGCATCGTAACCATGGCTATAGCTCCAACACCATTAGATGAGGCTTTGCAGTGGGACCCACCAGTTCAAAGCCCATCTCTCGATACAGCTCCACAGCGCCGGGTAGGGGGCTGGCAATGTG
The DNA here is from genome assembly GCA_964526565.1 of uncultured Mycobacteriaceae bacterium. Lineage (GTDB taxonomy): Bacteria > Pseudomonadota > Alphaproteobacteria > DSM-16000 > Inquilinaceae > CAZGMC01. The sequence goes on from CAZGMC010000085.1 coordinate 3,736, forward strand.
CAAGCGACCCGCTTCAAGGACGCTAGCATAGGCCAGCGTCACATCAAGCGCTATGAAGCGTATTGCTCCCTTGAGGGGATGATTCTGGTCGGGGCACCCTTCCAGGAGATGCACGGTCAAGTGCTGCTTGCCGTCAGAAGGTTTCGCAGCCACAGGGGCCGCACAGGGCGTCGCCACACCAGATTCCGACCTTGAGGCAAGCGGGCTTCGTAAACCGCCTGAGTTCCATGTTCCAGTCGAAAGCTGCAACGCCACTGGCATGCTTCCGTGGCCAAGTATCACGCCAAACCGCTAACGTTTTGTTGTCGATCGACCGCAGCCCGATTGGCTGGTCGGCATGAGACTCAAGCCCGCACATAGCCAAAGTGTTGGGAATCTCAGCCAATACCACCCGATAGGTCTCACACTTAACAGCTTCATATTGCTCAATCTTGTTCACACCGGATGCGCCTCTTAACGAAATTCTCCAGAAACGGCACCTTTCCTCGCCGCCCTAGTAATGCTGATATGGAAGCACAGTTCAACCCTTGGGCGATCAATTCCTGTACGTTTATGGTGGCGAACTGAATCGAATGGTCACAAACATAAGACTTCGCCACAAAGCGAGCGCACATCATCTCAAACTATTTCTGAAAAATGAAGAGCTTAGGCCTTGCGCAGACATAAAGTTTCAAAAGCGCCTCTTTTAGTAGAAGTTGCTCATAAAGACAGCGAATAATTCTCTCGTACTGCTAGCCGCCCCTACAGCAGCTTGCCCTGTTCGGCCGCCATCAGGCTGTCGGCGGCGGCGCGGGCCTGGTCGGTGATGACGGCGCCGGACAGCATGCGGGCAATCTCCTCGCGCCGCGCGGCGGCCGGCAGCTCGGTGACCGTGGTCACCACGCGCTCGCCGTCGCCATTTCCAGTGGCGTTGGCGTTGCCTGCGGCGCGCTTCTCGACGCGCCAGTGGTGGCCGGCGCGGGCCGCCACCTGCGGGCTGTGGGTGACGACCAGCACCTGCAGGCCGCGCGCCAGCCGCGCCAGGCGTTCGCCAACGGCATCGGCCACGGCGCCGCTGATGCCCGAGTCGACCTCGTCGAAGACCAGCGTCGGCACCGGGCTGGTGCGCGCCAGCACCACCTTGAGCGCCAGCATGAACCGGGCCAGCTCGCCGCCCGAGGCGATCTTGTTGAGCGGCCCCGGCGGCGCGCCGGGGTTGGTGGCGACCTGGAAGGCGATGCGGTCGCGCCCGGTCGGCCCCCAGTCGGCCTCCGCCAGCGGCTCGACCTGCGTGCGGAACGTGGCCTTGTCCAGCTTCAGCGGCGGCAGCTCCGCCGCCACTGCGGCGTCGAGCCGCCCGGCCGCCTCCTGCCGTGCGGCGCTCAACTCCGCCGCCGCCGCGGCATAGCCGGCACGCGCCACCGCCGCCTGCCGCGCCAGCGTCTCCAGGTGGTCGCCCTGGTCCTCGATCAGGGCCAGCCGTCGCGCCAGGTCCTCGCGCAGCACCGGCAGCGCGTCGACCTCCAGGCCGTGCTTGCGCGCCGCGGTGCGCAGGGCGAACAGCCGCTCTTCCAGCCGTTCCAGTTCGCTGGCATCGAGGTCGATGTCGGCCGACAGGCTCTGCAGCGCCGCCGTGGCCTCGGTGGCCTCCGCCGCGGCACGGTCGAGCGCCGCCAGCGCCGGGTCGAGCCGGCCGCCGGCCCTGTCGGCCACCCGCTGCAGCAGCCGCGTCGCGGCGCCGAGGGCCTGCTCCGCGCCGCGCTCGCCACCGAGCTGGTCGAGCGCCGCGGCGATGGCGTCGATCAGCTTCTCGCGGTGCATCAGCATGGCACGGGTCTCGGCCAGCCGCTCCTCCTCGCCGGCCTCGGGCACCAGGGCGTCCAGCTCGGCGACGGCGTGGCGCAGATAGTCCTCCTCGGCACGGGCGCGAGCCGCTTCGGTCGCGGCGTCAGCGCGGGCCTGCTCGACCTGCCGCCACGCCCGCCACGCCGCAGCGACCCGCTCCGCCGCCCGGCCCAGGCCGCCGAAAGCGTCCAGGACACCGCGGTGGGTCTGCGGGTTGAGCAGGCCCTGGGTGTCGAACTGGCCATGCACCTCGACCAGGGTGGCGCCGATCTGCCTGGCCAGCCCGGCGCTGACCGCCTGGTCGTTGACGTAGGCGCGGCTGCGGCCGTCGGCGGAGACGACGCGGCGCAGCACCAGGTGGTCGTCCACGGCCAGCCCCTGCTCGCGGGCGACCGCCAAGGCAGGATGGCCCGCAGGCAGCGCGAACTCGGCCGTGACGGTGGCGGCGTCGGCGCCGTGGCGGACCAGACCGCTGTCGGCGCGGGCGCCGAGTGCCAGCCCGAGCGCATCGAGCAGGATCGACTTGCCGGCGCCGGTCTCGCCGGTCAGGGCAATCAGCCCCGTGGCAAAGCCCAGTGCCAGCCGGTCGATCAGGACGACGTTGCGAATGGTGAGGCCCACCAGCATGGGCGCTCCGCTCGGCTCAGAACAGCCAGTCGAACCAGGACCCGTCCTCGGGCGGCCGCACGTTCGGGTCGACCAGCAGGGCATAGCTGTCCAGGTACCACTCGCTTCCCGGATAGTTGTGGCCGAGCACCGCCGCCGTGCGCTCCGCCTGGTCCTGAAGGCCCAGGGCCAGGTACGATTCGGTCAGCCGGTGCAGGGCCTCCGGCACGTGGGTCGTCGTCTGGTAGTCTTCCAGAACCGTCCGGAACCGGTTGATCGCGGCGTTGTACTCCCCCTGACGCAGATACCAGCGGCCGATGCTCATCTCCCGCCCGGCCAGCTGGTCGCGCGTCAGGTCCAGCTTGAGGCGCGCGTCGCGGGCGTAGTCGGTACCGGGGAAGCGGCGGGCGACCTCTTCAAGGGCGGCCATGGCCCGCTCGGTCATGGCCTGGTCGCGCTCCACATCCGAAATGCGTTCGTAGTAGCTCAGCGACCGCAGATAGTAGGCGTAGGCTGCGAAATCGCTGCCCGGATGGATGCGGATGAAGCGATCGAGGGCGATGATCGCCTCGTCGTATTCCAGGTTCTCGTAATGGGCGTAGGCGGCCATCAACTGCGCCCGCGTCGCCCAGGCCGAATAGGGATGCTGCCGTTCCACCTCGTCGAACAGCTGGGCGGCGAGGTCGTAGTCGTCGGCCTCAAGCGCCGTCGAGGCCTCTGTGTAGATCTGCTCGGCCGGCCGCTCGACATAGGGCAGCTCGTCATTGCTGGAACAGGCCGCCAGCACCAGCAGCACAGCCTGACCAAGGCCCGCCGCCTGGCAACGGCCGCGCCGGAGAAAACGCGATGCGCTCATCATAAGACGTCCGGGGACGACCCCTCTGGCCGGTCTTTGTTCCTGCCGGCGGTATATAGCATGTTTCAGGGGATTTGCGAGAGACTTCAGCACGCAATGCGCAGCATGCCGGGCGACGGCCAAGGCACGCGACCGCGGCCGCCCGCGGCTCCCGATCAGTTGACGGCCGATCAGTTGACGGCCGGTCAGTTGATGGCCGGTCAGTTGACGGCCGGTCAGTTGACG
>CAZGMC010000085.1:7346-18043 GCA_964526565.1 uncultured Mycobacteriaceae bacterium
TCAGTTGACGGCCGGTCAGTTGATGGCCGGTCAGTTGACGGCCGGTCAGTTGACGGCCGGTCAGTTGACGGTGGGCGGCGCTGCCCCGCCCGCCGTCGCGCCTTCCGCACCCTGCTGCTGGCGGGCGCGCAACGCTTCCACCTGGCGGCGATAGAGGGCGGCGAAGTCGATCGGCTGGATCAGCAGCGGCGGGAAGCCGCCATTGCGCGTCGCCTCGGCGATCACCGCGCGGGCAAAGGGGAACAGCAGGCGCGGCGTCTCGATCAGCAGCAGTGGCCCGGCCTGCTCCTTGGGCACGCTGCTCAGCGTGACGACGCCGCCATAGGCCAGCTCGATCAGGAACGCCTGCGTGTCATCGCTGACTTTCGCGTCGCCCTTGATCGTCAGCACCACCTCGAAGGTCTGCTCGTTGAGCTGGTTGGTCCGCACGTCGACATGCACGCTGACCTGCGGCGCGCCGGCCCCGGACATCAGGCTGCGTGGCGCGTTCGGGTTCTCGAACGACAGATCCTTGACGTACTGGGCGCTGATGTGCAGCGACGGCGCGTCCTGCTGCTGCGGCTGCTGCTGCTGCGGCTGCGGCTGCTGCGGCGGCGGGCTCTGCGGCGGCTGTTTCTCGTCGGCCATCGGCGTCTCCTTCGAATGCGCTGCGGCGGGTGCGCATCACCAGCCGGCGCTTGGCTAACACGGAACCGCGAGCCGGACAACCGGCCCGCGCCGGCCTTCGCCGTCAGGAGGAGCCGCTCTCGGGGCCGCTCTCGGGGCCGCTCTCGGGGCCGCTCTCGGAGCCGCCCCCGGAGCCGCCCCCGCGCCGGCCCCAGCGCGACCGCTCGACCGGCGGCAGGTCGGTGTCGGTGAGCTCGCCGGTTGCGCCGGCCTCGCCGTTCTCGGCCGGGTTGTTCTCGACCTCGGTGAAATCGGCATCGATCACGCCGTCGCTGCGGCCCGGCGCCGCCCCCGGACCACGGCCGGCGCCATCGGGTCGAACCGGCCCGTGCCGCGGCCCGCCCGGCGTGGCGCGCAGGTCGACGTACACGGCGCCGCGGCGCCGCAGCCGGCGCACCATCCATCCGCCCACCGCGCGGCGCACCCCGGGCACGAACAGCAGGAAGCCGACCGTGTCGGTAAGGAAGCCGGGCGTCAGCAGCAGCGCCCCTGCGGCGAACAGACACAGCCCGTCGAACAGCGGCCCGACCGGCATGACCCCGCGGTCGAGCTGGCCCTGCGCCGTCCGCAGGGTGCGCAGCCCCTGGGCCCGCAGCAGCGCCGCCCCGGCCACCGCCGTCAGCACGATGACGGCCAGCGTCGGCAGCAGCCCGATCAGGCCGCCGACCTGGATGAACAGCGCGATCTCGGCCAGTGGCACGACGATCAGCGCGACCAACAGGATACCCATGAGTTTTCCTTGCTCTCCGCCGTCCGACGGCCTATCTCAGGATGGCGATCGGCACGGGCGCCCGAGCAGCGCGTGACACGCGAAGCCGGAGCAGCACGAAATGAACAGGTAATGCCGCTGCCGCGGCGAATCCAGGGTAACCGGTTTACCCGCACAACCCCCGCGACCGGACGGACCGACCGAGCTGCATGTGATGGGTGGAGACTTCGACCTTATCCAGATTCTGATCTTCGCCGCTGTCGCCGCCGTCCTCATCTACAGGCTGCGCAGCGTGCTGGGTCGGCGCACGGGCCATGAGCGGCAGCGGCGCCATCCGTTCGAGTCGCGCGGTGAGGAGGCGCGGCAGGGCGCGGAAGGGCGGACATCAGACAATGTCGTCCACCTGCCTGAGCGGCCGCGCGCCGAGGGCGAGGAGTTGGAGCCGGAGACGCCGCCGTCGCTGGCGGCCGGCCTGACCCAGGTCCGCATTGCCGATCCGGGGTTCGATGCCGGTTCGTTCACCCACGGCGCCAAGATGGCCTTTGCCATGATTGTGGAGGCGTTCGCCCAGGGCGACTCGGGGACGCTGCGGCCCCTGCTCAGCGACGACCTGTTCGACGAGTTCAGCAGCGTGATCCGCCGCCGGGTCGCCCAGGGCGAGACGCACGAAACCCGGCTCGTCGACATGAAATCGGCGGAGATTCTGGAAGCGCGGATGGATGGCCGCACCGCCTTCGTCACCGTGAAGTTCGTGACGGAGCAGATCAACGTCACCCGCGACGAACAGGGTGATGTGGTCGACGGTGACCCTGACACGGCGCTTGAACTGGTCGACATCTGGACATTCGCGCGCAACACCCGCTCCAGCGATCCCAACTGGACCCTGGTCGAGACGCGCACGCCCAACTGATCCCGCTCGCCCTGGCCCGTCCCGGACCGCCCCGGACCGCCCTGGGCCGCCCCGGCACCGGCCGCGCCGCTTCCGCCCTGCGGGAGCGGCTTCTGGGTTGCGCGGTTCTGGCGCACGGAAATCGGCCCGGTGCTGCCGGCGGCCTTGCCAGACAGGCGGCCCGCCTTCATTCTTTGTCGTCAATTCTGGCGAAAATGCCTGGTCAGCCTGCGGCCCTGCGGGCTGCCGCGATGCTGCCGCCACTGGGAAGCCGCGCCAATGACAGCGCCCCGCCCCGCCCCGCCCGACTCGCCACTTGGCGCCGGCCCACGGGTGGGCCTGTTCGTGACCTGCCTGGTCGACCTGTTCCGGCCGACGGTCGGCTTCGCCGCGCTCAAGCTGCTGCAGGATGCCGGCTGTCGGGTCGCGGTGCCGGACGTGCAGGTCTGCTGCGGCCAGCCGGCCTACAATTCCGGCGACCGGCGCGACGCCGCCGCCATCGCCCGCCAGGTGGTCGCCGCCTTCGAGGCGTTCGACCATGTCGTGGTGCCGTCCGGGTCGTGCGGCGGCACGATCCGCGAGCACTATCCGCGCCTGCTCGGTGACGACCCGGCGTGGGCGCCACGCGCCCGCCGTGTCGCCGCCCGCACCTGGGAGCTGGTCTCGTTCCTGACCGACGTGCTCGGCCGCGACCGGGTCGAGGATGCCGCCTTCACCGGGACGGTCACCTATCACGACTCCTGCTCCGGCCTGCGCGAGCTGGGCATCCGCGACCAGCCGCGCCGGCTGCTCGCCTCGGTCGCCGGGCTGGAGCTCGTCGAGCTGGCCGAGGCCGAGGTGTGCTGCGGCTTCGGCGGCGCCTTCTGCGTCAAGTATCCGGAGATCTCCAATCGCATGGTGGCGGACAAGACCGCCACCATCGCCGCCACCGGTGCCGACACGGTGCTGGCCGGCGACCTCGGCTGCCTGCTCAACATCGCCGGCAAGCTGTCGCGCGACGGCGTGCCGTGCCGGGCCCGCCATGTCGCCGAGGTGCTGGCCGGCATGGCCGACACGCCGGCCATCGGCGAACCGGCCTGACCGGGCCGACCCTGGCGCCACCGGATCGAGGATCCCGTCATGCAGACCACCGCCCACGCCTTCGTCGAACACGCGCACAAGGCGCTGGCCGATGAGCAGCTGCGCCGCGCCCTGCTCAACATGAAGCCGGGCTTCCAGGACCGCCGCGCCCAGGCCGTCGCCCGCCTGCCAGAGTGGGAAGACCTGCGCGACCAGGCCCGCGCGATCAAGGACCACGCCCTGGCCCACCTCGACGCCTACCTGGAGCGGTTCGAGGCCAGGGTCCTGGAGAGCGGCGGCCATGTCCACTGGGCGCGCACCGCCGAGGAGGCCTGCGCCGCCGTCCACGAGATCTGCGAGGCGGCCGGCGCCCGCACCGTGACCAAGGGCAAGTCGATGGTGGCCGAGGAGATCGGCCTCAACCCGTACCTGGAGGCGCGTGGCCTGGTGCCGGTCGAAACCGACCTCGGCGAATACATCATCCAGCTTCGCCACGAGCCGCCGAGCCACATCATCGCCCCGGCCCTGCACCTCAACAAGGAGCAGATCGCGGAAGACTTCTACCGCGCTCACACCCAGTTCGCCGCTGACCGGTCGCTGGCCGAGCCGCGCGCCCTGTGCGACGAGGCGCGTCTGGTCCTGCGCCGCCAGTTCCTCGCCGCCGATGTCGGCATCACCGGCGCCAATTTCCTGATTGCCGAGACCGGCTCCACGGTGATCGTCACCAACGAGGGCAATGGCGACCTGACCCAGACGCTGCCGCGCGTCCACGTGGTGGTCACCTCGATCGACAAGGTCGTGCCGACGCTGGAGGATGCGACGCTGATCCTGCGCCTGCTGGCCCGCTCGGCGACCGGGCAGGAGCAGAGCGCCTACACGACCTTCTCGACCGGGCCGAGACGGCCGGACGACGCGGACGGGCCGGAGGCGTTCCACGTGGTGATCGTCGACAACGGCCGCAGCGCCATCCTGGGCTCCGAGGCGCGGGACGTGCTGCGCTGCATCCGCTGCGGCGCCTGCATCAACCACTGCCCGATCTATGCCGCGGTCGGCGGTCACGCCTATGGCTGGGTCGTGCCGGGGCCGATCGGCGCGGCGCTGGATCCGGCCATGATCGGCCTGGCCGAGGCACACCATCTGCCCAACGCCTCCACCTTTTGCGGGCGGTGCGAGAGCGTCTGCCCCATGAGAATCCCGCTGCCGGCGATCATGCGGCACTGGCGCGAGCGCGAGTTCGAGGCACGGCTGAACCCGCCGGCGCAGCGCTACGGCCTGCGGCTGTGGGCCTGGGCGGCACGGCGGCCATGGCTCTACCGCCTGGGCGCCGGGCTGGCGGCGGCAGCCCTGCGCCGGCTGGGCGGGCGCCGCGGGCGGCTGAAGAAGCTGCCGCTGGCCGGCGGCTGGACCGACTGGCGCGACCTGCCGGCGCCCGAGGGCGAGACCTTCCACCGGCGCTACGCACGCCTCACGCGGACGACCTGAGCCATGAGCGAGGCGCGCGACCGGATCCTGGCCGGCATCCGCACGTCGCTGCGGTGCGGCGATGTGGACGGCAGCGCGGCGAGAGCCGCCGTCGAGGAGCGCGTGCGCGCGCATCCGCGCGGGCTGGTGCCGGCGCGGGCGCAGCTGCCCCACGCCGCGCAGGTCGACCTGTTCGTGCGCATGGCCGAGGGCGTGGCGGCGACGGTGGCGCGCGTTGCCGACGCCGACGCCGTGCCCGATGCGGTCGCCGGCTACCTGACCGGCCTCAACCTGCCGCAGCAGGTCCGGGCCGCCCCCGACCCGCTGCTCGACGCCCTGCCCTGGGGCCGGCGGCCGATGCTGGAGATGACGCGCGGCCGCGCCGAGGCCGACGACCTGGTCAGCCTGACCGCAGCGCTGGCCGGAGTGGCCGAGACCGGCACGCTGGTCGTGCGCTCCGGCGCCGACCATCCGACAACGCTCAACTTCCTGCCGGACAACCACATCGTCGTGCTGGCCGCGGACCGGATCGTCGGCGCCTACGAGGATGTCTGGGACCGGCTGCGGGCCCTGGGGCCGCTGCCGCGCACCGTCACCTGGATCACCGGGCCGTCGCGCACCGGCGACATCGAGCAGAAGATTCAGCTCGGCGCCCACGGGCCGCGCCGGCTGCACATCGTCCTGGTCGGGAATGGCGGATAGGCGTGATGGCGCGGCGGCCGACGCGCGAGGAGTTGGAGCTGTGGCGCTCGGCCATGGCCGGCGTCCGGCGGCTGCCCGGCGCCGGCCAGGAGCATGAGCTGCCGCCCGGGGAGCGGCCGCCGGAGGGCTTCGCCGAGGCCATGACGCGGGCCATGGCGCCGCCGGCCGCCGCCCAGGCCGCCGCCCAGGCCGCCGCCCCGGCCGCCACCGTCAGCAAGCAGGCCGCGCCCGGCCGGCAGCAGCCGCCACCGACGCCAGCGCTGACGCCGGGCACGACCGCCGGCGTCGACCGCCGCACCGCCGAACGGGTGCGCAAGGGCCGGCTGCCCGTCGAGGCGACCCTCGACCTGCACGGCCTGCGCCAGGCCGAAGCCCATCACGCCCTGGCCGGCTTCGTCGCGCGCTGCCACGGCGACGGCCGCCGACTGGTGCTGGTCGTCACCGGCAAGGGCACCTTCCGCGACAACGCCGGCATCCTGCGCGCCCAGGTGCCGCGCTGGCTCAACGAGCCCGGCCTGCGCGACAAGGTGCTGAGCCTGCACCCGGCCCAGCCCCGCCACGGCGGCGCAGGTGCCTTCTACCTGTTCCTGAAGCGCCGCCGCGAGCGGTGACGCCGCCGGCTGCAACCGCTCGCAACCCGTAGGCTGGCGCTGAGCAACGCGAAGCCCAGCTGGCTGCCGCGTTACCCGGCGGCGCCTGGCACGCACCACAGGATTAAGGCGTATCCAATCCGCAAAGCTCGGCTATTATCAGTAGGGCTAGGTTGGTCGGAGTCGCGCTCTACCGCTTCCCAGTCGGCGTTGGATCGTGGCGTGCCGGGCTTGCCGTCGGACATCAGCACACCCGCGTAGCCATGGTGGCGGGCGCGCAGAGGACATCCTTGCTACGAGCGGGTGCTGTCATCAGATCACCTGCAGGACCAGGATGCCGAGGGCAGCGCCGGTGACGCCAGTGAGGATGAAGAGCGCGATCACCTGCGCATACGTCCGGCCCAGGCTGGCGGCGGTCGCGAGCGGGCGGCGGGTCCGGGCGGCGGCGCCGACGAACTCGAAGATGGCGACGGCGAGCGCGACAGCGATCGCGTGCCCGACGAAGACGAAGGCCATACCAATGACTGTCAGTGACGTGATCATCTTCTCATCCTCTCTTTGATGATGCGTGATCATCTTCTCATCCTCTCTTTGATGATGGTGGTAGGCTGCCGCGTTACCCGGCGGCGCCGGCGCGGACGGATGGATGCTGGGCTTCGCGGGCTCAGCGCCAGCCTACAGGTGCTACATGTGCTCCGCCCGGCCTACCGGTGTCCGTCATCCAGCCGCCAGAACCTGCCACAGCACCGCTGCAACGATCACGCCGACGACCAGCAGCACGACACCCGGCCCGCCGCTGGCGCCGGGGCGGACCACCGCCGGCAGCGTTTCTGCACGCGGCACCACCGACGGGCGGCGGTCGCCCACCGACATCGTCTCGACCGGCCCGCGGGTGCCGGACAGGCGCGCCACCGCGACGCCGGCAGTGCGCTGCAGGCGCTCGGCGGCGCTCTGTGCCGGTGCCAGCTCGTGTGCCGGGCGCCGGCCGCTCCGCGGTGGCGGCGCCCAACGCTGCCGTGCCTGGGCGCGCTGCCGGTTGCCGGCGCGGATGATCGCCGAGACGAGCAGCAGAGCCACGCCCATGGGTGCGAGCAGCAGGGGCACATCGTACAGCGCGAGCGGATGGTCGAGCACGACATGCTGCGGCCGCGCCGGGTCGTAGCGCACCCATACCGGGGACCGGGACAGGTCGATCGCGGCGCCGAACAGGCCGGTCTGCAGCGGTGCGGTGACCGGCTGCCCGGACCGCGTCTCGAAGCGCACGTGGATGCTGCCGGCAGGTTCGGCCGTCTCCTTGCCTGGAACTGCGGACACCAGGCTGGCCCGCGTCGAGGCAAAGCCGTCGACACTCTCCCGGCTGCCGATGAACGACACTCCGGCCAGGACCAGCAGTGCCAGCCCGGCGACCAGGGTCACGACGCTCGACAGCCTGCGGCCAGACATCCCGTCCATGCGCCCCGCTCCTTTGCCTTGCACTCGCGGCCCGCCAGTGTAGCAGAAATGCGGCCGGGCGGCAGGCCCTGCAGCCGGTGCGGGTCCCCCGATGGTCGCCCCGATGGTCCCGGCACGGGCACGGGCACGGGCAGGGGCAGGGGCAGGGGCAGGGGCACGGGCGCCGCGGCAGCGGCCCGGCCGGGCGGGTGCCGGCCGGGCCGCACGGGGTCGCCTGGGGCAGCCGTCGCGCGCGGGCTGCTCAGGCGCCGCCGGGGAACAGGCGGCGGAAGCCCTCGGTGACCTTGGCGATGAACGCCGGGTCCTTGTCGCGCCAGTAGCGCGGGTCGCGGATCATGCCGTGCAGTTCGCTCTCGTCGCCGGGCGCCTCGCCGCCGCTGCCGGGCCGCAGCGGCGCCGGCTCGGCGCTGGACATCATGCGGTACAGCGCCATGACCCCGTCGAACGAGCTCGACAGGCCCTCGACGGCCGCCGGCGGCAGGGTCTTGCGCGCCCAGGCCAGCATCTGCCGCGACACCTCGCGCCAGCGGTCCTCGCCGCCGAAATACTCGACCAGGCGCTCGATCTCGCGCTCGGCCTCGAAGTCGGCGGCGATCTCCTGCAGCAGCGGCACCATGCGCTCAGCCGCCAGGTCGTAGACGAGCTGGGCCTGGGCCGGCGTGAAGCCGGCGCCGTGCAGGCGGGCATTGAGCTCCGGGTCGGGCGCGAACAGGCCGTGCGGGCAGTCGATGGCATAGTCCTCGGGCCGCCCCGGCACGCCCAGCGCCGCCAGCAGGCGCCGCTGGTCCTCTGCCCCCATGTCGGGGCCGGGCATCGGCACCATGGCCGACAGCTTGCGCTCCAGCTCCAGATAGGACTTGAGCAGGGCGTCGACGCGGATCTGCCTGGCGTCCGGATCCCAGAACTTCTGCGGCACGTGCGGCGGCCGGCCGTTCCCGGTCCCACCCCCGGCCGCGGCGGCGGCGGCGGCGGCGGCAGTGCCAGCCCCGGCCGGCGGCGGCGGCAGTGGTGGTGGGGCAGCCGGCGGAGCGCGATCGGCAACGGGTGCAGTCAGCAGGTTGTCCGGCATGGTCTCGCTTCCTTCTCTTGCGGTGGCTCTTGCGGTGGGACGGGATCAGGGGGCAGTGCGGCCGCGGGCGACCAGACTGCGGATGCGCAGCACCAGGGCACGCTGGCCCTCAAGGTGGCGCAGCGCGGCGTCGCCGGCCTCGGGCCCGAGGACACGCCCCAGCGTCAGCGACTCGAGGTCGGCCAGGACGCGGGCGCCCTCGGGCCCGGCGAAGCAGCGGGCATAGGCGCGGCTCAGGTCCGTGTCGGCCGTCGCGGGCGGCGGCGGGTCCAGCGCGGCCCAGCCGGCAGGCACGGGCGGACGGCGTTCAGACATCGACCGCCTCCGCCGCCGGCACGACCATTGTCGCCGCCGGTACCGCGGCGCCGTCCGGCGGCAACGGCGGCGCGGCCGGTTCGGCCGGTGGGGCCGGGTCGGCGGGTTCGGCCGGGTCGGGCGGCGGCGGTGCGGCCTGGGCGGTTTCCGCGGGCCGGCGGATCAGCTCGGCCGGCACGCCGAAGCGCTCGCCCAGCCAGCGCACTGTGGCCGCCGTGTCGATGGCGTCGAGCGCCCGCGGTCCCAGCGCCCTGGCCGTGTCCAGCCAGGTCAGGGTGGTGCGCACGTCGCGGTGGGCCTGGGCCATGGCCAGCGGCGAGCGGTACTGCATCTCGACCAGATGACCGTCGATGTCGATGTCCGGCACCTCGCCGCGCCGGCGCAGCACGGCCAGCGCGCGCAGCACCAGGGGCGTCAGCAGCTCGGCCTGCAGCCGCCCATAGGTGGCGCCGAGCAGCCGCTGCATCTCGGCAGCACGCTCGAGCACCTCGGTGGCGGTCATGCGCGGCGCGTCGACCTGGGCCAGCCGGTCGGTGAGCAGGGCGTGGCGAATGCGCCGGCGCAGGTCGTCCAGCACCAGTTGGGAAACGTCGAACTTGCCCGGCGCCTGCAGCGGCGTCAGGCCCGACGAGCCGACCGCCTTGGGGATGATCGTGCCCGGCACCAGCCGCACCGCCGCCGGATTGAGCACACCGTCGTCGTCGGCCAGCCAGATGCCGGTCACGGCGATGCTGGCGTTCTTGAGGACCAGCTCGACAACCTTGTTGGCGGTCTTGACGTCGGGCAGCGCCTTCATCAGCGGCGACCGGCCATAGGCCTCGCCCGGCGCCTTGAGCCAACGGAAGTTGACGAACGGCGACTCGGCGAAGCGGCCCTCGGCCAGCACCGCCGCTGCGCCGCCGCCGTCGTCTTCCAGCAGGACGGTATAGCGGTAGGCACCGCCGGCAGCGGCGGACTCGGGCACCACCGCCTCCAGTACGGCAAAGCGCGCCTGGGCGTCGGCTCCGGCCTGGCGGCGCAGGGCGTCAGGCACCGGCACGCCGGGGAAGCGGTGCTCGATTGCCGCCAGCGTCAGCTCGACGCGGCGGAAGGTGATGTCGAGCCGGCTGCCCGGCCCCTCCTCCAGCACCGCATCGGCCAGCGGCACAGAGGCGAAGCGCAGCGCCGACGGCGCCCCCGGCGGCGCCTCCTCGACGAGCAGGCAGGCGGTGCCGCCCACCACCAGGTCGAGGTAGCATTGGTGCACCTCGACGCTGAAGTTCGAGCGGTCGAGGTGGCCGTGCAGCGTTTCGGCCATGCGCTCCAGCACCGGCGTGACGGCGTCGCGGTCGGCCTCGCGGCCCGGCACGGTCAGGTCAGGTCCTGGCGCGAAGCCGATCCAGCGCGACCAGGGCGGCGTCAGCTGGGCCAGCAGGCTGGCGGCGAGCTGGTCGACGGCATCGGGCGCGGTGCCGTCGAACAGGCGGTCGGCATGGCGCTCGCCCGGCACCGGCGGGTGCAGGAACCCGCCGCGCTGCGGCAGGGCGAAGTCGTAGCATTCCTGCCACAAGCCTTCCCAGCGGCTGCGCCGCGCCTTGGCCCGGCGATAGCGCTCGACCAGCGCTCCGGCATCGGTTTCCGGCATCGTCCTACTCCCCGAGCAGCGTCTTGCGCCGGGTCCCGTCGGGCCGCGACGTCAGCACGCCGCGCCACGAGGTGAGCACCGTGCCGGGACGGCCGCGGCGGCGGCGTTCGATCATGGCGACGCGCGCCTCCGCCGGATCCTCCGGCAGGGTCTCGGGCGAG
>CAZGMC010000086.1:0-11407 GCA_964526565.1 uncultured Mycobacteriaceae bacterium
GTCTTCAATCGGGATCATCGGGATCGCCCGCAAGGTCGTCGTCATCGATATCAACAGGGAACATTTCGGTCTGCGCCACCTTGTTCAGGCGGTATTTGACGTATTTTTTGGGGGCGGCTTCGTCCTTTGTTCCAGGAAAGTGCAACGCCAGCGCGGGAAGGATCAGACCCCGCTTGTAGTCCTGACCGTCCTTGTCAAAGCCTTGAACCAGGTATACGAGCATGAGCGGACTTCCAAATGTCCTTCGATAATCGTCTTCATGGATGTCCGCCCGGCTGCCATTTTTCTCAGAAACAAGTCTCTCCATTTGGTCTTTAGCAAGACCGTGTCGAAGGTCTGCGCGGCCGCCGACTCTAGCTTTTCTTCCCGAGACAAGAAGCGATGTCCTAGACTCGTCAATATCGATACGACGTTTTGTTGCTACGCACTTCAACGCTGGTAATGACGGAAGCGTCACTGGTTCTCCTTTGCCTCTGGTCATTAGAACAATATTCCATTGCTCAAGTCGCTCCCCATTGTCTTTTTTTGAAGAGCGCAGATATTCGGCAATGCTGTCTGCCTGAAAGTCGTGGTTCAGCGGATGGACCAGAAAACTCTCCAGAAAGTCGGCTACTTCCTTCACCGGAACCCCGGCCCAGATCATTGCACCGCCATGCGGTGATTCCATCTGGCGAACGCCAATACCATCGAATTGAAGAAGAAAACGATCGATGCGCGAGAAGTTTTCGCGGTTCCGCCGTTCATCCGCATAAAGACGACTTGACTCGATACCCCGACCCCACAGGGATATGTCGCGAACCTCGCCGACAACGTCGAGTCCGGTCGCCATCTTGTTGCGCGCAGTGATGAGCAGTGTGTCGGGATGCGTTCGCACCCGCAGGCCGAACTCGCGCGGGGTCGCCTGCCGTCGCTTCATGCGCGCAAAGTCGCGTTTCAGCTCTCCGGTCGCATCCGCAATGTGGCGGTACCAGCCTTCTGCCTCGGCCGTCAGCCAGACACGGCACAGGTCGCCATAGCCGTCGCGATACCCGAACCAGCGCCCCATTTGCAGCAGCGTGTCATAGGTCTTCGAATTTCGCAGAAAATAGCTGGTGGACAATCCTTCAAGCGTCAGGCCGCGCGACAGGCTGTTGCCGCCAACGGCAATCACCCGCAGACCCGGCGGTTCCTCAAAGGGTGAATAGTCAAGGCTGGCCGCCCCGGTGCCCTGGTTCACCGCCCGGACGACAACAGGCGCGATCGCCTCATGCAGCGCCTTGAGGACGCGTGGCCAGCCCACCGAGTCATCCGAAAACTCGGCCTGAAACGTGCGCTGAAGCGCCGCGACATGCCCGCTTTCTGACGCCGCGGCGGCGGGAGGCCGGCCGCCGTGCAAGCGGACGGCCCGGCGGATATCCTCGAGTTCGATGCTGATTGCGGCGGCCACGCGGTTCTGCACCTCCGTGAACCGCGAAACGTTCACAAGCATTGACCGGTGAATGCCACCACCCCGGCCGGGCACGCCGTCCGCCGCCCGCAGGTCACGTATTGCGGTGGCAACAAGGAAGCTCCGGACCGCTTCCTTCAAGCTTTCGGGGAGCCCATCAATCTCGGCGTCCTTCTTGTGCGCGGCCGGCAGCCACGAGGCCTCATCCTCGATCGAACGGAGCACCACCTCGGAAAGTGTTCCCTCGGTGTCTGGGTTGCTCTCCATTTCCGGGTCGGTACCACCGAACAGCTGACTCATGCCGACATAGTTGTCGGGAGCCTCAAGAACGTGGATGAAGGACTCCGGGAACAGATCATCGCCGATCATCTCGTCGGTCGATGCCGGATCGATGAAGATGTTGGCAAACGGCGTGGCGGTGAAGCCTACATAGCTGGCACGCCGGAACAAACGCAGCAGGTCGCGGATCCCCTTGTTTATCGCGGTAGTCTCACTCGGGTCCCTGCGCGTATTGATAGACGCGTTGTCGGCCTCGTCGTCAATCAGGAGAAGGGGAACATCGATTCGACCCTCACGGTCGGCATTGCGGGCGCGCAGCCAACCCGCCAGTCGCTGCAGGACAGCCTTGTTCTTTTTTGTAACAACAAGAACCGGCTCGCGAAGGGCATCAAGTGAGAAGTTCAGGCCTGATGCCGTCGCCGTCCGGAAATCGCTGTCCCGCGATGTCAGCACCATCCCGTCACGGCGGCCGTCTATCAGACCAACGCCGACATGGGCCTTGCGCCGAAGCTGACCCTTGGCCAGGTAGTCGCGACTGTCAAGACCTACGAATGCCGCGTCGAGTCGTTGCTGTGTCTGCCTGCGAACATTCTCAAGCATGCCGGTCAGGAGAATGACCATCTGGTAGCCGGCATCCGCCGCCTTGCAGATCAGCGCAGCATAGGACGCCGTCTTCCCGGATTGGACATCTCCGACAACCAAACCCCTTCGCTTCCACTCGCCTGGAGACACCGGGTCTCCCATAAGATCCAGCAGCTCATCGGTTGCCTGATCCAGCGTTGCGATTACAAACGGAGACCATCCATTCTGATTGAGCATTTCCTTGTAGCGGGCCCAGAAGAAGGGATCGATGTCCGCCTTGCGCCGGGCAAGCCATGGCATGTGGCCGTCGTCGGACAGCAGCGTCTGGCCAAGCTCCATCCTGATGCGAAACCTGGCATGCAGGATTTTGCGGGCCTGTTCCCGCCGCTGGTCGCCCAGCCCGAAGACATGCGAAAGCCTCGCAAGAACATCATCAATCTGATCCTCTGTCGGAGGAGGATCCAGCGTCAGCACTGCGGCCGCCGCCTTCGCGAGGTCCTCTGCGGTCTGCATCATGATTGTCGAAGCCTTTCGGCAATAGCCCGGCTGACGGCTGGATGGCGGCTGAAAGGGTCGATGAGATGAAGCCGCTCAAGAAGGCGGGTGCGCTGCGACTGGTCTTCGGACAGGGCCTCAAGAATGCGACGCGCCAGAGACTCGAGTTCCGCGTCGGTGTCGTCGGCCGGTTCGGCAATCGGCAGATCATTGCCGAGATGAACATGGATGTCGTGGACCGGCAGTGCGTTCTCCACGAGCCTCAACAGGCTCTCGATGTCATTTCGGCCGTTCGACGCCTGACGCAGGGCAACGACATAGGGGTGGTCACGATTGATCTGCCAGCTGGCAGCGCCGTCACGATGCTCGATGCGGCTCCAGACTGACACGCGATCCGGATCAACCCGGGTTCCGCGGTGCGTGTAGACACGCCGCGCCCGCTTTGTGACATCGCCGACAACACGTTTAAGGTGTGGTCGCAGTGACGGCGGTGGTTCTGCGGTGGTCTTCCTGACATCGACCTTCCAGATGTGATCGAGGTCGACCGGAACCTCGACGCGGATCCGCGCCAGCCGGACCAGTTCGTCGGCCGGCACGATACGGAACCATCCACCCGGAACGACCAGCCGCCCTCCGCGATAAATGTAAAAGCCATGGGCGGTCTTGAGGCTTTCGCGCCCGCCCGCCCGTTCAAGCTCGGCTTGACGGAGTCGCGACGGAAACGGCAGGACATAGGGAGTCACGATGACCGCCTTGCCCTCGATCCAGACCGTCTCGCTGTGAAGCCCCTGACCTCTGGGATGGCCGTTGAGAAACGGATCGAGCACAGGTACGTCCCGCCCGTTGACCTCCATCCGGAACGCCCCTTCCACCTCACCCGCCAGGAACCTGTGGAAAGCAAGCGCAAGATGATCAAGCGCGCCCTCCATCACCGCATCAAGCTGCTTCTGAGTGTCGGCTGACTCGGGCGGAACGATGCGGTCGAGCTTCTCCCAGACGACAGCGGTCCCCTGCCGATTGCCTTCCAGCATGTCCAGCACCTCCGGAAGCACGGCATCCGGTCCGGGACGCTCAAGCCACCAGCTCCGGCGCATGTCACAAGTATCGAGGTCCCAGACTGCCACCGAGAGGCTGCCTGCGCAGAGGGAAGCGACCGTAAGGCGCCGGCATTGCGATAGCGAAGCCGTCTTGAGCCCAAGGCCGAACCGACCAAGGTCAAGCCTGGCGCGGATTTCGCGAGGATCCCGGCTGCCAAACCGCATGGCGGCAACAAGTGCGTTCTCGTCCATGCCCCGGCCGTCGTCGATCACGGCAACGAACGGTTCCGGCGTCGCGGCAAATCGGACAGCGACGTGGGATGCACCAGCGGCTATGCTGTTGTCCACAAGGTCCGCCAGGGCTGCCGGTGCCGTATAACCCACAGCCCGCAATGCCTGCATAAGGAGAGGCGCCACGGGCGGAAGATCAATTCCGGTCAGGTCCTGAGACGCCTTTGCTGCATTCGCCATCATGTTCCGGCACGTACGGTTCCGGCACCAAACGCTGAAGAGGCTGCATCATACTATCCGATTTGCTGAACAATTCGTCAACTTTCAGTGTCAGAACGCGCAAGCCGGATCATGGCCGAGACAGGCACCCGCCCACGAGCTCATCGCGGCGACATCATGTCGGCAGCCACCCGGTCGGCAGTCATGTCGCGAATCCGGGGCCGCGACACCGGACCCGAACGCCTTCTCGCGAAGGCCATGGAGACGCTGGGCTGCCAATGGGAAACCCATTGCCGCGATCTTCCTGGGAGGCCCGATTTCGTTCTTCGCGATGAGCGCATTGCAATCTTTGTGGACGGTGACTTCTGGCACGGTTGGCGCTTCCCGCAATGGCGACACAAGCTGTCCGAGAAATGGGAAACAAAGATTCAGGCCACGCGTGATCGGGACCGGCGCAACCACAAGAAGCTGCGGCGGCTTGGCTGGATTGTTGTTCGAATCTGGGAACATCAACTCGAACAGGATCCAGCCCGATGCATCGAGAGAATCCAGCAGGCACGGGCCCGGCGCGTCGATCAGAAGCACCAGAGCGAATGAGGCGTGGACCGACGCTGCACCACGATCTATAGTGAATCGATCGGTCCCGCTTGATGACAAAATTCGATGGCCATTCGTGTGCTCGACCTGTTCTGCGGCGGCGGCGGCAGCAGCTGGGGAGCGGAAGCATCGGGAGCCGTGATTGCCGGCGGCATTGATGCCTGCCCGCTCGCGGTGAGAACTTTTCAAGCGAACTTCGCTCGGGCACAGGGCCACGTTCGCAGGCTGTCGGAGGACACCGATCCTCGGGATTTCAGCGATCTCGGGCAGATCGACCTGCTTCTCGCGTCACCGGAATGCACCAGCCACACCTGCGCCCGCGGCGGGCGACCGCGCGATGAACACAGCCGCCTGACCGCGCGGTTCGTGCTCAACTTCATGCGCCACTTCCGGCCGCGCTGGACGGTCATTGAGAACGTCGTCAGCATGCGGAACTGGCAGGGGTTCAACCGCCTGCTCGGCGACATGGCGAAGCTCGGCTACAAGACATCCATTCAGGTGGTTGATGCGGCGGACTTTGGCGTGCCGCAAACGCGGCGGCGGCTTTTCATTCTCTGCGACCGGGACTGCCGGCCAAGCCGGTTGGACCCGCCCTTGTTCTCAACGCCGGTGCCGGCAGAGCAGGTCATCGATTGGGAGGCGGGATATCCGTCGGGTCCGCTGTTCCGGCCCAATCGTGCTGTTGCAACCCTGGATCGGGCCCGGCGGGCCATTGCAAGCCTCGGCAGAGGATGCCCGTTCCTGGTCGTATACTATGGGAGCGACGGCAGTGGAGGATGGCAGCCGCTCAGCCGGCCTCTGCGTACGCTGACAACTCTCGACCGCTTCGGCCTCGTGACGTGGCACGGCGACGAACCGATGCTTCGGATGCTGCAGCCCCCTGAATTGATGAGAGGAATGGGTTTTGACCGCGTTTCGATGGGGCGCCGATACACGCTGCCGTTCGGCTCCCGCCGCGACCGCATCCGCCTCCTCGGCAACGGCGTCTGCCCGCCCGTCATGGCATCGGTTGTGGAGCATCTCTGCGTCTCGCAGGGCTTCGCTGCAGCCGCAGAATAGATTTCAGGCCGACCGCCCTCGAACCGCTCCCGGATAGGCCGAATTGCTTGCTGCAGGCGGTGTGCTTGCGGCAGACCCTGTGCTGCGCGAGCGCTTTCTCGTCCGGAATATTTTTAATGGACACCATCTCCCGGAAGGCAAGCAAAGCGTCCAGCCGAATCAAACCCCGCCGCCACCCCGCCCTGACAGCCGCTGGCTGAGCCACAGCCATTGTTCGGGGCGTTCGCGGATCCAGGCGGCCAGGCAGGAGTCCGCCGCCGCGACGATGGCTTCCATGTCGGCGGCGCGGTCGCTGGTGCGGGGCGGGTCGATCGCCGGGTACAGGGTCAGGCGGAAGCGGGCGCCGCCCAGTCGCTCGACCCGGAACGGCACGACAGCGGCGCCGGCGGCGACGGCCAGGCGGGCGACCTGCCGCACCGCCGCGCCGTCGCCCGGCAGGGGGCGGCCCAGGGTTGGCACCGGGACGCCGCCATGGGTGGTCTTTTCGTCGATCAGCAGGCCCAGCGGCCGGCCGCCGGCCAGTGCGCGCAGGGCGGTGCGGGCGCCGGCGGCGGTCTTGGGCAGCACGCCGACGCGGCACCGGCCACGCTGGCGCCGCATCAGCCGGTCGAGGAAGCGGTTGGCCGGCGGCCGGTAGATGATCTGTGCCGGGAAGCCTTGCTGCACCGCGACGGCGGAGGCGATCTCCCAGTTGCCGACGTGCCCGCTGAGGAACAGGATCGGCCGGCCGGCGTCGCGGTGCACGGTGCCGTTGGCGAGGCCGGCGAGCTCGACCCGGCCGGCGGCGAGCAGACGGTCGATCACGGCGAACTCGGCGATGGTCCGGCCGACATGGTCCCAGTAGGCGCGCACCGTGCGGCCGGGATCTCCGGCAGCGCCGATCGGGTCGGCCAGGTTGGCGGCGGCACGGCGGCCGGCGCCGCGCGCCAGCGTCCCGGCCAGCCGCCCGGCCGCGCCGCCCAGGGCCGACACCCAGTCCAGCGGCAGCGGCCGCAGCACCAGGTAGACCGCCCAGGCCAGCGCGCCCTCCATTGGATGCTTCAGGTTGCGCCGGCGCCAGCGGCGGCAGCGCAGGCGGGTCCAGCCCGGCGGCACGGCGCTGCTATCCCCAGCGCCGGTGCGGCCACAGCCACTGCGCCGGCCGCTCGCGGATCCAGGACTCGACGATGGCGTTGACCCGGGTCATCACCGCCAGCACGTCGGCTTGGCGGTCGCCGCTGCGCGGCATCTCCAGCGGCGGATAGCAGGTCACCCGGTAGGTCGGCCCCTGCAGCCGCTCGACCCTGACCGGCATGGCGTGGCAGTCGAAGCGCAGGGCGAGCTGGGCCAGGATCGGCCCGGTCATCGTGTCGCGGCCGAAGAACGGCACCGGGATGCCATAGGCGCGGCGCTGGTCGACCAGGATGGCCAGGTTGCCGCCGCGCTCCAGCTCGGCCAGGGCGACGCGGGTGGACTCGGTGCCGCGGGCCAGCAGGCGCAGGCCGCAGCGCTCGCGGATGCGCCGCGTCATGCGGTCGACGAAGCGGTTGTTGGGCGGCCGGTAGATCGCCGTCGACTGCACGCCGAAGCGGGCCCCGACCACCGGCCCCAGCTCCCAGTGCCCGACATGGGCGCCGAAGAAGATGATCGGCTTGCCCTTCTGGTAGATGTCGACGAGCCGCTCGGCGCCGACGATCTCGACGCGGCGCGTGTCGCGGATGCGCTCCAGGTGCGGGTACTCGGCGACGACGCGGCCCAGGTGCTCCCACATGTCGCCCAGGATCGCCTCGCGCCCGGCCTCGCCCAGGTCCGGAAAGGCGATCGCCAGGTTGTGCCGGGCGCGGCGGTTGGGGGTGCGTACCAGCGGCCCCAGCCGGCGGCCGAGCCAGCCGCCCACCGCCGAGGCGCGATCCACCGGCAGCAGCGCGATCAGCCGGAACACGGCCCACACCACCGCCCCCTGCAACGGGTGCCACAGCCAGTACTCCCGCCACGCCGTGTTCGGAAAGCGGCGGACCCTCATCGCCGCTCCAGCCGCATGGGCAGGCCGTCCGACGGCCTGAGCGACAGCCGGCACAGCGGCGTCACCGGGTGGCCGGGCCGCAGGCGCAGCCGGTAGCGCTGGGCGATCGCGGCCAGCACGATGGTCGCCTCGATCATCGCGAAGGCGGCGCCCAGGCAGGTGCGCGGGCCGGCCCCGAACGGCACGAAGGCATATTTGGACCGGCCCTTCGAGCGCTCCGGCGAGAACCGGTCGGGGTCGAACAGGTCGGGGTCGCGCCACAGCGCCCGGTGCCGGTGCAACAGCCACGGCACGACCAGCACCATCGACCCCGCCGGGATGCGCCGGCCCAGGATCTCGTCGTCGGCCTGCGCCTCGCGCGAGAACACGGCGACCGGCGGATAGAGCCTGAGCGCCTCCTCGAACACCTGCCGGGTGTAGGGCAGGCCGGGCAGGTCGTCGTGGGCCGGCGCCCGGCCGCCGAGCACGCGGTCGACCTCTTCGTGCAGCCGCGCCTCGGCCTCCGGGTGCTGGGACAGCAGGTAGAAGGTCCAGCCCAGCGCGCTGGCGGTGGTCTCGTGGCCGGCCAGGAAGATCACCGCCGCCTCGTCGCGCACCTGTTCGTCGGTCCACGGCTGGCCGGTCTCCTCGTCGCGGGCCTTGAGGAACATGGACAGCAGGTCGCCCTTGTCCTCGCCGGTGCGCTTGCGGTCGGCGATGATCTCCTCGATCACGCGGTGGATGCGCGCCGCCGCCCGCCGTGCCTTGCCCGAGGGCATGCGCGGGAACCAGCGGGGGAAGCCGAGCAGCTCGAAGAAATCGATCTGGCTGAGCGTCGCCTGGTAGTCGGCGAAGCCGCGGAACACGGCGGCGGCGCGGTCCTCGCCCAGGTCGTCGGAGAACAGGGTGCGACAGACGACCTCGGCGGTGATGCGGGTCATCTCCTCGGTGATCTCCACCTCGGCGCCGGCGCCCAGCGCGTCCCAGCGGCCGCACAGCTCCAGCGCCGCCGCCGTCATGATACCGGAGAAGGCGCGCAGGCGGGTGTGGTGGAAGGCCGGCACCGCCATGCGCCGCTGCCGGCGCCACTCCTCGCCATTGGAGATGAACATGCCGTTGCCGACCAGCGGCCTGAGCGCCCGCTGCATCTGCCGGCTCTTCCAATAGTTGTCGCCGTTGGTGACCATGACGTGGCGCACCGCCGCCGGGCTGTTGGCGACGAACAGCCAGCGGAACAGGAACCTCTGCTGCAGGAAGCGGCCGGCGAAGGCCTCGTCGGACCACACGGCGATCAGGTTGCGCCGGGCCACGCGCAGCGCCTTGAGGGGCGGCAGCGTGCCGCGAAAGCGCGGCGGCCGGGGCGGAACAAAGGCGGAGGTCGGGGCGGACATGGCGGACGGCGCGGGCGTCCCTCTGGCAGGCGGGCGGGCACGGGTGACGATCCGGTTACGGGCGGCAATAGGTCGGCGCTTTGCGGCCGGTTGTCAATCGGCGCGGCGGCGCGCGGCGGCAGGAGGACCGATCCACACCTCAGCCGGCCAGCGGCATGCGAAAGCACTGAAGAAAATGCGGTCTGGACGCACCACCTTTCATACCATGGTCTGTCCTTGACTGCGGGTCCGGGTCCGCATGAAGCGCACCTCATCGACCCGCGGCCCTGTTCGCGGAGATCGACAATGACCCAAGCCGTGAAGTCCGCCGCCTCTCTGGCCCACATGTTGCGCGGCGTCAACTATCCCGCCGGCAAGCAGTCGCTGCTGGCGCAGGCGCAACGCTGGGGCGCAGACTGCGATACGCTCAACCTGCTCCAGGCGATGCCCGACCGGCAGTATGCCAGCCTCAGCGACATCCTGCTGACGACCGGCGCCCGCTGACCGGATTGCCGCCCGCCCGCCGGCCGGTTCCAGCCGGAATGGCGGGACGGGCAGCAGTCCACTTGTCGGTGACGAGGATCCGGACAGCCGGTGCCGCCCGAACACGCTATAATGTCGCCGGAGCCGGGTGACCGGCCGGCGGTCGGGGAGACGGCAATGATCGGGTGGCACGGTGCGGTCGCCATGACGGCCGCGGCACTGGCGTTCTGCGGCGGCACGGCCATGGCGGAGGGCACGGCCGGGCTTGCGCCCAAGGGGGCCGTGGCGCAGGGCGAGAGAGCTGCGGGCGCGACGGACGAACAGGGTGCAGCGCCGGCGGCCAGTATGGCAGAGCCGGCCGAGCCGGCGCTTGGCGAGCCGGCCGCGGACGAGCCTGTACCCGATGCGGCGGCCGAGTCGGTCGATGGCGAGGAGCCGGCGCCCGCGGCGGCGCCGGGCGATGTGGCCGGCGAGGAGCTGCCGGAAGATGCGGCGGCGGAGCCGCCCGCCGAGGCTCCGGCCGCGCCGTCACTGGCGTTCTGGGGGCGGCCGCTGCCGGAGGTGCTGCCGGCCATGCGCGCCTGCCTGGACATGACGCCGGCGCCGCCGGGCATGGTCGTGCAGATCGCCTCGATGGACGAGCAGAGCGTCAACGTGTGGACGCGCAGCAGCGACGGCCGCGTCTGGGACTGCATGGCGCCGCGCCACGGTGAGGGCGTCGACATGTTCGACCGGACCATGCCGTCCGAAGGCATCCCTGGTCCGATGTTCGCACTCGACCGTGCCGCCTTCGCCGACTCGGCGTGCCTGGAGGTCGAGGAGGCGGCGGTGGCGGGCGAGCCGGTCGGCTGGTTCGCCCGAGACCTGTGCTCGCCCTGACCGTCGCGCTGCGCCGCGCCGCCCGTCCGTGTCGGGTCAGTCGGCGCCGTCCAGCACCGCGTCGCCGGTGCCCGTAGGCCGATAGTCCTGCAGGCGGGTGGCGCGCAGGCCGCGGACGCCGTGGCTGGCGATCAGCCGCTGCCACGACATGAACTCCTCGACACTCAGGTCATAGCGGCAACAGGCCTCCTCCAGGGTCAGCAGGCCCTGGCGCACGGCGGTGACGACCTCGGCCTTGCGCCGGCTGACCCAGCGGGTGGTCGACGGCGGCGGCAGGTCGGCCAGGGTAAGCCGGCGCCCTGTCGGGCCAATAACAAACTTGGGCCGCTGCGGCGCGTCTTTAGCATCTGAGGGACTCTCGCCAAGATTACTCATGACTTTCTCGAATGCTCCCTGAGTTCCGTCCCGGCATCCGGAGCATAAGGCCGAGAGTGTTGCCATAGTCTAAATTCCCCGCATCGCACAATAAAGCCGAGTTTTATATAAAATTTGCCCAGCGTCTGCGCAATGCCCGGCGCCGGCACGACTGCTGCGAAGCGCCGAGCCGCATCCGGTCGGCGTGGCCGGGAAAAGCATGGCGGGTGGCACCCGCCGCCGGCCGATCCGGTGCCACTTCGTGCAACCGGTGCAACCGGTGCAACCGCCATGTTGCATGGCAAGGCATTGAATATCTTGAGAATTTCGCCTGATGCAACGTTTGCAACGGATATCACGGTGCTGCATCCTCTGCTGTCTTGCCTCGCCGGGCGGGCGCCCGAGCCGGCCCGCC
>CAZGMC010000086.1:11507-17976 GCA_964526565.1 uncultured Mycobacteriaceae bacterium
GTGCTGCATCCTCTGCTGTCTTGCCTCGCCGGGCGGGCGCCCGAGCCGGCCCGCCGCGTACATCGTAAAGGAATATGATCCTAGAAGACAAGTGTGCTGGTATCGCACATGGATTTCACGGTATGCAAGAGGCAAGGGCCGCGCCCCATGCCGGCCAGCCAATCACGGGAGCCGGACCTTTGGATGCCCTGGCCGTTGCCGTCCGTGTCATCGACCGGGTCAATGACGTCATCGGCCGGGTCATGGCGTGGCTGTGCCTGGCCATGGTATTGACGACGTGCGCCGTGGTCGTGCTGCGCTATGCGTTCGCCGTCGGGTTCGTATGGCTGCAGGAATCCTATGTGTGGATGCACGCCTTGGTATTCATGGTCGGCGCCGGCTACACGCTGCTGCATGACGGCCATGTCCGCGTCGACGTGTTCTACCGCGGCGCCGGCCCACGGTTCCGCGCCTGGGTCGACCTGGTCGGCAGCCTGGTCCTGCTGCTGCCGGTGGTGGTGGTGGTGGCGTACGTGTCCTACCCCTATGTCGCCGACTCCTGGACCCGGCTGGAGACGTCGCGCGAGGCCGGCGGGCTGCCGGGGCTGTTCCTGCTGAAGAGCGTCATCCTCCTGTTCTGCCTGCTGGTCGGCCTGCAGGGGCTGGCCCTGGCCGGGCGGTCGCTGCTGGTGCTGACGCGCCACCGCAGCATCGCACCGCGCTTCGGCGGCGACGGCGCCGCCTGATGCCTGCCATCGCGGCACGGGCCTGAGCCCGGCCGGCAACGCGGCGGCGATGCCGCGGCAGTGTCGCATCGGGCAGATTGTATGGTAACACGTTGATGAACCCGGCCGCTGGCCGGTGCCGCCGCGCCGTGCCGTCCGCTCCGCCGCCGTCCTTGCTGCCGTCCTGGTCCCCGCCCGAGCCCGCCCGTGTTCGACCTGCTGCCCCTCGTCGACCTGTCCGCCCCCGGCTTCGGCCAGGCCCTCAGCCTGGCCATGTTCGTGGCCGCCTGCGCGGTGCTGATGTTCGGCTATCCGGTGGCGTTCTCGCTGGCCGGCACGGCGCTGATCTTCGCCGGCCTCGGCATGCTGACCGGGCACATGGCGTTGACCGACCTCCGGGCCATGCCGTCGCGTTATTTCGGCATCATGACCAACGAGGTGCTGGTGGCGGTGCCGCTGTTCGTCTTCATGGGCGTCATGCTGGAACGGTCGAAGATCGCCGAGCAGCTTCTGGAGACCATGGGCCAGTTGTTCGGCCGGATGCGTGGCGGCCTGGGCCTGTCGGTGATCGCCGTCGGCATGCTGCTGGCGGCGTCCACCGGCATCGTCGGCGCGACCGTGGTGACCATGGGCCTCTTGTCGCTGCCGTCGATGATGAAGGCGGGCTACGACCACAAGCTGGCGACCGGCGCCATCTGTGCCTCGGGCACGCTGGGCCAGATCATCCCGCCGTCGATCGTGCTGGTGCTGCTGGCCGACATCATCCAGGGCGCCTATGCCGACGCCCAGCGGCGCATCGGCAACTGGGCGCCGGAGCCGGTGTCGGTGATCGACCTGTTCGCCGGCGCCTTCATCCCCGGCATGGCCCTGGTCATCATGTACATGCTGTGGGTGGTCGTCGTGTCGATCCTGCGGCCGGACGCGACACCGCCGCTGGTGGTGCCGCCGGAGGAGAAGCGCAGCCTGCTGCAGCGCGTGCTGGTGTCGCTGCTGCCGCCGGCGCTGCTGATCGTCGCCGTGCTGGGCTCGATCCTGGCCGGCATCGCCACGCCGACCGAATCGGCGGCGGTGGGGGCGATCGGCGCGACGGCCCTGGCGGCGCTGCGCCGGCAGCTGACGCTGGAGGTGCTGCGCACGGTGATGCGCTCGACGATGATGATCAGCTCGATGGTGTTCGTCATCCTGCTCGGCGCGTCGATGTTCTCGCTGACCTTCCGCAATTTGGGCGGCGACGTGCTGGTCCACGACCTGCTGACCAGCATGCCGGGCGGCATGTGGGGCGCCATGTTCGTCGTCATGGCGCTGATGTTCGTCATGGGCTTCTTCCTCGATTTCATCGAGATCATCTTCGTCGTCGTGCCCATCGTCGGGCCGGTGCTGCTGATGATGGACATGTCGCCGGTCTGGTTCGGCGTGATGATCGCCATCAACCTGCAGACCTCGTTCCTGACGCCGCCGTTCGGCTTCGCGCTGTTCTACCTGCGCGGCGTCGCCCCGCCCGAGGTGCGCACCATCGACATTTACAAGGGCATCATTCCGTTCGTGATCATCCAGCTCGGCATGCTGCTGATCCTGGCCATCTTCCCAGGACTGGCCACCTGGCTGCCGGACATCCTGCTCTGATCCCCAGGGATTTCGCGGTTTCTCCGCCGCGCCGGCTCGGCTAACGATCACCCACAGTCAACGATCCAACGGTCGCCGGCGGCGCCGCCGGACGGCCGCACAGGGAGGGCTGCGCCCATGACGATCTCCATCCCCCAGGACATCCGCTTCGGCCGCGACCTCTGCGGCGACCTGGACCAGGCCGAGCGGCGCGAGTGGTGGCTTGCCAATGGCATCGGCGGCTATGCCAGCGGCACCGTCGCCGGCACGCTGACCCGGCGCTATCACGGCCTGCTGGTGGCACCGGTCGACCCGCCGCTGGGCCGCGTGCTGGTGCTGGCCAAGGCCGACGCCGTGCTGATCGACGGCACCGGCCGCATCCCGCTGCACACCGACCGCTGGGCCGGCGGCACCGTGTCGCCGCAGGGCCACCTGCACCTGGAGAGCTTCCATCTGGACGGCCGCCTGCCGGTGTGGCGCCATGCGCTCGGCGCCCGCCGCCTCGAAACCCGGCTGTGGATGGAGCCCGGCGCCAACACGACCCATGTCGCCTACAGGCTCGACCGGGCGCCGCTGGCGGCGGGGCCCGCGCGGCTCGAAGTCCGCCTTCTGGTCAACGGCCGCGACCACCACCTCAACGCAGCGGTCGGCGAGCTGGACCCTGAGGTCGAGGCCGACGGCGACACCCTGCGCGTGCGCGTGGCCGGGCGGTTCACACTGACGGTCCGCGCCGTCGGCGGCGCCATCACCGCCGACCGCACCTGGTACCAGAACTATGCCCTGGCCATGGAGACGCGGCGTGGCCTGCCCGACCTCGACAACCACCTGAGCGTCGGCCTGGTCGGCCTGCCGCTGGAGCCGGGCCGCCCGGTCGGGATCGTCGCCAGCCTGGAGCGGGACCCGTCGACCGACCTGGCGGCGGCGCTGGAGCGGCGCCGCAGCACCGACCGCGCCGTCCTGGCGCGGGCGCACGAGCGCCATCGCGAGTTCGCCGGCGCGCCGGCCTGGGTCGAGCACCTGCTGCTCGCCGCGGATTCGTTCCTGTTCGTGCGGCCGCTGCCCGACGGCAGCCGGGGCGTGTCGGTGATCGCCGGCTATCCCTGGTTCGGCGACTGGGGCCGCGACACCATGATCGCGCTGCCCGGCCTGGCCGTGGCCTCGGGCCGGTTCGACGCGGCGCGGGCGGTGCTGGAGACCTATGCCGGCTTCGTCGACGGCGGCATGCTGCCCAACTACTTCCCTGGCGCCGGCGAAAGCCCGGTCTACAACAGCGTCGACGCGGCCCTGTGGTTCGTCGAGGCGTGGCGCGCCTATGTCGAGGCGACCGGCGACGACGACGCCCTGGCGCGGGCCTTCCCGGTCCTGCAGGACGTGCTCGACGGCTACCGCCGCGGCACCCGCCACGGCATCCGCATGAACCTGGCCGACGGCCTGCTCCAGGCCGGCGCGGAGGGCCAGCAGCTCACCTGGATGGACGGCAAGGTCGGCGACCGGGTGATCACGGCGCGCCACGGCAAGCCGGTCGAGATCAACGCGCTGTGGTACAACGCGCTGGCCGCCATGGCCGGCTTTGCGCGCCGCCTGGGCCACCCGGCCGGCCCGTGGGACAGGCTGGCCGGAACGGCGCGGCGCGGCTTCGCCCGCTTCGTCAACCCGGCGACGGGTGCGCTGTTCGACGTGATCGATGGCGTGGCCGGCGACGATGCCTCGATCCGCCCCAACCAGATCCTGGCCGTCAGCCTGATGCACTCGCCGCTCGAGCCGGATGTCCAGGCGGCCGTCGTGCGGCAGTGCGGCGAGCGGCTGCTGTGCTCCTACGGCCTGCGCTCGCTCGGCCCCGGCGACCCGGGCTATCACGGCGCCTACGAGGGCGGGCCCGAGGACCGCGACAGCGCCTACCACCAGGGCCCGGCCTGGGGCTGGCTGCTCGGCCATTTCGCAGTTGCGGAGTACCGCGTCCACGGCGACGCCGCCCTGGCCCTGGCGCGGCTGGAGCCGGTCGCCGATCACCTGCGCGATGCCGGGCTGGGCAGCGTCAGCGAGATCTTCGACGGGGCGCCGCCGCACCGGCCGCGCGGCTGTCCGGCCCAGGCGTGGTCGGTCGCCTGCATTCTGGACGCGTGGTGGCGGCTG
Source organism: uncultured Mycobacteriaceae bacterium (assembly GCA_964526565.1). Classification (GTDB taxonomy): domain Bacteria; phylum Pseudomonadota; class Alphaproteobacteria; order DSM-16000; family Inquilinaceae; genus CAZGMC01. The sequence goes on from CAZGMC010000086.1 coordinate 15,947, forward strand.
CAGCGTGCGGCGCAGGGCCGCGGCGGGGGATAATCACAATCGAAACATTGTTTTTCGCAGTGCATTAACCACTTGTTTTGCAGTGCAGCATAGACTATCCCCCGAGCCCTGAAGGAACGGTCGCCGAGCCGAAACGCCATGATCCAGCTTCGTCGCATCCATCCGTTGGAATCCGAGCAGGTCGTCGCGCACCTGATGCGCCTGGACGGTCATGACCGGCACCTGCGCTTCTGCTGCGAGGTGGGCGAGGCGCAGATCCGGCAGCACGTCGCGCAGATCGACTGGTTGCGCGATGCGATCTACGGCTTCGACGAGGACGGCGCCATCCGCGGCCTCGTCGAGTTCATGCCGGACCGCGCCGAGCCGCCGACCAGCGCCGAGGTGGCGTTCTCGGTGGAGGCCAGGTGGCGGCGGCAGGGCTTTGCCAGCCGGCTGATGGAGATGGCGCTGGCGGTGGCCCTGCTGAACGGCATGCGCAAGGTGCACCTGGTCACCCTGTACGAGAACATGCCGATGCGGAGCATCGCGCACCGCTACGGCTTCCGCGTCACGGTGATCGACGGCGAGGTGTTCGCCGTCACCGACCTGAGCACCGCCGAACCCACCGCGTTCGCCCGCGAGCTGGTGGCCGGTTCCGACCTGCCACCGCTTGCCGCCCCGGTCGTCACCTTCCAGCCACGCGGCCGCGGCGGCATGCGCATGCACTAGCGCGCCTGCCGCCCCGTCCGGTTCCCGCCGCTCAGCCGAAGGTGACCCAGTCGTAGGGCAGGGAGCGGGCGCGCAGGTAGGCGCCCTCGCCGACATCGGCCCAGGCCTTCACGTTGCGGCGGAAGTCGATCAGGCTCTGCATGACCTCGCGGCTCAGGGCATCGCCCTCGGCCAGGTCGCGCAGCACCTCGCCGGCCAGATTGCCCAGCGCCGTCAGCAGCTCGTCGGGGAACGGCCGCAGGTCGACATTGTGCTCGTTGACCAGGGTCTGCAGGGCCTGGTTGTTGCGCGCCGTGAACTCGCTGAGGACGAGCTGGTTGACGGCGGTGTTGGCGGCCTGGACGATCGCCTTCAGGTCGTCGGGCAGGTCGTTCCAGGCGCCGAGGTTGATGAAGTTGTCCAGCACCGTGCCCGGCTCGTGCCAGCCCGGATAGTAGTAGTACTGGGCGACCTGGTAGAGGCCGAAGGCCAGGTCGTTGTACGGTCCGACCCACTCGGTGGCGTCGATGGCGCCCGACTGCAGGGCCGGCAGGATCTCGCCGCCCGGCAGGTTGACGACGGTGCCGCCGGCCGCCGAGACCACCTCGCCGCCCAGGCCGGGGATGCGCATCTTCAGGCCGCGGAAGTCCTCGATCGTGTTCATCTCGACATTGAACCAGCCGCCCATCTGGGTGCCGGTGTTGCCGCTGGGGAAGACCTTGCAGCCCATCTCCGCGTAGACGCGGTCGGCCAGTTCCTGGCCGCCGCCGTACTGGAACCAGGCGTTCTGCTCCTGGGCGGTCAGGCCGAACGGGGTGGCGGCGATATACTGTGCGGCCGCCACCTTGCCTTTCCAGTAGTAGGGCGCGCCGTGCCCCATCTCGACGGTGCCGTTGGACACCGCGTCGATCGCCTCGAACGCCGGCACGATCTCGCCGGCGCCGTAGACGGTGACGGTCAGGCGCCCGTCCGACATGCGGCCGATCAGGTCGGCCAGCAGGTTGGCGCCGGTGCCCAGGCCGGGGAAGTTGGCCGGCCAGGTGGTGACCATGCGCCATGCGCGGCGCTCCTGGCTGATCGCCGGCCTCGGGAATGCCGAGGTCGCGGCGGCGGCGGTGCCGCCCAGGGCGGCGCCCTTGACGAAGGTGCGGCGTTGCATGGACATGTGCGGTTCCCCCCTTGTTGCTGTCCCGGATCCCTGCGACGGTCGACGGTACGCAACGGCTGCGTGACGCGGCGGCGCCGGCAATCCTTTCGGTTGTCGGAGGATCATACCCTCGCGGCGCCGCCGGGCAAAGGCCCGGCCGTGGCGGTGCCGCCGGCGAGGGGGAGGCGAGGGGGAG
>CAZGMC010000087.1:0-5890 GCA_964526565.1 uncultured Mycobacteriaceae bacterium
GAGGCGGAAGCGGCCGTCCGCACGCTGATCGAGTGGGCCGGCGACGATCCTGACCGGGAGGGACTGAAAGGGACACCCGAGCGTGTCGTCCGCGCCTATGAGGAGTTCTTCACCGGATACCGCGACGACCCGGTCGCGCTGCTTGCGACGACGTTCGACGAGACCGCCACCTATGACGAGATGATCGTCTTGCGCGACATTCGCCTCGAATCGCACTGCGAGCACCACATTGTTCCCATCCTGGGTAAGGCGCATATCGGCTATCTGCCGTCCGGGCGGGTTGTCGGCATCTCCAAGCTCGCGCGCCTGGTCGAGGTGTTCGCCAAGCGTATGCAGATTCAGGAAGCGCTGACGTCGCAGATCGCGGACACGATCCAGGAAGTTCTGAAGCCGCGCGGTGTCGGCGTCGTTATCGAGGCGGCACACCAGTGCATGACCACGCGCGGGGTCCGCAAGCCGGGTGTCAGCATGGTGACCAGCCGCATGATCGGCTCGTTCCGAGACGATCCGGCCACCCGCCGGGAGTTTCTCGCGATGATCGGCAGCCCCAGGAGCGCCCCGCACGAGTCCTGACACGTCTGTTCCGGCATTAACAGGAACGATCACTGCGAGTAGCAACCAACGGGAAGGGTGACATGCCCGAAGCCGACGACAAGATCGCCTTCGCCATCGACAAGCTGAACAGCCAGCTGCCGCTGCTGGCGCGCCAGCAGGCGCTGCCTCCCAAGCTGGTGGCGGCCCATCGTGCCATCCTGCGCACCCTGGCCGAGGATGGGCGGGCCCTCACGTACGACGAGCTCGCGACCCTAGTGGGTGCCGACGGCGTGGCGACGGCCGTCGAACGCCTGGGCAGCGACGACCTGGCGGTGCTTAACGCCGATAAGACCGCGGTGGTGGGAGCCTACCCTATGACGGTGGAGGACACCGTTCATCACCTGAGAGTGAACGGCCACGCCGTGAACGCCATCTGTGCTCTGGACGCGGTGGCAGTGGGGCCGATGTACGACGCCGAGGTGGGCATCGAGTCCCGCTGCCAGGTCACCGGCGAACCCATCCGGATCCACCAGAAAGGGCACCGGATCCTGTCCGCCGAGCCCTCCGCCGACGTCCGGGTGGGGGTGCGCTGGCAGCAGCCCAAGGCCTGTGCCGCCCACAGTATGTGCCTGGAGATGGTGTTTCTGAAGGACGGCGGCACTGCCCGTCGCTGGGTGGAAGAGGGCAAGGGCGAGAAGACCGAGTTCACCCTCCACGAGGCCGTGGCCTTCGGCGCCGCCGTCTTCGTGCCGCTGGTGAAGTAGCGTTTCCTTGTCAAGGCTCAGTTCGGCGACAGGTTTCTCCGGACGTGTACTCTTGTCTTTGAGCTGCTTGCGCCGGCGCTATTTTGTCGACAGCAGGCCGGAGCGCCACTGCAAGACCACACGCCGTGTCCGCAAGCCGGGAGTCAGTATGGTGACCAGCCGCATGCTCGGCTCTTTTCGCGACAAACCGGCAATGCGTCGGGGATGTCTAGCGATGATCGGAAGCTTCAGGAGCGGGTCCAATGGCTCCTGACAAGTCTGTTTCGCCACCCGCCGCCGCCTTTGCCGCGCGCAAGACGATTGAGCAGGTCGAGGAAGGCCTTGCCTTGGCGCCCAAATTCGATGTCGACGGGCTCATCCCTTGCATCACGACCGACGCCATCAGCGGCGAGGTGCTGATGCTGGGCTATATGAACGGCGAGGCCCTTCTGCGCACGATCGCGACCGGCGAGGCGCACTACTGGAGCCGGAGCCGCCAGTGCCTCTGGCGCAAGGGCGCGACCAGCGGCCTGACGCAGCAGGTTGTCGAGATGCGCATCGACGACGATCAGGACGCCGTCTGGCTGCGGGTGCAGGTCGACAGTGGCGGTGCCAGCTGCCACGTCGGCTACCGCTCCTGCTTCTATCGGTCCGTGGAGTTGCGGGGGCCGTCGGGTGGGCCCGCCCGCCTCGCCTTCACCGAGACGACCCGGGCCTTCGATCCAAAATTTGTCTACGGCGATGCGCCCAATCCGACGCAGCTTTGATTCGCTGGCGCCGTGCTGGCGGAGATCGCCGCCACCAACCCTCAGTGCAACACGGTCGCCCGCCATCAACCCGGTCGGCTGCGGCTCCGGAACAAGGCAGGCCAGGACCTTCGGTGTCGCTGGTCCGAGCAGCAGCCGTCCGCTGATCAGACCGTGTAGGCCAGCCTCAGCCCGCCCCAGTGGCGGCCCTGGACCAGGATCGGGGCGGACAGGTCCATCATCAGGGTCATCCTGCCGCCGCCCATGTCGCGGCGGTAGGTCTGGACCAGGAACGGCTTGCGGTTGCGGGCGGCGGCCAGGCCGACGCGGTCGTCGAACTTGCGGCGGTTGCGGCAGTTGGCGGCGTTCCAGGCGGCATTCTGGCCCTGCGGCTTGGAATACTGCGAATTGTGGGTCGGCAGGAAGCCGTTGCGGTCGACCGCCACGCAGAACACGATGCGCCGGTTGAACTCAAGCGCCTGGTCGAGGCGCTGCTGCAGCAGCCGGTCGGTCACCGGCACGAACCGCGTCATGAACTGCGCCGGGTCGGTGCCCGGGACCGGGCGGTAGTCCTCGTCGAACAGGTCGGCCGTGGTCACGCGGCCGGCCGCGAGCTCGGCCTCGAACAGGCTGGAGATTTCCGCCGCCAGGGCGGTGACGTGCCGGATGAACGGGGAGTCCACGGTCTCGACGCCGGACTCGGCGGTGATGGTGACCAGCCGTTCGCCGGCGGCAAGCAGGTCCTTGAGCAGCGTGCGGGCGCTGTCCAGGTGGGCGGAGGATTCCCTCACCCCGTCGGCCGAGTCATGGACCGAGTGCAGCAGCCGCGCGCAGGCGTCCTTGATCATGCCCGTCTCGGCGCTGATGCGGCCGGCCTCGCGGTCCACCTCGGAGACCACGCCCTCGATCGTGTCGAACACCTCGCCGATCGCGGCGGTGCCCTGGCCGACATTGCGCGCGTGGTCGGCGCTGCGCCGGCTCTGGGCGATCAGCCGCTCGGCCTGGGCGCTCAGGTCCTTGAGGGTGGTACCGATCTCCGCCGTGGCACCGCTGGTCTGGCGGGCCAGGGCCTTGACCTCGCCGGCCACGACGGCGAAGCCGCGACCGGCCTCGCCGGCACGGGCGGCCTCGATCGTCGCGTTGAGGGCCAGGAGGTTGGTCTGCTTGGCGATGGCGTCGATGCCGGCGGCGACTTTGGCGACGCGGCCCAGCGCCGCGGTCAGATCCTGCAGCAGGCCCTCGCCTTCGCCGACCATGCCGACCAGGTCGTTGATGTCGGCGGCCACCTGGCCAAGGCGCTGACGCGAACAGGCCACCTCTCGAGTCGCGCCGCCGGACACGGCCAGAGTGGCATCAACGGCCGACGTGATGCGGCCGTTGCCCTCGGCGAGCTGCTGCATGCCGCGGCGCAATTCGTCGAGGAGTGCCGTCTGCCGCGCCAGCTTGGCGCCGACATCCTCCACGTTGCCGGCCACGTCGACGATCTGGATGCCGATGCCGCTGGCGGCCCGGGCAAACTGCTGAAGCACCTTGTCGTAGTCAACCGTTTCGGCCATGCCATTTCCCGTGCGCTTGCCTTGGAGAGGGGTGATCAACCGCCAGAGGCAATGGCGAATGGACTCCCGCCCGTGCCGGTCCGACCGCGCATCGCACACCGACCGATCATGCACGATAGAATTGCGACAGAGGTATTAATGATTGATGTACTTCATCATAACATTCTCGATATGGAATACGGTCCACGCTCTGCTGGTCGCTTCCGATAGACTTCGTGCATACTGCAGCGCGATAACGACCTATGGGCGCAATGCCGACCCGGATGCACGACCGGGCGCCGGGCGCCGACGGTCTGTTCAGGCGCCGCGCCGCCGCGGAGGATTCATGAAAATCCTGACGTATCTCGTCCCGGTCCTGATCCTGGCGGTGATCGGCCTGCTGATCGACTGGGGCGAATTCCTCGGGCTGTTCCATGGCGGCCGGCCGGAGGATTACCTGATCGCGACAGCGTGCTACATGCTGGTCATACTGTTGCGCGGCGGTCGCTTTGCCCTTCTTCTGTCGGGGCGGTTCGACGGCGGCACCCCGTGGGCGGCCGGCGTGCACGCGGCGTCGATCGGCAGCTTCGGCAACCACGTCCTGCCGATGCGGATGGGCGAGATCGTCTTCCTGGTCCTGCCGAAGGTGGCCTACGGCATTTCGCTGGACCGGGCGGTCGCGGCGCTGGTGGTGGCGCGGCTGTGCGACGTGCTGTGCGTGCTTGCCTTGGGCATGGTCGGCCTGGGCCTGCTCGGCATCGGCCTGCCGGTGTGGGCGTACGGCCTGCTGGCGGCGCTGTGGCTGGCCTGCGCGGCGGCGGTGCTGCTGCTGCCGGCGGTGGCCGGGGCGGCCAGGGCCGGGCTGGCGTGGGTGGAGCGGGGCGCGGGGCCGCGCCTGGCCCGCCGGCTGGCGGCGGCGGAGCCGATGCTGGCGAAGCTGCAGGCGGCTGCCGTGGTGCTGCGCCGGCCGGCGCCGGTGGCGTTCGCCCTGGCCGTCTCGGCGGCGGTATGGGTCGCGCTGGCGGCGCATTTCTTCTACCTTCTGCGGGCGTTCGGGATCCCGGCATCAGCGCCGCAGGTGGCGGTCGGCATGACGGCACCGCAGTTCGTGCAGATGCTGCCGATCCACACCGTGGGCAACCTGGGCACCTACGAGGCCGGCTGGACGGCCGGGTTCGTCTTCGCCGGGCTGCCGGTGGAGCAGGCGGCGGCCTCGGCGCTGGCGTCGCACCTGTTCGACATCGTGCTGTCGGGCGTGCTGGCGCTGGCGTCGTGGGCGGCGGTCGGGCGGCAGGTCCGGCTGGCCCTGGCAGAAAGGCAGCGGCATGGCGCAGCCGATTGACGTGTCCGTGGTCGTGCCCGTCTACAACGAGCGCGACACGCTGGCCGAACTCCATCGCCGCATCGCCGAGACCCTGGGCGGAGCGGGGCTGGCCTGGGAGATCGTCTTCATCGACGACGGCAGCAGCGACGGCAGCGCCGCCGTGCTGCACGACCTGCGCCGGGAGGACGCCCGCGTCCGTGTTGCCACCTTCCGCCGCAATTTCGGCAAGGCGGCGGCACTGGCGGCCGGGTTCGAGCGGGCGCGCGGCGCCGTCGTCGTCACCATGGATGCCGACCTGCAGGACGACCCGGCCGAGATCCCGCGTTTCCTGGCCCGGCTGGACGAGGGCTTCGACATCGTCAGCGGCTGGAAGAAGGAGCGCCACGATCCGTGGGACAAGACGGTGCCGTCGCGCCTGTTCAATGCCGTGGTGCGGGCGGTGTCGGGCGTGCACCTCAACGATTTCAACTGCGGGTTCAAGGCGTACCGTGTCGAGGCGCTGCACCACCTGCGACTTTACGGCGAACTGCACCGGTTCATTCCCGTCCTGTTGTACTGGCGCGGCTTCTCGGTCGGCGAGATCGTGGTCAGGCACCATGCGCGCCGTCACGGCCGGTCGAAATACGGCCTGTCGCGGCTGTTCAAGGGAGTCTTCGACCTGATGACGGTGTTGCTGACGACGCGGTTCCGGCAACGCCCGCTGCACCTGTTCGGCTATGCCGGCACGGCGTTCGGCGTGCTGGGGCTCCTGATCCTGTCGTACCTGACCGGGCTGTGGTTTGCCGGGCTGGGGCCGATCGGCACGCGGCCGCTGCTGTTCCTGGGCCTGCTGCTGGTGGTGGTCGGGGTGCAGCTCGTCAGCACCGGCCTGATCGCCGAGTTCATTCGCAACTCCGACCAGCTCACCGGTTCCCTGTACGTCGTCAAGGAGGACGACCAGGACGACCCCTCGGCGGCCGACGACCGGCACGAGCGGCCCGGCACGAGCGGCCCGGCACGAGCGGCCCG
>CAZGMC010000087.1:5990-17680 GCA_964526565.1 uncultured Mycobacteriaceae bacterium
CACGAGCGGCCCGACACGAGCGGGCCGGCCGAGCGGGCCGGGTAAGCGGACGGGTGAGCGGGCCGGGTAAGCGGACGGGTAGGCGTTCGGGTAAGCGGACGGGCGGCTACGGCGTCGCCGCGCCGCTGCTGCCGGCGGGCGGCAGGGTGACCAGATCGCCGCTGCGGCTGCAGTCGGGCCGGGCCAGCGCCAGGACCGCAGCGGCCGCCGCGTCGGGCAGGGGCAGGGCAGCCGGATCCTCGCCGGGAAAGGCTTTGGCGCGCAGGCGGGTGCGCATCGGGCCGGGATCGATCAGGTTGGCGCGAATGGTGCTGGTCGCCGTCTCGGCGGCATAGAGCCGGGCGAGGGACTCCAGGCCGGCCTTGCTGACGGCATAGGCGTTCCAGAACGCCTTGGGCGCGTGTCCGGCCGCGCAGGTGACGAACACCGCCCGCCCGGCGTCGGCGGCGCGCAGCAGCGGGTCGAGCGCGCGGACCAGCCGGTAGTTGGCGGTCAGGTTCACGGCCATGACCTGCTGCCACAGCTTCGCATCGCTGTGTGCTATGGGGCTGAGCGCGCCAAGCATGGCGGCGTTGGCGATGACCGCATCCAGGCGCCCGAACCGCTGATGCAGCGAGGCGCCAAGCACGTTGATCTGGTCGAGCTCGGCGAGGTCGAGGGGCACCAGCGTGGCCGGCTCGCCGCCGGCGCTGCGGATGGCGTCGTCCACCTCCTCCAGCCCGCCCACGGTGCGCGCGGTGAGGACCACGTGCGCCCCTGCCGCGGCCAGGCGCTTGGCCACCGCCGCCCCCAATCCGCGCGAGGCGCCGGTGATCAGGGCGATGCGTCCGGTGAGATCGGGCATGGTCAGACTCCAGGTTTCCACATGTAAATTGCGGCTTTCGACAAAGCGTGAACACCGCGGAATCGTGTCGTTGCCGCATTGACGTGTTGTAAACGCACCCCACATGCCGCGAGCTGGCGATCAGTTCAGCCTCGCCGCGGTGGACAGCGCTGGCACTACTTGGCCATGCCGGAATGACAGCATTCCTGTATTGTTGGCCGTAGCGAACGCCGCGTACAATCATAACGGCGGGACAGCCGCAAGCAGCGGCTTCGATGCAAGAGACCGGTGCCATGCGGCCACCGGACCGGACGGCAACGGGCGCCGGCTGACAGGGGCCGGTCCGCCCCCATGTCATGGGAGCGAGCGCAATGGACACCATCGAACGATACCTCACCGATACCGGCCACGCGCGGACCCAGCGTCCCAGTGAACTGGCCCCCTGGGCCGGGTTCGCAGCGGGCCGCTGGCAGACCGACATCGATCTGCGCGGCTTCATCCAGGCCAACTACACCCCCTATACCGGTGGCGCGGACTTCCTGGCCGGCCCGACCGACCGCACCCGCGCGGTTTGGGACAAGGTCGCCGACCTGATGCGGCAGGAGCGCGAAAAGGGCGGCGTGCTGGATGCCGACACCAGGGAGGTGTCCACCATTATCAGCCATCCCGCCGGGTACATCGACCGCGAGCTTGAGAGGATCGTCGGCCTGCAGACCGACAAGCCGCTGAAGCGCGCCCTGATGCCGTTCGGCGGCATCCGCACGGCCAAGCATGCGCTGGAGGCGCACGGACTGACCCTGGATCCGGGGACCGAGCGCATTTTCACCGAGTACCGGCAGACCCACAATCAGGGTGTTTTCGACGCCTACACCGACGAGATGCGCCGCGCCCGGCGCTCCGGGATCATCACCGGCCTGCCCGATGCCTATGGCCGCGGCCGCATCATCGGCGACTACCGCCGTGTCGCCCTGTACGGCCTGGACCGGCTGATCGAGCAGAAGCAGCATGAGCATGTCAGCCTCGACTTCGACACCATGGACGAGGACACGCTGAACCTGCGCTGGGAGATCGGCCAGCAGATCGATGCGCTGGAAGACCTCAAAAAGCTCGGCCGGGCCTACGGGTTCGACCTGGGGCGGCCGGCGGTGACGGCGCAGGAGGCGGTGCAGTGGCTGTATTTCGGCTATCTGGCCGCGGTGAAGGACCAGAACGGCGCGGCCATGTCGCTCGGCCGGGTGTCGACTTTCCTGGACATCTATTTCGAGCGCGACCTGCGCCTGGGCCTGCTGACCGAGGAAACGGCGCAGGAGCTGATCGACGATCTGGTCATCAAGCTGCGCATGGTCCGGTTCATGCGGACGCCGGACTATGACGAGCTGTTCTCCGGCGATCCCACCTGGGTGACGGAGTGCATCGGCGGTGTCGGCGTCGACGGCCGGCCGCTGGTCACCCGCTCGTCGTTCCGCTGGCTGCACACGCTGTACACTCTGGGGCCGGCGCCGGAGCCGAACCTGACCGTGCTGTGGTCGGAGCGGCTGCCGCAGGCGTTCAAGGAGTTCAGCGTCAAGGTGTCGATCGACACCAGCTCGATCCAGTACGAGAACGACGACCTGATGCGGCCCTATTGGGGCGACGACTACGGCATCGCCTGCTGCGTCTCGGCCATGCGGATCGGCAAGCAGATGCAGTTCTTCGGCGCCCGCGCCAACCTGGCCAAGGCGCTGCTCTATGCCATCAATGGCGGCCGGGACGAGAAGTCCGGCGACCAGATCACCCCGCCGTTCGCGCCGATCACCGCCGACGTGCTGGACTACGACGAGGTGATGCAGCGCTTCGACACGATGCTCGACTGGCTGGCCCGCACCTACGTCAACACGCTGAACGTCATCCACTTCATGCACGACCGCCATTCCTATGAGCGGATCGAGATGGCGCTGCACGACCGCGACGTGCTGCGCACCATGGCCTGCGGCATGGCCGGCCTGTCGGTGGTGACGGACAGCCTGTCGGCAATCAGGCACGCCCGCGTCAAGGTTATCCGCGACGACCGCGGGCTGGCCGTCGATTTCGAGACGGAGGGGGACTTCCCCACCTACGGCAACAATGACGATCGCGCCGACGCCATCGCCGCATGGCTGGTGCGCACGTTCATGGAGAAGCTGCGGCGGCGCCCGACCTATCGCCAGGCGATGACCACCCAGTCGATCCTGACCATCACGTCGAACGTCGTCTACGGCAAGAAGACCGGCGCCACGCCGGATGGTCGCAAGGCCGGCGAGCCGTTCGCGCCCGGTGCCAACCCGATGCACGGCCGCGACAACAAGGGGCCGCTGGCATCCATGGCCTCGGTCGCCAAGCTGCCCTACGAGCACGCCCAGGACGGCGTCTCCTACACCTTCTCCATCGTGCCCAAGGCGCTGGGCCGGGCGGAGCAGGACCGCGTCGCCAACCTGGTGACCATGCTCGACGGCTATTTCGGCCAGGGCGGGCATCACATCAACGTCAACGTGTTCGACCGCGAGACCCTGATGGACGCGATGGACCACCCGGAGAAGTACCCGCAACTGACCATCCGCGTGTCGGGCTATGCGGTCAACTTCGTCAAGCTGAAGCGCGAGCAGCAGATCGACGTCATCAAGCGCACCTTCCACGGCGCGCACGGGGCTGTCCCGGCGTGACCGCACTGGCCGGGACCGGCAGCCGGGCGCTGCCGGTCCCGTCGCATCTCTTGACCCAGCGGAGGCACAACGCCCATGCGCATGTTCGCCCATGACGAGCTCGACGAGCTGCTGGCGCACGGCGACAGCGGTTACGTCCATTCCGTCGAGACCGGCGGCACCGTGGACGGGCCGGGGCTGCGCTACGTGGTCTTCACCGCCGGCTGTCCGCTGCGCTGCCTGTACTGTCACAATCCGGATGCCATGCACCGGAAGAATGGCCACGTCATGCGGGTCGACGACCTGCTGGACGACATCGCCACGTATACCCCCTATCTGAGGCAGGGCTCGGGTGGCCTGACCGTCTCCGGCGGCGAGCCGCTGGTCCAGCCGGCGTTCACCCATGCCCTGTTTCGCGGCGCCAAGCGCCTGGGCCTGCACACGGCACTCGACACGTCCGGGTTTCTCGGCGCTCGCGCCGGCGATGCGATGCTGGCCGACATCGACCTGGTGCTGCTCGACATCAAGGCGTTCGCGCCGGCGACCTATCAGCGGCTGACCAACGTGGCGCTGCAGCCGACCCTTGCCTTTGCGCGGCGGCTGGTCGCCCTGGGCAAGCCCATGTGGATCCGCTACGTGCTGGTTCCCGGCCTGACGGACGACCGGGCCGAGATCGACGGTCTGGCCGATTTCGCGGCCGGCCTGGACACGGTGGAGCGCGTCGAGGTGCTGCCGTTCCACAAGATGGCCGAGTGGAAGTGGGAACAGCTGTCCCTGCCCTACCAGCTCAAGGACACGCCACCGCCCACGCCTGAACAGGTGGACGCGGTGCGCGCCGTGTTCCGGAGCCGCGGCCTGACCGTCACCTGACGCACCATACGGGGCGCGCACGGGCGCGAGGTGGAGCCGGCTCCACCCGGCGCGCCGCGGCGTTCCGGTCGGCTAATCCGCCGCGGCCGATGCCTGCACGGCACGGGGCTCCGGCGCCCGCACCAGCATGTTGCACAAGAACCCCACCAGCAGCAGGCAAGCCATCACGTGCATGGTGTTGCCGTAGGCGTCGGCCGTCGGCACGCCCCGGGCGATCTGCCAGGCGTTCAGGTAGCTCAGCAGAGCCGGCCCGACCAGGCCGGCTGCCGACCAGGCCGTCAGCACGGGCCCGTAAATGCTGCCGAAATGCCTGAGACCGAACACGTCCTTGACGTATGCCGGGATCGTGGCAAAGCCGCCACCGTACATGCTGATGATCACCATGTAGCACGCAATGTACAGCCACAGAGTGCTGTCGGTAAATGGCACGGCGAAATAAAGGGCGGCGCCGAGCAGGAAGAACACCGAGAATGTCATGCGCCGGCCGATCCTGTCGGAGATCGTCGACCAGCCGATGCGGCCCACCATGTTGCCGAGGCTGAGCAGCGCCACGAACAGGGTCGCCACGCCCACCGTGGCGCGCAGCGGGAACAGTTCCTGGATCATCGGCGCCGCCTGGCTGATCACTGCGACACCGGCAGTCACGTTCAAGAACAGGATCAGCCAGAGCAGGTAGAACGTGCGGGTGCGGACCGCGGTCCCCAGGCCGGCGCCGAACGCGACCGCGGGCCCTGCCGGAGCCGTCTCGCCGCGGCGCTTCGTTTGTTCGGCGGCGGCGGCGGGAAGGCGGGCCAGGAGCGCGCCGGTCAGCATCACCACGGCATAGATCCCGCCCAACACCAGCATGGTCGGCGCCACGCCCACCTGGGTCGGCGTAGCGAACAGCGCCATCAGCTCGACCGTCAGCGGCGCGGCAAGGATGGCTCCCGCCCCGAAGCCCATGATCACGATGCCGGAGGCCATCCCGGGCCGCTCGGGGAACCACTTGATCAGGGTCGCGACCGCCGTGATGTAGCCGATGCCGATGCCGATGCCGCCGATCAGGCCGTAGCCCAGATAGAGCAGCACCAACTGGTGCGTGGCGACGCCCAGCGCGGAAATCCAGAACCCGCCGCCGAAACACAGCGCGGCAACGGCCAGCAACAGGCGCGGCCCCAGCCTCTCGATCCAGGTGCCGATCAATGCCGCGGTCAGCCCCCCCAGCGCAGTGGCGATGGCGAAGACCCAGGCGATCTCCGGGAGGGTCCAGTCGGCCGGGGCGGACTCGTCGATGCCGATCAGCCGCGTCAGCGGCAGGTTGAACACACTGAAGGCGTACAACTGGCCGATCGAGGCATGGACGCACACGGCGCCGATGGCCACCCAGGACCGTCGGTATCCGACCGGGGCGACGGCGCGGGAACGCTGCAGGAAGGGCATTGCAGGCATCTCCTGGCTTGCGGTGGGGCGGGTTCAGGTCGAGAGCTGCGCCACGGTCGGGCCGGCCAGAATGCCGACGGCGATGAAGCTGACGATCAGCGGCTGACGCAGCATCAAACCGGCAAAGCCGGCGACCGCGGCAAGCATCAGCAGCGCCGCGACCAGGTAGAACACATTGCCGGAGATGACGTCGAGCATGGCCGTCGCCCGTCCCGCTCCGATGCTTTGTTCGCCGGTGCCCGGCCCCGGCGCTGCGGGGGCAGGACGCGCAACCGATCCCGGCGATGCATGAAGCGTACGTGCCGGTCGGCCCTGATACTGCCAAAGAGCTGATGGTTTCCACGGCGGCAGCTAACGCAGCCCGTCCCGCAGCAGCAAACAGGATCGCTGCGATCGAATGTCTTGTCAAATCCGATCAGGCCGGTTCTTGGCAGCAGAGTTCGTCACCAGGACAGCCTTTGCGGCGTCCCGGGCATATTCGATTACCCCTTTAGGTGCCGGAAAGGAAAAAGACCTGATGGTTCATGCTGTCTTTTCTTCTGGTGTGGCAGACTCCGGCATGGCTCTACCTTGGTCAGCCGCATCCGGCGCTCCGCAGCGGCCCGCCAAGTCCGGGTTCGGGGGCGGGGGTGTGAGGGCGCCGTTGCACTCACCCCACCGGCTCGGCCAGGAACGACAGTTCCGGCTGGCGGGCGGCCTCCTCGCGGTCGGGCAGGGGGGTGGGGTAGTGGCCGGTGAAGCAGGCGTCGCAGAACTGCGGATCGCGAGCGTTGCGGCCGGGCTCGCCCATCGCCCGGTAGAGGCCGTCGATGGAGATGAAGGCCAGGCTGTCGGCACCGATCAGTTCGGCCATGCGCTTGACCGAATAGTTATGGGCCAGCAGCTTGCTCTCCTCCGGCGTATCGATGCCGTAGAAGCAGGCATGCATGGTCGGCGGACTGGAGATGCGCACGTGCACCTCCTTGGCTCCGGCGCCACGGACCATTTGCACGATCTTCTTCGAGGTCGTGCCGCGCACGATGCTGTCGTCGACCAGCACGACGCGCTTGCCATGGATCAGGCGCTGGTTGGCGTTGTGCTTGAGCTTCACGCCCAGGTGGCGGATATGGTCGGTCGGTTCGATGAACGTGCGGCCGACATAGTGGTTGCGGATGATGCCGAGCTCGAAGGGAATGCCGCTTTCGGCGGCGTAGCCGATTGCCGCCGGCACGCCGCTGTCGGGCACCGGGATGACGGCGTCGGCGCCGATCGGCGACTCGCGGGCCAACTCGCTGCCGATGCGCTTGCGCGCCTCGTAGACCGAAGTGCCCTCGACGACGCTGTCGGGGCGGGCGAAGTAGATGTATTCGAAAATGCAGAACCGGCGCCGCTGTGTCTGGAACGGCCGGATGCTGAGGATGCCGGACGCATCCAGGACGACCATCTCGCCCGGCTGCACGTCGCGCACGTATTCGGCGCCGATGATGTCCAGCGCACAGGTTTCCGAGGCCAGGATGTGCGCCTTGCCGAGCCGGCCGAGCACCAGCGGCCGCACGCCCAGCGGGTCGCGCACACCGATCACGCAGCCCGGTGCCAGCGCCACCAGGGAATAGGCGCCCTCGACCTGACGCAGCGCCTCGACCATGCGGTCGATCGGCGGGCCGCCGCGGCTGGTCGCCATCAGGTGGACGATCACCTCGGTGTCGGTGGTCGACTGGAACAGGCAGCCGCGGCGCACCAGCATGCGGCGCATCTGATAGGCGTTGGTCAGGTTGCCGTTGTGGCCGATGGCGAAGCCGCCGAACTCGAAGTCGGCGAACAGCGGCTGGACGTTGCGCAGCAGCGTGTTGCCGGTGGTTGAATAGCGGTTGTGGCCGACGGCGGCGTGGCCGGGCAGGTCCTGGATCACCGGTTGCGCGCTGAAACTGTCGCCGACATGGCCCAGCGCGCGGTGGGCATGGAAGTGCTCGCCGTCATAGGTGACGATGCCCGCGGCCTCCTGGCCGCGATGCTGCAGGGCATGCAGCCCCAGCGCCGTCAGCGCCGCCGCCTCGGAGTGGCCGTAGACACCGAAGACGCCGCACTCCTCGCGCAGCTTGTCGCCATCGGCGTCGTCGTCGGCGTCGTCGGGGCGGAGGAAGGGGTGGGTGGTCGCCATCGTCGCTCGTCGCCTTTCCGGCTAAGGTGAGGTGCCTCGCTCGATCAGTTGTTCGATTCCCGAGCTGTCGTACCCGCTCTGCCCGGCGTCGCCCTCGCGGCGCGGCTGCGGCGCACCGGGCAGCGGCCGCGGCACCGCCGCGGCGCGCGGCTCCAGCCCCTCGGTCCGCATCTCCTCCGGCACCATGGCGAGCAGTGCACTGCTGCCCCGCTCGATCAGCGGCAGCGAGCGGGCCGCGGCCAGCAGGGCCGGCTGGTTGTTCCGGTCGGGCACCAGCCACAGAAAGAAGAGGTAGGCGAGACAGATCAGCACGGCGCCGCGCAACAGCCCGAAGACAAAGCCGAGCGACCGGTCGATCGCGTTCAGCGCGGACCCGCGCACCGCCTTGGCGATGTAATGGCACAGCACGGTCAACACGGTCAGCGTCAACAAAAAGATCAGGGCGCCTGCCAGGATGTCAGCCAAAAGATCGGTGCTGCCCGGCCCCAGCCCAAGGGGTGCGATGACGCCGTGCACGGACTCACTGTCCATCAGGTTCTGGAAGACCGGCCGCACCGCCGGCCAGACGGCGACGGTGACCAGCGCCGCGCCGACCCAGGCGCCGATCGCCAGCACCTCGCGCACGAAGCCGCGCACGAAGGCCAGCGCCGCCGAGATCAGCAGGATGGCGAGCACCGCCAGATCGAGGGGGTTGACCGGCCAGCTTTCCACGGGCACCGCGGCGGGGTTGAGCTACCCCTGTGCGCGGCGGCCCGGCGGGGCGCTCACGAACAAAGGGCGTAGGTCTTCCAGGTGCGCAATGTCTATCAGACCGATGCCGGGGTTCAAGCCCGCGCTGTCGCTGCCATGCTCGCCGCTGCGTCCGTCGCCGCCCGTGCGCCGCTCCGGGCGGCGCGGCAGGATGGCCTGGCCGAAGCCCAGCTTGGTCGCCTCTTTCAACCGCTGGTCTGTCTGGCTGACCGGACGGACCTCCCCGGACAGGCCGATCTCGCCGAACACGACGGTGTCGCGCGGCACCGGCTCGCCGCTCAGCGACGACAGCAGGGCGGCGGCCACGGCCAGGTCGGCGGCCGGCTCGGCGACGCGCAGGCCGCCGGCGATGTTCAGGTAGACATCGTTGAGGCCGATGGCGACGCCGCAGCGCGCCTCCAGCACCGCCAGGACCATGGCCAGCCGCGCCGAATCCCAGCCGACCACGGCGCGCCGCGGCGTGCCCAGCGCGGTCGGCGCGACCAGCGCCTGGACCTCGACCAGCACCGGCCGCGTGCCCTCCATGCCGGCGAACACGGCGGCGCCGGACACGTCGCCGCGGCGGTCGGCCAGGAACAGGGCCGACGGGTTGGACACCTCGGCCAGCCCGGCGCCGGTCATCTCGAACACGCCGATCTCGTCGGTCGGGCCGAAGCGGTTCTTGACGGCGCGCAGGATGCGGAACTGGTGGCTGCGCTCGCCCTCGAAGTACAGCACGGTGTCGACCATGTGCTCCAGCACGCGCGGGCCGGCGATGCTGCCGTCCTTGGTCACGTGGCCGACCAGGAACAGGCAGGCGCCGCGGCGCTTGGCGACGCGGATCAGCTCGGCGGCGGCGGCGCGCACCTGGGCGACGGTGCCGGGGGCGCTCTCCAGCGCATCGACGTACATGGTCTGGATCGAATCGATGACGACCACGGCCGGGCCGTCGCGGGCGTCCAGGGTGGCGACGATGTCGCGCACGCCGGTGGCGGCGGCGAGCTGCACCGGCGCCGCGGTCAGGCCCAGCCGCGCGGCGCGCAGCCGCACCTGCTCGACCGCCTCCTCGCCGGAGATGTAGGCGCAGGTCAGCCCGGCCTCGACGGCCAGGCGGCAGGCCACCTGCAGCAGCAGGGTCGACTTGCCGATGCCCGGATCGCCGCCGATCAGCAGGGCCGAGCCCGCCACCAGGCCGCCGCCGCAGACGCGGTCGAACTCGGCGATGCCGGTGCTGCGGCGCGGCGCCTCCGGGCCGGCCGCGTCCAGCGGCACCATCTCCAGCCGCCGCCCGGACGCGGCGCCGAGGCCGCGCGGCGGCGCCTCGACCGCCGCCTCCTCTTCGATGCGGTTCCATTCCCCGCAGGCCTCGCAGCGGCCGCTCCATTTCGGATAGACGGCGCCGCAGGCCTGGCACACATAGCGAGCGGTGGGGCGGGGCAAGGGTGCAAAGCCTCCGGTTGGCGAACGAACGGCCGGACCGGCGGCAGCACGGCATGCCCGGCACCCGCAATGTTGGCACCGGACCGCCATGCACAAGAGCCGGGGCACAAGAGCCGGGGCACAAGAGCCGGGGCACAAGAGCCGGGCTGGGCTTCACTGTCCGGTGTGGTCCCGTCGGCGCACATGGGCCGCCTCCTTCGCTGTCGGTCACGTCCGTCCATTTGATAGGACGTCGGTCCTATTGTCAAACCACGCATCCGACAGGCACCGCAGGCGCTCACACCCAATTCCCTGCCCTTGGTGAGACTGGACCGGGACCGGCGCAAGGAACGCCGCCATGTCTGCCTCATGCCGGCGCGGGTGCGTGGCCGGTTCGGCTCGGCGGACGCGCACGTTCTCGACATCCCGACCGGCGGCCTGCTGCTGGCCGGGCGGGTCGACGATGCTGGCGGCGGCTTTCGGAGCGACGGTTGTCGGGCGAACGTGCCATGGGCCCGGCGGGGAGTCGCAGAATTTTCATTTTGTTGACCGTGAAACGTAACGTCCCTGGTGGTAAACCGCCGCAGTTTCGCTTTTTCAGGGATGCTGCACCCATGCGGAGATCGCCTCTTTCACTCATCGGCGCTGCGGCGGCCATCGGCCTGCTCGCCGGCCCCGCCAACGCCGAGTTCACGCTCGACAGCCGCTTCACCGATGCCGATGGCGACCTGATCGCCGACATCCCGACCGACCCCGGCGAGTGGGTCGATCCCGATACCCTGATCTTCGCCTACACGCCGGTCGAGGACCCCGCCGTCTATGCCGAGGTCTGGGCCGGGTTCCTGGACCACCTGGAGGAGGCGACCGGCCGCGAGGTCCAGTTCTTCCCGGTGCAGTCGAACGCTGCCCAGCTGGAGGCGATGCGCGCCGGCCGCCTGCACATCGCCGGTTTCAACACCGGCAGCAACCCGCTGGCCGTTGCCTGCGCCGGCTTCCGGCCGTTCGCCATGATGGCCGGCGAGGACGGCTCGTTCGGCTACGAGATGGAGATCATCGTGCCGGCGGATTCGCCGGCCCAGTCCATCGAGGACCTGCGCGGCAGCGAGATCGCCTTCACCCAGGAGACCTCGAACTCCGGCTTCAAGGCGCCGTCGGCGATCCTGGAGAGCGAGTTCGGCATGGTCGCCGGCACCGACTTCGAGGCGGTGTTCTCCGGCAGCCACGACACGTCGGTCCTCGGCGTCGCCAACAACGACTATCCGGCCGCCGCGATCGCCAACTCGGTGAAGTCGCGGATGATCGAGCGCGGGGCGGTGGACGGCGACGCAATGCGCGTGATCTACACCTCGCAGACCTTCCCGACGACGGGATATGGCCTAGTGTACAATCTCCACCCCGACCTGCAGGCGCAGATCCGCGAGGCCTTCTTCTCCTTCCCGTGGGAAGGCTCGGCCCTGGAGGAGGAGTTCTCGCGGTCGGGTGAGTCGCAGTTCATCCCGATCTCGTTCCAGGAGCATTGGGCGGTGATCCGGCAGATCGACGCGGCCCTGGACGTGTCGTACACCTGCAACTGACCGGCCGGCAACTGACCGGCCGGCAACTGACCGGCCGGCAACTGACCGGCCGGCAACTGACC
>CAZGMC010000088.1:0-2710 GCA_964526565.1 uncultured Mycobacteriaceae bacterium
CATTAATCGCGCGTGCGGCACCACTGGATCGCCACGCTTCGCTCGCGATGACGGCAGTTCTGGCGGATATACTTCGCACGTGGCCCAACCCGTCAGCGCGGACAAGGCGACGCCCCAGGCACGCGACCACCAGTGTCGCCCGTGACCGTATATGACGATAATCCCATGGTCAACAGCGCAGCGCAGACGGCACCGGCTGTGCCACGCGGCCGGTGCCGTCGATGCCGTGCTAGTCCCGAACGATCGTGCCCTGCCACGTGGTCGTCCGGCCGCCGCGGCCGGTGCGCGAGCCCTCGACCTCGTAGGTGCCGTCGCCGGTGCGCGTGACGCTGCGCTCGCCGGTGGCGGTGCGGCCGCCGGGGCCGGTACGGGTCCAGGAGGCACTCCCGGTACCCGTCTCCGGGTCCCAGTTGCGCTCGTAGGTGCGTGAGCCGGTGCCGCCCTGCGGGCCCGTCCAGGTCGTCTCACGGGACACCGAGCCTCGCTCGCGGACGACCGTCCGATCGAAGGTCGAGGTGCCGCGCGGGCCGGTGACGGTGCCCGACCAGGTGCGCTCGCGCTGTGCCAGGGCCTCGCCGGCGCCGGCCCCGGCCGACGCGACGAGGATGCCGGCGGTGAGCGTCAGCAGAAGGCTGCGCCGGCGCAGGCGACGTGCAAGGGGGATGGTCGTCATCATGACGCTCCTTCATCTGTTGGTACCGCCGCGGCCATGTCCTTGCGGCCGGCAGCGCCTGGGTCGGGCAGAGTCATGACAGCCAATTTCGACCAAAGAATGAACTGTTTGTGGTATTATGCACAAGAAGGCGTAACGGTTCTGCAACTTGCGGCGGTCATGTCCGCGACCGGGCGTGCCGCCGTCACGGCGCGGCCCCGTGCCACTGCCCGCGCTCTTGCAGGATGGACTTGAGCAGGGCCGGCCGGTCGCTGATCAGGCCG
The DNA here is from genome assembly GCA_964526565.1 of uncultured Mycobacteriaceae bacterium. Lineage (GTDB taxonomy): Bacteria > Pseudomonadota > Alphaproteobacteria > DSM-16000 > Inquilinaceae > CAZGMC01. The sequence continues at coordinate 937 of CAZGMC010000088.1, forward strand.
TCGACGCCGAGGTCGAGCAGCCGGCGCATTTCGCCGCCGTCATTGATGGTCCAGACATGGACCGGCCGGCCGAGCCGGTGGGCACGGCCGAGCAGACGGCGGTCGACCAGCGGGATCCCGTACCAGCGCGGCGGGATCTGGGCACAGGCGGCGGCACTCCCGCCAGGCGGCAGGCCCCAGCTGCCCAGGCCCCAGCTGCCCAGGCCCCAGCTGCCCAGGCGCAGGCGGGTCACCTCGCGCGGGCCCATCGAGGTGCACAGGCGCGGCCCGACGGCGCGGCGCAGCTGCACCAGCCGGGCTTGCGAGAACGAGCCGATGCACACCCGGTCGACCGCCGCGCCGCGGCGCAGCGCCTCGGGCAGCAGCGCCGCCGCCGCGTCCGTCTTCGGGTCCAGGTTCAGGTGCAGATCGGGCCAGGCGGCCAGCAGTTGGTCGAAGCGCGGGATCGGCTCGCGTGCGGCCACGCGCAGGCCGGCGAGCTCGGCCCAGGTCACGTCCTCGACGCGGCCCGGATGCCCGGTCAGCCGCTCCAGCTCGTCATCGTGGAAGACGACCAGCACGCCGTCGCGGGTCGCCTGCAGGTCGGTTTCCAGATAGCGGTAGCCGAGCGCCACGGCGGCGGCGAAGGCGGCCATGGTGTTCTCCGGCGCCGCCTCGTCACCGCCGCGGTGGGCGAAGGGGATCGGCCCCGGATGATCGAGGAACGCATGGCGGGCGCCAGGGCGCATGGGCGCCGGGGCTTCGGGACCGTCAGAAGAAGTCAACGTTCGCCTGCCGGCAGATGTCGAGGCCCCAGACCTCGCGGATCGAGTTGTACTCGTCCACCATGCGCACGTCGAAATCGCAGGCGGCGCCGTAGCCGGGCAGCGGGATGACCAGCGAATGCCCCGGCAGCAGCACGTTGCCGCTGAGCCGGTTGCGTTCCCACGACCCCGAGGTGGTCGGCGAGGCATAGAGGGCGACGACGGCGGTGCCGCCGAGATTGCGCACCGTCAGGCGGCGGGGCGGTGCCGCCACGACCGGTGTCACCGCGGCCGGCCGCGGCGGTGCGACGCTGGCCAGCCGCTGCCTCTGCGCCGCCGTCAGGTAGCCGGTCGGATCGTCGCCCAGGCTGCGCTGGAAGGCGCGGATGGCGGAGCGCGTGCCGTTGCCGAACAGGCCGTCGATGGTCATCCGGTAGTGGCCGAGCTGCTGCAGCGAGTCCTGGATGTCGCGGCGCTGCCGGCGGCTCAGCCCGGCGTCCAGGGCGCGCGCCTCGGCCAGGGCGCGTTCGGCTGGGGTGGGCTCGGCCGGCGGTGGCGGCTCGGCCGGTGGCGCCGCCGCCATGTCCTGCGGTTCCGCCGGTTGCCGCGGGGCGGTCAGCCGGTCCAGCCGCCGGCGCGCCAGGCCGGCGAAGGTGCCGTCGGGAAAGCGGCGCAGGAACTCCTCGTAGGCCTCCGGATCGTCGCTGTCCTTGATCGACTGCCAGTACAGCGCCTCGACGGTCAGGGCAGTGTCAATGCCGTCCGCCGTCTCGGGATCGGGATCGGCTTCGGGTGCCGGGACCGGTGCCGACAGCTCCTCGATCTGCAGCCGCGCCAGCCGGGCGAAGCGGCCGTCGGGGTAGGTTTCCAGGTAGAGGTCGAGGGCGGCCAGGCGCCGCGTCCGGTCGTCGATGCGCTGGGTGGCCTGCCAGATGGCCAGCTCGACGGCCGGGTCCTCGGGCGAGTCCTGGGCCCGGTCCTGGGCCCGGTCCTGGGCCCGGTCCTGGGCCCGGTCCTGGGCCCGGTCCTGG
>CAZGMC010000088.1:2810-17677 GCA_964526565.1 uncultured Mycobacteriaceae bacterium
GCTGGAAGCGCGGCGTCCACTTCGCCTGGTGGCGGTTCGAGCGGCGGGCCGGCGCAGTGTTCGGTGATCCAGCGGCCGACCAGATCGTTGGCCGGCCCATCGAGGGCCGCGTCGCCAACTGCGGCGCGTTGCCGCAGCAGCGGCATGACCTGGGCCATCAACTCGCTGGCGCCGGGCTGGGCGGTGCCCAGGCAGCGGGAGAAATCGGTGCCGTCGCCGTCATGCTGGTCGAGCATGGCCTGCAGGTAGGCGGTGCACTGGAAGGCGTCGAACGTGGCCGTGACCGAGGTGCCCAGCGCCCCCTCGCACCAGCCGAGCAGTTGCCGGCCGCTGACCTGCGCCGCCGCGGCAGGCGGCGGCGCTGCGGCGACGGCCAGGGCGACGAACGCCCCGGTGAGGGCGGCACTGGCTCGGTGTGGCAACGGCATGCGCGCTGGTCCCCGGCGGGCGGCTGCGGCGCACCAGCAGCCGCTCCCGCCCGTACGCTGCATGTATCGCCGGCGAACGTGGCGTCAACGTGACGTTGCGGGGCAAAGGTGCGGGCGGGGCAAAGGTGCGGGCGGGGCAAAGGTGCGGGCGGAGCAACGGTGCGCGGCTGCCGTGCCGTCAGCGGCGCTCGGGCAGGTCGGGGTCCTGGCCGCTGATCCTGTCGGACCACTGGCGCAGGGCGGCGCCGCGGATCTCGGCCTCGATCCGCGCCAGCTGCTGGTCCAGGGGCACGCCGATGGAGCGCGTGTCGATGTCCCGCTTGATCGTGCTGAGGCGGCTGACCACGGCGCCCACCTCGCTGATCAGATGCTCGATCACGACGAGTGCATGCTGCCCGACCAGATAGGGGCCGATCTCCTCCCCGAAGCGGTTGAGAATCTGCTGCACCGCGGCCAGGTGCTGCTCGGCTGCCTGGCCGTCCAGATCCGCGCGGTGCAGGCCGCTTTGTATTGGCTGTTCTGTCATGACTGTTCCCCTGTCAGTGGCGGGCGGCGCTGCGCAGCACCGTGGCTGCGAGCCCCGGATGGGGCCGCCGCCGGTAGAATGGCGCTGAACTGTAGCTCGTGGCTGCGGCGGCGCCTAGGGTGCACGGGGAGGGTGGCGCAACCGTGTGTCATCGGCAACAGTGCCGGGGCAAGGCGGAGGGCCGGGCTTTTCCCGGAACGATCGCGACCGATATGAGTTCTCATCGCGACACTGCGGCGCAAACAGGGAACCGTGTCGCCAAGAAACTCTGCGTCACCGTCCGGTCATCGTTCCGCGAAGGCGCTGCACTTCTCGCACCGGGCGGGTTCGACACAAAAAGCCTGAAAACTTTGGAGGCATCACGCGGCCGACACTGTCGGTCACAAATCTGCCGGGCAGCCGCGTCCGGCAAAACGGCTACGTGGCAATTCCCTGCCATCCCCCAGCACGGGAGACGAGACATGACGGATCGAATCATTCGCAGCATCATCGACGGCCAGACGGTCGTCACGCTCGGCCCGGACACCAGCATCCGGCATGCGGCCATTGTCATGGCGGAGCACGGCATCGGCGCCGTTCCCGTCGTCAATGGCGGCCAGAAGCTGGCCGGCATCTTCAGCGAGCGGGACATCATGACCCGCGTGGTCGCCCACGGCCTCGACGTCGACGCAACCTCCATCGGCCAGGTCATGACGGCCACGCCGATGACGGTCAGCATCGACCGGCCGATGACCCACGCCCTGCACATCATGCACGAGAACGGTTTCCGCCACCTGCCCGTGGTCGACCACGGCCGGGTTGTCGGCATGGTCTCGGCGCGCGACGCGGAGCCGACGGAGCTGGCCGACTTCGGCGACAGCATGCCGTTCCGCGAGAGCGTCATGGAGAACCTGCGCTAAGGTTACCCCGACCTAAGCCGTTCCCAGGCGGGAAGGCCCGTTCCGGCAAGGTCCGGAACGGGCCTTTTCTTTTTTGGCCCGTGATGCTGCCGACCGGCGGTGGCGCGCCGTCAGGGGCCGGCCAGATCCTCCAGCCAGGCGGCGCGGTCGGCCGTGCCGGCGGCGCGGAAGGCGGCGGCGTGACGGGCGAACAGCTCGGCCAGCGCCACGAGCTGACCGCGGTTGCGCTCGGCCAGCTCGATCGAGACCACCTGCAGCTGGCCGTGCAATGTTTCCGTTTCGAAGTTCTGCGCGGCGGCGATAACGGTGTCGATGTAGACCTCGACCGTGTCCGCCAGCGTCGCCTCGGCCGTCGCCAGGGCCTGGCGGGCCCGTTCGGCCAGTTCCGGGTCGGTGCCGGCCGCGTCGAAGGCGGCGCTGATGCGGCGGCGCATGGCGACTCCGGCCAGATCGTTGCGGATGCCGGCGCCCAGGAAGGCACCGAGGCGGATCAGGCCGGCGGCCGCCCCTTCGGCACGGGAGGCGCGGGCCTCGGCGATGCCGCGCAGGGCGACAACGATGCGCTCCAGCCGGCGGCGCTCGGCGGCGGATTCGGCGTCGGCGGCCAGCCGGCCCAGCTCGGCCAGCACGTCGGCGCCGGTGTCGGCGGCCGGCCCTTCGGCACCCGCGCCGCCGTCGGTGGCCAGGGCGTCGAGCTCGGCGCGGATGGCATCGACGCGGGCCAGCGAGGTGAGCACCGGCGCACCGATGACCAGGCGGAAGCCGACGTCGTCGAGCCGGTTGGGGCCGGTCGTGGTGAACGGCGCCAGCTCCTGACGGAAGGCGGCGCGGATCGAGTCGCGCGGCGTGCGGAAGCTGCCGCCCTTGACGACGGCGCCGCCGGGCAGGCCGTGCAGCCGGCCGAGCCGGTTGAGCCGGAACGGCTCCAGGACGATCTCGGCGGCATTGCCCAGCATGTCGTAGAGGCCGAGCGGGTTGGGCCGCAGCAGCCCGGTGGGGTGCAGGTCGCCCGCCGCCGACCGGCTGCCCTGGAACCAGACATACTCGACCATGCCCTCGGGCATCGGGAAGACGGCCTCGCGGAAGTCCTCGGCGGAGACGGCAATGCCGCCGCGCGCGGCGTATTCCCATTCCGCCTCGGTGGGCAGGCGCAGGAAGCCGGGGGCGCCGTCCTCGCGGGGCAGGGCATCGGGGGCATGTTCGTAGAGCCAGCGGGTGTAGGCATCGGCGAAGGCCAGGGCGTCGAACCAGGTGACCCCGACCTGCGGCCGGCGGCCGGCCATGTCCGGCTCGGGGCAGCCGTCGGCGGCGTCCATCACGGCGGCCCATTGCAGGGCGCTGACCTCGTAGGTGCCGATCCAGTACAGCCGGCGGGCCGGGGTGTCCGGGTCGGTGAAGCCGCCGGCGACGTGGGCGTAGCGCGGCATCTCGGCATAGGCGCGGCGGGCGTCCTCGCGCCCCAGCAGCACCCGCCGGTCGGCCAGATGTCCCTCCGACGGCACCGCCACCGGCCGCAACGCCATCGCCCCGCCGCACGGCATGGGCAGAACCAGGTCGCCCGGCGCGGGGTGAGGGTTGTAGAGGGGCTCGGGCCAGGCGGGCTGCTGGGCCTGTGCCGCCGGGGCAGCCAGGCCCAGGGCGAGGAGGATGGCGGCTGCGATCCGGATCATGGTCATCGCCGGCCTTGTCGGGAGCAGTTGTAAAGTGCTGCAGCAGACTGGTGCCAGATTGTGGCGGCCATGCGCCGCGGCAGGGGCCGGCGACCGGGATTTCGTCTGGAGCTAGGCGACGCTATCCTGTCGACACAATATTTTCGCCCACCAAGCCGTCATTGCGAGCGAAGCGAAGCAATCCAGGCCCGGCGTCGCCCATTCAGTAAGTCATAGATCGCGCTTGCGGCGACACTGTATTGCCGCGCTTCGCTCGCAATGACGGGGAGCTTTGCTTCTGGTATGGCGCTTCTGCCGGCAATATCTGCAGTAGGAGGCCGTCGCACGGCCGCCGGCTCAAAACAAATCTCCCTCCACCTCTGCTGTCACGAAGAAGTACTGCCGCTGGGCCGGGGTCGGCTGGCGGGGGGTGACGCCGTGCAGGGCGTGGGGGGTGTTGACGAACAGGACGAAGACGTTGGCGGCGTAGGGGACGGTCCTGACCGCCTCCAGTTCCTCGGCCGGGATCTGAAAGCGGGTCAGGCCGGACGGCGTGCCGGTCTTCCAGCGCAGCAGGTCCAGGTCGCCGCCGACCGAGTCGTCGTCCGGGCTGCGCATGTAGAACAGGCCGGAGAACAGCCGGTTGGGCAGGTCCAGGTGGCCGCCGCGCACCGCCGAGGCCGTGCCGGTGACCGGTGTGTTGATCTCCAGCCGCGCGTCGCACAGCACGTCGGCCGCAGCGAAGCCGTCCTGATAGAGCAGGCCGAAGCGCGGCACGGGGTGGTCGTCCAGCCAGCGCGCCAGGCCGGGGTTGTGCGACGGGATGTGGTCGCGGAACAGGTCCAGCACCGCCCGGAAGAATGCCGGGCCGATGTGGACCCGGCAGAAGTCCGCCCACAGCGGGTTCATCCGCCCGTCTGCCAGGATCATGTTGGCGCTGTACGGGTAGCGGCGGTTGCTGGGCGGCTCGCCGTCGCACACGATGGAGCGGTAGCCGGGCATGCCGGCCACGAAGCGGCGGTACAGATCGGCCGGCATCGCGTCGGCGATGACCAGATGCGGGAACGGCTCCGCGATGATGTCGGCCGGCGTGGCCCTGGCGAGCAGCGAGTCCATGACAGTGTCCACGTTGGCGATACGACGGCAGCGCCATTCCGCCGTGATTCCCGCCGGGCGTGCAAGCCGGCCGGCGCGGCGTGGCCGGAACGGGTATTCCGTGCGCCGCTGGTGCTCCGTATTGGCGGATTGTTGCGGCGAACCCCATCTTAAGAAGGCATGCCCCGCGCCGCCGGGCCCGTCTGCCGTCACCCCGTCGCGGCGGCACCACGGCGCGACGGCCATTTGCCGAATGCAAGCAACAACAGCCGCCCAAGGCCGCCCCGATGACCCACGTGTTCCACCGCCATACCCACGTCGTGCCGCCGATGGCCGCCCGCGGCGACGGGGTGTACATCATCGGTGCCGACGGCCGCCGCTATCTGGACGCCTCGGGCGGTGCCGCGGTGTCGTGCGTCGGCCACAACCACCCGGCCGTGGTCCAGGCGATCAAGGACCAGATCGACCGGCTGCCCTATGCCCACACCGCGTTCTTCACGAACGAGCCGATGGAGCGCCTGGCCGATCGGCTGGTCGAGTCGGCGCGGCGCATCCCCGGCGCCGAGCTGGAGTGGGTCTATTTCGTCTCCGGCGGGTCGGAGGCGGTCGAGGCGGCCATCAAGATGGCCCGCCAGTACGTCCTGGAGACCGGCCACCCCGCGCGCCGGCGCCTGATCGCCCGCCGCCAGAGCTATCACGGCAACACGCTGGGCGCCCTGGCCGCCGGCGGCAATCTGTGGCGCCGCCGCCAGTTCGAGCCGATCCTGATCGACGTCACCCACATCGCCCCGTGCTACGCCTATCGTGACCGCGGTCCCGACGAGTCCGAAGACGAGTACGGCGAGCGCGTTGCCGGCGAGCTGGAGCAGGCCATCCAACGCCTCGGCGCCGAGACCGTCATGGCCTTCATCGCCGAGCCGGTGGTCGGCGCCACGGCCGGCGCGGTGCCGCCGGTGCCGGGCTATTTCAAGCGCATCCGCGAGATCTGCGACGAATACGGCATCCTGCTGATCCTCGACGAGGTGATGTGCGGCATGGGCCGCACCGGCAGCCTGTACGCCTGCGAGCAGGACGAGGTGGCGCCGGACCTGATCGCCACGGCCAAGGGGCTGGGCGCGGGCTACCAGCCGATCGGGGCGGTGCTGGTCAGCGAGGCGATCCACCAGGCGTTCTACAATGGCAGCGGCTTCTTCCAGCACGGCCACACCTACATGGGCCACGCCACCGCCTGCGCCGCCGGACTGGCCGTGCAGGAGGCGATCGCCCGCGACCACCTGCTCGACAACGTGCGGGTCAGGGGTGCGGCGCTGCGCGCGGCGCTGAATGCGCGCTTCGGCAACCACCCCCATGTCGGCGACATCCGCGGGCGCGGCCTGTTCCTGGGGCTGGAACTGGTCGCCGACCGGCTGACCAAGGCGCCGTTCGACCCGGTGCTGAAGGTCCACGCGCGGGTCAAGCAGCAGGCCATGGCGCGCGGCCTGGTCTGCTATCCCATGGGCGGCACGATCGATGGCAGCCGCGGCGACCACGTGCTGCTCGCCCCGCCGTTCATCATCGAGGATGGTCACGTCGACGAGATCGTCGACACGCTGGGCGCGGCGATCGATGCCGCGCTGGCCGCCTGAGCCGGCGGCGGGGCGATGATCGAGAGAGAGCCGGCACCGGAGAGAGTGGAGCCGCGGCCGGCCTTCGACCTGTTCAGGTTCGTGCGCGAGGAGGTGCGCTTCGAGCACGGCCAGATCGCCTCGCGCACCGCCTCGTTCATCGGCGCCCAGGCGTTCCTGGTGACGGCGTTCGCCATAACCTTCGCCAACCGGGCCCCGGAGCTCGAAGAGCTGCGCTGCCGGCTGCTTTATGGCCTGCCGCTGCTGGGGCTGGTGATCGCGGTGTTCGTGTACATCGCCGTGATCAGCGCCTGCCAGAGCCTGGCCCGCCTGCACCAAGACCAGGAGCGCGTCTCCGCCGGCCTGGGCATCATGCAGCCCATGGCCCGCGACCGCGCCCGCTATCGCCGCAGCCAGTGGTACCCGCAACTGCTGCCGTGGATCTTCGCGGCGTTCTGGACCGGCGTCACGGTGCTGGTGGTCGTGCCGGACTGCGGGATCGGCTGAGACCGACTTACGGGGACGGACTTGCGACTTGCGACTTGCGGTGACGACTTGGGGGGACAGTTTACTTGTTGCCCTGGACTGACGGGGACAGTTTATTTATTTTCCTTGTCCTGATTTTAACACTGGGCTGGATTATCCAGGTAAATAAGTAAACTGTCACCGTAAGTCAAAGCAGGTCGGTGTCGGCCCAGGCGCCGCCAGGATGATACAAATGCCGACAGGGCGGTGCGCGTCACCGGGTTCTCGGCCTGCGCCCGCAGGTCGCTGCGGATGCTCTGCAGATAGGCGGCCAGGGGCTCGTGGCGGGCTTCCAGCACGGCGCTCAGCTTGGCCTCGGCCTCGGCGCGCAGGCTGCCCTTGGCGCCCAGGTAGGCGACGAAGCCGACCGCCAGCGCCGAGACGACGCCCACCGCGATGACGATGAGCGAGACCTTGTGCGACAGCTTGAGGCGGACCCCGGATTTGTGCCCGTTGCCTTCAGCGTCTCGGGAGCGAGCGCGCATGATCTGAGATTCCTTCTCGGCCCGACGACCTCGGCCCGACGACCTCGGCCCGACGACCTCGGCCCGACGACCTTGGCCCGACGACCTTGGCTGGACGACCTCGGCTGGACGACGGGGCCGCCGTGTCCGCTGGCCCGGCACCGCGGGACCGCGCCGGTGAGCACCTGCAGCAACGTTGTCGTGAAAGGGTTCATAAACGCTTACCTTGAAAGAGAACCGTTGATTGCTTCGATGTCTAAAGTCGAAGGCAAGGCGGGACGCGGCCATGGCCGGCAGCGGCCCGGCAATTCTGTTCATTCAGCAGGGGTATTTACTTCCCGCACACGGTGCAGCGCCTTTCCGTACCGGATGAACCAAATGTGGCATCCGGCGTCGCAAAAACGATCACCAAAAACGCTGCAGCGTGATAGAGACTGTCACATTCCGGCTTTACGATCCGCCACCAGAACGGCGCGCCACTGCCGGCTGCGGTCTTGGCAACAGGAAGAGAAAGCGTCGTCGCGACTCTGCATGAACGGTGGCTTGTCAGGAAGAACCGGAAGATAATTTCTTTCGGCGGCAGGGGCACGGCGCCGGCTATGCGACCGGACTTCATCTTTACTACGTATGGGAGACCCAGACCATGGACCACATCACCGGAATCGAGATCTTCAATCCGTCGCTGGGCTTTGCCGAGTCGGCGCCGCTGCGCATGGCTCTGGCGCAGCCGATGGTCGGCATGCTGAACGCCCAGGCCAATCTGCTGTCGACGTTCAACACGTCGGCCGAGCGGTGGATCAACCGCCGTCGCGAAGACGCCGAGGCGGCGCGCGACACCCTGGACCGCATGGCCGGCTGCCGTGACCTGACCGACTTCATGGGCATCTACGGCGATTGGGTGCAGGGCAACATGCAGCGCATGTCCGATGACCTGGCTGCGCTCGGCGAGCAGGCCCAGGCGCTCTATGCCTGCGGCATGGCCGGCGCACAGCGCGTCGAGGAGCAGGCCAAACAGGCGGCGGAGCAGATGCCGCAGGCCATCGCGGCCTGACCGGCATACCCGTTCGGGGAGGGGGGGGACCGGCGGCTGGCGGCGCCTGCGGGCGCTGCCGGCCGCTGCGTCTTTGCGCCTTGATCCTTTGCGCCTTGATCCTTTGCGCCTTGATCCTTTGCGCCTTGACGATGCCGGCGGGCGGGCGACACCGTCCGTCGACAGCCACAGGCGGCGGTCGAGGCACGATATCATGCGGCCGGAGTCACGGCCGCAGCGGCGGCGGCCGCCTACTCGGCACCGCTGGCCGGGCCGCCCCGCGGGCGGCCTTTAGCGGACCGGCATGGCGTACATCAGCCCGCCGCGCGTCCACAGGTCGTTGACGCCGCGGTCCAGGCCCAGCGGCGTTTCCGGCCCGACATTGCGGGCAAAGATCTCGCCGTAGTTGCCGACGGCGCGAACGGCATTGTAGGCCCAGTCCTCCGACAGGCCCAGCGCCTCGCCCATGCCCGACGTCGCGCCGAGCAGGCGCCGCACGGTCGGGTCGGTGCTGTTGGCCCGCATGTCCTCGGCGTTCTGGCTGGTGATGCCCTTCTCCTCGGCCTGGATCAGGGCATAGAGCACCCACCTGGCGATGTCGAAGAACTCGTCGTCGCCGTGGCGCACGGCCGGGCCCAGCGGCTCCCTGGAGATGATCTCCGGCAGGACGACGTAGTCGCCGGGGGTGTCCGCCTCGGTGGCGCGGATCGCGGCGAGCTGCGAATGGTCCGAGGTCAGAACGTCGCAGCGGCCGGCGAAGAAGGCGGCATTGACCTCCTGCAGCTGCTCCATGACCACCGGCTCGAACCGCATGTCGTTGGCGCGGAAGAAGTCGGCCAGGTTGAGCTCGGTGGTGGTGCCGGCCTGCACGCACACGGTGGCGCCGTCCAGGTCCAAGGCGCTTTCCACGCCCAGGGCGCGCGGCACCAGCAAGCCCTGGCCGTCATGGAAGGTGACGCCGGCGAAGTTCAGGTCCAGGGCGGTGTCGTGGGTCAGCGTCCAGGTGGTGTTGCGCGACAGGATGTCGATCTCGCCCGACTGCAGGGCGGTGAAGCGCTGCTGCGCCGTCAGCGGCGTGAAGCGCACCGCTTCCGCCTCGCCGAACAGGGCGGCAGCCACGGCGCGGCAGTAGTCCACGTCCAGGCCGGTCCAGTTGCCCTCGCTGTCGGGGTTCGAAAAGCCGGCCAGGCCCGTGTTCACGCCGCATTGGATGTAGCCGCGGTCGCGGACCGCATCCAGCGTCTCCCCCGCCCATGCCGGCGCCGTGGCAGCCATGCCGACCACGGTGGCCGCGGCGGCCGCCGCGGCCATCACGATGCCTGTCCTCATTCTCCCCGATTCCCGGCGCAGTTGATGGTCTTGGGCCCTGCGGCTGCGTCGCGTACGGCGCTTCTTGTAGCAACTTTCCAGCGGAAACACATAAAAAATAGAGGACCTCGTTGCCTGTTGGGCGGTGCCGCGATCGGCGGGACGGAACCCACCGCAAGGCCCGCCGTTCTATGAGTTCAGGGCCGATCCGCCGGGCCGCACGGCCGGCATGCCGCAGCAGCAACGGGCGACCCCAATGCGAAGCCCCAATGCGAAGCCCCAATGCAGGGGCCCCAAATGCAGGGCCCCCAAATGCAGGGCCCCAAATGCAGGACCAAGGAGACGATCATGCCGATTCCCCTCGAGTTTGCGTTTCGCGGCCTTGAAGGCACCGACGCCATGCGGAGCCGCATTGAGGCGCAGGTCGCGCGGCTCGAGCCCTGGGAAGACGTCATCATCGGTGCGCGCGTATCGGTCGAGGTGGCTCAGCGCCACGGCCACAAGGCGATCGTCGAGATCCACCTTGAGGTCAGCGTCGAGGGCGACACCCTGTTCGCCAAGCGCGACACGCAGCTGCCGGAGCCGGCCAATCAGATGGGCTTCTACGCCACCCTGGGCGAGACGTTCGACGCCATGCTGCGGCAGCTCAAGGGGTACAAGGCCAGGCGCCGCCGCGACGTCAAGGTTCACGAGGGTGGCGGCTACGGGCGCATCCAGCGTCTGGATCCGGTCCACGAGCACGGCTTCATCGAGACGCCCGACGGCATCAACCTGTTCTTCCACCGCGCCGTCGTCGCCGAGGGCGAGTACGAGCGGCTGCACGAGGGCGCCGAGGTCGTCTACCGGATCGCCGAGGCGGAAGGGACCTACGGGCCCCAGGCGGCCATGGTCAAGCTGCGCCCGACCGAGGCCAAGGCGGGGCGGTGACGGGTTGGCCGTCCGGAGTCCGGCAAGCGGTTCAGGCTGTACGTGGTGGGGCCAACAAGCACGGGCGTTCGGCGGGATGGCCCGCAAGAGGCCGCAGGCTTCGGCGGGGTAGCGGACAGCCCTGGCCCGCTGTCACCGGATGGACAGACCGCGAAGGGAGACGTCGTTGGGCTGTCCGCTCCGTCACGGACGGGAGATCTCCCGCTCAAGCATCTCGCGGATGAGCCGGGTGTAGGGAATGCCTCGCATCCGGGCGCGTTCTTTTACAGCGTCGAGCAACGGTTTGGGCAGGCGCATGTTGAGCTGGGCGGCCTTCGGCTCGAACTCGAAGCGCACGGGCTTGAAGTGCGACAGGTCATAGTCCGTCAGGTCCGCCGTCTCGACGAAACGCTCGGCGTCCTCGTCACTCTGAAAGACCGGGATTTTCTTTTTCATGGTAATCGCTCTCTTTTCTGTGCATGTAGCGGGCGCTGATGGGCCGGATGTAGGTCTTTCCCCCACGCTCGCGGCGTGTGAACACGAGGAAGACGTATCGGCCGGTGTGCGTCCTGCCGATGGCGCGGAGCCGCTCCTCGGTCAGCGAATGCTCCGTGTCGACGAAGATGACGGGATCGCGGGTGAACAGGCTTTCGATCTCTGCGATGGACACGCCGTGCTTCTGGCACTTGTCCCGGTTGCCGCGATCCCAGTCGAACCCCGCGATTCCGGATATGGCCTCGTCCATGCCATGATACTAGACAAATGTGTAGACACGTCAACGGCGGGAACATCTTCCCTCATCCCGGCCGCCACTTCAGCCGCGTCCGACGGCCCGTCTCGCAACGCGTCCAAACGGCCGTTTTCTCCTGTCCGTGCGGTTTGGACCGACCTATGCCCGGATCGCTTGAAAGGCCGGATGTCGGGAGTTCAGACGGCCTGACAAGCCTCCATGCAACACGGTAGCCTCATTGCCGGGCCCTCCGGAAATAGCGTTTGACCGGACCCGTTTGCGTGCCGAAGATCGGGTTCACCGCATTTCCGTGACGGGCCCACCCACGCCATGACCGACCGCTACAAGCCGGACACCGTCCTGTCCAAGGCCGGGCGCGATCCCGAGCGCTTTCACGGCGCCGTCAATCCGCCCGTGTATCATGCCTCGACGATCCTGTTCCCGACCGTTGCCGCGCGGGCGGAGGCCGAGGACCAGCCGTTCGATCACTACAACTACGGCCGGATCGGCACGCCCACCTCCGAGGCCCTGGAGCGGGCCATGGCCGAGCTGGAGGGCGGCTACCGCGCCGTCTCGGTCTCCTCCGGGCTGGCGGCGATCACGGTGTCGCTGCTGGCCCTGCTCAAGGCCGGCGACCTCCTGCTGATGGTCGACACCGTGTACGGGCCGACGCGGCGGTTCTGCGATAACGTGCTGGCCCGGTTCGGGGTCGAGACAACCTATTATGACCCGCTGGTCGGCGCCGGCATCGCCGACCTGATGCGCGACAACACCCGCGCCGTGTTCCTGGAATCGCCGGGGTCGCTGACCTTCGAGGTGCAGGACGTGCCGGCCATCGCCGCCGTCGCCCGCGGCCGCGGCATCGCCACGCTGATGGACAACACCTGGGCGACGCCGCTGTTCTTCCAGCCGATCGCCCACGGCGTCGACGTGTCGATCCAGGCGGCAACCAAGTATGTCGTCGGCCACGCCGACGCCATGCTCGGCGTCATGACCTGCCGCGACGCCGCGACCTTCCGCACGGTCAAGCGCTGCGCGGTGCAGCTCGGCCAGTGCGCCGGTCCCGACGACATCTATCTGGGCCTGCGCGGCCTGCGCACCCTGGCCCCGCGGCTGCGCCAGCACCAGGAGAACGGGCTGAAGGTCGCCCGCTGGTTGCAGGAGCGGCCGGAGGTGGCCCGCGTGCTGCACCCGGCGCTGCCCGACGACCCCGGCCACCCGCTGTGGCAGCGCGATTTCACCGGGGCGTGCGGCCTGTTCGGTGTGGTGCTGACGGCGGGCTGGTCCGAGGCGGCGGTGGCGGCGATGGTCGACGGCCTGCGCCTGTTCGGCATCGGCGCCAGCTGGGGCGGCTTCGAGAGCCTGATTCTGCCGATGCGTCCGGACAGGGTGCGCACGGCCATCACCTGGGCGGCGCCGGGGCCGAGCCTGCGCCTGCACGTCGGCCTGGAAGACCCGGACGACCTGATCGCCGACCTGACGGCCGGGTTCGATCGCCTCAATGCGGCAGCCTGAAGCAAGGCGACGAGCATGGACGCACTGTTCGCGGCACTCCGCTTCGACGCCGACGGCCTGATCCCGGCCGTGGCCCAGCAGCACAACACCGGCGAGGTGCTGATGGTGGCATGGATGAACCGTGCCGCCATCGTTGAGACGCTGGACACCGGGCGGGTCTGCTACTGGTCGCGGTCGCGTGGCCGGCCGTGGCGCAAGGGCGAGACCTCCGGCCAGGTCCAGCGGCTGGTCGAGCTGCGCCTCGACTGCGACGGCGACACCCTGCTGCTGCTGGTCGACCAGGCCGGCGTCGCCTGCCACACCGGGCGACGCTCCTGCTTCTATCGCGCCGTGCGCGACGGCGCGCTGGTCACCATCGCCGCGCCGGAGCGCGACCCGGCCGAACTCTACGGCGGCAGCTGAGGCAGCGGCTGCGGTGCCGGCATTGGCCCGGCGCCATTGATCGTTCGGCGGCGCAAAGAAAACGTCTTGAAACCGGACAGGTCCGGCAGTGAGAGCGGGTCCGTTCGGCCCGGCCTTTCCTTGTCTTATTCGGCGGCTCACCGGATGGTATTTGATGCAGTGCCGATCGAATTCATGGCACAACAGGAAAACAAAACCAGCCGATTGAAGACATGTTTGGTGCCGCCCGACACATGCCGCCGTAATGCGGTCGGGTCGGATTGTTGTAATACCTCAGTGGTTATTTCGGGCCGATGGCTGGTCTCGGATCAAGGAAAACGCGATCGGTTGATCCAGATCAACGCTGCCCAAAAGGGGGGGCGGATACAAAAAGTCCGTCTCCAACCCTCCCTGTCTTCAACTGACAAACCGGGGCGTTCACCAGAACCCCCGGTACTTTTTTGCCTTCATGAGTGGTGCTGTGGCGACGGCCGGCTGTCCGCGCCGGCGGCGGCATGCCGTCTCGATGCCGTTATTTCGGCGCCGGGTGCCGCGACCGATGCATTATTGACAAACCGTTAATGGCGAGCGGCGCCGCTCACTGCACCTCGACACAGGTGGCGGAGAGGACGGCGACAGCCCCCTGCAACTCACGGGCGGCACTGCGGCAGGTGCGCAGGTCGGCGAACTCGATGCGCTCCACCGCCACCGCACCGGTGCTGACGCAGGCCGACAGGAAGCCGGGCGGGCAGGGCTGGCCCAGCGTGCCGACGATGAGAACCAGGACCACGAGGCTGTTCATCCGTTCCTCCCTGAGTGTCCCAGAGCGGCCCTGAGTGTCCCAGAGCGGCCCTGAGCGTCCCTGAGCGGCCGGGGACGACTGGTGATGGCGTTTCGGCCGAAGACCCTGTATGCATAGGCGCAGAGGCCGACAACCGGAAGGGCATGATGGGTCTTCTGCGAGCCTGGGCGGCCGTCGCGGCCCTCGTCCTGGCGACGGCGCTGCCGGGCGTGGCTCTGGCGGCGGCGGCCGGGGACGGCGCGGCAGTGCGGCTGGAGCTGCACAACGTGCACACCGGGGAGCGCCTGGACATCACCCTGCACGGTGGCACGGCACCGGACGCGGAGACCATGGCGGCCGTCGCCCGGCTGCTGCGCGACCACCGCACCGGCACCGTGCATCCCATCGACCCGGCGCTGATGCAGCTGCTGGCCGCAGTGGCAGGGCGGGTGGCCGGGCGGGTGGCGGGGCGAGTGGCGGCGCGGGTCGGGGTGGACGACGGACCGGTGACGGTGCAGGTGCTGTCGGGCTACCGCTCGCCGCAGACGAATGCGCTACTGGCCATGTTCAACCGGCACGTGGCGCGCGACAGCCTGCACATGCGCGGCCAGGCCATCGACATCCGCATCCCCGGCGTCGCCGCGGCGGACCTCTATGCCACGGCGCTGGCCCTGGGCCGCGGCGGCGTCGGCTACTATCCGGCCAGCGGCTTCGTCCACCTGGACACCGGGCCGGTGCGCACCTGGGTCCCAGGCGGCACGCCGGGCCCGGTCGTCGGTGCCTATGCCGGCAGCGGCTGGTCATCCTGGCAGGCGCCGGTGGTGCCGTTCCGGGCCGTCATGCCCGCTGCCGTGGCCGATCCGGGGCGACCGGCCGCGTACCAGCCGCCGCCGGCACCGTCGATGGGTGGCCTGTCTTTGGGAGGCGGCGCGCCGCCGGCGCCGACCCTGGGCGGGCTCGGCCTGGGCGGTGGCCTGGGCGGTGGCCTGGGCGGTGGCCTGGGCGGTGGCCTGGGCGGTGGCCTGG
>CAZGMC010000089.1:0-17439 GCA_964526565.1 uncultured Mycobacteriaceae bacterium
GGTTCCTCCCTTCAGCACCCCCATCCTAACCCAGTCCGAAAAGACAAGGCTGGGCTGAGCGAAGCGAAGCCCAGCCTTGACCGCGGCGGCGGGAATTGCTGGGCTTTGCAGCCCAGCCTACGGATCACGACATCGCCCGTGCCCGGCCATCGGCCGTCCGAGTGTTGCGGCCGCGCCGGGATGAACCAACCATAAGGCCGAGCCCGAACGAATCGGCTGCCGGACCATCCGCCGGTTTAGGTTGCCGCCGGTTTAGGTTGCCGCGGTGTGCTCAGTCCGGTAGGGTCTCGCGCCAATCGCGGCGGCTGGGGACGGCCCGGCCGGCCGCTTCGTTCACCCAACCGGAATGCCGGCACGCCGATGTTGAGCTATCTCGACGACCTCGAGTCGCGCACGATCTACATTCTCCGCGAGGCATTCTCACGGATCGAGCCGCTGGGCATGCTGTGGTCGATCGGCAAGGACTCCACCGCCCTGCTGTACATGGTGCGCAAGGCCTTCTTCGGGCATGCGCCGATCCCGATGATCCAGCTCGAGACCGAGATGGAGCTGCCGGAGGTCTACGAGTTCCGCGACTGGATCGCCAGGGAGTGGAACATGGACCTGCGCGTCGAGCTGTGCCCGCCGGAGGATGAGATGGACCCGACGCTGCCGCCGGCCTCGCGGGCCGCGGCGCGCAAGACGGTCGGTCTGCGCCGGTTGATGGAGCGGGACAAGTACCGCGGCATCATCCTGGGCATCCGCCGCGACGAGCAGTCGATGCGCGCCAAGGAACGCGTGTTCAGCCCGCGCGACCTGGACGGCCACTGGGACTTCCGCGACCAGCCGCCCGAGTTCTGGGACCAGTACAAGACCGACTTCCCGGAAGGCACCCACGTGCGCATCCACCCGCTGCTGCACTGGACCGAGCTGGACATCTGGCGCTACACCAAACGCGAGCGCATCCCCATCGTGCCGCTCTACCTGGCCCGCGACGGCAAGCGCTACCGCTCCCTCGGCGAGAAGAACATCACCTTCCCGATCGACAGCAACGCCGCCTCGATCGACGACATCATCACCGAGCTGGAAATGATCCGCACGCCGGAGCGCGCCGGCCGCGCCATGGACCACGAAAGCGAAGACAGCTTCGAACGGCTGCGCGCGGCGGGGTATATGTAAGGTTGGCGGGCGCGCCACCGGCTGCGGCCGGATGCGCCCCGGCGCGTGCCGCAGGGCCGGGCGGCTTGGGATGCGAGGGATGGGCTCCACCCTGTACGAGACCGACTACTACGCCTGGACGCAGGAACAGGCCGAGCGCCTGCGCCGGCTGATCCGTGACGACCGCATCGATGCCGAGCATCTTGCCGAGGAGGTCGAGGACTTGGGGCAGGGCTGGCTCGCCGGCGCCGAAAGCTGCGTCGAGCGGATCCTGGAGCATTTCCTCAAGATCGAGTTCTCCGGACTCGAGCAGCCGGTCGGCCATTGGCGGGTCGAGATCGACACGTTTCGCATCAAGCTGGAGGACCGCACAACCCCGGTCATCTGCCGCAAGCTGCAGGACAGGCTGGGGCGTCGCTACCGCGTCGCCCGCAACCGGGTGTTCAACGCGCTGCGCAACGACGTGCCGGGGATCGGCGACCGCCTGCCGGAGGACTGCCCGTACGGGCTCGACCAGGTGTACGATCGCGACTGGTTTCCCTCGCCGCGGCTCAAGGCTTGAAGGGCCGAAGGCTTCCCACATGCCGTCAACTGCCATGCCCGCGACCCTCTACGACACCGACTACTATGCCTGGACGCAGCAACAGGCCGAACGGCTGCGCCGGATGGCCGGCGACAACCGCGTCGATGCCGAGCATCTGGCCGAGGAGGTCGAGGACTTGGGCAGAAGCGAGTTCCATGCTGCGGCCTCGTTCGTCGAGCTGGTCTTGCAGCATTTCCTGAAGATGGAGTTCTCGGGCCTGCACGACCCGCTGGATCACTGGCGCAACGAGATCGCCATCTTTCGCCTGCGGCTGGAGGAGCGCCTGACGCCGACCCTGCGCAACAGGATCGCGGCGACCATGGACCGGCGCTACGATCTGGCCCGGCGGGAGGCGGCCAAGGCCCTCGGCGACATCGAGGGGTTTCGGCTGCGCGTGCCGGCCGATTGTCCTTATACCCTTGATCAGGTTCTGGACGCGGACTGGTTTCCGGTGCCGCGGACGGACCCCTAGAGTGCCTCACCACTGCGTTGCGGCCTGCCGGGACGGATATCAAGGCGCCGGAGACCATCCATGCCGACGGACCTCTACGACACCGACTACTATGCCTGGACGCAGCAACAGGCCGAACGCCTGCGCCGGATGGCCGGCGACAACCGCGTCGATGCCGAGCATCTGGCCGAGGAGGTCGAGGACTTGGGCAGAAGCGAG
This sequence comes from uncultured Mycobacteriaceae bacterium, assembly GCA_964526565.1. Lineage (GTDB taxonomy): Bacteria > Pseudomonadota > Alphaproteobacteria > DSM-16000 > Inquilinaceae > CAZGMC01. The sequence continues at coordinate 2,391 of CAZGMC010000089.1, forward strand.
TTCCATGCTGCGGCCCGGTTCGTCGAGCTCGTGCTGGAGCAGTTCCTCAAGATCGAGTTCTCGCAGCTTGATCAGTCCGTCAATCACTGGCGCAAGGAGATCAAGGCTTTTCGCCGCCGCCTGCACCAGCGCCTGACGCCGACCCTGCGCCGGAAAATGCAGGACAGCCTGCAGGAGCGCTACGAGACGGCGGTCGACGATGCCGACCGCAGCCTGGATCCTGACGTGCCGGACTTCGCCGGCCGCGTTCCCGTTCAGTGTGCCTACACCTTCGACCAGGTTCTCGATCCCGACTGGTATCCCGCGCCGGCTGCCGACCGCGCCTGACCCCGCGACAGCGCCGGCCCGCCCCCCCTTCCTGGAACCCGCCTGAAGCCGCCATCATGACCACCGACCTCAGTCACATCGACCACCGCCAGCTCCGCATCGTCATCGTCGGCCATGTCGACCACGGCAAGTCGACCCTGATCGGCCGCCTGCTGCACGACACCGGCAGCCTGCCCGACGGCAAGTTCGAGGAGCTCAAGCTGGTCTGCTCGCGCCGCGGCATGCCCATGGAATGGTCGTTCGTGCTCGACGCCTTCCAGGCCGAGCGCGACCAGGCGGTGACCATCGACACCACGCAGATCTGGTTCCGCACGCCGCGCCGCGAGTACGTCATCATCGACGCGCCGGGCCACCGCGAGTTCCTCAAGAACATGGTCAGCGGTGCCGCCCTGGCCGAGGCGGCGATCCTGGTGGTCGACGCCGAGGAGGGCGTGCGTGAGCAGACGCGGCGCCATGCCTACCTGCTGCACCTGCTCGGCCTGCGCCAGATCCTGGTCGCGGTCAACAAGATGGACCTGGTCGGCTATGCCGCCGAGCGGTTCGCCACAGTCAGCGCCGAGGTGGCCCGCTACCTCGACGAGATCGGCCTGACGCCGACCAACATCGTCCCCATCTCGGCGCGCGAAGGCGACAACCTGGCCACCGGGTCGAGCCGCATGGTCTGGTACGACGGCCCGCCGCTGTTGCAGGCGCTCGACCGGTTCGAGCCGCTGTCGACGCCGATCGACCGGCCGCTGCGCTTCCCCATCCAGGACGTCTACAAGTTCGACGAGCGGCGCATCATTGTCGGCCGCGTCGAGACCGGCATCCTGCGGGTCGGCGACACGCTGCTGTTCTCGCCGCACAACCGCACCGCGCGCGTCAAGTCGATCGAGGCCTGGAACACGCCGGTGCCGCCGGTGGAGGCGCGCGCCGGTCAGGCCATCGGCATCACCCTGGACGAGCAGATCTTCGTCGAGCGCGGCAACATCGCCAGCCACGCCGAGCACGCGCCGATGCTGACCTCGGTGTTCCGGGCCAACCTGTTCTGGCTGGGCCACAAGCCGCTGGTTGCCGGCGGCACCTACAAGATGAAGCTGTCCACGGAAGAGGCGCCGGTCACGGTCCAGTCCATCGAACGGGTCATTGACACCGAGACGCTGGCCGGCCGCCAAAGCCCCGAGGTGCTGCGCAACGAGGTGGCCGAGGTGGTCCTGCGCGCCCGCCGCATGCTGGCGCTGGACGAATACATCGGCAATCCGGCCACCGGCCGCTGCGCCCTGATTGATGTCTACGACACGGTCGCCGGCGGCGTCATCAACATGAAGGGCTACCCGGACCAGCGCCGCTCGTACATCGTCAAGGGCACCAACCTGACCGAGGTGCGGCACCTGATGACGGCCGACGCCCGCGCCTTGCGCAACGGCCACAGCGGCGCGGTCATCTGGTTCACCGGCCTGTCGGGGTCGGGCAAGTCGACCCTGGCCATGCTGGTCGAGCGCTACCTGTTCAACAGCGGCTTCCAGGTCACCGTGCTCGACGGCGACAATGTCCGGCGCGGGCTCAACGCCGACCTGGGCTTCGAGCCGGAGGACCGGGCAGAGAACATCCGCCGCGTCGGCGAGGTGGCGGGGCTGTTCGCGCAGGCCGGCATGGTGGTCATCAGCGCCTTCATCTCGCCCTATCAGGTCGACCGCGACCGGGCGCGCAGGGCCGCCCCCGACGCCTTCCACGAGGTCTACATCAAGGCCGACCTGGCAACGTGCGAGCAGCGCGACCCCAAGGGCCTGTACAGGAAGGCGCGCGCCGGCAAGATCACCGAGTTCACCGGCATCTCCGCCCCCTACGAGGCGCCGGCGGCGCCGGAGCTGGTGGTCGACACGGAAGCCTTCGGCATCGAGGAGTGTGTCGAGCAGATCGTCCGCTACATCCGCAAGGCGACCGCCCTCGACCCCGTCATGGCGGCAACGCAAACCGCCTGAGGCCGGGCTGGCGGAGTCAGCGTAACAGGTAGACTGTCACCGTAGTCTCTGGGCTTTGCAGCCCAGCCTGCGGATCGGTTGGCATTGAGGCCAAGGCTCTCACTTTATCGACCGGAATCGGTTGCTGGCCTCGATCAGCGCTGCGCGGATGCCGGGTTCCATGGCGGAATGGCCGGCGTCTGGGACGATCGAGTAGTGCGCCTCGGGCCACGCGCGGTGCAGCTCGTCGGCGCTCATGATCGGGCAGATGATGTCGTAGCGGCCGTGCACGATGATGGCCGGGATGTGCCGGATGCGATGCACGTCGTCGAGCAGCCGCGTCTCCGGGTCGAACCGGTTGTTCTTGAAGTAGTGCGCCTCGATGCGGGCCAGGCCCAGGGCGTGGCTGTCCTCGCCGGCCACGGCCAGCGTCTCCGGATTGGGCAGCAGCGTCGAGCAGGCGCCCTCGTACACGCTCCACGACCGCGCCGCCGGCAGGTGGATCGCCGGGTCCGAGTGGACCAGCCGGGCATGGTACGAGTACAGCAGGTCGCGGCGCTCGCTCTCCGGCAGGAAGCCGGTGAAGCGCCGCCATGCCTCCGGAAAGATCAGGCGCATGCCGTACAGGAACCAGTCGATCTCGCGCTTCCGCATCAGGAAGATGCCGCGCAGGATCAGCGACAACGACCGGTCAGGGTGGGCCTGGGCATAGGCCAGCGCCAGGGTGCTGCCCCACGAGCCGCCCAGGACGTGCCAGCGCTCGATGCCCAGGTGGTCGCGCAGCGCCTCCATGTCGGCGACCAGTCGCTCGGTGGTGTTGCCGCGCAGCTCGCCCAGGGGCCGCGACCGTCCGGCGCCGCGCTGGTCGAAGATCACGATCCGGTAGTGCGACGGGTCGAACAGCCGCCGGTGCATGGGCGAGGCGCCGGCCCCCGGCCCGCCGTGAAGGAAGACGGCCGGCACGCCCTCGGGATTGCCGCACTGCTCCCAATACAGGCTGTGGATGTCGTCCACCTGCAGATAGCCGGTATGGTAGGGTTCGATCGGCGGGAAAATGGCGTCACGCGGCATGGGGCAAAATCTCGTCACGACTGCGGGCGGAAGCAATGTAGGCGCGGCAGCCGCCAAGGGCAAAATCCGTCGGTGCCTTCTTGGACCGTGGTGGTTCGCCGCATGGCTGGCGTCGCTGGCCTCGCTGCTTTGTCCGGACGTTGCTGCCGCCGGGCTGGATCGGCTGACGTCCGGCGGCACCGGGATCGTTGCCGAAGTGCTGGATGGCGACACGGTAGCGCTGGCCGACGGCCGGGTGGTCCGCCTCGCCGGCATCCTGGCCCCGCGATCGGAACCCGGCCGCCGCCAGGACGCCCATGCCACGGCGGCGCGCGAGCGTCTCGCCACCCTGGTCGCCGGCCGCCGCGTCGAGCTGCGCGAGGACAGCCGCACGCTCGACCGGCACGGCCGCCGGCTGGCCCACCTGGTCCGGGCCGGGGACGGCCTGTGGGTGCAGGGCGCCCTGCTCGAGGCCGGGTTGGCGCGCGTGTACACGTTTGCCGACGTGCGCGCCCTGGCTGCGCAGATGTATGCGCTGGAAGCGGCGGCGCGGCAAGCCCGGCGCGGCCTGTGGGGCGGCCGCCGCCATGCCGTGCTGACGCCGGAGCAGGCCCATGGCGGGCGCTATGCCTTTCAGGTGGTCGAAGGCGTGGTGATCGCCGTCGCCGACGTGCGCAACCGCGTCTACCTGAACTTCGGACCGGACTGGCGGACCGATTTCACCGTATCGGTGGCGCCGGGCGACCGGGCCCGCTTCCGCGAGGCCGGATTGGACCTGTTGGCGCTGCAAGGCCGCCGGTTGCGGGTGCGTGGCTGGGTGCGGTCGTACAACGGCCCATTGATCGACGCCGACCATCCTGAGCAGATCGAGGTTCTGCCGGAGTGACGTTCGCCGGGAGGCCTTGCGCCTGGTTCGCCATGGTGCGGCCATGGCGGCTTGCGTGCATGATCCCTCGGAGCATCGGGACACCTGTACTTTCATCGGGCGGCGAGCGCTGTTGAAACGACCGAACGGGCGCAAATGGACGAAACGCCTGGTGCTGGCAGCGCTGGCGGCGCTGGCGATGGCGGTCGCGCTGGTGGTCGGCGTGGCGGCGGCCTGGCTGGCGCTGGGGCCGGAGGGCATGGCGCAGCGCATCGCCGTGATCCTGCGCGGCCGGGGCCTGCCGGTGCAGTCGTTCACCATCGCCGCCATCGGCCCGAGGGGCGTGCGGCTGGAGGATGTCCGTCTCGGCGACGATGGCGTGTCCGCAGACACCGTGCAGGCGCGGTTCTCGCCGCTGCGGCTGCTCGACGAGGGACGTCTCGACCGGCTGGAGATCGGCGGCATGCGCGTGCCGCTGCGCATCGACGACGACGGCACGGTGACGGTGCCGGGGCTGGACCTGAGCCTGGGCGAGGGCGGGGGCGAGGGCGGGGGCGGCCTGCCCGAGCGCCTGCCGGCCCTGCCGGCGGACGTGGTGGTACTCGACGACCTTGTCGTCCATGCCGATACGCCGGTCGGGTCGGTGTCGGCAGGGCTCGATGCCCGCCTCGAGGCGCTGGACGACGCCATGACCGTGACCGTGGCCGTGGCCGGGCGGATCGAGCATCCCGACGGGGCCGTGGCGCTGGCGCTGGACGGCCGCGTTGCCGGCGACTGGCAGTTCAGCGCCGGACTGGAGCTTGACGAGGGCCGCGTGTCGCATGGCGGCCTTGAAGCCTTTGGGGTCGAGGGATGGCTGAGGGCAAGCGGGTCCCCGGCCGGCATCGATCAGGCCGGGGGAATGCTGCTGGCGGCACGGGTCTCCTGGTCCGGCGGCGCCATCACCGACGTGTCGGTGACGGGTCGGGGACATGCGGGCCGGGGGCACGACGGCGGCCCTCGGGCGCTGGTCATGCTGCGTGCCGGGGCAGGTGACGATACCGCGCGCCTGGCCGCCGATGCTGTCGTGGAAGGCCCGGTGCTGGACCCATTGTCGGTCCGCCTCGATGCCAGCCTTGTGGCGACCGCGCTCGAGCGGCTGTGGCCGCTGCCATCGCCTGCGTCGCTGCCGGTGGGGCGCGGCGCGCTCGACCTGTCGGTGACCGGGCCGCTCGGCCCGATGCTGGCGGCGGCGGCCGGCACCGCGCCGCTGCGGGCCGTGACCGCACGGGGCCATGTGGCGCTGCGGCTGGCCGACGTGCGCCTGCCGCAACCGGTCCCGGCCGAGGCGATACAGGAAGCGGCCGAGCGTGCGCACCCCGATGCGCCGCCGGGGGCGGCCGCCGCCATCGCCGGCCGCTTCGCCATGGCGCATGGTGTGCTGTCGCTGACGGGCGACCGGCCCTGGCAGGTCTCGGCGACGCCGGCCGGGCTCGGTTGGCCGGTGCAGCTCACCGTACGGCAGCGACCGGGATTGACCGGGCCGCTGACGGTGACGATGGCCGGCGGTGACCCGACGCTGTGGCTCGACGCCGACGTGTCCGTCGCCACACCGCTGACGACGGCGGATGGCGCCGTGCGCGGCCGCGTCGCCCTGGATGCGCAGGGCCGGCCCGCCTTTCACATCGGCATGGCCGACCTGATGGCGGCGCCGATTCGCCTCGACGGCTTGACGGTGACGCCGGAGCGGGTGCGGCTCGCCGCGGCCGGCACGGCGGACCGCTTCACCGCCCGGTTGGCCGCGCGCATTGCCGCCGCAGGCGAGGTATCCGGCGGTATCGCGCTGACCGACGCCCTGATCGAGCCGGCCGGCACCCTGACCTGGGCCGACGGGGCCGTTGCCTACACGCCGGCGGACTGCCTTGCCGTGTCCGTCCGGGGGCTGGTCGTCGTCGATTCGGTGCAATTTCCCGACGGCCTGTCGCTGTGCATGGCGGCGGCCGATGGGGCGCTGGTCGAGGCGCGGCTGGCTGGCGAGGCGGCCGGCCGGCTGCAGGCGGCAGCCGTGGCGCGCCCTTTCCGGGTGCGCCTGGACGCCGCCGGCGAACCGGTCGAGCTGGATCTGCCGTCGTTGACTGTTGTTGTGGAGGCCGCGCCGGATCCGGCGCCGGCGGTCGTTATCATCGACCTGGACGGTGCCGGCATCCGCCTGCCGCGGAGCGGGCTCGCAGCGGAGCAGGTGGCCGCGACCCTGACCCTGCGGCCCATGGCGGAAGACGGCCCGCCCGATGAGTTCCGAATCGCCGACGGGCTGCTGCGGCTGACCGGCACGGCGCCGCTGCTGGTGCCGCTGCGCACCACGGGCGAGGGGGTGATCGGCGACGACGGGCTGTCGTTCACCCTGGCCGGCGTGGGGGCAGCCGGCAGTCTGCGCGCCGCGGCCCGCGGCGACATCAGCTTCGTCGGGGGCGGCGGACGGGTCGATTTCGATATCGCGCCGGTCACCTTCGCGCCGGGGGTGCGCTCACCGGGCGACGTCTTTCCGGTGCTGCAGGACGGCCCGATCCTGGCCGCGACCGGCGCCGTCTCGGCCCGCGGCGAGTACGGCTGGGGTGCGCGGCGCGCCCGTGGCGCCAGGATCCGGCTGGAGGACCTTGGGGTGGTCACCGATTTCCTGGAAGCCGCCGGCATCGACGGCACCGTGGCGCTGACCGGCTTCCATCCGGTTGTCGCCCCGCCCGGCCAGCGGCTGGACATCGCCGTGGTCGACCTGGGCATCCTGCTTGAGGGCGGGCAGGTTGTGTTCGGCCTGACCGGCGACCGGCTGGCGGTCTCGGCGCTGCGCTTCGACTGGGCCGGCGGGCAGGTCTCGGCCGAGCCGTTCACCGTTGCGCTCGGCGATCCCGACGACACGGTCGTGCTGACAGCCAATGGCATCGATCTGGCGGCGCTGGCCGGGCAGTTGCCGATGGAGGACCTGTCGGTGACGGGACGGTTGCGCGGCCGCGTGCCGCTGCGCCTTGACGATGACACGATCCACTTCGACGATGCCCTTCTGGAGGCCACCGGGCCGGGGCTGATCCGCTATGGAGCAGGTGCGGCGGACCTGCCCGACGACGGTGGCGAGAGCGTTGACTTGCTGTTGGAAGCCTTGCGCAACTTTCACTACGATGAGCTGGCGTTGACGCTGAACGGCCGGACCGGCGGCGACATGGCGGCGCGGCTGCGCATCAGCGGGGCCAACCCCGACCTGCTCGGCGGCTATCCGTTCGCGCTCAACGTCAACGTGGCCGGCGCGCTGGAGCAGATGCTGCGCCGCGGCCTGGAGACGACGCGCTATGCGGAGCGGTTCGAGGAGTACTATCGCGACCGTGCCGCGGACCTGGTGACCGACGCGTTCCTGGACGAGATCGAAAGCCTGCAGGAGTAGGGCGCGCCATGACCGGAACCGGTTTCCTGACGGCAGGCGGGGCGACGGCCTCAGCGCGGCGGCGGCGACCGGTGCTGGCCGGGCTGGCCGGGGCCGTGGTGCTGGCGGCCTGCTCGCCGACGGTGCGCGTCGAGCCGCCCGACCGGCCCATCGAGATCAACCTGAACGTCCGCATCGAGCAGGAGGTCCGGGTGCGCATCGAGCGCGACCTGGAAAACCTGTTCGAGGAAAACGACGAGCTGTTCTGAGGCGAGCATGGCGACCATGGCCCGAATCAGCAGGCGAGCCTTCATGCTGGCGGCAGGGGCGGCGCTCGGCGCCATCGCCCTGGTCCGCCCGGCCGCGGCGCTGAGCGTCGACGAGGCCAAGCGCGCCGGCCTGGTCGGCGAGATGCCCAACGGCTATCTTGGCGTGCGCACCCTGGGCCCCGGCGTGCAGCAACTGGTCGACACCATCAACGCCCAACGGCGACAGCGCTATCAGGAAATCGCCGCCTCCCACGGCGTGCCCCTGGCCGCCGTCGAACGCGAGGCCGGCCAGGCCCTGATCCAGCGTGCCGCGCCGGGGGAATACTACATGAATACCAGCAACCAGTGGGTGCGGCGCTGAGTCGAGCCAAGGCACTGCTCACGGGAACGGGCACCGGTCGGCCGTGACGGAGACCATGCTCGGCTGGCCTTCGGTGATGGCAAAGCGGTATTCCTCGCCGTCCAGCACGATCGAATGATGCAGCGGCAGGCGGCCGCTGATCCGCTCCTCCTCGCCGCCGATCATTGTGAAGGTGATCGTCACCTCCTCCTGCGGGTCGAACGGGGCCAGGATCTGGCCGTCGGGGCCGCGGCTGTTCTCGCCCAGGCCGGTGACGACGATGCGCCCGTCGGCGAATTGCGCAGAGGTGTTGGCGCCGTTCCACACCGGCGTCGGCATGAAGAACGCGCGGTTGACCGGCTCCGAGCAGTTCTCGGGAGGTCCCGCCGCCGAGATGAAAAAGGCCAGCCGCTCGGGATCGATTCCCTCGCTCAGGCGCCGGCCGACCAGTTCGGCCAGGTCGCGATGCATCCCGGTCGGCACGTCCTGCTCGTACCGTTCGGTCAGCGTGCGGTTCTCCTCCTGAACCGCCCGTGCTGCCGCGGCCAGTCGGACCCGGTCGTGCTGCAACCCCTCGATGGTCGACCGGAGTTCGGCAATGGTGCCTTCGAGTTCCGCAACCCGGTCCTCCATCTGCTCGATGCCAGTCTGGTAGGCGAAGGCGCCGAGACCGACGATCACCGCGACGGTGATCACGGCCCGCAGGACGCGCCGCCACATCCTGCGCCGGTAGCGCCGTTCATGGTCGTAAAGCCCCAGGGACATGCCGTTCCGCCGGTCCAACCGCCGCAGTCCCGGCATCATCGGTGGTGCCGGATCACCTGCCGATACCTACGCCATCGACCGGTGTGCCGCCAAGGCCGTCGGACCGCCAATCATGCCTTTGGCAGGGCCGCCTCGACAGCCCGCACCAGCCGCCCCGCGGTCGGCGACGTGAACGACGAGAACCACGTCAAGGGGCGGCCCTGCACATCAAACAGGAACTTGTGGAAGTTCCAGCGCGGCTGGGCGACCAGGCCGAAACAGTCGCCGGCCCAGCGGTAGAACGGGTGCGCCTGCGGCCCGCGCACGTGCACCTTGGCCGTCATCGGAAAATCGATGCCGAAGCCCGTGGCGCAGAAGGCCTGGATGTCCGATTCGCTGCCCGGCTCCTGGCTGCCGAAGTCGTTGCTGGGCACGCCGAGCACGGTCAGGCCGCGATCGCGATAGCGCTGCCACAGCCGTTGCAGACCATCGTACTGGCCGGTGAAGCCGCAGCGCGACGCCGTGTTGACCACCAGCAGAGCCCGACCGGCGAAGCGCGACAGGGGCAGGGGGCTGCCGTCGATGGCCGTGAATGTGAAATCGTGGGCGGTTCCCGCCTCGGCATGGGAGGAGAGCGTTGCCATGGTCCGTCCGGTGCCTCCGGCCTGTCGGTGCCTCTCGTCGGAACGCTGAACTAGGCCGCGATCCGCGACTGTCCAGGCTGAAGAGGCATCCTGCCGGGCAGCGGTCAGAACCCGAAGAACGGCGGCACCAGGCCGAAGAACGGCGGCGCCACCAGCATGAACGTGAGCCACATCAGCAGCACCAGCGGCAGGCCGCCCTTGACGAAGTCGATGAAGCGGTAGTGGCCGGGGCCCATGACCAGCAGGTTGGTCTGGTATCCGATCGGCGAGGCGAACGAGCAGTTGGCCGCCAGCAGCACGGTTATGGCCATGATCGAGGGCGGCAGCGCCAGATCGTAGGCGAGGTTGATCGCGATTGGCGTGAACAGCACGGCGCAGGCGTTGTTGCTCAGCAGGTTGGTGGCCAGGGAGACGATCAGGAACAGGAATCCCAGATTGACCAGCGGGTCGGTGCCGGCGACTGTCTCGACCGCCGTGATGGCCAGGAAACGGGCCCCTCCGGTCGCCTCCAGCGCCGTGCTCAGCGCCAGCGTGGCACCGACCAGCAGCAGGATGGTCCGGTCCATGGCACGGACCGCCTGACGCAGGTTCAGGCAGCCGGCCATGACCATGGTGACCGCGCCGGCGATGGCCGCCACCGAGATCGGCAGGACTCCCGTCGCCGCCAGCGCCACGGCCGTCACGAAGATGACGATTGCATGCGGCGCCCGCTGGTAGCGCGGCAGGTCGCGCGTTGCCCAGGCCATCAGCAGCAGGTCGGGATTGGCGCTCAGCGCGTTGATGCTCTCGCGCGAGCCGGCGATCAGCAGCACGTCGCCCGCCGCCAGCCGGATCTCGCCCAGGCGCATGCGGGCCATGCGGCCGCGCCGCTGGATGCCCAGCACCAGGCAGCCGAAGCGGCGGCGGAAGCCGACCATGTCCACGGTCTGGTCGATCATGCGGCTGGCCGGGGCGATCATCACCTCGGCCAGCGCCCGCTCGCCCGGACGGCGGGCGGCCGGGTCGGCCGGCTCGACCGTCTCGCGGCTGTCCTGCGACAGCAGATAGCCGGCGTACCGTGTCACCACATCGGTCAGGGCCTGCCGGGTCGCCGCGACGATGATGCTGTCGCCGGGCTGCAGCGCCACATTGTCGAACGGCGGCAGGATGTTATGGTCGCGGCGCTGGATCAGGCGCACCGTCACGTCCGGCAGTTCGCGGAAACTGCCGGCCACGGCCTTGGCGCCGACCAGCTTGCTGCCCGGCAGCACGTCGATCTCGGCGATGAACTGGCGGCCCTCGCCGAACAAGGTGCCGGCCAGCGTGCCGCGGTGCGGCAGCAGCCGCGGCAGGGCCAGTGTCACATAGACCGCGCCGACCGCGGCCAGGCACAGGCCGATGGGCGTGAACTCGAACATCGACAGCGTCGGCGCGCCCAGGTCGATCAGCGCGCTGCCGACCAGCAGGTTGGTGCTTGACCCGATCAGGGTGGTCATGCCGCCGAGAATGGCGGCGAAGCTGAGCGGCATCATCAGCCGGCTCGGCGACCACCCCAGCCGCAGCGCCAGCGTCTGCATGATCGGGATGAACATGACGACGACCGGCGTGTTGTTGAGGAAGGCGCTGCTCAGCAGCACGCCGGCGAACACCGCGGCGACGCTCAGATTGGCGCGGCGCTTGGACAGCCGGGCCAGGGTCTCGGCCAAACCGGCCAGCGCGCCCGTGTGGATCATCGCCTGGCCCATGACCATCAGCGCCAGCACCGCCAGCAGCGACGGGTTGGCGAAGCCGCGCAGCAGCTCGACCGATCCGAGCACGTTGACGGCGCCCGGCCCCGTCAGCGGGAACAGCTGGAACCAGACCAGCAGGAACGTCAGCATCACCAGCGAGGTCAGCTCCAGCGACACGCGCTCCAGCGCGAACGACGCCATGGTCACCGCCACGACCGCGATGACCACCCACATGTGGACGCTGGGCTCCAGGGCGAACATCATCAGCCTGCGGTCCTGGCGGCGCGGGATGGCGTGGGGGCGGTGCGCGGAGTATGCGGGAGCGGCACCGGAGTCAGAACAGGCTCGACGTGCCGATGTTGATCGGATCGCCCAGGTTGCGGAAGGCGATGGTGATCAGGAAGGAGTCGCCGCCTTCGCGATCCCGGTCCTCCGTCAGGTCGCGCAACCATGTAACGCCGAACTGAAAGCACTCGTCGCCGTAATAGAGCCCGGCACCGATGGATCGGTTCTCGTTCTCTTCCAGATCGCGGCGAAAGCTGGTCGTCGCCAGCCAGTATTCAGTGAATTGTGAGCTTGCGCCGAACACGATCTCCTCGCGCGGCACGTCGACAAAGGCGCCCTCTTCAGTATCCAGGAACGTGTACGTGGCAGTGGCGCGGAACAGCGGCACGCCTGCTGCAGCCGTCAGTTCCTGCCGGCGGGCCGCCAGGGTCTCCTGGTCGAACCGGAAGCGGTAGTCGACGTTGAGCCACGAAGCCGGCGCCACCCTGAGCCGCCCCACCACGTCCGACACGCGGCTGTCCAGGCCGGAGCCGTCCGGGAAATCGGGATCGCCGTCCAGGCGATAGCTCTGGCCCAGGAACAGGCTGACGAAGCCGCCGCCGACATGGTACAGGCCGGTGTTCAAGCCATAGGTGACCCGCACCCCCTCCTCGACCTCGTCGATGCCGGGAAACCGGTTGGGCGAGAGCAGGTTGATCTCGTCGAACTCGACCGTCTGGCTGTCGTTGTTCGGGATGTCGTCCTGGTTGCCGATCGCCGTGGACGCGCTGAACGACAGCACCGGCTCGATCAGCTGCTGCCAGTTTTCGGATTGGCGCACCAGCGGATAGCGGGCGGTGATCTCGCCCAGCGGGTAGAAACGGCCGGCCGTCACGTCAGGCTCCACCACCGTGGTGCTGCCCGGCGACCCCGTGAAGTCCTGGACGAAAAACGCATCGCCGCGGATCGAGGCGAGCACGTTGGTGACCAGGCCGATGTCGGTATAGTAGTCGCGGCGCCAGCCGCCCTCGGCGGAAATGCGCCGGGTCTGCTCCGGGTTCTCGACCAGATTGATGATGTTGCCGTCAATGAATCCCTGGCCGCCCAGCAGCTCCCCCGGCTCCGTCATCCAGTTGACGTTGACGACCGGCAGGACCTTGGACTGATCCAGCGCGCCGGCACGCAGGTCCTGAAAACCGAACACTTCCGCCGATACATAGTTCAATCCGTAGAAACCTTCAATATAGCCACGGTTGGTCAGTACGTCGAGGTCGGAAATGTTGAATATGTCGAGATAGGTGTCGTCGGACGTCAGTTCTATCTCGCCGCCCATGCGCCAGTGCTCGGTCAGGTCGAACCGGGCGTTGCCGAACACGTGGCCACGCCAGCGCTCGTCCTCGCGCTGGTTGGCCGTGCCCTCGTCGACCAGCCGGTCGCTCCGGTTGATGCTGCCGTCGAGGTAGAGGATCCCGTCGCGGAACCGGCGCCGGTATTCGCCGCGGAGGAAGAACCCTGCATCGCCGGTGCCGCCCGCCGTGATCGTCGCATCCTGCTCCGGCGCGATGTCGATGTAGTAGGGCACGAAGGCGAACGGACCCAGGTCGTCGCTGACCCCGAACAGCGGCGTCAGGAAGCCGGTGCGCCGGTCGACGGTCGGGTCCGGGTGCGACAGGTAGGGCGTGTAGAGGACCGGCACCCCGAACATGTCGAGCACGGCGTCGCGATAGACGATGTCGCGGGACTCGGTGTCGTGGACCATGCGCGTCGCCCGCACCTGCCACAGCGGCGCCCGCTCCGGGTCCTCGGGGCACAGGTTGCAGGGCGAATAGACGCCGCGCTCGATCTCGGTGATGCGGCCGGCGCGGCGGACGCCGACATTGGCGGCCATGCGCGAATCGTCGGTGAGCAGGATGCCGACATCGCGGATGAAGCCGTCGCGCAGGTCGTCCTGCAGCTCGGCATAGTCGGCGAACAGAACCTCGCCGGTCGGCTCGATCAGCACCACGTTGCCGGTCGCCGTGACGATCTGGGAGCGCTGGTTGTAGGTCACCCGATCGGCCCGCAGCAGCCTCTGTTCCTGCGAGATCTCTACATTGCCGCGGGCGATGACGATGTCCAGCGTCTGGTCGTAGAACACCTCGTCGGCGGTCAGCACGACCGGCTCCTCGGACGGCTCGATGGTCTCCAGCGGCAGGCGCTCGTCGCCTGGCGGGGTTTCCTGGGCCGATGCGGCGGCCAGCCAGCCGCACACGGCAGCCAGACCCGCGGCCAGCCAGGCGACGCGGCGCACCCGGACCATCGGGTCGACCTGTAAGCGCGGCCGTGCCGGATCCGGCCGGCCGCGATGGGAGCGAAGTGAACGCCGAGGCACAGTAGGGTTCTGCCGTGCTGGGCCGCGCCGCCGGACGGGCGCGGGAACGCCGGGGATACGAAACGATCGGCAGAAGGCTTGCAGTCGCCGACCGGCGGTCAACCTACACCGCCGGGCGCACCCGCGAAAGGCCGATCACAGCGCGGCAGTCAGCGGCACCCGCGCAAATTGATGCGGATCAAGCGCGGCGCCGCACCGGACGCAACAGGAAGGCGGGAACGTGGTCGCCCAGGCCGACGACCCGTTCGTCGTCGCCGCGCCGCCGGTCGCGCCGCCGCGCCGTCGCCGCCGGAGTCGCGGCCGCGGCGGGACGCGCCGGACCCTCGGGCCGGGCGGCCGGCTCCGGTGCCGTGGCCGTGGCCTCCTTGTCGGCTTCCTTGTCGGCCTTGTCGCGGCGGCGGCGCTTGCGCTTGCCTTCGCCGGACTCCAGCGCGACCGGGGTCAGGCCATCCAGGTTCACCACCGGGATGTCCTTGTCGATCAGCCTGGTGATGGCGGTGATGTGGCGGGCGTCCTCTGGTACGGCCAAGGTGAAGGCGCGGCCCGAGCGGCCGGCGCGGGCGGTGCGGCCGATGCGGTGAACGTAGTCGTCGGCGTTCGGCGGCACGTCGAAATTGAACACGTGGCTCAGGTCGCTGATGTCCAGCCCGCGCGCGGCCACGTCGCTGCAGACCAGAACCTGGATGTCGCCGCGCTTGAACCGGTCCAGCGTCTCGGTGCGCGCCGACTGGACCATGTCGCCGTGCAGCTGTCCGGCGTTGAAGCCGTGACGGATCAGGGAGCGGGAGACGATGGAGACGTCGCGCTTGCGGTTGCAGAACACCAGGGCGTTGCGCACCTCCTCGTGCTCAAGCAGGCGACGCAGCGCCTCGCGCTTCTCCGCCGGGGAGACGAGCACGACGTACTGCTCCACAGTGGCCGACGTGGTGGCCGGCCGCGCCACCGCGATCTCCTTCGGGTCGGTCAGGAAAGCCGAGGCCAGGCGGCGGATCTCGGGCGGCATGGTCGCCGAGAACAGCAGGGTCTGGCGCTGCCCCGGCAGCAGCGAGACGATGCGCTCGATGTCGGGGATGAAGCCCATGTCGAGCATGCGGTCCGCCTCGTCGATGACCAGGATGCGCACGTCGGCGAGCAGCAC
>CAZGMC010000090.1:0-5601 GCA_964526565.1 uncultured Mycobacteriaceae bacterium
GTGAAGACGCTGCCCGACGGCGTGTGCCAGGTGCCGCCGCTGGCCGCGGCCCTGGCCACGCCATCGCGGGCCAGGGCCGCCTCGCGGCGCAGCGCCTCGGGGCTGCGCGCCACCAGGGCCGCGGCCAGGGGCGCCGGCTGCTCGCCCAGCCGGCGCAACCGCTCCGCCGACAGCGGTGCCAGCGGGTCGGTGTTGCCGGCGGCCGCAGCCTGTGCCGCCGCCGCCTCGATCTCGTCCAGGGCGGCGATCACCGCGTCCGGTGAGGCGCCGGTCACCGGCACCACGTGCGCCATTGTCTCGTCGAGGCCCAGCCGTGGCGCCGGCAGCGCGGCGGCCTGGGACAGAAGGGCATGTGCCGTGCTGCCGTCGCGCGCGGCGCCGTGGACGGCGGCCCGCCGCGGTGCGTCGCCGCGGCGCAACCACGGCCGCGGCCAGCCGGTCGCCGGCAGCGTCGCCGCGGTCCCGTCGCCGGCCGTTGCGGCAAGGCCCTCGGGCAGGGCCGGCAGGGTGCGCTCATGCAGCGCCAGGGCGACGCGGACCAGCCCCAGCATGGCGCCGGCCACGCCGCTGTCGCCGAACTGAGTGGCGGCGCAGGCCAGGGCGCAGGTCTCCGGTGGCTCGGTCCGGCCCGGTCCCGAGCCGGCTGCCGCGGCCAGCCCGCCGGGGGCGCCCGCCAGTTCGACCAGGCCGACCTCCGGGTCATCGTCGGCGAGCGGTGCGGGCGCGCCGGGCGGGCCGAGCCGCACGGTGTCGATGTGCGCATAGACGCGGCGGCCCTGGGCTTCGGCGTCGCTGCGGCGCATCACGACCAGGGCGCCGGCGCCCTCGCCGGGCGGCAGGGTCGCCGCCGCGGCCAGACCTTCGGCCTGCAGGCGGCGGCGCAGCCACAGCGCCTCCGGCCCGCCGGCCAGGTCGACGGCGCCGACCACCACGGCCTCGGCCTCGCCGGCGCGCAGCAGCCGGTCGGCGATCTGCAGCGCCCGGAACACGCCGTTCTCCTCCGCCGACACCGTGAAGTTCGGGCCGGAGAAGTCCCACAGCACGGTGATCCGGCTGGCCAGCAGGTTGCCGATGTAACCCAGGAAGTTGGGGCCGTCGCTCTCACGATGCAGGCCGTCGCGCAGCGCCGCCGCCAGAGCCTCGCGTTGCCCCGGGTCGGGCAGGCCGCCGGTCGCGTCGAGGCTCTGCTGCAGCCGCCACGCCGCGTCCCAGCGCGCCTGCAGCCGGTGCACCGACAGCTCGGCCTCCATGGCCACGACCACGGCGACGCGGTTGCCCTCCTCCAGGCCGGCGTCGCGCACCGCGGCATCGCCGACCTTGAGCATCAGCGACTGCTGCGGGTTGAGGTCGCGCAGCTCGGCCGGCGGCAGGCGATAGCGCAAGGCGTCCAGGTGCAGCCCGGCCACCCAGGCGCCGCGCTCCGGCGGGTCCAGCTCGCGCGGGCGGCCGGCCAGCCGGTCGAGCCCGGCCCAGCGCTGCGGCGGCAGCGGCCGCAGGTCCGGCCGGCCGGCCGGCAGGCGCCGGCGCAGGGCGGCCAGGTCCGGCGCGCTACCCCAGGCGCCGCCCAGCCCGACAATGGCCAGCGGCTCCGCCGGCGCCAGCCCGGTGCCCGGTGCCCCGGGCATGTCGGCGGCGGCGGCCCCGGCGGTACACCCGTCCTCGACGATCAGGTGCGCGTTGGTGCCGCCGAAGCCGAACGAGTTGATCGCGGCGCGTCGGGGCCTCTCCGGCGCTCCGGGTCCATCCGGCCACGGCTGCGGCGTCTGCACGATCTGCCCGGCGCCCACTGTCCCGTCGGTGGAGGCGAGCGCCGTCTCGACGGCGATGGTCGGCGGCAGGGTGCCGTGCGCCATGGCCAGCACCGCCTTGACCAGCCCGGCGCCGCCGGCGGCCGGCAGCAGGTGGCCGATACTGGACTTGACGGCGCCGACCGGCGGCGGCCGGCCGTCGGCGCCGAACACCGCGGCGACCACGTCCAGCTCGTTGCGGTCGCCGAGGCGGGTGCCGGTGGCATGGCATTCGACGAAGTCAACCTCGTCCGGCGCCAGCCCGGCCTCGGCATAGGCGCGGCGGCAGGCCAGGGTCTGGCCCTTGGGGTTGGGCGTGATGATGTGCTGGCCGCGGCCGTCGCTGGCCAGGCCGATGCCGCGGACCAGGCCGTGCGCGCGCCCACCGGTCCGCGCCGCATCCTCCGGCCGGGTGATCAGCACCGCACAGCCGCCCTGGCCCACCGCCAGCCCGTCGGAGCGCTCGTCGAGCGGCCGGCTGCGCGTGCCCGGCGGCAGCGCCTGGACGGTGGCGAAGCCCAGACTGGTGAACACCGGGTCGATGGCGCTGGCCGCCGCCACCAGCATGGCGTCGGCGTCGCCGGCCTGCAGATGCAGCGCCGCCAGCTTGAGCTGGTAGAGGAAGGTGGCGCAGGCCGCGTCCATGGCATAGCACGGCCCGCCGAGCCCCAGCGCCTCGGCGATCAGCGCCGGCACGCCGCCGGCGATCAGGCCGTTGGCGGGGTCGTCGGCGCCGGGCGGGGCGTCCGGCTCGGCCCCCAGGCGGAAGCCGGGCCGGCCGAGCAGGGCGGCGATGCGGGGCTCGACTGCCGCGTCGTAGAGCGGTCGGAACAGCCGCTTGGAGCAGCCCGTGACACCCCACGAATAGGCGCCGGCGATGACGCCGGTGCGGGCCGGGTCAACGGCCACGCCGCGCGCTGCGGCATCGCGCAGCGCCGCGCGGCTCAGGTGCAACGGCCAAAGCACCAGGCTGTCGAGCCGGCGCAGTCGTTCGGCCGGGATGGCGTAGCCGTCCAGGTCGACGGTGAAGTCGCGCAGCCAGCCGCCGGTCAGGCTGCAGATGCGGTCCGGCCGGCCGCGCTCGGGGTCGTAGAACACGGCCGGGTCGCAGCCCAGCTCGGCCGCGGTGGCCGGCGTGAGGCCGTCGTGGCCGGCCAGCAGGGCCGACCAGAACGCCTCGGCGTCCGCCGCGCAGCCCTCGGCCTTGGGGGCGAAGACGGACAGGCCGACGATGGCAACCGGATCCATCGGCATGGCGCGGCGGGCCTCAGGCGGGAACGGTAGGGGCGGCGGCCGCGCCGGCCTCGCCCATCGCCCCGCCCGCCACGGTGGCGCGGCGGCCGGCGGTGACCATGGCGGTGAAGCCCTCGGCCCAGGCGAACACGGTGCCGGCGGCGTCGTGCAGCACGAAGTCGGCCGTCAGACGCTCGCCGTCGAAGGCAGTGATCGCTGCCGTCACCAGCACCGGCCGGTCGGTCGGCACCGGCGCCGGCCAGACCACCCGGCCCACCGCGGCCGGCAGGCAGCCGGCGCCGTGGCGGTGGTCGAGCCAGACCAGCAGGCCGTGGGTGGCGATGTCGTAGGCGTAGGGATTGATGCCCGCCGGGCAGCCGGAGGGCGGCGGCGGCACGCGGATCTCGGTGACGGCGCGGCGTTCGGTCAGGGCCAGAACGCGCTGCACGCCGCGGAACGACGGCCCGTAGGCAATCCGCCCGGTCAGGTAGGCGGCCGGGTCGATGCCGGCGCCGGTGGCGTCGCACACCGGGGCCAGGGGCGGGCAGTCGTCCAATGCCGACGTGCCGAGCTCCGCCGCATAGTGCGGGCGGTCGGCGCTGCCGTTGCCATTGCCGTTGAGGGGGCCGGTGATCGTTGCGGCCAGCCGGGCGCTGCCATTGGCCGGGGCCAGCGTCAGCAACAGTTCAGGCGAGGCGTCGTCCGCCAGGACCACGCCCTTGAGGACGCGGCAGTCGCGTACCTCCGAGACCGGGACGCCGTGCCGCGCGGCGGCGGCGGCCATCCACGCCAGCATCCAGCCGACCGGCACCACCGGCCGCCCGTCGATGCGGTGCTCGGCCAGCTCCGGATCGGTCGCCAGGGTGAACCGGCGCCGCTCCTCGAAGCGCGCCGCCGCGGGCGTCGCTGCGGCGGCTGGCCCGCCGTCGTGCGGCCGCTTCAGGTCTTGGCCGACGATCAGGTGGGCCGGCGCGCCCGGCGGGCAGGCCAGGGCGCGGACGAACAGGTCGGCGCCGGTGTCGACCGGGATCGGCCGGATGCCGCGCTCGACGAAACGGCGGGCCAGCTCTGGCGTGACCATGCCGCCGAGCCACGGCCCCCAGCCGATCGACACGACCCGGCACGACGGCAGCGCCACGGCCAGCCGCAGCGCCGCCTGGTCCAGCACGGCGTTGGCCATGGCGTAGTCGGCCTGGCCGGCATTGCCGAAGGCGCCGGCGGTCGAGGAAAACAGCACGAGATACCGCAGGGCGGCCGGGTCGAGCGCCGCCAGCACCCGCTCCAGCCCGTCGACCTTGGGCCGGAACACCGTGTCGAAGTCGTCGTCCGCCTTGTCGGCGACCAGCCGGTCGGCCAGCGCCCCGGCGCCGTGGATGATGCCGGTCACGGGGCCCAGCTCGGCCGCCGTCACGGCGATGGCGCGGGCCACGGCCTCGGCGTCGGCCACGTCGCCGGCGACGTAGCGCACGATGGCGCCGGCCTCCTCCAGGCGTTCCAGGGCCGCGGCCACCTCGCGCCGGCGCAGGACGGGGGCGACGGCGGCCTCGACCTCGCGCGGGGTCGGGCGGCGGTCGGTGCCGCCCAGGTCGGCGAAGCAGCGGGCGCGCAGGTCCTCGGCCGGGGCGCCCTCCGCCCAGGCCGGCTCCGGCGCATGGACATCGGTGCGGCCCAGCACCACGAACCGGCAGCGCGCCGCCCGCGCCAGTGCCTCGGTGCAGGCCGCGGTGATGCCGCGGGCACCGCCGGTGACCAGAAAGACATCGCCGGCCGCCGGCAGGACCGCGGCGGGGCCGAGCGTCGCGGCGGCCCAGTCCAGTGTGCAGCGGCCGGCCGCCGCCACGCCGGTCAGCAGTGGCGCCGCGGCGTCGCCGAGCTCGGCGACGAGGGCGGCGGCTGCCGCGTCCGGCGCCAGGTCGGTGGCCACGTCGATCGCCCGCACGCGCACCGCCGGCCATTCCTGCGCCAGCGTCCGCGCCAGCCCGAACAGGCCGGCGCCGCCGGGTGTGCCCGCGCTGCCACCAACGCCCGCGCCGGCAGTCCCGCAGCGGCCGTCCAGCCGCGCCATGGTGGCGAACAGCGGTGCCGGGCCGGACCGCTCGGCGGTCAGATGTGGCGCCGCGGCCGTGGCGGCCAGCAGGGCCTGGCGCAGCAGGCCGCGCCCGGCGGCCTCGCCTAGCAGCCCGTCGCCGGGCAGGGCCGGGTGCAGCACGACCACCCCGGCCAGGTCGCCGAAGGTCCGCCGGATCCGGTCGAAGGCGGCGGCCAGGGCGGCGCTGCCCCGTTCCGGCAGTACGACCTGATGGGTCTCGTCCGGCAGTGGGGCCGGCTCCGCCACGATCGCCGCCGGCGGGTGCACGACGACAGCGGCCGCCCCGGCATGCTCCAGGGCGGCGGCCAGCGTCACCGCCAGCGGGCTGCCGTCGCCAATCACGACCATCGGTCCGGCCAGGCGCACGTCGCTGCCGGCCGGCGGCAGCGGCCGCGGCACGAACCGCCCCATCGGCGGCACCCACGTCCTGCGGCCAGGCTCGACGGCATCCGGCGCGGCCGGCGGCGCGGCTGAAGGGGCGGCCTGGGCGGC
>CAZGMC010000090.1:5701-6963 GCA_964526565.1 uncultured Mycobacteriaceae bacterium
GGCGGCCTGGGCGGCAGCGGTGGTGACGACCAGGGCGGCCACGTCGCGCAGGGTGCGGGCGGCAGCCAGGTCACGGCGTTCGGGCCAGCCGGCATCGTCGGCGACGCCAAGGCGCTGGCGCAGCGCCGACAGGATCTCCACCCGCTTGATGGAATCGATGCCCAGGTCGGCCTCGATCTGCAGGTCGGGCTCCAGCACGTCGGCCGGGTAGCCGGTGCGATCGGCGACGATCTCCGTCAGCAGGGCGAGCAGCGTGGCGGCATCGGCCGGAGGCGCCGCCGCTTCGGGCGCCGCCGGATCGGGTGCCGCCGGATCGGGTGCCGCCGGATCGGGTGCCGCCGCTTCGGCCGCCGCCGGATCGGGCGCCGTCGGCGCCGGGGGTGCGGCCTGTTCCACCGGGGCGGGTGCCGCCGTGGCACCCGAGCCGCCGGGGGCACCCGAGCCGCCGGGGGTGCCGGTCGCGCCGTCGTTGACCAGCTCGGCCAGCGCGGCGGCGATGGCGGCCACGGTCCGGCCGCGCACGACCTCGGTATCGCGGAAGCTGGCCGGCAGCCGGTCGCCGTAACCGTGGCGCGCGGTCAGGGCGACCCGCAGGGCCGACAGGATCTCGACGCGCTTGATCGAGTCGATGCCGAGGTCGGCCTCCAGGTCCATCTCCGGGGTCAGGTACTCCAGCGGATAACCGGTCTTCTCGGCGATCACCTCCAGGATGACCTGCTCGACCTCGGCCGCGGGCAGAGCCCTGGCTGCGGCGGGCCGCGCGGTCTCCGGTGCGGCGGCCGGCGGCGCAGTGGCCACCGGCGCGGCAGAGGGGGCCGCGGCACACGGTCGGGTTGCGGCCGCGGTCGGTGCGACGGTCGCAGGCGCCACGGGCTGCGGTGCGGCTGCCGCTGCTGTTGCCGCCGGCACGGGGCCCACTGCCGGTGCGCCAGGCGCGGCCGCCGGCCGGGCGTCGGCGAGGCCGAGCAGGGCGCCGCCATAGGCGCGCTGCTGGTCCAGATAGGTCTCGTGCAGGCGGGCGGTCTGGTCCTGGTGGTGGCGCAGGTCGTCCAGCATCCGCTCCGCCGTGGCGTCGGTGCGGGCGGCCAGCGCCTGCAGCAGGCGGAGCTGCTCGCCCTGCAGGTCGAGGAAGCGGGCATGCGCCTCGTCGGCGGCCTGCTGCACGGCGAAGCCCCGGGACAGGACGGCCGGGGCGACCGTCAAGGCCGGGGCCGGAGCGGCCGGAGCCGGGGCCGGAGCGGCCGGAGCCGGGGCCGGAGCGG
>CAZGMC010000090.1:7063-17340 GCA_964526565.1 uncultured Mycobacteriaceae bacterium
GCCGGGCTGGGGCGAGCCGGGCTGGGGCGAGCCGGGCTGGGGCGAGCCGGGCAATTGCGGAGCGGGCAGTTGCCGGGCAGGCAGGGGCGGCAGGGCGGCCATGGCGGCGGCGTGGGCGCGGTCGCGCGCCTCGGCGCCGACCAGGCCACCGCTCAGGCGGATCGCGGTGGCCGAAGGCGTCTCGGGGGCGTCGGGCAGGCGGTACGGGGCCGGCTCGGTCAGGGGCAGGCCGAGGACGCGCAACTGGACGACGGCGTCGCGCAGCTGCACCTCGCCGCAGCCCCTGGCGTCGGGGTTCACTGCGACCACGGTGTGCGGCCGTCCGGCCAGCGTCGCCTCGACGAAGCGGGACAGCACGGCGCGCGGGCCGATCTCGACGAAGATGCGGCCGCCGGTGGCGTGGGCCGCCTCGACCGCGTGGCGGAACCGCACCGGCCGGAACGGCTGGTTGCGCAGCAGGGCGCGGCACTCTTCCGCGTCATCCGGATAGGGCGCGCCCGTCGCATTGGCCAGGACGGGCAGAGCCGGCACGGCCAGCGCCGCCGGGGCCAGCGCCGCGGCCCACGGCTGCCGCGCATAGTCGACGCAGGGTGTGTGGAAGGCCGCGGCCACCGGCAGGCGCACCGCCGTCACGTCCAGGTCGCGCAGCACCGGCTCGGCCGCCGCCACCGCCGCCGCCGCGCCACCGAGCACGACCTGCCCCGGCGAGTTCACGTTGGCGACGGACAGTCCCGGCAGGCGGTCGAGCAGTTCCTCGGCCGTCGCCGCGTCGGTCTGCAGGGCGAGCAGGGCACCGGCGTCGCTGCCGCCGGCCGGCGGCGTCAGTGCCTCGCCGCGCGCCTGGACCAGCGCCACGTAGGTGTCCAGGTCCATGGCGCCGGCCGCCCACAGCGCGGTCAGCTCGCCGAAGCTGTGGCCCAGCGCCAGCGCCGGCCGCAGCCCGGCCGCCGCCAGCACCTGATAGAGCCCGGCGCTGACCGCGCCGACCCCGGCCTGGGCGTAGAGCGTGCGGCGCAGCGCCGCCTCGCGTTCGGCATCGGCATCGGCGTCACGGTCGCAGCCCGGCGGCGGGCAGGCGACGGCCGACAGCGGCGCGTGCCCGGCCGCGACGAACCCGGCGTCGAGCTGCTCGAACAGCGTGCGGACCGCGGGGAAGGCCAGGGCCGCAGCGGCGCCCATGCCGACGAACTGGGACCCCTGTCCGGAAAACACGGCCACGACCGCACCCGGCCCGTCGCCTGCCCCGTCGCCTGCCCCGCCGCCTGCCCCGTCGCGCGCAGCGTCGTCAGCGCGGTCGCGGAAATGCAGGCCGCCGGGCAGCCGCCAGGCGCCGTGCTGCCGCTCCGGCCGGGCCAGGGCGTCGGCGGCGGCGCGCAGCCGGGCGGTGGCCTCGGCGCGCCCGATAGCGACGAAACCCAGTCGCGCGTGCCGCGCCGGGATGCGGGCCGTGACGCTGTCCCGGGCCAGGGCGGCGAAGGCGGCGTCGCCGTCCGCACCCTGCAGCGCCGCCAGCAGGGCACTGCAACGATCGGCCAGGGATTGCGGCGTGGGCGCATCGACCAGCAGGCCGACCGGCGTGGTGTGGCTGGGGACGGCCGGCTCCGGCCCGTCGCTCTCCTCCAGCACCACGTGACAGTTCACGCCGCCGAAGCCGAAGGCGCTGACGCCGGCGCGGCGCGGCGCCCCGTCGGGCCGGCGGAACCACGGCCGCGGCGCCGTATTCAGGTAGAAGGGCGAACCGTCGAGACCCAGGCGCGGGCTCGGCCGCTCGACATTGATGGTCGGCGGCAGTGCCTTGTGGTGCAGGGCCAGCACCGCCTTGATCAGGCTGGCCGATCCGGCCGCCGCCTTGGTGTGGCCGATCTGCGACTTGACGCTGCCCAGGGCGACCGAGGCCGGATCGGCGCCGGCGGCGGCGAACACCCGGCGCAGGGCGTCGAACTCGACGTCGTCGCCGACCTCGGTGCCGGTGGCGTGCGCCTCGATCAGCCCGACCGAGGCGGCGGCGACGCCGGCATCGGCATAGGCGGCATCCAGCGCCCGCACCTGGCCCTCGACGCGCGGCGCGAAGATGCTCAGCGAGCGGCCGTCGCTGGCAGCGCCCAGGCCGCGCACGACGGCGTAGACGCGGTCGCCGTCGCGGCGGGCATCGGCCAGCCGCTTGAGCACCAGGAAGCCGATGCCCTCTGAAACCACAGTGCCGTCGGCGCCGTCGGCAAAGGCGCGCACGCGCATCGTCGGCGACAGCGCCTGCACCTTGCTGAAGCTGAGGAACGCCATGATCGAGTTGTCGGCGTCGACGCCGCCGGTCAGGGCCAGGTCGGCGCGCCCGGCATCCAGCTCGGCCATGGCCAGGCTGACGGCGCTCAGGCTGCTGGCGCAGGCGGCATCGATGGCGCAGGTCATGCCGCCGAGGTCGAACCGGTTGGCGATGCGGCCGGCGACGACGTTGGCCAGGAAGCCGGGAAAGCTGCCCTCGCCCCATTCCGGGTAGAGCCGGCCGGCGGCATCGATCAGCCGCGCCACCACCGCCTCGTCCAGTCCCTGGGCGCGCAGCAGCCGTTCCCAGCGCGGCAGCTCGAGGCGGGCCTGCAGGGCCAGCGCCGCCTTCATCGTCGTGCCGGCGACGCCCAGCACCACTGCGGTGCGCTCGTGTCCCGTGGGTGTGCCCGGCGGGTAGCCGGCGTCGCGCAACGCCGCCCTGGCCACCGGCAGGGCCAGCAGCTGGGTGGTGTCGATCATCTCCAGCGTGCGCGGCGGCAGCCCGTAGTCCAGCGGATCGAAAGCCACGTCGGGAACGAAGCCGCCGCGGTCGGCATAGGTACGGTCCGGCGCCCGGCGGTCCGGATGGAAATACAGGTCGCGGTCCCAGCGGCTGGGCGGCACCTCGTCGATGCATTCGGTTCCGGCCAGGATGTTGCCCCAATACTGCGACAGCGACGCGGCGCGCGGCATCAGCGCGGCCAGTCCGATGACGGCAATGGGGTCGCGGCCGCCGTCCGTGCCGGAGCGAGTGGGCATGCGGAACTCGTCGCCTGAAGGTCGCCTTGACGTCGCAATCAAGAACCGTGTTCACACGAAAACCGGTCCAGGCCGTGCCCGCCAGGGTATCGCATGAACCGGCCGCAACGCCACGATGGCCGACGGACCGCGCCATCGGCCACCGGGCCCGTTGCGGCGGGGCCGGACCAGGCCGGCCCCGCGAGCGGTGTGCCTACGCGTTGCTGAGCGTGGGCACGTAGCGCAGCGGCTGCTTCCAGACGGCGTCGACCGAGCCGGCGAGCTCCTTGCCGACGGTGATCGCGGCGTCGTCGCCAAGCGCCTGGGCCAGGCGCGGGGTGTTGAGGTGGCCGTCGACGTCGAGGGCGGCCAGGCTGTCGAAGCCGAGCAGGACGAGGGCCAGGTTGCCGAGGCCGCTGACCGGCATGAAGACGCCGAACCGCACCGGGTTGCTGTGCTTCTTGTTGGCGTCGATGACGGCACGGCCGGCCTTCAGGAAGGTGTCGCGCTGGCCCGGCTTGATGCGCACGCCGACCGCCAGGACGTAGTTGGTCGGGCCGCTGCCGCCGCTGCGCGCCACGCAATGCAGCAACTCGCCGCCCAGCGCCTTGACGCCGGTGCGGGCATGGCTGGCCAGGCTGATCGCCTGCGAATCGCCGACATGGGCGGCCAGCGGAGCGGCCGCATTGGCCTTCTCCAGATGCGTGAAGCTCTCCGTCGGGAACCAGACGTAGGCGAGATCACGCGGGCCGTGCAGCGGCACATAGGTGAGGAACTTGTGAGCGTCCCGCTTGGCCTTGTTGGCGGCGACGGCGGTTGTCACGAACTCGCGCAGGTGCGGGTTCTGACGATCGACCTGAGCAACATAAAGCTGTGCCTGCCCTGACATGGCTATTTTTCCCCCTTTGGCTGGATGACCGTCCCGAGGATGACCTGTCCGTCCACTGGTGGCGCGGAGGCTGGGACAGCGGTGGTTCGGTGCGGAAACTTCGGTTGCAATGACGGACCGAAGCAATTTAACATCGTGTATGCAATGGTATGCACACGCCGATGTTGATGCAAGTCCTAAGGGACAACGTTTTTATCGTCAAGGCAATTCCCGGAATGCAATAAATTTTTCGCATGCCATGCATCAACGTCTAAAACTAGAATATGCCCTGGACCTACGCTAAAAAATAGAAACACTCGATGGAAAATCATGGAAAAGCCGTGGCCAACGCCGTGGCCAACGCCGTGCCTGACGCCGTGTCCGGTCATACCGGACGCCCCGGTGACGCTGCGATCCCTCAGCCACGGTGCGGCGCGCCGTGATCCGCCAGGCCGCGTTGCCGTGCGCGTGCACTGGCTTACTGTCGACGGCAGGGCGGCCGCTGCCGAGGCGCGGTGCCGCCTGCTGCTGGACCAAGGCGAGCGGCGCCGTGCCGAGCGGTTCCGGTTCGACCGCGACCGGCACCTGTTCGTTCTGGCCCACGGGCTGCTGCGGGCGGTGCTGGCCGGGTGCTGCCGGCGTCCGGCCGCAGAACTGGCCTTCCGGACCGACGCGAATGGCCGTCCCGAACTGGACCCGGTGCCGGGCGACCCGCCGGCGCGCTTCAGCCTGACCCATTGCGACGGCCTGGTGGCGGTGGCCGTGGCGCACGGCCGTGCCATCGGCGTCGACGCCGAGCCGGCCTGCCGTCCGGACCTGACCCTGGACCTGGCGCGGCAGGTGTTCGCGCCGGCCGAGGTGGCGGCGCTGACCGCCCTGCCGGCGGCGGACCGGCCCCTGGCCCTGGTCGAGACCTGGACGCTCAAGGAGGCCCTGGCCAAGGCGCTTGGGCTCGGTCTGGGGCTGCCGTTCGAGGGATTTGCCGTCGATCGCAGCGGACCGGCGCTGCTGGTGCCGCCGGACGGCACGACGGCCGATGCCTGGCACCTCGAGACGATCCGGCCGACGCCGCAGCACTGCCTGAGCCTGGCCGTGGAGCGGCGCGGCGGCGGTGCGGTGCGGGTTCAGTCGGTTGCCGCCGACATCGACGCCCTGATCGATGGCGCTCCCGGCCCGACCGGCCCGACGGACGAGCGACCCACAAGCGAAAGGACCCGGTGATGAAGTTCGGCATCTTCCTGCTCATGCAGTCGCCCGAGGGGCGGCCGTCCGCCGAGATCTATCCGCGCGGCGTCGCCATGGCGGTGGCGGCGGAGCGGCTCGGCTTCGACCATGTCTGGCTGGCCGAGCACCATTTCACCAATTACAGCCATTCCTCGCAGCCGCTGGTGTTCCTGGCCCACCTGGCGGCGCACACCTCGCGCATCCGCCTGGGCACGGCGATCGTGCCGGTGCCGCTGCACAACCCGCTGCTGGTGGCGGAGCAGGCGGCGGCGGTCGATGTGCTCAGCGGCGGCCGGCTGGAGCTGGGCCTGGGCAAGGGCTATCAGCGCTTCCAGTACGAGCGCCTGGGCCTGGACAAGCACGACGACCGCGAGCGCTACAACGAGGCCGTCGATCTGATCGCCACCGCCCTGGGCGACGGCGCGTTCACGTTCGACGGGCGTTTCCACACCGTGCCCGAGACGCTGCTCTACCCGCAGCCGCTGCAGGCGCCACCGCCGCTGTGGGGCGTCGTCAACACGCAGAACCGGCAGGGCGTCGAGGATGCCGTCGGCCGCGGCATGAACCTGTTCACCGGCAGCCTGGAGCCGATCTCCTCGCTGACGTCCATGCGCACCGCCTATCCCGAGCTGTTCAACGGCGCCAGTGGCGTGCGCATCGGCACGCAGCGGCCGGTGTTCGTCTCGCCCGATCCGGCCGAGGCGCGCCGTGTTGCCGAGGAGACGCTGTGGAACGGCCGCGCCAGCGTCAGCCTGCGCTACGAGGTCGGCCGCGTCGACAAGGGCCGGATCGTCGTCCAGCCGCTGCCCGGCGAGCCGTCCATCGACGACATCCTGGCCGAGCACGTCGTCATCGGCACGCCCGACCACTGCATCCGCCAGCTCACCAGGATCCGCGACGGCCTGGGCGCCGACGTGTTCACCTGCAGCTTCTGGCTCGGGTCCATGCCGCACGAGCCGGTGATGCGCTCCATGGAGCTGTTCGCCGCCGAGGTCATGCCGGCGTTCAGGCAATGAAACCGGTGCAGAGCACTATTGCAAGACCGGCAATGCCGTCTCGGGCCGGCCGGAACGAGGCGTTCCGCCCGGCTTTGCAGAACGCGACTCCGTCGCAGAATGCCGCTTGACTTCAGCCTGCCCTGAGGCTTGCCTTTCCTTTTGGGAAGCTTTATTGCGCACCTAATGCGCTTCATGAACGGCAAGGAACATTTTTCGGGCGCACAAGGCTACAATATTGAGGAGAGGCTGCCCCGCACGGCTCATCCCGTATCGGCCCCAGGATTGCATGCAACGGTGCATCATGTCAGTCGACGGGGGGATGGGCCGGTGAACGCCGCTTTGAACGTGGTGCCGGTCGCGCAACAGCGCGATGCGGCCTGCAGCGCCGATTACAGGATTTTCGTGGCCGACGGGCTGGTGCCCCCTGGCGCAGCCCTGGCCGGCTTCATCCCGTCCGGCCAGGCCGCGGACGCCGACATACTGGTCGTGCCGGCGGCAACGGCGGGCGGGACCGCCGGTCGCCGGGGGCGCCGTCTGCGCCCGGTGATCCGCATCGGTCGGGCCGGCGAGCCCGTCGAGTTCCAGGTTCCCGACCTGCGTGCCGACCGCCTGCGACCCGTTCTCGACCGGGCCGTCGCCGTGGTCGACCGGTTGCGCGAGCTGCGCCTGGCCGTGGACGACGCCATGCTGGCCGATCCGGCGGCCGTCCTGCTGGCCTTCGCCTGGAGCCGCGGCGGCCGCATCGCGGCGCGGCTGTCGGCCCGGTTCGAGCGCGGCTTCGGCTATGACGCGGCGGGCGTGCTGGCCGCCGCCGGCGATGCCGCCGAACCCGACCCCGTGCCGCACCTGATGGCCCTGGCCGAGGCCGGCTATCTGACGCCCGAGTTCCGCGAGCTGGCCCACACCTGTCCGGACTGCGGCAGCATCAACGTGCTGCTGCGCGACGGCTGCCCTGAGTGCGGCGGCGTCGACGTGGCCGACGAGACTTTGATCCACCACTTCGCCTGCGGCTTCCAGGGCGAGGAGCAGCGCTTCGCCACCCATGCCGGCGCCTATGTCTGCCCCAAGTGCCGCAAGGAGCTGCGTCATTTCGGCCTCGACTACGACAAGCCGGGCCTGGTCCACCTGTGCAAGGGCTGTGGTCACCGCGCCACCGAGCTGGAGGCGCGCGGCCGCTGCCTGGCCTGTGAGGCCGGCTTTTCCGGCGAGGACAGCCCGCGGCTGGCCATTCACGACTTCGTTCTGACGCCGGAAGGGACCGATGCCCTGTTCAGCGGCACCGTGTCGGTCGATCCCATTGCCGACCTGATCGGCCGCAGCCTGCCGCTGGTGCCGCTCGACTTCGCCGCCATGATGGCGAAGAAGATGGCGGCGATCGAGGCGCGCCACGGGCTCAGCACCCTGGTCGTCACCATCGACCTGAGCCGGATCGTGAGCCTGCCGCGCGGCACCGGCATGCAGGCGGCATTCTTCGTCCGCATCGGCACCGAACTCAGCATCCTGCTGCGCGCCACCGACGTGGCCGCCTGCCACCTGGGCCGGATCGTGCTGGTGCTGCCGGGCGCGGACACCGACCGCGCCGACCAGGTGCGGGCCCGCCTGTGCGGGGCGCTGCGGTCGGTGTTCGACCGGAGCGTGGTGGACGAGCTGGGCTTCGAGCACTGCACCGTGGACGCCTTCCTCAGGCGCCGCCGGCACGGGGACGCGTAATGCTCGACACCGCGCTGGACTACCTGCTCAACCAGACGTTCGGCAGCCTGATGGCGACGTTCTGGTTCCCGCTGTTCGTCGAGCTGCCGCGGTTCTTCATCGGCGGCGTCGTGGCCGGCTGGTTCGTCCTGTTCCACAGCCGCGACGCGCGCCGGCCGGAGCGTGCACCGGGGCCGATCAGCGTCGTCGTGCCCGGCCACAACGATGCCGATGCCCTGCGCCGCACCGTTCTGTCCCTGCGCGAGCAGACGGCGGGCGACCTGCAGATCATCGTCGTCAACGACGGCTCGACCGACAACACCGACACCGTCTGCCGCGCCCTGGAGCGGCAGGGGCTGATCGACGACTACATCCACATCCGCTCGCGCGGCGGCAAGGCGGCGGCGGTCAACGCCGCGCTGGGCATCGCCCGCCACGACCTGTTCCTGGTCACCGACTCCGACACCACCTTCGACCGCGACGCCCTGGCCTTTGCCGCCGCCTGTTTCCGCGATCCGCGCATCGGTGCCGTGGGCGGAACGTTGCGGGTGCGCAACATCGACGGCTCGCTGGCGACCCGCGTCCAGCACATCAACTACGCCTTCAGCATCACGCTCGGGCGCATCGTCAAGGACATGCTGGGCTTCTACTTCGTCGCCTCGGGCGCGTTCGGTATGTACCGCACGGCGGCGGTGCGCGCGGTCGGCGGCTGGGACTTCGGGCCCGGCGAGGACGGCGACATCATCACCCGGCTGCGCCTGGCCGGCTGGCGGGCGCGCTTCGCCCCGTTCGCCGTGGCCATGACCGAGGTGCCGGCGACCTTCGTCAAGCTGGGCCGGCAGCGGCTGCGCTGGGACCGATCGATGATCCGCAACCGCTACCGCAAGGCCGCGCCCTACGTCATGGACCCGCGCAACGCCAACTTCGACACCGCGTTTGCGACCAGCTTCCTGGACATTTTCTTCTTCAATGGCCTGGTGCCGTTCCTGTTCCTGGTCTACGCGGCGCAGATGGCGGGGTCCTACGGCGCCTTTGCCGTGACGCTGCTGTTGTCGGTGCAGCTCTTCTACATCGCCGCGGCGCTGGTCAAGTACCTGATTGCGCTGTCGGTGTCGACGCGGCCGCACGAGGACCTGCGCTACCTCGCCTGCGTGCCGCTCTACAGCCTGGTCAACGTCTATTTCCTGCGCTTCGTCCGCCTGTACGCCACGGCCAACGAACTGGTCGTCCGCGGCTCGTACACCGATCCGTACGTGCCGGCCAAGGTGCGGGCGCGGGTGCAGCGCTACTGAAGGGACCCGAAGCCATGAAACGCGTCATCAGGCGGCCGGCGCTGCCCTATCGCGCCGTGGAGGACACCCGCCGTGAACCGTTGCGGTTCGGCAAGTACGTCTACATGGTGGTTATTGCCGGCCTGCTGCTGTTCCTGCTCGACCGCGCCTTCGGCTACCTCTACCTGCTGCAGGGCGACGGCTTCGTGTACGCCCCGAACCGCGCCGTGGCACTGGAGTACGACGCCACGATCCGGTCCTTCGACGTGCAGAACGGCGACGTGGTGCAGGCCGGCGCGCCGCTGCTGCAGTACGACTCCGTGTGGTTCCGCAACCGGGTGCTGGATCTTGCCACCCGGATCGGCGCGAGCCAGAACGAGTTGAGCGACGCGCGCGTCCAGGCGGCGCGGCTGGACGCGGCCATCGAGTCGACGCGCGGCGAGGTGGCGTTCAGCCGGAACCTTCAGCAGGCCTCGCTGACGCTGTCCGAGCGCGGGCTGATCAGCAACGAACGGCTGAGCGACCTGGTCCACCGGTACCACCAGGCGGAACGCACCCTGCTTGAGCTGGAGGCGGCGCGCAACCAACTCGCCGACGAGGTTCCGGTGCTGGAGGAGAGCCTGGCGCGGGTCGACCGGCACTATGCCGAGCTGCTGATCGGGTTCGGCGACGGCGTGGTGACGGCGCCGCAGTCCGGCGTGGTCGCCAACCTGCGGGTCAATGCCGGCGCGGTGGTGACGGCGGGCAACGCCATCCTCGACGTGTTCGGCGACGACCGCTACCTGCTGGCCTATCTGGACGACCGCTCGCCGATCGATTACGCCCGCGGCGACCGCGTGCTGGTGCGCTTCCCCGGCCAGGGCTTCGCCATCGGCCGCATTGCCGACCTGACGGCCGTGGCCGACCGCCTGCCGGAGGAGTTCCAGCCGCGCTTCACCACGGTCGACCGCAGCCGGCTGGTGCGCATCGAGGTCGACGACGCGCGCCTCGATACGGCCTCCATGCTGGGCACGGTGCGCCTTTACAAGCCGCTGGGGCTCGAGACGATCCTGGACGTCTACGCCGCGCTGCACGGCTGACCCGCCGGTGCGGCAGCCGGCGCTCTCCGGCGCTCTCCGGCGCGACTGGCCCAGGCCGGGCCGGGCCGGGCCGGGCCGGGCCGGGCCGGGCCGGGCCGGGCTAGGCCGGCAGGGCCACCGCGCCGAATATGGCGGCATAGTGGCAGCC
>CAZGMC010000091.1:0-17256 GCA_964526565.1 uncultured Mycobacteriaceae bacterium
GCTGGCGATCTGGCTGGCGATCTGGCTGGCGATCTGGCTGGGTCATGGCGCGTGGGACTGCCGGACGGTGGTCCGGCGCCGGCCCCCGCCCGTCCGGCGATGCATACCGAAGGTGTAGCGGATTGGTCGCAGCCGCGGCAACCGTTCGTTCCGGCAACGGACCGGACGGTCCGCCGGCGGCCGCGTCACACCAGCCACAGCGCCAGCCCCGGCACGGCGATGATCAGCCCGACGCGCACTGCGTCGGCGGCCAGGAACGGCAGCACGCCGCGAAACGTCTCGGACAGCGGAACGTCGCGGGCCAGGCCGTGGATGATGTAGACGTTCAGGCCCACCGGCGGCGTGATCAGCCCGACCTCGACGACGATCAGGGCCAGGATGCCGAACCAGATCGCCGTCTCGTCGGGTGTCAGGCCGAAGTCCAGTGCCATGAGCACCGGAAAGAAGGTCGGGATCGTCAGCAGGATCATGCTCAGGCTGTCCATCACGCAGCCCAGCACCAGGTAGGCAAGCAGCATGGCGGCCAGCACCAGGTAGGGCGGCCAGCCGGCGGCGGCAACCGCGGCGGCGGCGGCCTGCGGCGCCTGGGTCAGGGCCAGGAACACGTTGAACAGCTCGGCGCCGAGCAGGATCAGGAACACCATGCCGGTGATCGCCACCGCGCCGCGCAGCGACTCGATCAGGCCCGCCAGGCGCATGCCGCGGACCACGGCGACGGCCGCCGTCGCCACCACGCCCACCGCCGCGCCCTCGGTCGGGGTGAAGGCGCCGGCATAGAGGCCGCCGATGACCAGCAGGAAGATGGCCAGCACCGGCCACGCCCGCAGCAGTGCGGCGCGACGCCCGACGGCGGCGGCACGCGGCCGGGCCGGGCCGGCGTCGGGGCGGCGGCGCACGTACACAGCGATCGCCGCGACATAGCCGGCCGCCGCCAGCAGGCCGGGGATCAGGGCGGCGGCAAACAGGGCGACGATGTTCTGCTGGGTCAGGATGGCGTAGAGCACCAGCACGATCGACGGCGGGATCAGGATGCCCAGGGTGCCGCCGGCGGCCAGGGCGCCGGTCGCCAGCGCCCCGGAATAGCCCAGGCGGCGCATCTCCGGCAGGGCCACCTGGCCCATGGTCGCCGCCGTCGCCAGCGACGAGCCGCACACCGCGGCGAACCCGGCGCTGGCCCCCACCGCGGCCATGGCGATGCCGCCGCGGCGGTGGCCGGCCAGGGCGCCGGCGGCGGCGAACAGGTCGCGGTTCAGCCCGGCGCGGGTGGCGAACTCGCCCATCAGCAGGAACAGCGGCACCACCGCCAGCGAATGGCTGGCGAAGCGGTCGAGGGGCAGCGTCTTGAGCAGGGCCAGCAGCGGCGCCAAGCCCTGCAGCGCCGCATAGCCGCCGGCCCCGACCAGCAGCATGGCGACGCCGATCGGCACGCGCAGCACCATCAGCCCCAGCAGCACGCCGAACCCGGCCAGCGCGACCGCCGCTCCGCTCACGCCGGCTTGCCCGCGCGGCCGCCGCGCGCCATGGCCAAGCGCCGCCAGCCGGTGTACGCACAGGCCAGCGCCAGCAGCGCCAGGCACGGCACCCCGGCGGCGGCGGCCCACCACGTCGGCACCTGCAGGATCATGGAGGTCTGGCCGTAGCGCTCCAGGTCGATCGCCCCGGCGGCGAGCCG
The DNA here is from genome assembly GCA_964526565.1 of uncultured Mycobacteriaceae bacterium. Classification (GTDB taxonomy): domain Bacteria; phylum Pseudomonadota; class Alphaproteobacteria; order DSM-16000; family Inquilinaceae; genus CAZGMC01. Next base: position 1,673 of record CAZGMC010000091.1, read on the forward strand.
CCAGGCCAGCACCGCGGCCAGGGCGCAGAACGCCGCGTCGCCGGCCGCCGTCAGCGCCGCCCGCGCGCGGAGACCGAGCCGCTGGGTGAACACCTCGGCGGCGACATGGGCGCCGCGCAGCTGGGCGTAGGGCAGGCAGGCGAACACGGCGACGGCCGCACCCAGCTCCATCAGCTCATAGCTGCCGGCCAGCGGCCGCACCCAGGCCAGCGGCGGCTGCGCGGCGAGCCACCCCGTCCAGCCGCCCGCCTGCGCCAGGTCGGCCGTCAGCCGGCCCAGGATGTCGTACACCGTGACCAGCGACAGTCCGACCAGCACCAGCCCGCCGGCCACCGCCGTCGCCTCGGCGGCCCGGTGCAGCACGCGCCCGGCCGGGCCGGGGCAGGTGAGGGTGCCGGATGCATCCATTTCCGCTATCGCCGCATTCCCGAAATCGCCCGTAAATCGCCCGTAGGTCGGCCGACCTGCGGTGCCGACCTTCGCGGTCTACGCCACTGCCTTCTCTGGGAACAGCTCGATCAGGCCGTTGCGGCTGGCAGGGCACACACCGCGTTCGGTGATCAGGGCGGTGACGAGACGGGCCGGGGTCACGTCGAAGCCGTAATTGGCGACGGGGCTGCCCGGCGGGGTGACCGTCACCGTCTCGATGCGGCCGTCGGCGGTGCGGCCGGTGATGTGGGAGACCTCCTGGCCGCCGCGCTCCTCGATCGGGATGGCGTCGCCGTCGGGCAGGCTCCAGTCGATGGTCGGCGAGGGCAGGGCGACGTAGAACGGCACGCGGTTGTCGTCGGCGGCCAGCGCCTTCAGGTAGGTGCCGATCTTGTTGCAGACGTCGCCGTTGGCGGCGGTGCGGTCGGTGCCGACGATGCACAGGTCGACGCGGCCGGCGCGCATCAGGTGGCCGCCGGCGTTGTCGACGATGACGGTGTGCGGCACGCCGTGGCGACCCAGCTCCCACGCCGTCAGCCCGGCGCCCTGGTTGCGTGGCCGGGTCTCGTCGACCCAGACGTGGACCGGCACGCCGGCATCGTGGGCCTTGTAGATCGGCGCCAGGGCGGTGCCCCAGTCGACGGTGGCCAGCCAGCCGGCGTTGCAGTGGGTCAGCACCTCGACATGGGGGCCGGTCGGCCTGGCATCCCAGGCGCGGCGCAGGATCTCCAGGCCGTGGTCGCCGATGGCCTCGCAGATCGCCGCGTCCTCGTCGCAGATTTCGGCGGCGCGGCGCCACGCGGCGTCGGCACGGGCCGCCGGCGCCAAAGCCGCCAGCCGGGTGCGCATGTCGTCCAGCGCCCAGCGCAGGTTGACGGCGGTCGGCCGCGTCGCAAACAACAGCTCATAGGCACGGGCCAGCGCCGCGTCGGACGGGTCGTCGCGCATCGCCAGGGCGACGCCATAGGCGGCGGTGGCGCCGATCAGCGGGGCGCCGCGCACCAGCATCTCGCGGATCGCCAGCGCCGCCGCGTCCAGGCTCTCCAGCCGCACCGTCTCGAAGGCGTGGGGCAGGCGGGTCTGGTCGATGATCTCGACCGCGGCATCGTCGTCGGCCGGCCAGATCGTGCGATAGTGAATGCCGTTGACCTTCATCGGGCCGCTCCCTGGTTGACCCGCGCCAGCACGGCGTCGAGCCGGGCCAGCACCTGCGGGTCGCGCTGCTCCGGTGCGGTGATCAGGGCGTTGTCGAGCGCCGTGTGGCAGCCCTGCGGACAGTAGCCGCGCCGCCCGGCCAGCTTCGGCACGACGGCACCGACCAGCGCCCGTGCCTTCTCCGCGTTGCCCAGCAGCACGCGCACCACCTGGTCGACGGTGACGTGGTCGTGGTCCGGGTGCCAGCAGTCGTAGTCGGTGACCATGGCGACGGTCGCGTAGCACATCTCCGCCTCGCGGGCGAGCTTGGCCTCGGGCATGTTGGTCATGCCGATCACGTCGCAGCCCCACGCCCGGTACAGGTTGGATTCCGCCACCGTCGAGAACTGCGGGCCTTCCATGACCAGATAGGTGCCGCCGCGGCGGTGAGGAATGTCGATCTCGTGCAGGGCGTCGTGCAGCGCGTCGCCCAGGCGGCCGCACACCGGGTGGCCCAGCGCCACGTGGCCGACCAGACCCGTGGTGAAGAACGACTTGATCCGGTTGACGGTGCGGTCGATGAACTGGTCGACGACGACGAACATGCCCGGCGCCAGGTCCTCGCGCAGCGAGCCGACCGCCGACAGCGAGAGGATGTCGGTGACGCCGGCCCGCTTCAGGGCGTCGATGTTGGCGCGGAAGTTCAGCTCGGTCGGCGGCACGCGGTGGCCGCGGCCGTGGCGCGGCAGGAACACCACCGGCTGGCCGTCCACATCGCCGAACAGCAGCTCGTCCGACGGCACGCCGAACGGCGACACCACCGCCTCGTGCCGCACGTTCTCAAGCCCGGCCAGCTCGGCGACGCCGGTGCCGCCGATGATGCCGATGACGGGGGTGGGGGCGTCGCCAGGGGCGGCTGACCGGGCGGCTGACCGGGTGGCGGGCGGGGTCGCGGACGGGGTGGCGGACATGGGGGCGGGCCTCGCGCGGGCAGGGTGACGGGCGGCAGGCGCGCACCTTAGCCGACGCCGCCGCCGCCACCAACCCCCGTGGCGGCAACGTCCCTTCGTCAGGAGGTCGGTCCCGACCGGCGGCCAGGGTCGCGCCGTGCTCAGGCCTGCCAGGCCCCGGCCGGATGCGGCGGGCCGTTGCCGGCCGCCCCTGGGAACGGCCGCGGCCGCCACGATATACACGGTACAAGGGCGCGGCAGGACGGGGCCGGCTGGCGCGATGTCGTACGCCACAAGGGGTGGTGCCGACGCGGTGGCCGGCTGGTATGGTCGTGCCGCCCGGTCCGGCCGGGCCGTGCTCCCGCGACGGGGCGGCGGCCGCGGCCGCACGCGAACCGTTCAAGTCAGGAGCCGGCGGCCGTCCGGGCAAAGAAGCCGCCGCGCCAACCGGGAGGACCTCGCATGTTCCAGAAAACCGTCGGCGACATCATCGGCAGGCAGGACCTGGTGCGCCTGTCCGCGCAGGACACCGTGGCGGCCGGCGCCAGGGCGATGACGGCGCGGCACATCGGCTGCGTGCTGGTGTGCGACGACAGCGACGTGTGCGGCATCGTCACCGAACGTGACGTGCTCGACCAGGTCGTCTCCGCCGGACGCGACCCGCAGTTGGCCAGGCTGGGTGAGATCATGTCGGGAGAGTTGCGCTCGATCGCCCCGGGCAACACGGCGATGCACGCACTGAAGACCATGGGCGAGCTCGGCGTCCGTCACCTGCCGGTGGTCGACGACGGCCGGATCGTCGGCATCGTCTCGGTGCACGACCTGCTGCGCTCGGTGGTCCAGGACATGGCCCGCGACCGCGAGTTCCTGCTCGACATGTGGGAAGGCATCCCGGCCTGACGCGGCCGGGGTGAGGGCGGGGCGGCGGGGCGGCGGCGCCTTCAAAGCGCCGCCAGCACGCGGCGCACGACGATGGCGGCGACCGCGGCGGTCTCGCCGAGGAAGGCGGTGAAGTCCTCAGCAGGGTCGCCGTCATGGCGACATTGACCTTGCCGATGCCGCCGCGCACCGCCACCAGCGGCCGGCCGTCCACCGTGCCGGCACGGAACCGGCGTCCGGCGATCCCGCTGACGGCGTCTTCCCGGAAGACGTCGCCGAGCCGGTCGTGCTCCTCGGCGATGGCCGAGATCAGGCCGACGGGGCGGCCGGGGGAGCGGTCGCTCACAGCCCGGCCAGCTCCAGCAGCGCGAACAGGGCGGCGAAGGCGGCGAACACCAGGGCGAAGCGCGCCGCCTTGCCCCAGCCCGAGGCGCCGTCGCCCTGCAGCCAGGCCATGAACCGCGGGAAGACGATCTCCGGATAGGCCGAGCGCGGCTGGAACAGCGGCACGTCGCGCCGCCGCACCAGCACGATCAGCCCCGCCCCGCCGGCAAACCCGCCGACGTGGGCCCACCACGCCACGTTGCCGACCGACATGGCCGCGCCCTCGATGCTCTCCTGCGTCGCCATGACGATGTCGCCGCCGATGGCCAGACCGATCACCACCCAGGCCGGCACCAGCAGCGGGAACCGGTTGAGAACCAGCACCAGCACGCGCGCCCGCGGGTGCAGCAGCAGATAGGCGCCCATGACCCCGGCGATGGCGCCGCTGGCGCCGATCACGGCGACGAACGGGTAGGGCGTCAGCGCCGCCTGCACCAGCCCGCCCAGCGCGCCGCAGACCAGGTAGAACACGACGAACCGGCCGTGCCCCATCGAGTCCTCGATGTTGTCGCCGAACACCCACAGGGCGATCATGTTGATCGCCAGGTGCACCGCATCGGCGTGCAGGACCTGGTAGGTCAGCAGGGTCAGCCACAACGGCGTCGCCGCCACATCCGGGCCCAGCGCCGCCGGCTGGGTCAATTGCGCCGGCAGCAGCGCCAGCTCCAGCGTCGGCACCGCCCCGCCGAGCTGCAGGGCGAACACGACGACGTTGAGGGCGATCAGCCCCCAGGTGACATACGGGCGGCGGATGGCGTGGACCGGATTGCCGTCGGCCAGGACGAACATGGGCGGGCTCCCCACTGGATGGCATGAGCTTATACCGCCCGTCTGTAAGGTTGAATCATTTTCAAATCCTCGCGCCGCACAGCCGCGGCCGGCGCTGTGTCAGCCAAGCCAAGATAAAAATCGGAGGCCATCTTGGCCGCTTTTCATGTAAAGACGGCATGGTGTCCATGTATTGACTGCCGGCACTGTCCCGTTGTCGGGCCCATGGGTTGCTTCGCTTCGCTCGCAATGACGAGCGGCAGAGCGGAAACATTGGTATTATGTGCGGGCAGTTCCGGGGACACAATGCAGTTCCGGGGACACAATACTGATCTTCGCTGGCTGGTTCTGCCGGCGCTGGCGCCGCCATGGAGCGCGGGTTTGTGTCCCCCGAACTCCTCGCGGTCAGTGCGGCCGGCCCGTGGCGAAGACGGCCTCAAGCGTCTCCGCGTCGAGCACGCGGTCGGCCCAGACATTGAGCTGCGCATCGTCGGCGGCACGGACGCGCGCCGCGACCTCCGGCGCCACGGGGCCGAACCGCCGGCCAAGCAGACGCAGCAGCATGTCCACCTTGCCCTCGGCCCGGCCCTCGAGCCGGCCCTCGGTGCGGCCCTCAAGCCTGCCCTCGGCGCGGCCCTTGACCAGCCCTTTGGCTTCGCCCTCGGCCATCAGTTCCTGCGCAATGGTCGTCACGACTTCGTCTCCCTGTCCCGGCAAAATACGGGAAACCACGGCCTGCAGCCGCTCCCGGTCGATCACGTCACTGGCCTTGAACAGATATCTGACCACAAGAACAACCGCGGTCAAGCCAACCTCGGCGGCGGCGTCGACGAGCCGCTCGAGGGTGTCCATCGGGTCATCGTCGCGCATCGCGTACTTCAGCACCAGCAGCCCGGCCTGCAGCGGCGGGTGGCGCGACAGCTCGGTGTCGGGGATCGTGCCGAGGTCGACCAGGGTGTAGCGGAAGTCGAGCAGCCCGGCCCCGACCAGGTCCGCCGGCAGGTCGTACGCTTCGACCGGGGCGGTCGGCAGCGTCCAGCGCCGTGCGCCGTGGTACAGCACGACGGCGAACACCGGCGCCGGCACCTGCCACACCGTGCGGCCGGGGTTCTCCCGCCGGACGGCGCCGCGGGCGGCGATGCCGGCCAGGCCGGTCAGGGTCTGGACCAGGCTGTCGGGCTCCGGCCGGCTCTTGTGCTCGATCATGGTCCAGACCAGGATCGGCGTCCCGGTGTCGGTCTCCATCGCAAAGACGCGGTCGCCGCGGCGCTCGGTCAGCAGCGGGTCGATGAAGCTCTCCGACCGGTCGACCGCCGGCGTCGCCGTCAGCCGCGCCGCCACGTTCCGCGGCAGCCGCTCGCGCAGGAAGGCGTCGGCGTTGCCGGGCTGCTCGAGGAGCTGCTTGGCGAAGTGATCGTGATCGCGCACCAGCCGTCGTTCACCGTCCGATTCCTTGTCGTCGCTCATGCCATCCGTGCCCGCACCTGTTTCGACACTGCCGGCACGGTCATACCGGACGGGACCGAACAAGGCTACACGCAATGGTATGGGTCACTGATCATCGGCGCGTCCGCGCTAGTTCCGGGGACACAATACCGATCTTCGCCGGTTCGTTCTGCCGGCGCCGGCGCCGCCACTGAGTTCGGGTTTGTGTCCCCGGAACCCGCCGCCGGCTGATCCTGCCACCACTCGACCGAGCCGGTGTTCCTGTTATAGTCCATGCCCATGGACGCTCCGCTGCCCCAGGTCACGACCGCTCCTGCCGCCGATCCGGCTGCCGATGCCCTCCTCCCGCCGCTGTTCGCCGGGTGGTTTGCGCAGCGGGGGTGGGCGCCGCATGCGCACCAGCTCGCCATGCTGGGCGCCGCGGCGGCGGGGGAGAGCGCGCTGCTGATTGCGCCGACCGGGGGCGGCAAGACGCTTGCCGGGTTCCTGCCCTCGCTGGTCGAGCTCGCCGAACGGCCGCGCGAGGGCTTGCACACGCTGTACGTCTCGCCGCTGAAGGCGCTGGCGGTGGACATCCACCGCAACCTGGAGACGCCGATCGCCGGGCTGCGCCTGCCGGTCCGCCACGAGACCCGCACCGGCGATACTCCCCAGGCCCGCCGCGAGCGCCAGCGCCGCCGCCCGCCGCACCTGCTGATGACCACGCCGGAGAGCCTGGCGCTGCTGCTGTCCTACCCGGACGCGCAGGCCATGTTCGCCGGCCTGCGCTGCGTCATCGTCGACGAGCTGCATGCGCTCGCCGGCACCAAGCGCGGCGACCTGCTGGCGCTGGGCCTGGCGCGGCTGGCGGCGCTGGCGCCGGCGGCGCGGCGGGTCGGACTGTCGGCGACGGTGGCCGAGCCGCTGGCCTTGCGCGCCTGGCTGTCGCGCAGCGCCGATGCCGACGACCCGGCGGTGCGGCTGATCGTGGCGCGGGGCGGGGCGGCGCCGCACATCGAGATCCTGGAGACGCGCGAGCGGCTGCCCTGGGCCGGGCACCTGGGCCTGCACGCCCTGCCGGAGGTCTACGAACGGATCCGGGGCGCCGGCACCACGCTGGTGTTCGTCAACACCCGCGCCCAGGCCGAGCTGGTGTTCCAGGCGCTGTGGCGGCTCAACGAGGACGCCCTGCCCATCGCCCTGCACCACGGCAGCCTGGCCGTGGAGCAGCGCCGCAAGGTGGAGGCGGCGATGGCCCGCGGGAGCCTGCGCGCGGTGGTGGCGACCTCGTCGCTGGACCTGGGCATCGACTGGGGGGCGGTGGACCTGGTCGTGCAGATCGGCGCGCCCAAGGGGGCGAGCCGGCTGTTGCAGCGCATCGGCCGCGCCAACCATCGGCTCGACCGGCCGTCGCGGGCGCTGCTGGTGCCCGGCAACCGGTTCGAGGTGCTGGAGTGCCGCGCGGCGGTGGACGCCGTGCACGCCGGCACGCTGGACGGCGACCCGCCGGCGCCGGGCGGGCTGGACGTGCTGGCCCAGCACGTGGCGTCCACCGCCTGCGCCGGCCCGTTCGACGCCGACGCGCTGTACGCCGAGGTGCGGCGGGCCGCACCGTACGCGGCGCTGGACCGGCGCGACTTCGACGACGTGCTGGCGTTTGTCGCCACCGGCGGCTATGCGCTGGGCACCTACGACCGGTTCCGCCGGCTGGAGCGGGGCGACGACGGCCGGTGGCGGCTGGCGCACAAGGCCGTGGCGCAGCGCTGCCGGATGAACGTCGGCACCATCGTCGCCGCCACCACGCTCAAGGTGCGGCTCAACCGCGGGCCGGTGCTGGGCGAGGTCGAGGAGTACTTCATCCAGGGGCTGGTGCCCGGCGACACCTTCGTCTTCGCCGGCCAGCTTTTGCGCTTCGACGGCCTGCGCGAGACCGAGGCCTGGGTCAGCCGCGCCGCCGGTAGCCGTGAGCCCAAGGTGCCGGCCTATGTCGGCGGGCGCCTGCCGCTGTCCACCCACCTGGCCGACCGCGTGCGGGCGATGCTGGCCGACCCGGCCGCCTGGGCCGGGCTGCCGGGGCCGGTGCGCGACTGGCTGGGGATGCAGCGCTGGCGCTCGGTGCTGCCGGGGCGCGACGGGCTGCTGGTGGAGACCTTCCCGCGCGGCGGCCGGTGGTTCCTGGTGGCCTACTGTTTCGAGGGGCGCAACGCCCACCAGACCCTGGGCATGCTGCTGACCCGCCGGCTGGAGCGGGCCGGGGCCGGGCCGCTGGGCTTCGTCGCCACCGACTACGTGCTGGCCTGCTGGAGCCTGCGGCCCGCGCCCGACGTGCCGGCGCTGTTCGACGAGGACATGCTGGGCGACGACCTGGAAGCCTGGATGGACGAGTCCAGCCTGCTGCGCCGCACGTTCCGCACCGTGGCGGTGGTCGCCGGTCTGATCGAGCGGCGCCATCCGGGGCGGGAGAAGACCGGCCGCCAGGTCACTGTCAGCGCCGACCTGATCTACGACGTGCTGCGCCGCCACGAGCCCGGCCACGTGCTGCTCCGCGCCACCCGCCTGGAGGCGGCCCGCGGCCTGACCGACGTGGCCCGGGTGGGGGCTTTGCTGCGCCGCGCGCGTGCCCGCCTGACCCTCCGCCGCCTGGACCGGATCTCGCCCCTGGCCGTGCCGGTGCTGCTGGAGATCGGCCGCGAACAGGTCCACGGCAGCGCCCTGGACGACCTGCTGGACGAAGCCGCCGCCGCCCTGGTCACCGAAGCCATGCCCCCTGGTCCGGCCCAGGGCGAACTGCCGATCGGGTAGGGGCGGCCGGCCCCGGCCCCGCAGGTTGGTTAAAGCGAAGCAAAACCCAACAGCAACGCCGCAAAAACTCCCATCCTCTCCAACAAAAGCGCGCCACAGCCAAAATCACCATTATTGCTAGCGAAGCGAAGCAACCCAGTCCCTTCCCATCCATTGCGCGACAACATTCGACATCGCGCCCAGAGGCGCCACTGGATTGCTTCGCTTCGCTCGCCATGAAAGTCAGAATTTTGCCAAGGATCGTGCTGCTGTCCTCAGTATTTGTTGACTGCGCCACTACCCGGCGCTTTCTGTTTGACTGGGCGAGCGGTTGCCAGCAGCAGCGGGCGCCATGCCCGATCGCAAGGGGCAGCAGGAGACGGGTCAACCGTTTCGGCCGCTGGTATTAGTCCCTTCGCCATGACTGCAATGCCGGGCTGCTTTATCCGGCGAAATAAGTAAACTGTCACCTTGAGTCCGGTCAGGGCTGGCGGTCGTCCTGGCGGTAGCCGTCGATGATCCAGTCGGCCAGGGGCAGCAGGGCCCATGGGACGGCGACGGCGGCGGTCAGGATGACGGCCATCACCAGCCACCAGAGCGGGTTGTACGGCGTGCCCCAGACCACCAGCACCACCGCCATCATCGCCGCGCACACGACGCCGCCGGCGGTGCTCAGCACCAGTCCCAGGCGCCGCCGGCCGATCCCCGTTCCCGTAGCCATGACCCGGTCCTCCCCCTTGGGTTGTCGCCGGGCGATTGATAGCCTTTTCCGGCGCGCGGGCAAGAGGGTCGGCCGGCGCCGTCAGCGCGGCGGAGCGTCGTCGCCGGGCTCGTCGGGCGTCTCGTTGTCGACGGGGTCGTCGCCGAACTGCCGCCAGCGCTTGCGCGCCAGGTGCATCAGGCCGACGTTCAGCGCCGTCACACCGACGGCGGTCAGGGCCAGCGCAATCCAGCCGTGAATGCCCATGGTCCGGCGATCCTCTTCCCTGTTGCGGTTCCATGCCGCACCGCACCGGACCGCACCGGACCGCACCGGACCGCACCGGACCGCACCGGACCGGACGGGGCGGCACCGGCCGCCGCGGGCTGCTTCATAAAGTCTCCATGACAGCGCGAATGATTATCTGTATGATTTGTTCTGGCGACGATCCCAACGAAAACGTTCAGACGGGAGGAGGACCGGGCCAGGGAGAATGCCAATGACCAACCTCGAACAACAATGCATCAATGCCGGCCTCAAGATGACGGAGCAGCGGCGCGTCATCCTGCAGGTGCTCAACAACTCGGCAGACCATCCGTCCGTCGATGCGGTGTACCAGCGCGTTCGGGAGGTCGACCCGTCGATCAGCATCGCGACGGTGTACCGCACCCTGCACCTGCTCGACGAGATGAACCTGGTCAAGCGCCACGACTTCAACGCCAACTACTCGCGATTCGAGGTCAACCTGGAGCATCACCACCACATGATCGACCTGGAGACGGGCGAGGTGGTGGAGTTCCAGCATCCGGATCTGGAAACGCTGAAGGAACGCATTGCCGAGGAACTGGGTTACGAGCTCGTCGATCACAGGCTGGAACTCTATGGCCGCAGGAAAAAAAGCTGAAGGAAAAAGGGCTGACCGGTTGGGGGCGGGCTGCGACCCGCCGGTCGATTGCGCGTGCCTGGCTGCGGTACTGCGCGCCCATGCCGGAATGATGGCCAGCGGTGCACCCGACAGCGTGGCGCTGGACGCCGCGGTGCGCGTCTATTGCTACCATCATCCGGGATGCCCGCCCGAACGGGCCCGGGATCTCGTCGAGACCTGGGTGTTCAACGGCCTGCTCCATTGACCTTGACCGTCCGCCATCCATGACACCGCCGCCCGGCCCGGCTGACCTGACCGCCGACCTGACCGCCGACCTGACCTATGACGTTGCGGCGGAACGGCTGTACGGCACGGTCGGCGACACGCTGGTGGACCTGTACGTGTGCTCCGGCGGCCACCGCGGCGCCCTTGATCCGGCGCGGTGGCTCGACACGCCGGACAGTCGCGACCAGACCCGCTTCAGCGGCCCGATCCCGTGGGGCCGCTACGCCATCGTCTGGCTCGGCGACTATACCGGCCGGCGCAACGGCCGCTTCTATGGCCGCTGCTGCTTCCTGCTGCCGGACGCCGAGACGCGCGCCCGCATCGACGGATTCGGGCGGATCTGGAACGACTTCCTGATCCACCGGCCCGGACCGGGCGGCAGCGAGGGTTGCCTGGTGCCCTATCCGCACGAGGCCTACGAGCACCTGATGGCGCTGCTCGAAAGCGCGGTGGACGAGACCGTCGGCACCCTGACCGTCACCCGCGCGAACGGCGGGGGCAGAAGCGGGTAGGGGCCGCTACTGCTGCCAGGGCGACCCGGTGATGAAGCAGCGGGGCGGGCCGGACACGCCGCTGGGCGGCTGGCACAGGCGCAGCTCGCCGGTGCGGGTGTTGACCTGCCAGACATTGCCGGAGTTGGCCTGGGTGGCGATCTGGTAGAGGCCGGCGGGCGCCGGCGCATCGATCTGCTCTTCCAGCTGCGCCTCGGCGGTGATCGACGGCGGGTCGGCAACGACGATGGCCAGCGCGATCAAGACAGCGGCGGCAAGAACGGCCTGGGGCGTGGTCATGGAACGGCTCCTCGCGGGACGGGACGGCAGCGGACCGGGCTGCGGCAACACGATGGCTGCGGCAGCGGCGACCTCATGATGGCGCGGTGCCGGCCGGTGCGGAAGCCCTCCATGAGGCGAGTCGCAGCTGTCTGGTCCCGGCTCAGCCGCGGTGATAGGGATGGCCGGTCAGGATGGTGCGGGCGCGGTAGAGCTGCTCGGCCAGCATGACGCGGCACAGCAGGTGCGGCCACGTCATCCGGCCGAACGCCAGGACCAGATCGGCGCGAGCCCGTACTGCCTCGCCATGGCCCTCGGCGCCGCCGATCAGGAATGCGGCGTCCTGGGTGCCGCGGTCGATCCAGGTCTGCAGGCGGGCGGCGAGGCCGGCGCTGTCCAGGTCCTCGCCACGCTCGTCCAGCGCGACCACCACAGCACCCGACGGCGCCGCGGCAAGCAGCAGTTCCGCCTCGTGGCGGCACTGCCCGGCCGGTGGCAGCGGCCGCCGCAGATCGATCTCGCGCACCGTCAGCGGACCCAGGGGCGGCCCGGTCAGGCGCCCGGCGTACTCGGCCATGAGCGCACTCAACGGTCCGCGCCGGGTGCGGCCGACGGCGGCAAGGGTGAGCCGCACGGGGATCAGGCCTGGGCGGCTCAGGCGATCAGGCGTGCCACAGGCCCGCGACCACCTCTCCACCCGGCCGGGCCATGGGCATATCCGCGCCCCACATCTTCTCCAGGGCGTAGAACTCCCGAACCTCGGGGCGGAACAGATGGACGATGACGTCGCCGGCGTCGATGAGGATCCAGTCGGCGTGGGCCTGGCCTTCGACCTGAACCGTCACCCCGGCGGCCTTCAGCCGCTCCACCAGATGCTCGGCCATGGCGCCGACGTGGCGGGCGGAGCGGCCGGAGGCGATGACCATCGCATCGGCAATGGTGGTCTTGCCGGCCAGATCGATGACGACGGCATCGTCTGCCTGATCGTCGTCAAGCGAGCTCAGCACGACCCGGCTGACGAACCGGGAGGCGCCCGTGGCGTGTCCCGGCACTGGCGATCCGGCCTCGTCGGACTGGATGGCCTTGATGTTCCGCAATATGGCGTCCACCTCGTTACTTCTGCGCGGGATGCTCCCTTGCCGGGGCGCGCCGCGCCGTTCGTCAGGGCGATCCTACGGTCCCGCGCCTGTCGCCCGCAAGGTCGTCGCCGAAATGGGCACGCGCCGGGTCGGGAAGAATATCCAGGCCGGCGGTTTCATGTCGGCAAGGCTGCCCGCCTCGCGCGGCGACCGGCGGAAGTGCCGGAACCGCGTCGCGGCTTTTCCACCGCTTGCCTTTAGAGAATATGAGGGCCGATCGAAGATCGCAATGGGAACAATATGAAAGATTCGTTCCCAATGGCGCCATTCATGCATCCCGGCCAAGGCGTCGGCGCCCATCAGCCAGACGAAGCGGGTACAGGGGAAGCGCCGACGCAAGGCGGCGACGGTGTCGACCGTGTATTGCGTGTCCAGGTACCGTTCCACGTCGGTCACGACGATCCGCCGGTCTTCCCCCGCGGCATGACGGGCCGAAGCCAGCCGCTGCGCCAGCGGCGCCATGTCGGCGGCGGGCTTGAGCGGGTTCTGCGGCGACACCAGCAGCCACACCCGATGCAGGTGCAGCCGCTTCAGCGCCGTCTCGGCAATATGCCGGTGGCCTTGGTGGGCCGGATTGAACGACCCGCCGAGCAGCCCGACGCGCCGGCCGCGGGGCAGGTCCCCCGCCGCGGCGATCGGCGGCAGCGGGCCGGCCGGGCGGTCTTTCACGGGCGGACCTGGCCGCTGCCGCGCACCAGGTACTTGTAGCTGGTCAACTGCTCGGCACCGACGGGGCCGCGGGCGTGCAGCTTGCCGGTGGCGATGCCGATTTCCGCGCCCATGCCAAACTCGCCGCCGTCGGCATACTGGGTCGAGGCGTTATGCAGCACGATGCCGCTGTCGACCCGGTCGAAGAACACCTGGGCGGCGGCGGCGTCCGCGGTGACGATGCAGTCTGTGTGGTGCGAGCCGTGCCGGTCGATATGCTCGATCGCCTCGTCCAGGCCGGTGACCTGCCGGATCGACAGGATCGGTGCGAGGTACTCGGTGTCCCAGTCGGCGGCGGTGGCGGGCACGACGCGCGGGTCCATGGCCATGGTCGGCGGGTCGCCGCGCAGCTCGCAGCCGGCCTCGGCCAGGTCGTCCAGGATCGGCGGCAGCACGTCCGGTGCGACGGCGGCGTCGATCAGCAGCGTCTCCGTCGCACCACAGATGCCGGTGCGGCGCATCTTGGCATTGAAGGCGAGGCGCCGCGCCATCGCCGGGTCGGCGGCGGCGTGGACATAGGTGTGGCAGATGCCGTCCAGGTGGGCGAACACCGGAATGCGGCTTTCGGCCTGGACCCGCTCGATCAGCGAACGGCCGCCGCGCGGCACGATCACGTCGATGTGGCCGGTCATCGTCAGCATGGCGCCGACCGCGGCACGGTCGGTGGTCGGGACGAGCTGGATCGCCGCCTTCGGCAGGCCGGCGTCGCGCAGGCCGCGCTCCAGGCAGGCGGCGATGGCCAGCGAGGACTGGAAGCTCTCCGTCCCGCCGCGCAGGATGGCGGCGTTGCCGGCCTTCAGGCACAGGCCGCCGGCATCGGCGGTGACGTTGGGCCGGCTCTCATAAATGATGCCGACGACGCCGAGCGGCACGCGCACCCGCGCGATCTTGAGGCCGTTGGGCCGCTCCCACTCGGCCAGCACGGTGCCGACCGGGTCGGGCAGCGCGGCGATCGCCTCCAGGCCGGCGGCCATGGCCTCGACGCGCTTGTCGTCGAGCAGCAGGCGGTCGAGGAACGAGGCGGCGACGCCCTTCTGCCGGGCCACCGCCATGTCGCGGGCGTTGGCCTCCAGGATGGCGGCGCGGTCGCGGCGGATCGCGGCGGCGGCGGCGGCAAGGGCGGCGTTCTTGGCCTCGGGCGGGGCGACGGCCAGCGATCTGGCGGCGGCCCGGGCGGCCTCGCCCAGCCGGCGCATGGCGTCCGTCACGGTCTCGGGCGCGATGTCGTAGGCGAGGCTCATGGCGGACGGTTCCCCCGGAACGGCTGTCAGTTTCTGAGACTGTTACCATAGCGCAGGACGGGCGGGGATCTCACGTGTTTTACCCGGGGGCTGCGGGGCGTCGTGGCCGGGCGTGCGCCCGTGGCAGTGCCGGCACGTGCCGGTCGGCGTGGACCGGCACCCGGATGCTTCGATAGCCGTCGGCTGTAGCGGCGCAGTTCGTTCTAGGAGAGGAGTTCCGTCATGGCAGCCAGGGCCAAGCCCGAGGTCTATCCAGCTCAAGATCTCCCTGATGTACATGCGCCCGCCGATCTGGCGGCGCGTGCAGGTGCCGAGGGACATCACGCTGGCCGACCTGCACGATGTGATCCAGGCCACGTTCGGGTGGATGGGCGGCCATCTGCACCAGTTCGAGATCGGCGAAACGTACTACGGCGACCCGTCCGTGCTTGATGATGGTTTCGGGCCCAGAACGCACAACGAGGCCCGAACGCGCCTGGGCCAGCTCGTCAACCGCAGTGTCAACAGATTCTTCTACACCTATGATTTCGACGACAAATGGCAGCACGAGATCAAGGTCGAGAAGACTCTGCCTGCCGCACCGGACGTCGACTACCCGGCGCTGACCGGCGGCAGGCGCCGCGCCCCGCCGGAGGACTGCGCCGGCGTACCGGGCTTCGCCATGCTCGTGGAGGCCATCAACGACGAGAGCCATCCCGAGCATGAGGAAATGTGCGATTGATACGGCGAGTCGTTCGATCCGGACGACATGGAGCTTGATTTTATCGAAGCGAGGCTGGACCGGCTCCGCGGCAAGCGACGTAAAGGGGCGAAGACGGGCCCAGCGGCCTCTTTCAGCGACTGATGCGTGAGGGCGATCAGAAGCTGCGCGACACCCGATGCGCCTTCGAAAGCCAGTGTCGTGCCTGCCGCAGGTTCCGTTGTCGGGCGCCGCACTTGACCAATGAAGCGGGGACGGTCGCGATCAATGCCGCTGGTCAGCGCTGAACACGTCCGCCAGCGTGTGCGCGTCGAGGATGCGATCGCCCCAGACGTCGAGCAGGGCGGCATCGGCGGCATGGATGCGGGCCACGATGTCCGGCGCCACGGGACCGAAGCGCCGGGCCAGGAGCCGCAGCAGCATCTC
>CAZGMC010000092.1:0-12376 GCA_964526565.1 uncultured Mycobacteriaceae bacterium
AGCAGGCCGGGGCGAGCAGGCCGGGGCGAGCAGGCCGGGGCGAGCAGGCCGGGGCGAGCAGGCCGGGGCATGATGCCCCGATCGTGTTTGCCGCGCGAGGGCCGACCGGCTTTACGGATTTTTAGACGCATGCCCGCTACCGTGCTGCCGCGTCCCAGTACCCCGTCTCGCCACAGCGCGCCCCATGGACACGTCCCTTCCGCTCCGGCCGATGCGCGCAGTCGCCTTCATGGCGCAGCAGCAGGAGCGGCTCGCGCTCAATTCCCTGTCGGTGGGCGCGGACGGCGTGCTGGTCGTGGCGGCGCCGCCGCCGCCCATCCAGTTCCGCTTCCGGTTCGAGGGTCTGCGTTGCGCCGCCACCCTGACCTCGATGCCGGACGGCTTCACCTGTCGGATCACCTCGCCGGTCGGGCCGGTGCCCTTCACGGCCCAGGACCGGACGGCGCGGCAGGCCATGCTGGCCATTGTCCGCGACTGCCGCGACCGCACCGGCGCGCTGTTCATCGTGGACACGGCGCAGACCATCTGGCTGATCGCCGAGTCCACCGTGGCCGAGCTGCCGACGCCCGAGGCCGTCATGCTGGAAACGGCCCTGCTGCTGGCCGACGCCCGCCCCTATCTGCGCCTGATGCTTGAGCACCTGCCGCCGCCCCGCCAGGGCCGGCGGAAGCGATTCGAGGGCCATGGATGAGCTGCCGGGCAGACGGAGGGCCGGACCCGCGCCGCCCCGTCGGCTGCACTTGCCTGGCAGACGCGGGCGGTCAGGACCGGCCTCTGTCCTCGTTGCGGCCGGAGCGGTCCTCCAGGCGCCGGCGCCGCTCGGCGGGCTCCTCGTCGCGCAGGAAGTCCATGATCTCGCGCCGGAACTCCTGGTTCCGCTTGAACACGTGCCGCACGACCTCGTCCAGCGAGGCCCGGTCGCCGCGATCCTCCTCGCTCATGGCATGGTCTCCCGGTGGTGTGCATCCGGCGCCGCGGCCGTTCCCCGGCACCTCGACCCGCACATATCGCGCCTTGGGCGCCCGAGGGAAAGGGCGGATTGTTCGTGCCGGCATGCATCGCGGCGTGCAGACAGGCTTTGTGCTACTCTCCTGCTGTAACAAATGCGGGAGCATTGCGGCGGCACGGCCGCGGACGGCGGAGACGCCGGGACATCAGGGCGGAGTTCACCGATGGCCATCACGGACTGGGAACTGCTCGACGAGGTGGCGCGCGACGACCTGGAGGTGGCGTACCTGGAACGGCGGCTCGACGACTGGCGCCGCCGCGTCGAGGATCTGTTCGCCGCGATCGCCGACTGGGCCGACCGCACACCCGGTTACGGCACCGAACCCGGTCCGCCCGTCGTTCAGGACGAGCCCCTGATGCGGCGCTACGGCCTGGCGCCGCGCACCCTGCCCACCCTGCACGTCACCGGTCCCGGCAATGCCCGCGCCACCCTGACGCCGACCGCGCTGTGGGTGATCGGGGCCAACGGCCTGGTCGAGGTGCGTGCGCCCGGCGACCATGCCGATGTGGTCGATTTCGCAACGCGCGCTTTCGTGCCGCCGGACTGGCGGCTCTACTCGCTCAAGCTGGGCGACTATGCGCCCTATAAACCGGAACTGATCGCCAGCCTGTTTGAAGACTGAGCCATGCGCGACTTCGAGCGAATCCTTGACACCTACGACGCCCTGGCTGGCCTCATTCGCCAAGGCCTGCGTGAGGCGGAAAGGTGTGAAGACCCAGTTGCCGAGGCGACATGGACGGAGCGGCAGCGTCTGCTCGACTATGCCTTCTATGTCCTGCTGTTTGCCCAGTTCGAAGCCTCGATCAACGAAAGGTTCATAACGACGCGGGATGCACGCTGCTCGTCGCGGGACTGGGCGGCACGGCGCGGCTGGGACATCTATGAGGGCCGCAAAGCTGGGCAGATACCATTCGAGACGCGGCTGGCACTGGTCACCGATCGCCGCGGCGACGCCTATCGCCGCATTCTCAGCTATTATGCGTTGCGCAACCATGTCGCTCATGGCGGGCTGCACGAACCGGTTCGCGGTATCAGCCGCTTTGCCAAAGACCTTCAAGGCCTGGAAGCGACGCTCGTCCTTGATGCGTAGGCTGGTGCCGGGGCTGGTGCCGGGGCTGGTGCCGGGGCTGGTGCCGGGGCTGGTGCCGGACGAAGCGAGGTCCGGCGATTCCGCTCTATGATCGAAGCTGAGTGCCGCGTTGCCGACTATTATTGAGTCCCTTTCCGTTTCCACCCGCCACTGCCGACCCCGACCCCATGCTCGAAATCGCCCGCACCTTTCACAAGAGCCTCGACCGGTTGCCACGCGATGCGCAGGCGGCGGTCAAGGCGGTCGCCTTTGATTTCATGGCCGAGCCGGACCGGCCGGGGTTCCAGATGCATCGCATCGACCGGACCCGCGAAGAGCGGTTCTGGTCGATCCGCGCCGGGCGCGACCTGCGCATCATCGTGTTCAAGGACGGCACCCGCACCGTGCTCTGCCATGTCGACCGCCACGATGCCGCCTATGCCTGGGCCGAACGGCGCCGCTTCGAGGTCCACCCGGTCACCGGCTCGGTGCAGATCGTCGAGATCGAGGAGGTGGTCCGGGAGGAGATCCACACCGTCGCCCGCACCAGGACGGCGCCGCCGCTGTTCGCCGACGAGGACGAGGCCTATCTGCTGGCGCTGGGCGTGCCGCCGGCCTGGCTCGATCACGTCCGGCAGGTCGACGAGGACGGGCTGACCGCCATCCTCGACCGCCTGCCCGAGGAGGCGGCCGAAGCGCTGGTCCGCCTGGCCACCGGCGAACGGCCGGAGCCCAAGGCCGCCCCCGCCGCGGCCGACGCGGCGGACGCCTTCGCCCACCCCGACGCCCGCCGCCGCTTCTGGGTCGCCGCCGACGAGGCGGCGCTGGCCCGCGCCCTGGAGGCGCCGTGGGAGCAGTGGGCGGTCTTCCTCCATCCGTCGCAGCGCGACGCCGTGGTGCGCGACTGGCGCGGCCCGGCGCGCGTCTCCGGCGGGGCGGGCACCGGCAAGACGGTGGTCGCCCTGCACCGCGCCGCCCGCCTGGCCGAGCGCGCCGGCGACGGGCGGGTCCTGCTGACCACCTTCTCGGCCACGCTGGCAAAGCGCCTGGCGCAGGGGTTCGACCGGCTGCTGGGCGAACGGCCGGCGCGGACGCGGGTCGACGTGGAGCACCTGCACCGCCTCGCCGTCGACCTGGTGCGCCGCGCCGGCGGGCCGCCGCCGGTGCCGGTGGACGGCGACGACCTCGACCGGTTCATTGCCGAGGCGGCGGCCGAGGCCGGCGTACGCTTCCCCGATGCGGCGTTCCTGCGCGCCGAGTGGGACGCCGTGGTCGACTACTGGGGCCTGATCGAGTGGCCGGCCTACCGCGACATCTTCCGGCGCGGCCGCGGCTCGCCGCTGGGGCGGGCGCGGCGCTGGCGCATCTGGCAGGTGATGGCGGGCGTGCGCCGCCGGCTGGACGCGGCCGGCACCGGCACCTGGGGCGACACCGTGGATCGCGCCCGCGCCGTGGTCGAGGCGGCGACGGCCGGCGGCGCGGCACCGCCCTACGCCCATGTCGTTGCCGACGAGGCGCAGGACTTCGGCCCGCGCGACCTGCGCCTGATCCGCGCCCTGGCGCCGCCCGGGCCGCACGACCTGTTCTTCGCCGGCGACGTCGGGCAGCGCATCTACCGCTGGCCGTTCTCCTGGCGCGACGCCGGCATCGACGTGGCAGGGCGCGGCGCCCGGCTCACCGTCAACTACCGCACCACCGCCCAGATCAAGCGCTTCGCCGACCTTATGGCGCCCGCCCGGCTGACCGACGTGGACGGTATCGAGGCGGCGCGCGGCGCGGTCTCGCTGCTGGTCGGGCCGGAGCCGGAATGCCTGGGCGGCGGTGGCGTGGCCGACGAGGTCGCGGCGATCGCCGAATGGCTGGCCGGGCTGCTGGCCCGTGGGGTCGCGCCGCAGGAGATCGGCCTGTTCGCCCGCACCGCTCGGCTGCTGGAGGAGCGCGCCGAGCCGGCCTGCGCCCGCGCCGGCCTGCCCCATGCCCGCCTGACCCGGGGCGCCCTGCCCGAGGACCGCGCCGTGCTGGCCACCATGCATGTCGCCAAGGGCCTGGAGTTCCGCGCCGTTGCCCTGGTCGGCTGCGACGCCGCCCACCTGCCCCACCCGCGCGCCCTGGCCGCTGCCGATGACGCCGATGGCCGCCGTGCCGCCACCGAGCGCGAGCGCTGCCTGTTCTATGTCGGCTGCACCCGCGCCCGCGATGCCTTGCTGATCACCTGGGCCGACGAGCCGACTCCGTTCCTGGCCGGGGCGTACCCGGCGGGATGATCCGTGCCGGAAAATCCTCTAAGATCGCCGCCGTCTGACGGAACACGGCGAGGCGCCATGACCGACCCGCTCTATCTGGGCATCGACGGCGGCGGCACCGCCTGCCGGTCGCGCCTGACCGATGCGGCCGGGCAGGTGCTGGGCGAGGGCCGCGCCGGCGGCGCCAACCCGCGCTTCGGCCTGGCGACGGCGACCGACGCGATCCTGACGGCGGCGCACCAGGCGCTGGCCGCGGCGGGCCTGGCGCCGGAGACCGTGAATCGCGTGCACGCCGGGTTCGGCTTGGCCGGCGTGGGCCAGCGCCGCGACCGCGCCGCCTTCCTGGAGTGGCGCCACCCCTTTGCCGCAGCGGCGCTGGCCACCGACGCCCATGCCGCCTGCCTGGGCGCCCACGCCGGCGGCGACGGTGCGGTGCTGATCGTCGGCACCGGCTCGTGCGGCCTGGCCATCGTCGACGGCCTGGAGACCCGCATCGGCGGCTGGGGCTTTCCGGTTTCCGACCACGCCGGCGGCGCCTGGCTGGGGCTGGAGGCGCTGCGCCGCGCGCTGTGGGCCCACGACGGCGTGGCCGGCGGCGGCGACCTGACCGAGGCGGTGATGGCCCGTTTCGACCATGACCCGGAGGCGGTGGTCGCCTGGCTCGACAGCGCCGTGCCGCGCGACTACGGAGAGCTGGCGCCGCTGGTGGTGGCGCACGCCGAGCGGCTTGACCCCGTCGCCATGGCGCTGCTGGCCCAGGCCGCCCACGATGCCGCCTGGATGATCGCCGCCCTGCAGGACACCGGCGCACCGCGCCTGTCGGTGATGGGCGGGCTGGCGCCGCCGATCGTCCGCCGCCTGCCCGAGCCGATGGTCGGACAGCTCGCCGAGCCGCTGGGCGACGCCCTGGACGGCGCCCTGCTGCTGGCCCGCCAGGCCGCGGGGTAGGCCCCGTGCTGGCGCTCACCGCCGCCCGCCTGTTCGACGGGTTCCGGATCCTGGAGCGCCACGCCGTGCTGGTCGAGGGCGACCGTGTCCGTGCCGTGGTGCCGGCCGGCGACATCCCGGCCGGGGCGCGGCGGCACGACCTGGGCGGCGGCCTGCTGGCGCCGGGGTTCATCGACCTGCAGGTCAATGGCGGCGGCGGGGTGCTGTTCAACGACGACCCGGGGCCGGCGGCGATCCGCGCCATCGGCCGCGCCCACCGCCGCTTCGGCACCACCGGGTTCCTGCCGACGCTGATCAGCGACGTGCCGGACACGCTGCCGGCCGCCGTCGCCGCGGCCCGCGCCGCCATGGCCGAGCCGACGGGCGACGCCGCGCGGGTGCTCGGCGTGCATCTGGAGGGGCCGTTCCTCAACGTGGCCCGGCGCGGCGTCCATGCCGCCGAGCACATCCGGGCGATGACCGGGGACGACCTCGCCCTGCTGGGCCGGCTGGCCGGCGGCCCCGGCCGGATCCTGGTGACCCTGGCGCCCGAGTGCGTGCCGCCCGGCGCCATCCGCCGGCTGAGCGAGGCCGGGATCATCGTCGCTGCCGGCCACACCGCCGCGACATATGACCAGATCCAGGCGGCCCTGGCCGAGGGGCTGGCCGGGTTCACCCACCTGTTCAACGCCATGAGCCCGTTCGGCAGCCGCGAGCCCGGCGCGGTCGGCGCCGCCCTGGCCGCGCCGGAGGCGTGGTGCGGGATCATCGCCGACGGCCATCACGTCCACCCGGCCGCGCTGCGGGTGGCGGTCGCCGCCAGACCGCGCGGGCTGGTGCTGCTGGTGACGGACGCCATGCCACCGGTCGGCGCCGCCGACCCGTCCTTCCGGCTCTACGGCGAGGTGATCACCGCGACAGGCGGCCGCTGCACCACCGCCGACGGCACCCTGGCCGGCTCGACCCTGGACATGGCGGCCGCGGTGCGCTACGCGGTACACCTGCTGGGTCTGCCGCTGCAGCAGGCCCTGGGCATGGCCTCCGCCCATCCGGCCGCGGCACTGTTCCCGGAGCCCCGCTTCGGCCGGCTGGTGCCCGGGCGGTTCGCCGACCTGGTCCTGCTCGACAACGACCTGAGGGTCGTGGAGACCTGGGTCGGCGGCGTCGCCACGGACGCCCTGTCGTGACGATTGCCCCCCATGAGGCCGGGCCCGACGCCACCGCCGGATCCACGCGGACCGTCGAGGCACCGATCAACTGCCAGGCGCCGCGCCGCGTGGACGCCTGCGCCTCCCGCCAACCACCTTGCCGGCCGGGTCACGCTGGCTGCGGCGGTCGCGGCGTGCAGGCCGGCAGCGGGGCCGGGCGGTCCTGCCCGTTTCCGGCGCCGGCGCCGGCTCAGGGTTTGCGTCCAGGATCCACATGGCGCTCCCTAAAATGAACATGAACAATGCGTAGGTCGCATTCCAATAATGTACCATCCAGCCCGCAATAAAGAAACCTGTCAGGCAAATCAAAATGCCGGTCCTGTAATCGGCTGTTTTCTTTTCGAGGCCCTTCTTGCGCGCCAGACCAAAAAATATGGAGAAAAAGATCAGGAGCAGGAACAAACCTGCGGGAATTCCATGACGCACGGCAGGCACCAGCCAGAACATGTCCATGCTGCCGGTCATCCAATATGGACGTTCCCAATCGTTCAAGCCTATGCCGAGGAAAGGATGGTTTGCAACCGATCTCGTACCGAATTCCCATATCAGGACACGATTGTATGCAGTAGCATGATTGAATGCAAAGTATGCCATCAGTATTTCGGGCGATGAGCGGGAGGCAACGCTCTCTATGAGTATTACGAGAGACCCAAGCCCCGCCGTCAGAATCTTCCACCGCGCCTTCACGGTCGCCAGGGTCGTATCCCATGAAATCAACAAGATTTGTGCTGTCATGGCGCTAAGCGGCCCTGATGAAAGCGCAAAGAATGCCGTCACGGCTGTCAGCATCGTCCTGAACCAACGCTCGATAAAGGATTTCCCGAAGCCCAGGACATAGTGTACCAAAGCAAGCATGCTGCCACAGAAAACACCAAAAAGAATGGGATGTTCGAAGGGCCCCTGCACACGGCGCAGCCCCCACCGGGGTTCCTTGATCGCATCGGGAAATGTCTGGCCAAAAAAGCCGAAAAGTTCCAATAACACGTTTCGATTGGTATAAGCCTCGATCACCGCGAACGGCAGAATGATCAAAATCAACAAGAACATCATTCGGACCGCGGAAAAGAAATCATCTGAATTACGGATGTAACAACGTCCAAGCAGATATGCCCCCACAGACTCAATGAAAAATATCCCGCTGGGCTCGACCGCCATGCCTGGCCCATGGATAATGATGAAGCTGAGTGTGACCCAAAAACACATGAGAAGAACCGAGATGTCTGGCAACCTGATGCGACCTGCCTTTCCGCTTGCCCAGGCGACAAGGCAAGGCACGACCATCGCCACGAGAACGATTCGGTATGCGGACAATCTTAAGGAGCCGAACTGAAACATCAACGGTATGACCAGCCCGATTGTGAACAGGACAACGGGCAGAGGCGGCCACGATCGCGGCAGCTCCGTCGCCTTGACATGCCTGGGCTGTCGGCGCGTCCGATGCCGGTATGAGCGTACTTCAGAGACCATGGTGCGCGCCCGTCGGGTCAGGCAGCCTGCCGCTCCATCTGCGCTCGCGGCTGGGATTCACTGCAAGCACCGGAACAGGATGGACAATCTTTTTAGAGCACTTCGTCGATAACAGCTCTGACCGTGTCTCCCCAATGATTCCAATTCAATCTTTCTTCAAACGTGGCGCGGCTGCTCTTGCGAAGAGCATCGTATCGCTGCCGGTCAGAGTGAATTTCCGCGATCAGGGCGGCATAGTCTCGTCCTGCAGCTTGAGGTGGTAAGGTGTAACCGTTCCTGCCTTCATGGACAACGTCCGGAACACCCCCCGTATTCGTTGTGATGCTCGGCACTCCATACGCGGAGGCTTCGCAGAACACGATTCCATAACATTCATATCGAGTAGGAAGCAAAAGAAAATCCGCAGACGTATACAGCTCGTGAAGTTTCTGTCGCTGGACATCATTGTTTTTGTCAAGAAATGGAATAACCGTTACCTCGTCGGCGGCCACAGGAGCAGGAGGAACGCAGCCGCAAACAACAAGTTCCGCATCAATGCCAAGCCTGCGAAGCTCAAACAGCGTATCAACAGCTATGTCGCCCCCCTTTCCATGCCAATGCACACCCACGAAAAGCAGACGACACTTTGACCGTTGCCGGGGCCGAAGTGCGGTCGCGCTGTCAGGAATATCATTCAAATTTGCGCCATATGGTATGATGAAGACTTTTCGCGGATCGGCGCCATAGTGCTCCACAGCCGATCGAGCGGCCCAGGCAGTCGGATAGAAAACAAGATCCGCTCTCTTGATTGCAGCCAGCTCTATCGCGTCAGCTTCCTTTCGTGCCCGTCGCGCAAGCCGCGTGAAGCGTGGGTAATAATCAATCATCAGGTCCAGTGTCGTATCGGATGAATAGACAATGGGTATGTGGCATTCAAGCCGGCCGATCAGCGCCGAGCCGGCCGGCGCAAATATCAAATCCAGACGCCTGTTGTTCAGCCGTGACGCTATGATGCTGGCATACCGCTGGGCCAAGAAACTGGAGTGGGCGGGCAGACGGCGCCTCCCGGTAACCCGGTGCGTAATCTTGTTGATCGCCTTGAGGGCCGGAAGGGCGTACGAGTCTATCGGTCCGACATGATCAATGTGTCCGACATGAGTATGCAATGCCTTGGACATGTAATACGGAGTGCCCGACCATGTGCGCGGTGTGCGCGCATCGCCAGCGGTCAGGAATGCAATGCGCCTGCGGTTCTCGGCAGCTGTCGGACTGGAAAGCGACACATTGGGCATTTTCGCTCCTTGCGCGCAGGCGCCCGGTCATCCCGGTGATTTGAGAAACAGAATCAGACAGATGACGGCACAATGTCGGTGCGGAATCCCGATGATCCTCAAGCAGTTTGCTCAATCCAAGGCACGCCCCCGGCAGGGCCGATGAAGACTACGGTTAACCTGTACGAGATCATTCATGTTCTCAAAGAAATTTATCAACAACATATCCGTTTGTGGATGGCGCCAAACCGGAACGATCCGCCGGACCCCGCGGTGCGGCGGCGTTTGCCGTCGCGGTGCGCGGCCACGTCTCCAGCCCGGCCAGCCGGTAGAAGTCGCGGTGGTTCGACACGATGGCCCGCACGTCCATGGCCAGGGCGCCGATGCGGTAGCGGTACAGCAGGTCGTTCAGGCAGTGGCCGAAGCGCGACACCAGGATCAGGACGCGCGGCGGCACCGCCGTGTCGTGGATCGCCCAGGTCATGCCGAACGGCTCGGCGACGGGGGCGACTTCAGTGGCCAGGGCGTCGCCCGCGGCCGGCCCGCCGCCGTCCAGGGCATCGAAGATCACCCGCATGAAGAAGCGGCCGCTGTCGGGTTCGCCGAACTGGGCGCAGGCCACGATGTTGCAGCCATGCCGGTCCAGGAACCCCGACGGCATGGACGATGCCGACCGTGTCGGGGCAGGACAGCGTCAGGATGAAGCGCTTGCCGGTGTGCATGGCGCTTGCCGAACGGCAATCGGTAAGATAACAGGTGTATGTGCGCCGTACGTGTATCCGTACCGTCGGGTGAGGCTGTCAAGGCATCCGCGGCAACGAACCCCACGAGGCCTGACATGTAAGAGACCGCTCAAGCCAACCGCCCGGTCCTACTCCACCGGTCCGCGAGTCCGGACGACACGGGCCGGCGGGGCGTCTGGGGGGAACGCATCGCCCTCCCCGTCCTCGGTCGCCATGCGCTCGATCTCCTCCTCGGTGAAGGTGGCGACCCGGTCCCAGTCGGTCAGGCCGGCCTCTTCCCGGAACGTGCCATCGGCCTGACGGATTAACACCTTGCCGTCAACCAGTCGGGCTCTGGTCATTTGCTCTCGTCTGCTCATACCGTTGCCGCTCCGTTCAGTGTGCCGGTCTGACGGAAATAATCCGCCGCCGGAACAAAACCGTCGTCCGGTCGCTTGCGAAAAAGACAGAGTGCGTCCGCCACCCCGGCCCGAATTGATCCGGCCGCCGCTCATCGGAGAGCCTGGAGCATGCCATTCCCGACCTCATGGAGCCGATAATGACGAGCAAGGCCCAGGATCCCACGGGGTCGGACGCGGCCATCCTCCGCCTCGAGCGCCGAGTCGTCCACAGTTCCCCTCCGGATCCAGCGGCGCTCGCCACGGACACTGGCGACGCCGGCCCGGTGCGCCGCACCCTGCGCCGCCGGCGACTCGCCCTCGCCGCCCTGGTGCTGGGCACCGTGGCGGTACTCGTCACCGCCATGGTGGTGCTGCTCAGGGTCGACGGGCTGAGCGGGCTGGAGGCCGGCATGCTGGCCCTGTTCGCGCTCAACACGCCGTGGGTGGCGCTGGGCTTCTGGAATGCCGTGATCGGGCTGGCCGTTCTGGCCGGGTCGCGCGACCCCATCGCCGTCGTGACGAAGGGCCTGCGCCGGCCGGCGGCGGACGCGCCGGTGCACGGCCGCGTCGCCCTGGTCGTGCCGGTCTACAACGAGGATGCCGCCCGCGTCTTCGCCTGTCTGCGCGCCACCTGGGCGTCGATGGAGGCGACCGGGCACGCCGGCCGCTTCTCGGTGTTCATCCTCAGCGACAGCAAGGACCCGCGGATCATCGCCGAGGAGGAGGCGCTGTTCGCCGCCTGGCGCGCCGAGGACCCGCGGCCGGACCGGCTGCACTACCGGCGCCGGCCTGAGAATGTCGGTCTCAAGGCCGGCAATCTGTGGGAGTTCTGCCACGGCGACGGCGCCGCCTTCGATTGCATGGTGGTGCTGGACGCCGACAGCGTGATGTCGGGCGCGGCCATCCTGCGCCTGGTGCGGACCATGGAAGCCAACCCGCGCCTGGGCATCCTGCAGAGCCTGCCGGTGGGCCTGCCGGCGGCCAGCCCGTTCGCCCGCATCTTCCAGTTCGGCATGCGCCACGGCATGCGGCCGCACACGGTGGGCAGCGCCTGGTGGCAGGGGCCCGAGGGGCCCTATTGGGGACACAACGCCGCCGTCCGCCTGGCGCCGTTCCGCGAGCACTGCGCGCTGCCAAAGGTGCCCGGCCGGCCGCCGCTGGGCGGCCACGTGCTCAGCCACGATCAGGTCGAGGCGGTGCTGATGCAGCGCGGCGGCTACGAGGTGCGGGCGCTGCCGGCCGAGGAGGGCAGCTTCGAGGAGAACCCGCCGACCCTGCCCGACTTCATGAAGCGCGACCTGCGCTGGTGCCTGGGCAACATGCAGTACATCCGCCTGCTGGGCCTGCCGGGCCTCAGGCCGATGGGGCGCCTGCAGCTCGTCCTGGCCATCATGATGTACCTGTCGGCGCCGATCTGGCTGGGTTTCCTGGCATTGACCTTCACCCAGGCCGACGGCGCGGTGCCGTCGTGGTGGGGCTTCAAGCTGGGCCTCGGCCTGTTCGCCACCATGATCATGCTGACGCTGGTGCCCAAGCTGTGCGGCGTCATCGACGTGCTGCTCCGGCGGCGGGTGCGGCGCGCCTATGGCGGCACCGGGCGGCTGCTGGCCGGCGGCGTTCTGGAGCTCCTGTTCTCGATCCTGATCGCGCCGATCCTGTCGGTCACCCAGACGCTGTTCATGGGCAGCCTGCTGTTCGGCCGGCAGGTGCGCTGGGAGGCGCAGGTGCGCGAAGGTCACGTGATCGCCCCGGCCGAGGCGCTGCGCGGGCTGTGGCCGCACACGCTGCTCGGCCTCGCCGCCGCCTGGCATCTGTCGGCCGCCGATCCGCTGCTGGTGGCGCTGGCCTCGCCGATCCTGGCCGGGCTGATCCTGGCGGCGCCGTTCGCCTGGTTCACGTCCCTGCCCGGGCCGGGGCGCATCCTGTCCCGCGCCCGTCTGTGCGCCACCCCGGAGGAACTGGAGCCGACGCCTGTGGTGCGGGCGGTGGCCCCGGCGCTGGTGGGCGCGCCGGCCCTGCAGACACCGGCCCTGGCCGAGCCATTGCCGGCAAGCACGGGAACTGTGGGCCGATAGAACTG
>CAZGMC010000092.1:12476-17234 GCA_964526565.1 uncultured Mycobacteriaceae bacterium
GGGCCGATAGAACTGTGGGCCGATAGTGTTGAGACGCCGGAATGGGCGCGGCTGGGTTTGAACCAGCGACCCCCGCCGTGTGAAGACGGTGCTCTCCCGCTGAGCTACGCGCCCGCCGTTCCTGCGAACGGGGCTTGATACGGTGCGGCACGGCACCGTGTCAAGACGACTGCGCCGGCTCTTGTCCCGGCGCGACGAGGCTTATATAACACGCGACCTGCCGGTGCAGAAGAGTAGAGCCATGAAAGCCGACATCCATCCCGACTACCACGAGATCACCGTCGTCATGACCGACGGTTCGGAGTTCAGGACCAAGAGCTGCTACGGCAAGCCCGGCGACACCCTGCGCCTGGAGATCGACTCCAAGTCGCACCCGGCCTGGACCGGCGTGCACCGGGTGATGGAGCGCGGTGGCCAGGTCGCCAAGTTCAACAAGCGCTTCCAGGGCTTCGGCCTGAAGTGACCACGCCGGTGCCGGAATTGTCCAGGGCCGGCCCGGCCGGATTCGGCCGCAGCCGCGCCAGCGCCTCGGCCGGCATGGCCATGGCCCCGGCCGGCTCCGGCACGTCGGCCATGATGGCGGCGCCGTTCAGGTAGGTCGCCCGCAGCGCCACTGCCGCCGCCGCCATCGGTCTCGATTTGAGGCCCCACACATAGATGCGCTGGCTGCCGGCCGCCGCCGCGAAGCGGTCGAGCAGAGTCTTGACGTTGCCCGCGGCCGGGTCGTGCGCTGCAATGTCGCAGCCGATGGCGGCCGGCTGGCAGTGGCGCAGCACCTCGATCCGCGGCTCCGACAGGGTGGTGCGGACCAGCAGGTCGCGGCACAGCGGCCGGACCATCGCGCCCAGGCCGATCATGTGGTCGGCGTTGGCCGCTGCCGGCACCTCGGTGACCTCCAGCAGCAGATAGCGCAGGCGCGCAGCGTCGGAGAAGGCGCGCAGGATCGCCGCCACCGTCGTCCAGTACGGTGCCTGTAGCGAGGCGAAGCGCAGCGGCACGATCAGCGGCACGCCGCGGCGTTTGTCGATGGCCTGGATCAGCCGCGTCAGCGCCCCGTGCAGCAGGGCGAAATCCAGCGTCGCCGCCTGGGCGGGCAGCGCCTGCGGCGGCAGCACCGCGCCGCCGGTCAGCGTGCGGTCCCCGAGCTGGCGCCGCGGCAGGCACAGATAGGCATCGATCGCCTGCCAGCGGGCACCCCAGGTCGGCCGGAACACGATGCCGACACCCGGCGGCACTGCCGCGGCCGCGTCGGCCGCGCCGTGGCCGCCCCAGCCGCCGCGCCCGCCACCTTCCGGCGGCCAGAGCAGCGGCACCCAGTGCGGTGCATCAGCCGCCGCCGCGCGCTCGTCCTGCCCTGCTGCGCCGTTCAACGACGCCGGCCCGGCCGCTGCCTCGGGCGGCGCCGCCCGGTCGCCGGGCCGGGCCACCGGGACGGCCTCGGCCAGCACGCTCGACAGGGCCGCCTCGTCCAGTGCACCGTCGCTGCCGCGGATGTCGTCGATGCCGATCTCGGCGACGCAGATCTGGGCGCCGACGAAGCGCTCGCCGATCAGCCGGTGCATCAGCTCGTTGGCGATGACGACGGCCTGGCGCCGCCCCTCCGCCTCGGACTGCCCGCTGAACGACAGGATGAAGGTGTCATCGCCGTGGCGCCCGCACACCGTCTTCGGCCCGAGGAAGCGGCGCACGATCCCGGCGAAGATCAGGTCGACCCTGTCGGCCAGTCGCGCCCATTCGGTCCCGATCGTCTCCTTGAAGCGGCGCAGGGTGATGACGTGCAGCTTCGTCGCCAGGATGCCCGGCTCGAGCCTGAGGATCTCGTCCAGGGTCAGCGACGAGAAGTCGAGTGATTCCACCAGCGACGAGGCACGCTGGTGGCCCGCACGCCGCCGGTCCGCCCGCCGGTCCGTGCCGTCACCGAACAGCCGCGGCCAGGGGAACCGTCGCAGATATCGCGGCAACAGTGGCAGTTTCATCCGGGCGCACCAGAAGGACGGCACGAGCGTCGACATCATGGTGCCAGCAGATGAACACTTGGTTTAGGTGGGCACCTGACGGAACAGGCCATGCTGCGCTGCGACGAGCGGCCGCCGCGCGGCTAACTCCCGTTGAATTTTCATGGTCATCCGGTGTGCGATACCGCCAGTCGAATTAACCCTGCGGTCAGCAAATGCCGCCTATAGTTCCGGCGCTGCAACGGCAGTGCAACATGGTCGTGCCCTGCAGCCGCCCCGTTGCCGCCCGCCGAGCGGAGCCCACAGTGACTGTTCCCGCCACCGTCCGACCGGATGCGATGGACGCCTTGCGGCAGCTGGCACGCCTGTGCCGGACGGCGGGCGGCGACCCGGCGGCACGGCTCACCGATATCGTCCGCATTGCCCGGCCGGCGCTGGGGGCCGGGCGGCTGAGCATCCGGCTGGTCGCGGGCGAGCCGGTCACCGTCGAGGACATCGCTGCCGAGGGGCTGACGGTGGGTTCGGACCACAGCGGCACGCCGTCCCGGCTCGAGATGCCCATACCGGGCGACGACCGGCCCGTCGGTGTGCTGCGCGCCGAGTTCGCCAGCGACGCCGCCCTGCGGACGGCGTCGCCGGCGTTCGCCGCCGCAGTGGCCGAGTTCGCGGCGGCCGCCGTCGCCGCGGCGGCGCGGGAGCGCGAGATCACCGATCTGCTGGAGCGCACAGCCCTGCTCGACAGCATCCTGCAGGGCATGCCGCGAGCCCTGTTCTGGACCGATTGCGACGGCCGACTGCTCGGCTGCAACGAGAGATTCGCCCGTAGCCTGGGGGTGGACGACCCTGCCGCCCTGACCGGCCGGCTGCCGCACGACCTGTTGCCGCCGGACCGGGCCGAGACCTGGCAGCGCATCGGTGAGCACGTCATCGGCCACGACCGGTCGGTCGTCGACCATGAGGAAATCTTCAAGGGACCGGACGGCGACGCGCGCACGATCCTGGTCAGCCGCGTGCCGCTGCACGACCGTGCGGGCGGCGTCCGCGGCCTGGTCGGCGCCTTCATGGACATTACCGAGACGAAGCAGGGGCAGCGCGACCTGACGGAGAACGAGGCCAGGCTGCGCAGTGCCATGGCCGTGCTGGAGGACCGCCTGCGGTTCGAGCGCACGCTGCTGGACACAATTCCGAACCCGATCTTCTACAAGGACATGGCCGGCCGCTACATGGGGTGCAACCGTGCCTTCGAACCCGTCTGCGGCCTGTCCGCCGAGGCGCTGGTCGGCAAGACCCTGGCCGACGTGGCACCGTCGGAGCTTGGCGAGACCTACTGTCAGGCGGATTGGGCGCTGCTGGCCAAAGGCGGTACGCAGTGCTATGAAAGTCTGGTGCGCTACGCCGACGGGCGGCAGCGCGACGTCCTGTTCTACAAGGCCCCTTTCACCACCGCCGACGGCGAGACGGCCGGCATCGTCGGAGTCATGCTCGACATCTCCGCGCGCAAGCAGGCTGAGCGCGCCCTGGTGGAAAGCGAGTGCCGCTTCCGCGACGTGGCAGAGGCCGCCGGAGAGTACATCTGGGAGGTCGACCACGAGGGCCGGTACACCTTCGTGACCGGGCAGGTCGCCGCGGTGCTCGGCTATTCGGCCGACGAACTGCTCGGCCACACGCCGTTTGACGTCATGCCCGAACCCGACATGCACCGCGTGCTCGACGAGTTCGCCGCAGCCGTGCACGGCGGCACCGCCTTCACTGGACTGGAGCACCGCAGCCTGCACAAGGACGGGCGCATCGTCTGGCAGCGCGTCAACGGCGTGCCGATGCGTGACGCCGACGGCGCCGTGATCGGCTACCGCGGCGCCGCCATGGACATCACGGAGAGCAAGCGTGTCCGCCAGTCGCTGATCGACAGCGAGCGCAAGCTGCGCGAGGCCGAGCGGATCGCCCGCGTCGGCTACTGGTCGCTGTCGCCGGACGGCCGGATGACCGACTGGTCGGCCGCGCTGTCCGACATCTGGCAGCGCGATCCGGCGGCGGGCCCGCCGGATCTGGAGGCCGTTCTGGCCACGGTCCATCCCGACGACCGCGCCGCGGCCTTGACCGTGATGACCGGCACGGCGGAGCAGGCCCAGGTCGAGTTCCGCATCATCCTGCCGGACGGGTCGGAGCGCTACGTGTTCACCGACTGCCGGACGGAGCCGGGCGATGGCGGCCGGCCGGTCCGCCGCTACGGGACGGCCCAGGACGTGACCGAGCGCCGGCTCGCCGAGAAGAAGGTGGAAGAGAGCGAACGGCGCTATCGCCTGCTGGCCAACAACGCCACCGACATGATCTCGCTGCACGGCGCCGACGGCGCCTTCCTGTATGTGTCGCCATCGTGCGAGCGGCTGATCGGCTTTCATCCGGACGAGCTCGTCGGCCGGACCGCCTACGCCCTGTTCCACTGCGACGACCTGACGACGATCTGCGATCCGTGGGAGGCGGCCGCCGAGGACGATGGCATCTTTACCGTGACCTACCGCATCCGCCACAAGGACGGCACCTGGATCTGGTTCGAGACGACCAGCACCCGCGCCGAGGAAGGCGAGCCGGGCCGGCCGGCGACGATCGTGTCGGTGTCGCGCGATGTGGGCGAGCGGGTCCGCTACGAGATGGAGCTGGAGGAGGAACGCCGCCGCATCGAGGACCAGGCCTCGTACCTGGCCGACGCCGCCGGCAAGCTGGCGGCGGCGCGCCAGGATGCCGAGGAGGCGCGCGCCGCCGCCGAGGACGCCAACCGGGCCAAGTCGCAGTTCCTGGCCACCAT
>CAZGMC010000093.1:0-16782 GCA_964526565.1 uncultured Mycobacteriaceae bacterium
CAGCTCGGTCTCGAGCTGCCGGATGTCGCCCTTCAGCCCGGTTTCGACCTGCCGGATGTCGCTCCTGAGAGCGGCTTCCGAATGCTGGACGTCGGCCTTCGTCGCGATGTCCACGTCGGTGACCGCCTCGGCCAGGGCCGAGGCGGTGGTGCGGGCCTGTTCGGCCGTGAACCCGCCGGCCTCAAGCCGGTCGGCCAGCTTGAGCGTGTCGAAGGGCATGGCTGTCATGTCGGTGACCCGGGGACGCCGCCAGGGATCACGCCTGATATCGCGCTTCGCACACGCCCGTCAAGCGGTTGTCAATCATCGGTCGTAACGGCCGTCACGCCCGAAGCGTTCGCGCAAGCGGCCCGCCCGCTCACGCCGCGGCGTATGGCTGCATCCACACCGGGCGGCGGCGGGCGCCCCAGGTGCCGGGGACCGGCTCGAACACGCCGGCGCAGGCCGTGCCGCAGGCCCGGCAGCGGCCGCCCGCGTCCAGGGTCCAGGCGCCCAGCACGTACCAGTCGCGCTCGATCAGCAGCGCGCCGCAGCCGTGGCACCAGGTGCTGCCGCCGGTCTGGTCGTGCACGTTGCCGGTATAGGCATGGCGCACGCCGTTCTTCATGGCGATCCGCCGCGCCCGCCTCAGCGTCGCCGGCGGCGTCGGCGGCACGTCCAGCATCTTCCAGTCGGGGTGAAAGGCCGTGAAGTGGATCGGCACATCGGGGCCGAGCGCCTCCACCACCCAGGCCGTCATCTCGTCGATCTCGCCGTCCGAATCGTTCCTGCCCGGAATCAGCAGCGTGGTCAGCTCGAACCACACGTCGGTCTCGTGCTTCAGGTAGACCAGCGTGTCGAGCACCGCCTGCAGGTGGCCGCCGCTCAGCTCATGGTAGAACGTCTCCGTGAACCCCTTGAGGTCGACATTGGCGGCGTCCATCAACGCGTAGAACTCCGCCCGCGGCTCGGGACAGACATAACCGGCCGTCACCGCCACCGTCTTGATGCCCAGGTCGTGGCAGGCCTTGGCGGTATCCACGGCATATTCGTGGAAGATCACCGGGTCGTTGTAGGTGAAGGCGACGCCGCGGCAGCCGCAGTCGGCGGCGGCGCGGGCGATTGCCGTGGGCGAGGCCCGGTCGGCCAGGGTATCGAACTCACGCGACTTGCTGATGTCCCAGTTCTGGCAGAACTTGCAGGTCAGGTTGCAGCCGGCCGTGCCGAACGACAGCACCGGCGTGCCCGGCAGGAAGTGGTTGAGCGGCTTTTTCTCGATCGGGTCGATGCAGAACCCGCTGGACCGGCCGTAGGTGGTCAGCACCAGCTCGTCCCCGGCCCGCGCCCGCACGAAGCACAGGCCGCGCTGGCCCTCGTGCAGCCGGCAGAACCGCGGACAGACATCGCACTGGATGCGCCCGTCGTCGAGCCGGTGCCAGTAGCGCGCCGGCACGCCCTCGATAATGTCCGGTCTTGCCCTGGCCATGATGTTCGCCGCCTTTCCCCGCCATGTCGCCGTGTATCGCCTTTTGCCTTTTGCTGATTTCTACGTAATCCGGCGCCGGCCGGCCTTCAACGCCGCATGTCAACCGCCCTTTACACATACCGCCGCCGCCGCCACGTGTAAACGAGGCATGGCGCAGACGAGGAGGGGGCGATGAGCGTGCGCGCGCCGGCGGTGGCCGGCATGTTCTATCCCGACGACCCGGCCGAGCTGGACCGGGCCGTCCGCGGCTTCCTGGCCGGGGTGCCGAAGCACGACCCGGCGCCCAAGGCGATGATCCTGCCCCACGCCGGCTACGTGTACTCCGGCCCGGTCGCCGCCAGCGGCTATGCCCGTCTGGCCGACGTGCGGCACACGGTGACCCGCGTCGTGCTGCTGGGCCCGGCGCACCGGGTGCCGGTCAGCGGGCTGGCGGTCAGCACGGCGCAGGGGTTCGCCACGCCGCTCGGCACCGTCCCGGTCGACCGCGCGGCGGTGGAACGCATCCTGGCCCTGCCCCAGGTCACGGCGTTCGACGCCGCCCACCGCCTGGAGCACAGCCTGGAGGTCCACCTGCCGTTCCTGCAGGAGGCGCTGGCATCGTTCTCGGTGGTGCCGCTGGTCGTCGGCGACGCCACCCCGGACGAGGTCGCCGAGGTGATCGAGGCGCTGTGGGGCGGGCCGGAGACGCTGATCGTCGTGTCCTCGGACCTCAGCCACTACTGCGACGACAACACCGCCCGCGACCTCGACGCCGCCACCTCGGCGGCGATCGAGGCGCTCAAGCCCGACGACATCGCCGACCACCAGGCCTGCGGCCACATCCCGATCAAGGGCCTGTTGCGCGCCGCCGCCGGCCACGGCCTGACGGCGCGCACCATCGACCTGCGCAATTCCGGCGATACCGCCGGCCCGCGCGGCGAGGTGGTCGGCTACGGCGCCTACGTGTTCGAGTGACGCCGGCAACGCCTCCGTCCGCCGGCAGGCGGGCGCCGTGCCTGATCCGGTTTCGCCGCCGATCGCCTGGAACAACCGGCCGCTCTTGTGCGTTTGCGAACACTGCAGGTACCGGCGGCCGGGAGTCCTCACATGCCACGCCTTGTCGTTGTGTCGAACCGGGTCGCGCTCGGGCAGAGCGCCGGCGGGTTGGCGGTCGGTGTCAAGGCGGCGCTGGAGAAGACCGGCGGCCTGTGGTTCGGCTGGAGCGGCGAGACCCGCGAAGGCGCCGGCGGCGACGTGACCACGCATGAGGCCGGCCCCTACACCCTGGCCACCATCGACCTGTCGCCCGGGGACTACGAGCGCTACTATGCCGGCTTTGCCAACCGCGGCCTGTGGCCGGCGCTGCACAACCGGCTCGACCTCGCGCAGTTCGACCCCGACGACGCGGCCGCCTACCGCCGCATCAACGAAGCCTTCGCCGACCGGCTGGTGCCGCTGCTCGGCCCCGACGACCTCGTCTGGGTGCACGACTACCACCTGATCCTGCTCGGCCGCTTCCTGCGCGACCGCGGCGTCGACCGGCCACTCGGCTATTTCCTGCACACGCCGTTCCCGCCGGCCGAGGTGATGATGGCCATGCCGCGCTTCCGCGACCTGATGGATGGCCTGTGCAGCTACGACCTGATCGGCTTCCAGAGTCACCGCGACCTGTGGAACTTCCGCGACCTGGTCGAGCACGAGCTGGGCGGCCGTGCCGAGCCCGACGGCAGCCTGAGCCTGGGCGGGCGCCGCCTCCGCGCCGACGTGTTCCCGATCGGCATCGACACCGAACAGTACGCGGCGATCGCCGCCTCGCCGGAGATCGAGGCGGAACGGGCCGAACTGGCGCGCCAGTTCGGCGACCGGCTGATGATCGTTGGCGTCGACCGGCTCGACTACACCAAGGGTCTGGCCGAGCGCTTCCACGCGTTCGAGCGGCTGTTGGCCGAATACCCCGAGCACCACCGCCGCGTCCTGTTCCTGCAGATCGCCGCGCCGTCGCGCGAAGGCGTGCCCGAGTACGAGGCCATGCGCCAAGAGCTCGAATCACTGTCCGGCCACATCAACGGGCGCCATTCGGACGTCGACTGGGTGCCGCTGCACTACATCAACCGCGCCTATGACCGCATGCAGCTGGCCGCCTTCTTCCGGCTGAGCCGGGTCGGCCTGATCACCCCCCTGCGCGACGGCATGAACCTGGTGGCCAAGGAATACGCCGCCGCCCAGGACCCGCAGGATCCCGGCGTGCTGGTGCTGTCGCGCTTCGCCGGCAGCGCCGACATCCTGGAGGGGCCGCTGCTGGTCAGCCCCTACGACACCGGTGCGATGGCCGACGCCATGCATCGGGCGCTGGGCATGCCGCTGGAGGAGCGCCGGGCGCGCTGGGCGGCGATGATGGATGACCTGCGCCACTGGGACATCCACCGTTGGCACGAGAGCTTCGTGGAGGCCCTGGCCGCCACCGCGGCGCCGGCGGGCTGACACGGAAGGGAGGGACGACGATGGCCAAGGTACGCAAGGCCGTGTTCCCCGTTGCCGGCATGGGCACGCGGTTCCTGCCGGCGACCAAGGCGATGGCCAAGGAGATGCTGACCATCGTCGACAAGCCGCTGATCCAGTACGTGATCGAGGAGGCCGCGGCGGCCGGCATCGAGGAGTTCATCCTGGTCACCGCCCGCCACAAGGGCGAGATCGAGGACCACTTCGACCGCAGCGTCGAGCTGGAGGGCGCGCTGGAGGACAGCCGCAAGCGCCGCGAGCGTGCCGCCGTCGAGGAGATGGTCCTCAAGCCCGGCCAGATCGCCTACATCCGCCAGCAGGAACCGCTGGGCCTGGGCCATGCCGTGTGGTGCGCGCGCTATGCCGTCGGCGACGAGCCGTTCGCCGTGCTGCTGCCCGACGAGATCATGCTCGCCGACGAACCGGTGCTGGCCCAGCTCCTGACCGCCCACGCCGAGGTCGGCGGCAACGTCGTCGCGGTCATGGAGGTGCCGCGCGAGCGCACCGCCCGCTACGGCATTCTTGACGTCGAGGAGGACCGGGGCCGCCTGGTCCGCGTGCGCGGCCTGGTCGAGAAGCCGGAGCCGGATGCCGCACCGTCCACCCTGTCCCTGGCCGGCCGCTACGTGCTCGACCCGCAGGTAATGGATGCGCTGGGCCGGCAGGAGGCGGGAAGAGGCGGCGAGATCCAGCTCACCGACGCGATCGCCGCCACCATCGGCACGATCCCGCTGCACGGCGTGCGCTTCGAGGGCCGCCGCTTCGACTGCGGCAACCCCCTGGGCTTCCTGGAGGCCAACATCGCCTACGCCCTGGGCCGCGCCGACCTCGCCGACGACGTGCAGGACATGCTGCGCCGCTATGCCGGCGTCGCCGCTCCGGCCGGGACGTGACGCATCCGGCGGCGCCGGCCCGTGACCGGGCATACGTACTGTCACGATCATGTGCCGGAGCGGCGTCAGACTGATCGCATGGACCTCTCGCGGCGCAGCCGGTCAAGCTCGAACAGCATGACGCTGGAGCCGATCAGGCCGATCACGGCGCCCGTCACGGCGCCGGCCACCACGTAGGCGGCGAGATCCATGAAGCCGAAGAACGCCCAGCTCAGGACGCCGCCGGCGGCGGCGGCCAGCGCCCACCCGCCCGCCGTGACAACAAGCTGATCCGACGACAGCGGCAGCCCCATGTCCTGGAGCACCCGCCCGGCGATCAGGCCGCCGATGGTTCCGGCCACGGCACCGCCGATCGCGCCACCAACGATGGAGGATTGCTCCCAGCTCAGGCCGCCGCCGATCGCACCGGCCGCCGCCCAGCCGACGACGAGGACCAGGGACTGCACGCCGGTCGGACTGCGCCCCAGCAGGCGCACGCCCTGGATCATCACGAACCCGGCGAACGCCGTGCCGGCCGCCCAGCCCAGCGCGCCGCCCAGAAGGGTACCCAGTCCGGCAAAGCGCATGATGATGGCCAGCGGCATCGCGATTGCCCCGCCGACGGCCCAGCCGGCGACGATGATCACCGCAGCCATCCGTGGGTGCCAGGCAGCACTCGAAAAACCGCCCGCATCGGCCTGCCGGGCAGTCTCGTGGCGGCTCCGCTGAGTGGTGTCAGGCAGTCCTGTGGAGCGTGAGGCGCCAACCGTGTCGCCGGCATCGAAACGGGCCGCTTGGTCCCGCTCACGGCTCTGCCGATCCTTCTTGTTGACATGCGCGACGGTAATGTACGCTGCCACGATCGTCGCAGCGCCAGTAATGATCGATCCCAACAGCTGCACAACGGCATCCATGATAATATTACCCGTTGCTGTGGCCCGTCATCCCTGATGCGCTTATAATACTCCAATATGCGGGCGGCCGGCCAGAACGCGATGACGGCCGGCAAAGGATCGGTTTCCGGTCCTGCAAGCCGCTGGCTGAAGAAAGAAACCCCGGCCGAAGCCGGGGCATGGTGGAGGAAACCGGTCGGGCGGTCGGGCGGCTATTGCGCCGCCTCGGCCACGCGCCGTTCGGCGGCCACGCCCTGCTTCTGGAGGCGCTGCATGCCGGCAAGACCGCTGCCGACCAGCGCCTGGGTCTGGCCGGCCCACTGGGTATAGTCGTTGGACAGCCGCTGGATCATGGTCTTGAGCCAGTCGCTGTAGATCGACATCGCCTCGGCAGGATTGTCGGCATTCGACATGCGGGTGAGCGCATCCCGCGTCGCCTCGCCGTCCTCGCGGCGATGCTGGCCCCACATCTCGGCCATCTCGCCGAGGCGGGACATCATCTCGCCCTGCATGCCAAGCCAGATCATCATGGGCTGGGTGCCCGCCATGCGCAGCATGTCGTTGAAGGCCTCGGGGACCTTTTCGAACTGGTTCGCCATCGACTTGCCTCTGTTTTCGGGGGAGCAACGGCTACGGCCGCACCGGCCGCCTCAAGGGATCATCGGCACCCGTCCCGGTGCATGCCGCACCGCGGCTTGCCCGCGCAAGCGCCGTGACCCTTGGCCTTGTGTTCCTTTAGCAATCGATGACGCTCGCAAAAAGCCGCGCAAGGGATCTAGCCCGTCCAGCCATGCGCCTTCGGGTCATAACACTTTCGATTCGCCGGCCCGGCGATCCGGTCTCAAAAGACAAACGTGGCAGTCTGCCGTACAGCCACTGGTTTTTTACATTGCGCCGGGGCAATAAACTGGGCGATCATCCGGACGATTAGTGGCTATTCCTTGATCCTCGGCGGCTGCCGGCGCCGGCCTTGCGCCATGTCGATCATGGTTTCGATGCGCACCAGCCTGAAGCCATGATCGAGCACATCCGTGCGGAGCACTCGCACCTCCTCGCCAAGCTGGTCGATCTTGTGCTCCATGAGAACGATCTTTTTCAGGTTTGCCGTCAGATCGTGCATCCAGCTCATGTGGCATCAGCATGGGCATTGCCGGCGCACGAGTCCGGCAGTTCGAATGGCCATGTCCGGCCGGACGCTTCGAGTTCGGCAATGGCGGCGGCCTTGAGAGCATCCTTATCGTCAAGTTGCCGTCGGAGGTCTTCGATTTCTGCCAACCTGGCGGTGAGTTTCTGGTCCATCCGCTCGGCCACGCCAGCCAGTTCCCGGGCCAGGGCACGCAGCTCGTCCATGTCGACTGCCGGATCAAAGCTGACGACGGCGCGACGGACCAGTTCGCTGGCGGACATGCCGTTCTGTCTGGCGCGTTCCTCGATCAGCGCCTTCTCCTCCGGCGTCACCAGCAGGTTGAGACGCTGGGACTTCATCGCCTGCCTTCCTTCTCATGCGCATACGCATACTTAAAATCGGGCATGCGTGGCGAAATTGCAAGCCGACTGTGTCGTCCCGTTTCGCAAAGGCGGCAACAGCCGATGATGAAACTCCAGTATATTTCCATTCCCGGTTGGTCGCCCCGACTGGGGCCATTGCGGTGCGCGCCCCGTCCCGAACGCGAGCAAGGAATCGCCCATGAGCACGGAA
Source organism: uncultured Mycobacteriaceae bacterium (assembly GCA_964526565.1). Classification (GTDB taxonomy): domain Bacteria; phylum Pseudomonadota; class Alphaproteobacteria; order DSM-16000; family Inquilinaceae; genus CAZGMC01. The sequence goes on from CAZGMC010000093.1 coordinate 7,408, forward strand.
AGCCGCAGCGAGCGCTACCGCGGCCTCGACGCCTGGGATCTGGACGAGGTTCTGGCCGCGATGATCGAGGGCCAGCTCGCCGCCGTGGCCGCGGTGCGCGCCGTGCTGCCGGCGGTGACCACGGCGGCGGCGGCGGCGGCCGAGCGGCTGGCCGGCGGCGGCCGGCTGGTCTATGCCGGGGCCGGCACCTCGGGCCGGCTGGCGGTGCAGGACGGGGTCGAGCTGACGCCCACCTTCGACTGGCCGCCGCAGCGGTGCGTGTTCCTGATGGCGGGCGGCGAGGCGGCGCTGACGCGGGCCGTCGAGGGTGCCGAGGACGATACCGGCGCGGGCCGGGCCGCGGTGGACGCGGCCGGTGTCGGGCCGGACGATGTCATGGTCGGGCTGGCGGCCAGCGGCGCCACCGCGTTCACGCTGGCGGCGGTGCAGCGGGCACGGGTGCGGGAAGCGATGACGATAGGCGTTGCCAACAATCCCGGCGCGCCGCTGCTCGCCGCCGCCGAGCACGCCATCCTGCTCGACACCGGGCCGGAGGCCATCGCCGGCTCCACGCGGATGAAGGCGGGCACGGCACAGCGGGCCCTGCTGACGGTGTTCTCCTCCGCCGTCATGGTCCGGCTCAACCGGGTCCACGACGGCCTCATGGTCGACCTGCGCGCCACCAACCGCAAGCTGGAGCGGCGCAGCGTGCGCATGCTGTGCGCCATCACCGGCGCGGCGGAAGACACCGCCCGGCAGGCACTGGCGGACTGCAACGGGCGGGTCAAGCCGGCCGTGCTGGTCGTGCACGGCCTGGCGCCGACGGCCGCCGCGGCGGCGCTGGACCGCCACGGCGGCAGCCTGCGCGCCGCCCTGGCCGATCTGGACCGGTCGTAGCGGCGGCAGGGCCGGCCAGCGCCGTGAGGGCGGATCAGTCCTGCTTGATCGTTTCCCGCCCGATCCATTCGATGAACGGCGGGTTGCCGCCGGTGATGGGCAGGGCGACGACGCATGGGCAGTCATAGGAGTGCACGTCCCTGACCCGCTCGACAAGCTTGTCCAGCAGGTCGGCGCGGGTCTTGCAAATCATCGCGACCTCCTCGCCCTCCTGCACCTGGTCTTCCCACCAGAACAGCGACCGGACGCCCTGGACCATGTTCACGCATGCGGCCAGCCGCTCCTGGACCAGGACGCGGCCGACGTCGCGTGCCTCGTCCAGGGACCCCGCCGTAATGTACACCCACATCGCCTGCATGGCGCCGCCTCCTTCTGCCGTCGCCGGTTGAATCCGTTTGGCGAAAGCCGTTTTCCTTCATAATCTGGGGCCGCCCACCGCCACGGGAGCCGGCCGATGCCGGGAGCCGGTCGATGAGCCGCCGGGTCGCCACGGCGCCGTGCGCCAGCCCGACGCGCGCGCAACGGCGCTGGCTTCGCCGCGGACTCGGCCAGCCAGGCGGCAAGCTGCCCCTGTTCGATGAAAAGGGCAAGAAGGTCAGCCGCCGCACGGTGGCGGCGTGCATCGGCGCCGGCTGGGCCGAGCCCTGGTTCGACAACCCGCTCAAGCCGGACTGGCTGGTCTGCCGCCTCACCGCGGCCGGGCGGCGCGTTGCCGACGACCCGCCATAGCGGTCGCGGGGCCGCCGGCTTTCGGGCGATTGCGGCGCAGCCGCGGCGACCAATATAGGATTCGCCATGAGCATGCCCGCCACGCCGATGACCGCCCCGGTCCGCACCGCCGACCTGCTGCTGTCGATCGCCAACGACACCGACGCGCCGCAGTTGACGGTCGCCGATCTGGTTGCCCGGCTGGGCCGCCGCTCGTACGGCATGGTGCTGCTCGTGCTGGCCCTGCCGTGCCTGATCCCGGGCGTGGCGACGGTCTTCGCCGTGCCGATGGCGTTCGTGGCGGCGCAACTGGCGATCGGCCGGCAGGGTGTCTGGCTGCCCGGCTTTGTCGCCCGCCGCGGGCTGGACCAGGCGCAGTTCCGGGCCGTGGCTCACCGCGCCGAACCCTACCTGAAACGGGTCGAGCGCATGTCGCGGCCGCGGCTGGAGATTTTCGCCAACGGCATCTGGGCACAGCTGATCGGCGCCCAGATCGCGCTGCTGGCCGTCATCATCACGCTGCCGTTCTTCTTCACCAATGCCTTCCCCAGCCTGTCGATCGCCGTGATGGCGATCGGCCTGGCGGAGCGGGACGGCGTGCTGGTGCTGGCCGGCGCCGTCCTGGGCGTGCTGGCCGCGGCACTGGTGGTCGCCGCGGCCAGCGGACTGGTCTTCTCCGCCTATTGGGTCGGCGGGCAGGTCTAGACCGTGGCGGTTTGCGCCGGCAGGCTGCGGCCGTGCCGGGCGGCCAGGGCGATCATGACGAAGCTCCAGCCGGTGAAGATGAACTCGATGCCGACCAGCAGGCCGAGGAACCACTCGGCGCTGATCGGCATCCCGGTCCAGATCAGGATGCCGAGGATGACGCCAAGGACGCCGCCGGCGATCAGCCAGCCGCGGCCCTCGCCCGACGGGACCCGGAACCCGGCGATCACCCGGAACACGCCCTCGACGATGAAGAAGGCGGCGACGATCAGCGTCAGGGTCAGGATGCCGAGCAGCGGATGCAACAGCAGCAGCACGCCGGCGGCGACGAACAGGATCGCGCCGATCACCTCCAGGAAGAACCCGCCCCAGCCACGGGCGCTGAAGGCGTGCAGCAGCTGCACGACGCCGCCGATAATGAACAGCCAGCCCAGGAAGGCGACGAGCGCCAGCCCGGCCACCAGCGGAAAAAGAATCGCCAGTGTGCCGAGAATGATCCAGACGATTCCGAGCGCGAGGAGCCAGCCCCGGTTCTTCTGCAAGGCCGCCATGTCCGCCACCCCTTTTTGACAAGGATTGCAACGACGAACCACACGTCGTCCGGATGCCAGTGTCGCGCCGGGCCGGCTGCGGTCAAGAGCGCCGTTGGTTTGACCCGGTCCCGTGAAAAAATGCCCCCGCCACGCGGGCGGGGGCAGGTGACGACGAAGTTACGAAGTCGAAGGGGATCGACGGGGGCCATCATACGCGCTGCCCGGCCGCGCGCTGTGACCGTCGTCACGCGGCGTCGCCGGCGCCTTCATTCAGTCCCGGTTAACCGATCATGCCTATCGTTGACTCCGGAAGGCTTTGCGAGTGGCCGACCACAACACCGTCCTGCCGGGACCTGCCATGTCTGACAGTGATCAGATCGTCTATTCGGTGCTCACCCTCGGCGACGACGGCTGGCACGAGCGGGGCAAGGCGGCCGACATGCACACCGCCCTGCGCAGCGCGGACCAGTTGTTTGCCAGCCGGAAGTTTCGCGGCGTGAAGGTCGACAAGCATTTCTTCGATACCGGCAACAACCGTTTCGTGACCGCCACCATCCTCGACAAGTCGCCCCGGCCGGCCGGCGGGCGCGCCGTCTACTGGCTGCTGCTGCTGGCCCTGCTGGGCGGCGTGGGCAGCTTCGTCGTCACCTACCTCGCCGTGAACCATCTGTCGTGAGCCGCACACCGTGAACCGCACACCGTGAGCCGCGATCGGCGCATGGCCCGCCATGCAGGTCATGAACATCGGCCATGAATATCAGAACGATATATATCAGTTGCATTAGTATCGATCCGTTATATATGCGTTGGCAAGGAGGACGCGATGGACGTCAAGACTCTTTGCCTGGGGCTGCTCAGCCGCGGCGCCTACTCCGGCTACGAGATCCGCAAGCAGTTCGAAGAGGGGGCCTTCTCTCACTTCCAGGACGCCGGCTTCGGGTCCATATATCCGGCGTTGAAAAAGCTGACGGAGGAGGGCCTGGCCACATGCACCGAACAGGCGCAGGACTCCCGCCCGGACAAGAAGGTCTACAGCATCACGGCGAAGGGCCGTGCGGCCCTGTTTGCGGCGGTCAACGAGCCGCCGGCAGCAGACAGGTTTCGTTCGGACTTCATGTTCGTCCTCTGTTTCGCCGACCTGGTGCCGCCGCGGCAGCTTGATGCGCTGATTGGCGGCCGTATCGCCCATCATCAGGTCGTGCTGGACCGGCTGGAGGCCATCGACCTGGGGCAACGCACCGCCGGCGAGGCCTTCGTGATCCGCTACGGCATCGCCCTGCATCGCGCCGCCCGCGACTATTTCGAGATGCACCGGCACGAGCTGGTCGGCGCGCGCATCCGCAGCGAGACGCACGGCTGAAGAAGCCCGGTGCCTTCCGGCCCGTCATGTCGGGCCCATAACAACAACGGCAGATGGGACCCATGCGACGGTCTTGGTTCATCGCGATTGTCGTCGCCCTGGCAACGGCCGGCTGGGTCGCCTCGGGCTGGCTCGACGGCGACGACCCGGCCTCCGCCGGACCGGCGGTCGCGCCCGAGGCGCCGCAGTTGGCGCGCGTGCGCACCGCCCGCGTCAGCGCCGAACCGATGACCAGCGAGCTGATCCTCCAGGGCCGCACCGAGGCGGAACGTTCGGTCGTCGTTCGTTCCGAGACCGAAGGCCGCGTCGAAGAGGTCCTCGTGGAGCGGGGCGCGCGGGTCGAAGCCGGCGACCTGCTGGTGCGGCTGGCGGTGGATGAGCGCCAGGCTCGTGTTGCCGAACAGCGGGCCCTGGTCCGCCAGCGCGAGCTGGAATACGAGGCGGCGCGCTCGCTCAACGAGCGCGGCTACCGTGCCGATACCCAACTGGCCGAGGCGCAGGCCCTGCTCGATGCCGCGCGCGCCGAGCTCCGCCTGGCCGAGATCTATCTCGAGCGCCTTGAAATCCGGGCGCCGTTCGCCGGCATCATCGACCACCGCCATGTCGAGGTGGGCGACTATCTCGCCATCGGCGATCCCGTCGCCCTGGTGGTGGATCTGGACCCGCTGCGCATCGTCGGCCAGGTCGCCGAGCGCCATCTCGGCCGCATCGAACGCGGCGCCACCGGCACGGTGCGGCTGGTCGGCGACACGATGGTCGAGGGCACGGTCAACTTCGTCGGCAGCATTGCCAACGAAAGCACCCGCACCTTTCCCGTCGAGCTGGAGGTTGCCAACCCTGACGGCCGGGTCATCCAGGGGCTGACCGCCGAGCTGCGCCTGCCGATCGCCGAGACCATGGCCCACCGGCTGTCGCCGGCCGTGCTGACCCTGGACGATGACGGCCGCATCGGCGTCAAGGCGGTCGACGCGGACAACCGGATTGTCTTCCACCCCGTGCGCATCGTCGGCGGCAATGCCGGCGGCGTGTGGCTGGCCGGCCTGCCCGAGACGCTCGACCTGGTCGTGGTCGGCCAGGACTTCGTGGTGCCGGGCCAGCAGGTCGAGCCCGTGCCGGCCGGGCAGGTGCCCGGCGCCGCGCCGGCCGCCGCCCCTGCTCTCGCCCCCGCCCCCGCCCCCGCCGGGCCCGGAGGTTCATCGTGAACGCCCTGATCGATGCCGCGCTCGGCCGGTCGCGCACGGTTCTGCTGACCCTGTTCTTCCTGCTGCTGGCCGGGGCGGTCGCCTATGTGCAGGTGCCGAAGGAGGCCAACCCGGACATCGACATCCCGCTGATCTACGTGTCGATGGCGCTCGACGGCGTCTCGCCCGAGGACGCCGAGCGGCTGATGGTCCGGCCCATGGAGGAGGAGCTGCGCGGCATCGAGGGGATCAAGGAGATGACCTCGATCGCCTACGAGGGCGGCGGCAACGTCACGCTGGAGTTCGAGGCCGGGTTCGATGCCGACCAGGCCGAGCTGGACGTGCGCGAGGCGGTCGACCGGGTACGGCCCGAGCTGCCCGCGGACATGGACGAGCCGACCGTCAACGAGATCAACCTCAGCCTGTTCCCGATCATCGTGGTGACGCTGTCGGGCGACGTGCCGGAGCGCATGCTGGTGCGCCTGGCCCGCGACCTGCGCGACGAGCTGGAAAGCCTGCCCAGCGTGCTGCAGGTCGACATCGGCGGCAACCGCGAGGAGATCGTCGAGATCATCGTCGACCCGCTGCTGATCGAGAGCTATGGCCTCAATGCCGTCGATCTGCTCGGTCGGTTCGAGCGGTCAAACCGGCTGATCGCCGCCGGCACGCTCGACACCGGGGAGGGTCGCTTCGCGGTCAAGGTGCCGGGCCTGATCGAAAACCTGGACGACATCCTGCACATGCCGGTCGCCGTCGACGGCGACGCCGTCGTCGAGTTCCAGGACATCGGCACGATCCGCCGCACCTTCGCCGACCCGCTGGGCTTCGCCCGCGTCGACGGCGCGCCGGCGGTGGTGCTGTCGGTGTCCAAGCGCACCGGCGAGAACGTCATCGAGACGGTGCAGGCGGTGCGCGCCGCCGTCGCCGCCGAGAGCGCCAACTGGCCGGAGGCCGTCCACGTCGCGTTCAGCCAGGACCAGTCGCGCTCCATCCGCATGATGCTGGAGGACCTGCAGAACAACGTCGTCAGCGCCATCCTGCTGGTCATGATCGTCATCGTCGGCGTGCTCGGCCTGCGCTCGGCCGGGCTGGTCGGCATCGCCATCCCCGGCTCGTTCCTGACCGGCATCCTGGTGCTGGCGCTGATGGGCCTGACCGTCAACATCGTCGTGCTGTTCGCCCTGATCCTGGCGGTCGGCATGCTGGTCGACGGCGCCATCGTCGTCACCGAATACGCCGACCGCAAGATGGGCGAAGGCCTGCACCGGCGCGACGCCTATGCCCTGGCCGCCAGGCGCATGGCCTGGCCGATCATCGCCTCCACGGCGACGACGCTGGCGGCGTTCTTCCCGCTGCTGTTCTGGCCGGGGATCATGGGCGAGTTCATGAAGTTCCTGCCCATCACCCTGATGGCGACGCTGACCGCGTCGCTGGCCATGGCGCTGGTGTTCGTGCCGACGCTGGGCGCGATCTTCGGCCGCTTCGGCGGCACCGCCGATCCGGCGCAGATGCGGGCGCTGGCGGTGGGGGAGGCGGTGGGGGAGGCGGGCGACCTGCGGCAACTGACCGGCTTCATCGGCGGCTATGTGCGGCTGCTGGCCCGGGCCTTGCGCCATCCCGGCAAGATCCTGGCGGCAGTGGGCCTGCTGCTGGTCGGCGTGTGGGTGGTGTTCTCGATCTTTGGCAAGGGCGTCGAGCTGTTCCCCGAGGTCGAGCCGGACTATGCAGCGGTTCTGGTGCACGCCCGCGGCAACATGGCGGTCGCGGAGCGGGACGCGCTGATGCGCGAGGTGGAAGCCATCGTCCTGCAGTACAGCGACGAGTTCAAATCGGTCTATACCCGCACCGGCGGTGGCAGCGGCTCGGGCGAGGAGGGGTTCGGTCAGGATGTGGCCGAGGATGTCATCGGCAGCATCACCATCGAGTTCGAGGACTGGGACCGGCGCCGCCCGGCCGACGAAATCCTGGCCGACATCCGCGCGGCGACCCGCGCCCTGGCCGGCATCCACGTCGAGACGCGCAAGGAGGAGGGCGGGCCGCCCGTCGGCAAGCCCGTCCAGGTGCGCCTGAGCGCCCGCAACCCGGCCCTGCTGCCCGAGGCGGTGGCCGAGCTGCGCGCCTTCATGGAGACCATTCCCGGCCTGGTCGACATCGAGGACAGCCGGCCGATCCCCGGCATCGAGTGGGAGATCGACGTCGACCGCGCCCAGGCGGCCCGCTACGGCGTCGACGTCGCCGCCGTCGGCGACACCATCAAGCTGCTGACCAACGGCCTGATCATCAGCACCTTCCGCCCCAATGACACGACCGACGAGGTGGACATCATGGTCCGCTATCCTGAGGCGTGGCGCAACATCCAGCAGCTCGATGCCGTGCGGGTGGTGACGCCGCAGGGCGCGGTGCCGGTCAGCAATTTCGTCGAGCTGCGGCCGCAGCCGCGGGTCGGTCAACTCGAGCGCATCGACGCGCGGCGCACCCTGGCCGTGGAGTCCGACGTGCTGCCCGGCGTCCTGCCCGACGACGTGGTGAGGCAGATCCAGATCTGGCTGGAAGAAGGGCACCTGGACCCGAACATCCGGGTCTCGTTCTCCGGCGAGGACGAGGAGCAGCGGGCCGCCGAGGAGTTCCTGTCCCAGGCGTTCGTGGTGGCGCTGTTCATCATGGCGGTGATCCTGGTCACCCAGTTCAACAGCTTCTACAGCGCCTTCCTGATCCTGTCGGCGGTGATCCTGTCGACCATCGGGGTGCTGATCGGCCTGCTCGTCACCCAGCAGCCGTTCGGCATCGTCATGACCGGCGTCGGCGTGATCGCGCTGGCCGGCATCGTCGTGAACAACAACATCGTGCTGATCGACACCTATGACCGCCTGAAGGCGTCGGCCGCCGACCCGGTCGACGCCATCCTGCGCACCGGCGCCCAGCGCCTGCGCCCGGTGCTGATGACCTCGGTGACGACCATTCTCGGCCTGATGCCAATGGTGCTGAAGGTCAACATCGACTTCATCGGCCGCGAGGTGGCGGTCGGCGCGCCGTCCACCCAGTGGTGGGCCAGCCTGGCCACCGCCGTGGTGTTCGGCCTGACCTTTGCCACGGTGCTGACCCTGGTGATCACGCCGTGCGCCCTGATGGTCCGCGTCAACGCCCAGGCCTGGCAGGCCCGCCGCCGCGCCCGCCGCGCCGCCCGCCACGGCGCGGGCCGAAGCTGCCGCCGGGGGGCCGCCAACGCCTGACGCACCGGCGCACGGTCTTGTGGGTTAGGCTGTTGCCCGGCGATGACAGGCGTCTGCAACTGACGGCATTCGATCAGAAGAGGGGGCTTGAATCACCCTCAGCGGCGGAAGGCGTTGCGCGACTCCAGGATCCGCGCGCCCGTCGTGATCCAGCAGGCCGCGCCGAACGCCCAGGCGATCCAGGGGAAGTGCTGCGGCCACAGGCAGATCGCGCCGAGCGCCACGGCGGTCTCGGTGCCCTCGGTCAGGCCGCCGATATAGTAGAGCGACTTGCGGCCGCGGCGCCGGGTGTCCAGGCCGAGCTTGGCGGCGAACACCGCATGGGCCAGGAAGGTCGTCCCGGTGCCGACGAAGCTGAACACCAGGAACGCGGCCGGCAGCGCCGCCTCCGGCCGGCCGACGGCGAACCCGAACACGATCGCGGAATACACGATGAAGTCGCAGACGATGTCCAGGTAGCCGCCCCAGTCGGACGAGCCGGTGTGCCGCGCCACGGCGCCGTCCAACCCGTCGAGCACGCGGTTCACCACCAGCAGCGCCAAAGCGACCCCGTTGGCGGTGAAGGCCAGCGCCACGGCAGCGCCCAGGCCGGCCGCGAACCCGGCCAGTGTCACCACGTCCGGGCCGATGCCGAGCCGGGCAGCCAGCCGGCCGGCACGGTCGAGCGGCGGGTCGATCAGGCGGCGGACGGACGGGTCGAGCATAAGGTGCGGCCGGAAAGCGGGTCGGGCGAGCAGGCCGGGGCGAGCAGGCCGGGGCGAGCAGGCCGGGGCGAGCAGGCC
>CAZGMC010000094.1:0-4888 GCA_964526565.1 uncultured Mycobacteriaceae bacterium
ACAAGGACACCGCCGGCCCGGCCGTCAACCCGATGATCAAGATCACCAACATCGTGGCGCTGCTGCTGCTGGCCGTCCTGGCCCACGGCTAGGCCCCACCGCTGGCCCGCGGCGGCCGGCGCCTGGCCACAGGCGCTGCCCTTCACGAGCAAGGCCCCGGATCGGCGGATCCGGGGCCTTTTTTCTTCGTCCGCTGTCCGGACCGGTGCCGCCCCCAGCCGGGAGCGGCGGCTCCTCGGCCGGCCTACCGGAAGTCGTACTCCAGGATGTCGTCGGCGCGGCGGCAGATCTCCTTGCCGTAGTCGGTCCAGGTGCCCTGGCCCCAGTAGCGGTAGCAGCTCGTCTGCGACGTCAGCAGGTGATAGAGCGCGTTGCGGTAGCGCGGGTCGGCACTGTCGACCTTGCCGCCGCCGACGGTCTCGTGGAACCGGGCGGAGACCCGCTCCATCGGCCCCAGCACGTCGTCATAGCCGCGCACCCACGAGATGTGGTTGGTCCAGCTGCCGCCCTCGACGTGGAACCGGTCGTCCTCCCGCTCCAGCGCGGCGATCGCCTCGTTGAGCCGGTCGGGTCCGTCGCCGGGCCGCACCCGCTGCCAGATGCGGTGCTGCTGCACCGGCTGCAGCGGCGGCAGGTCGGCCTCCGTGACGCCGCTGGCGAACAGGTGCTCCAGGTACTCGGTCACCGTCATCGCCGGCACGTCGCTGCCGCTGCATTCGCGGATCACATCGAAATATTTCGGCGGGAACTCGTTCATCATGACGCCGCCGTTCTCGCCATCGGCGATCTGGGTGACGAGCTGCGGCACCCGACGCCCGGCCAGATCCAGGCGCGCCAGCCCCTTGGCCTCGTAACAGGGCTGCATCTGGCCGACCAGCTTGCTGTCGCTGCCCTGGGTCTTGATCACCGCGATGATGCTCACCGTCTCGCCGTCGGAATTGGTGCAGGCCAGCCGGTGCGGCAGGTGCTTGTGCTCCGGCGCCCCGCCATTGTCCGGCCGCTCGACCGTGTGCTCCTGGACCAGCACCCACTGATAGCCGCAGTCGCGCAGTGTCTTGACGAAGGCGTAGGCGACATCCGGGTGGTTGGGCAGCGCCATTTCGGCCGGGGAGAAGCCGCGCACCCGCGCCAGCGCCTCCAGCCCGAACAGTGTGGCGAAATGCTGGCGCCAGGCCAGCACGTGCAGCCGGTAGTCCTGGACCGGGGTCGACGGCGCCACGGCGTGGCCCCACGGGTTGCCCAGCCACTCCACGCAGCGCCGGTAGCGGGGATCCACCGTCACCGCCTGCAGCGCCTCGATCACGTCGTCGCGGCCCATGGCCTGCAGGCCGTGCAGCAGCGTGCCCGAATAGTCGAGCATCACCCGCGGCTCCAGGCCCTCGGCGACGAGCTGCGGAATGAACTCGCCCATCCGCTTGTAGCACGACACGAAGACCGGCGCGTTGTGGTTGTCGCCGATCTGCGGGTTGTCCATCATGTACTTCAGGTTGCTGATGATCGCCGTGGTGCGCAGGTCGTCGCCGCCGATCGGCACCAGCGGCTGGTGCATGTGCAGGGCGACCGCGAAGGCGGCGCGGATGCGGCCGAAGTCGATGCCGCTGTCCGGCAGGAAGGCGGGGTCGGCCGTGTCGAGCCGCTCGCCGACCAGCGCCTCGGCACCGGAGATGGGGGGCAGGCCGTCGACGGGAAGGGGCAGATCGGGCATGTAGGGCCTCGTGCGCCTGTGTCGGGAGACGGCCGCCACCGGCGCGGACCGGCGGCCGCCCTATCTGTGACGGATACGGTCGTAGATGTTCAGGTAATGCCGGCCCGGAAGGTTCCAAGAATTGTCCTGCTTCATGCAGGTGATCTGCAACTTTCCGAACAGATCCGGCCGCCCATGCCACAGCCCAAACGCGCGATCCATGGCGAACTCGATCCCGCCATAGTCGGCATGATCGAACACGAAGCCGGTGCGCTGGTCGACCGGCAGCTCGGAATGATCCCAGTCGAACACGGTATCGACCAGGCCGCCGACCGCGCGCACCACCGGCACGGCGCCATAGCGCATGGCAATCATCTGGATCAGCCCGCACGGCTCGTACATGCTGGGCACGATGACGATGTCGGCCGCGGCATAGATCAGGTGGGCGAGCTGCTCGTTGAAGCCGATCTCGATGTGGCAGTCGGGGCTGTCGTTCAGATAGTGCTTCAGGTGCCAGAAGTATTCGTTGGTGCCGGTCTCCGGGCTGGAGCCGAGCAGCACAAACTGCGCCCCGTTGCCGAGCGCGTGGAACAGGCCGTGGCGCACCAGGTGCGTGCCCTTTTGCACATCGAGGCGGCCGACATAGGCGACCAGCGGCCCGTCATGGTCACGCAGCCACAGCCGGTCGCGCAGTGCCTGCTTGTTGCCCTTCTTGCGCTCGATGGTCTCGGCCGAATAGTGCGTGTCGATCATCGGGTCGGTCCTGGGGTTCCAGACCTCGTAGTCGAGACCGTTGAGAATGCCGCCGAACTTGCTCTGGTGGACATGCAAAGCGTGGCCCAGGCCGTAGCCCTGGTCGGTGTGGCGCGCCTCCCAGGCATGCTGGGGCGAAACCGTCGTCACGAAGTTCGAATAGACGATGCCGCCCTTCATCATGTTCAGGGCGAACGGGTTGTTGTCGTCCCGCAGCCGGTCGAGGTGATAGAAGTGTTCGACCCGGCCCAGCCCCGTCGCCCACAGGACATAGTCGTTGTGCAGGCCCTGGTGGCGGAAGTTGTGGATGGTGTAGCACACGCGCTGATGCGGCATGCCGGCGTGCTGGTAAATTTCATAGAGCAGCACCGGCACCAGCCCGGTCTGCCAGTCGTGGCAGTGGATCACGTCGGGCCGCTTGTTGGACCGCAACATGAACTCCAGCGCCGCCTTGCAGAAGAAGGCAAAGCGGGTGTTGTCGTCCCAGAAGCCGTAGAACGAGCCCCGGTTGAAGAAGCCCTCCATGGCGTGCGGCTCAATGAAGAAGCACTTGCGCCCATGGACAAAGCCGAACCAGACCGTGCAATTGATGCCGGAGTCCCCCCACGGCACCCACAGGTTCTCATAGACCGGACGCAGGTCCCAGATCTGGTCGTACCACATGCAGTCGTACTTGGGCAGGATGATCTCGACGGCATTGCCACGGACCTCGAGGTCGCGGCTCAGCCCGTAGACGACGTCGGCCAGCCCGCCGACCTTGGCCACCGGAGCGCACTCCGAGGCAACCATGATGATGTACATGCCGAGGCATCCTGCACTGTGACGATGGGGCGGGCCCTAGATGCCAAGACCCGCCGGTCCTGTCCAGCGCGGTCACGCCGGCACGCAGGTGCAATGCGGCATCAGCCGTCGGTTGCCAGATCGTGGACCTCGAGCCGGCCGGGGCAGCCCGGCCGGTCGGGCACCCGCCCCTCGACCACCACGGCCAGCCCCTGCCCCAGGCCGGCGGCGCGCAGCCATTGCCGCGCCGCGTGCGGCCAGTTGCCGTGGCGGTCAATGCGCAGGGCGTGCACGCCATAGCTCAGGCACAGGCTCTGGCAGGTCGCCTCGGACGTGCTGACCGCCAGGCTCCACTGCGGCAGCTTGAACCGGCTGACGCGTCGCGCCGTGCCGCCCGCCGCCGTCGGCACGACGACGACGCCGGCGGCGATGCGCTGAACCGTGGTCGCCACATCCAGGGCCAGGACGTCGGTCACCGTCGCCTCGTCCCCGGGCGGCATCATGGCGGCCAGGTTGACCGGCGCCAGCTCGACACGGGCCTGCTCGGCTGCGGCGGCGATGCGCGCCAGCACGGCCACGGCTTCCACCGGATGCGATCCCGTCGCCGATTCCTCCGACAGCATGACCGCATCGGTGCCGTCGAGCACCGCATTGGCCACATCGGTCGCCTCGGCGCGGGTCGAGCGCGGGCTGCGGGTCATCGATTCAAGCATCTGCGTCGCCGTGATGACCGGTTTGGCGTGACGGTTGGCGGCGCGGATCAGCCGCTTCTGCAGCACGGCGATGCCCTCGATCGGCGTCTCCACGCCCAGGTCGCCGCGCGCCACCATGATGCCGTCGGCGGCGCGGACGATGCCGTCGAAGGCGGCCACCGCGCCGGCCCGTTCGATCTTGGCGATAACGAACGGGTCGCCGCCGGCCGCCCGCGCCTCGCGCCGCACCACCTCGATGTCCCCGGCGCGCTGCACGAACGACTGGCTGACCATGTCCAGCCCCTGCTCGATGGCGAAGCGCAGCACCTCGGCGTCGCGCCCGGTATGGACAGCGATGCCCAGCTCGATGCCGGGCAGGTTGACGCCCTTGTGCGGGGTGAGCGGACCGCCGGCCTCGACGCGGCAGCGCACGTTCGCGCCGCGCACCTCCTCGACGATCAACTGGATGAACCCGTCGGACAGGAAGACCGGGTTGCCCGGCGTCACCACCCGCGGCAGGTCGGGAAAGTTGACCGACAGCCGTTCGGTGTCGCCGATCACGTCCTCGGTGGTCAGCGTCACCGTGGCGCCGCGCTCCAGTATCACGCAGTCCTCGACCAGGCCGCCGATGCGCAGCTTCGGGCCCGGCATGTCGGCCAGGATGGCGACGCGCCGGCCGGTGGCCGCGGCCGCCGCGCGGATCATGGCGATGGTGGCGCCGTGGCTGTCGAAGTCGCCATGGGCGAAGTTCAGCCGACACACCGACATGCCGGCCCGGATCATGCTCTGCAGCGTGTCGACCGAGGCCGAGGCCGGGCCGATGGTGGCAACGATCCGCGTCTTGTGTTCGGGGAAGCCGTCCTGCGGCGGGCTTGCGGGGGCCGGCATGGCATCACTCCAGGTTTGAGCCGGGGGGCCGGATCGGGGCACGGTTCAGCCCCGGTCACTGCCCGGTCACTGCCCGGTCACTGCCCGGTCA
>CAZGMC010000094.1:4988-6979 GCA_964526565.1 uncultured Mycobacteriaceae bacterium
GGGCACGGTTCAGCCCCGGTCACTGCCCGGTCACTGCCCGGTCACTGCCCGGTCAGCGCCGGGTCAGCGCCGGGTCAGCGCCGGGTCAGCCAGCGGCCGGCCAGGGTCTCGCTCGCGGTCGACAGGGCCCGCACCGGGTGCAGCCGGACCCGGTCGCTGTCGCGCACCGACCACAGCGGCATCAGGCCGTGCTCGATCAGGCGCGCCGCGCCGCGGTCGGTCAGCAGGATCTCCGCGCACGGCTTGGCCACGCGGTCGCCATCGTCGTCATGGACGTGGACCGGCAGGCCATCGAGCTCGTTGACCGCGCCGGGGCGCATCGACCAGCCCTTCGCCGCGAACGCCTCGCCGAGCAGGCAGGCGACGGCCAGCGCCGGGTTGCCCCACAGATAGGCCTCGTGATCGTGGCGGGGCAACTCCTCGAACGCGAACGAGTCCACCGGGTCGGTGCGGGCGCCATAGGGCAGGCGCAGCAGGAAGCGCGGCAGCACCAGTCCGAGGCACGAGGCCTCCGGCGCGGCACGCAGCTCATGCCAGGCGGCGGCCGCCGTCACCTCCATGGGCTCGCGCCAGTCGTCGGGATCGGCCGCCACGCCGAAGCCGGGACAGCCGGCCAGGCGCGGCGAGGCCGCCGCGACGAACGGCGCACCGGCCGCCCGCGCCAGTCGGCCCAGGGCCCGCAGCAGCGCGGCATCGCCTGCCGTCGGTCCGATCGTGTAGTGCCCGACCAGCAGCGCCCAGGGCTGGCCGCCCTGAACCGCGACGGTCGGCTCGACGAGCAGCCTGTAGAGCGCGCTGGCTTCGACCGTATTGCCGGCGGCGGCCAGGTCGGCGACCAGCTCCGCCTTGGTCGCGTCGACCAGGTACAGTTTCAGGTCCGGCCCCGTCTCCAGTCGGCGCACCAGCAGGTTCAGGCCGCGCCAGGCGGCCTCCACCGCCTGGAAGGCCGGGTCGTGCAGGATGGCGCGCATCTGGGCGGCGATCGCCGCATCCACGGCCGCCAGATAGTCCGCCTGGCGCGGGTGCGGCGCCGGCTCGACAAAGGGCGCAACGATCTCGGCGATCAGCGCGTCGGCCAGCGCCGCGGCCGTCGTCCGCGCCGCCGCCTGACGCCGCTCGGTCTCGTCCATCGTCGCTGCGAACAGATCGTCGGCGGTGTATCCGGGCGGCGCCTCGGGCTCCGTCTGGCCCGCCGCGACCGGCGGGACCTCGCGCTGCCCGGCCCAGGCACTGATCTCCTCGGCGACGGCATCGACCTGGGCGGGGTCGAGCAGCCGCCGGCGCATGCCGCGCAGGTGCTCGAACACGTCGATGCGGGCGAACAGGTCATCGGGATGGAACCGGTCGAGCTCGTCGAACGGGATGGTCAGGGTGCGGCGGTGCCGGTCGCCGACCGTCAGATCGACGGCGACGCCCAGTCGCGCCATGACCGCCTCCAGGTCGTCGCGATCGACCGGGATGACGCGGCGCCGTGCCAGTTCCCCCGGTGCCTCGCACCCGCGGCTGGCGCGACCGCTGAAATCGCCCAGGATGGCGATGCGGAACGGCGTGTCGGCCTGCGCCGCGGCGCCGAGGTCGTCATGGCCAAAGGACCACGTGCGCTCGGGCATGATATGGCCTCCTCACCGCTGTTCGCCTGTGCCGGCACCCACGCCGGCGACACGCCGCACCATAAACGACGGCATCGCACCGACGCCAGAGCCACCACCCTCCGGCCGTTTTCGATGAGGCCACAGTCAAGACGGCGTGAAAGCGTCACGGACCTGCGTTAACATGGCATGCCATGACTCGTGACAGCCTCGACACGTCCGCGCAGGCGGACACGCCGCCGCAATCCCGCACCAGGGCGCGGGCCATCTGCTTCGTGGCCGCCCCCACTGACGAGGCCGCCGCCGCCCTCGCCCGGCTGACCGCCGCCTACGGGCAGGCCCGGCCGGACCAGGCCGACGTCGTCGTGGCGCTGGGCGGCGACGGCTTCATGCTGGAGACGC
>CAZGMC010000094.1:6989-16695 GCA_964526565.1 uncultured Mycobacteriaceae bacterium
CTTCCTGGAGCGGAAGATCCCGGTGTTCGGCATGAACTGCGGCTCGGTCGGGTTCCTGATGAACAGCTACCGCGAGGAGGACCTGCGCCACCGCATCGCCCAGGCCAAGCCGGTCATCCTGCACCCGCTGCGCATGATTGCCACGACCATGGACGGCATGGTCCACCAGGCGCTGGCCTTCAACGAGGTGTCGATGCTGCGCCAGACCCGCCAGACGGCCAAGCTGCGCATCGCCATCGACGGCAAGGTGCGCATGCCCGAGCTGAACTGCGACGGGGCGCTGGTCTCCACGCCGGCCGGCAGCACCGCCTACAACCTGTCCGTCCAGGGGCCGATCATCCCGCTGGGCGCCGACCTGCTGGCGCTGACGCCGATCAGCGCGTTCCGGCCGCGGCGTTGGCGCGGCGCCCTGCTGCCCCACAACGCCCGGATCAGCTTTGACATGCTGGAGGCGCACAAGCGCCCGGTGAGCGCCGTCGCCGACGACACCGAGGTGCGCAACGTCGCCCGCGTCGAGGTTCGCGAGGACCGCTCGGTCTCGTTCACCCTTGTGTTCGACCCAGAGCACAACCTGGAAGAGCGGATCCTCAAAGAGCAGTTCGAGCCCTGAGACGCTGCGGTGCCGGCCCGGCGGCGGGCGCCTCAGCGCCGGGCATAGGCGCAGATGGCCGCGACAAGGTCGGTGATGCACGCCTTGACGGCCTCGAACCGGTCCGATCTCTCGAACGTGCGCTCGTTCATATAGAGGCGGCGGCGGATCTCGATCTGCAGCGAGTGGCGGCCCTCGGCCGGACGGCCATGGCGGCGCACGATCTCGACACCCTTGTAGGGATCATTGCGGCGCACCAGAAAGCCCATGTCCTGCAAGGCCTGTTCGACATGGGCGATGAACCCCGGTCCGCAGGTCGTGCCGTCGCGGTCGCCGAGCACGAAATCGGGTCTCGGTCCGCGCGCATCGCCCGGACTGTCCGGCGGTGACGGCATCGAATGGCAGTTGACGTGGTAGACCACGCCGAAGCGGGCGTGGACGGCGTCCAGCATCGCCGCGAGCTGCGCGTGATAGGGATGATAGTAGTGGTTCAGGCGATGGCACACCTCTTCCCGCGTCAGGCGCCGGCCATAGATCGGCTGGCCGGGCCGGCTCAGGCGGCGGATCAGGCCCATGCCGAGCCGCGCCTTCTCTCCGACACGCTCATGTGGAGACCGTGGCAACTCGACCAGGTCGGCGTCGAGATCGCCCGGCGCGCGGTTCGGATCGATGTAGCTGCGCGGGAACAGGGCGCACAGCAGGGCGGCACCGAACCGGGGCGCCTCGGCGAGCAGGGCCTCGACGTGGGTGTCCTCGGCCTCGCGCAGGGCCTGGAAGTCGCAGATGAAATCGAAGTCCGGCGGGTAGTCCGTGCCGCTGTGAGGGGAATCGAAGACGACCGGCACCGGATCGCCGACCGGATCGTGCCGCACCAGGACATGGTCGAGGAGAAATGTCATTTCCGCAAGAAAAGCATGGTTTCAGAGGATCATGGACCGGCGGGCACCCTGCCCCTTCCGAGCAGGATTGCTCATGGTGCAACGTGCGCCAGGCCGCGTCCAGTCGTGTTGAGACCGACTCGCAAGCTTGCCGCACCCCGCCAGCGGTGCCGGATTGTCTGGAACAGGGCTATACTACCAACGGCCCTTCCTTATGACCGAACGACATGACCGGACGACGGCAACGGCTGGTGCCTAGGCGGGTACGTGTGGTACAGATCGGCCGCTTGGGCATCTGAAATCATTCTTTGCATCTCGCGAAATATATCCGCCAGTACGGCCGTCATCGCGAGGGCAGCGTGGCGATCCAGCTCCGGCGTCGCCCGTTCAGAAAGTCATCAATCGCCGCGATTCACTCGCGATGACGGTTTGGATATTGACTGGAATAGTGCTTCTATCCTCATTATTCAGCGACTGCACCACCATCATGGATCTTCTATTTGACGGGGCAAGCGGTTGCCTGCCGCGGCGGGCGCCATGCCTGATCGCATGGGACAGCAGAAGGCAGGTCAACCTCTTCGGTCGTTGGTGTTATTTAGTTATATCCCTCATGATCCCAATGATTATACAGGATCCTTACGCGCATACCTGTTTCTTGGGACTCGCCCCGGCCCCGCCGCCCGTCAGATCACCCGCTTGTCATGCAGGTCGGCCAGCTCCTCCGCCGACAGGCCCAGCACCTCGGCCAGCACCTCGTCGGTGTGCTGCCCCAGCATGGGCCCGAGCGCCTCGATCCGCCCGGGCGAGTCCGACATGCGCGGCAGCGAGCACGGCACCACGACCACCTCGCCCATGTCCTCGTCGTCCACCGGCACCAGGTTGCGGCGGCAGCAGAACTGGCGGTCGGCGAAGATGTCGGCGACCGTGTTGAGCGGCCCGACCGGCGCCCCGGCCGCCAGGCAGCGATCCATGATCTGGTCGCGGGTCAGCGCGCCGACCCAGTTGGCGACGATGTCGTTGACGTCGTGGCGCGACTCGATGCGCCGGCGGTGCTCGCCATAGGTGCTGCTCGAGGCCAGCTCCGGTCGTTCCATGGCTTCGCACAGCCGCTCCCACAGCTTGTCGGTGGTGCAGGCGAAGGCCACCCAGCGGTCGTCCTTGGTGCGGAAATGGCCCAGCGGGCAGGCGATCAGGTTGTGCGGGCCATAGCGCTCGCGCACCGTGCCGTACATGGCGTAGGCCGGCGCCAGCTCGTCGGTCAGGCGGAACACGGATTCGTACAGCGCCACGTCGATGGACTGGCCCTCGCCGGTGCGTTCGCGGTGATGCAGGGCGATCAGCACGCCAATGGCGCCGTACAGGCCGGACATGTAGTCGCCCAGCGTGGTCGAGCCCGGCGTCACCGGCGTCTCGCGCGGCATGCCGGCCAGATAGGACAGCCCGCCGACCGCATGGGCGATGCGGGCGAAGCCGGGCCGGTCGCGGTACGGCCCGTCCTGGCCGTAGCCGGAGACGCGCAGCATGATCAGGCCGGGGTTGATCTCCTTCAGCACCTCCCAGCCGATGCCCCACTTCTCCATGGTGCCGGGGCGGAAGTTCTCGCAGACGATGTCGGCCTGGGCGACCAGGTCCTTGAACACCTTGACGCCGGGCGGCGAGCGCAGGTCGACGGTGACCGACTTCTTGTTGCGCCCCTCCGACAGCCAGGCGAGCGAGCAGTCCGGCTTGGTCGTCGGCGTGCCGAAGCGGCGGCAGGGATCGCCGCCGATCGGGTGCTCAACCTTCAGCACCTCCGCCCCGAACTCGCCCAGGATGGCGGCGCAATAGGGTGCGGCGATGAAGGTGGCGACATCGATGACCCGGATGCCGTCGAGCGGCCGCGGGCCGTTGGCCTGGATGGACATGACGTTTCCTTCATGCAGGGAGCGCGGTTGCGGCCGTCGCGGGCCGGGGGGCGCTCCGGTTTTCCTGGATTGCGGCGTCAGATGACGCGGGCGCCGTGCAGCTCGCGGATCTCGTGCTCGGCCAGGCCCAGCACGCGGGCCAGCACCTCGTCGGTGGCATTGCCCAGGGTCGGCCCCAGGTGGGCGATCCGCCCCGGCGTCGCCGACAGGCGCGGCACCACCCCCGGCACGACCACGTCGCCCAGCCCCGGCTCGTGCACCGTCTCCAGCACGCGGCGGGCGCGGAAGTGCTCGTCGGCGAAGATGTCGGCGATGCTGTTCAGGGTGCCGATCGGCACGTCGGCCTTGAGGCACGTGTCCATCAGCTCTTCGCGGGTCAGCGAGGCGGTCCAGTCGCTGACGATCTTGTCGACCTCGGCGCGCGCCGCCAGGCGCCGGGCCTGCAGGCCGTAGGTGCCGCTGGAGGCCAGCTCCGGCCGGTCCATGGCGTCCTCGGCCAGGCGGGCGAACATCTTGTCGTTGGTGCAGGCGATCGCCACCCACTTGTCGTCCTTCGTCCGGAAATGGCCGTGCGGACAGGCGATCACGGTGCCGGAGCCCTCGCGCTGGCGCACCTTGCCGAACAGGCCGTAGGCGGCGGCGATCTCGTCGAGCTGGCGGAACACCGCCTCGTAGATGCCGATGTCGATGACCTGGCCGCGGCCGGTCGCCTTGCGGTGGCGCAGCGCCAGCATGATGCCGATGGCGCCGTACAGGCCCGACATGTAGTCGCCCAGCGGCGTCGAGCCCGGCACCACCGGGGTCTGGCCGGGGAAGCCAGCCAGGTAGGACAGGCCGCCGAAAGCGTGGGCGATGTGGGCGAAGCCGGGCCGGTCGCGGTACGGACCGGTCTGGCCGTAGCCGGTGACGCGCAGCATGACGAGCTGCGGGTTGTCGGCGCTGAGCACGTCCCAGCCGAGCCCCCAGCTCTCCAGCCGGCCGGGGCGGAAGTTCTCGACCAGCACGTCGGACTTGGCGACCAGCTTGCGGAACAGCTCGGCCCCCTTGGGCACACGCAGGTCGATGGTCACCGACTTCTTGTTGCGCGCCTCGCTGAGCCAGGCGAGGGTCGAATCGGCGCGGTTGGTCTGGGTGCCGAAGCGGCGGAACGGGTCGCCCGCCACCGGGTGCTCCACCTTGAGGATCTCGGCGCCGAACTCGCCCAGGACGGTGGCGGCATAGGGGCCGGCAATGAAGGTGCCGACATCGACCACCCGGATCCCCTCCAGGGGCAGCCGGGTCTGGTTGCCGCTTTCGGTCGCGGCAGCGGGGGCGCCGTCGGCGCCTGAGTCTTCGGTCATGTTTCCTCCCAACGGAAGCCGTCGTTTATTCTTGAGCGGTCGCGTTCGTCTTGAGGCACCGGACCGGGACGCAGCCATTGCCTTTTCTCACGCGAATGGGGCACGGTAACGTCAACAGAGGCCGCAAGGCCAGAACCAACGACGCCAGGGGGGGAATGCATGAACCGCATGCTGGAGGGGCTGCGCGTGGTCGAGGGCTCGGCGTTCGTCGCTGCGCCGTTGTCAGGCATGACGCTGGCGCAACTCGGCGCCGACGTGATCCGCTTCGATCCGATCGGCGGCGGGCTTGACGCGCGGCGCTGGCCGCTGACGAAAGAGGGCAAGAGCCTCTACTGGGTCGGGCTGAACAAGGGCAAACGGTCGCTGGCGATCGACACGCGCAAGCCCGAAGGCCGCGAGATCATCACCGCCCTGATCACCGCACCCGGCCCCGGCAACGGCATCTACCTGACCAACTTCCCGGTCAGCGGCTGGCTGTCATACGAGACGCTCAAGCAGCGGCGCCCGGACCTGATCATGCTCAACCTGCTGGGCAGCCCTGACGGCAGCTCTGCAGTGGACTATACCGTGAACTGCGCTGTGGGCATACCGTTTGCCACCGGGCCGGCCCACGGCGACGTGGCGATCAACCCGATCAACCACGCCCTGCCGGCCTGGGACCTGATCACCGGCGTGACAGCGGCGCTGGGCATCGTCACCGCCGAGCGCCACCGCCGGCTGACCGGCGAAGGGCAGTACGTCCGCCTGACCCTGTCGGACGTGGCCATGGCCATGGTCGGCAATCTGGGCTACATCGCCGAGGCCGAGGTCATGCACGAGGACCGTCACGCCTTCGGCAACTACCTGTACGGCGCCTATGGCCGCGACTTCCAGACCCGGGACCACCGGCTGGTCTATATCGTCGCCATCACCGAGCGGATGTGGACCGAGCTGGGCCGGGCCACCGGGCTGGCCGAGCGGTTCGCCCTGATCGAGCCGCTGCTGGGCGTCGACCTGAAAAAGGAGGGCGACCGCTTCAAGGCGCGCGACGCGATCACCGCCGTGCTGCAGCCTTGGGTTGAGGAGCGCACCCTGGACGAGATCAAGGAGGCCTTCGCCGGCACCGGCGTGTGCTGGGGGCCGTACCAGACCTTCCAGCAGATGCTGACCGAGGACCCGCGCTGCTCGCCCGAGAACCCGATGTTCCACGAGCTCGCGCAGCCCGGCGTCGGCAGGTACCTGGTGCCCGGCTCGCCGCTCGACTTCAGCGGCTCGCCGCGGCAGACGCCGGTACGCGCCCCGCTGCGCGGCGAGCACACCGACGAGATCCTGGGCGACGTGCTGGGTCTGAGCGGCGCCGAGATCGGCCGCCTGCGCGACGCCAGGGTGGTCGGCGGGCCGATCGACGATTGACCCGCGAGGATTGATCGAGGCGGGCGTCGGACCGGAGGCGGCCCGGCACCCGCGTCCGCAAAGGACCCTGAAGCCATGAGCGAGCCGCATGCCCCCTATGCCGACTGGATCGGCTCGAAGGAGGACCGGGCGGAAACGATTGCGCCGGTGGCGGTGGAGGCCGTGCTGGCCATGCTCGACGACGGCGACAGCCGCATCGGCCCCGGCGACGCGCTGCCGCCGCCATGGCAGTGGTTCCATTTCCTGCCACGGGTGCCGCAGTCGCGCATCGGCCCCGACGGCCATCCGCAGCGCGGCGGCTTCCTGCCGCCGGTGGCGCTGCCGCGGCGCATGTTCGCCGGCGGCCGGCTGACGGTGCACGCGCCGCTGATCGTCGGCCGCGAGGCCACGCGCACCGGCACCGTGCTCAACGTCAGCGAGAAGACGGGCGCCAGCGGGGCGCTGGTGTTCGTGACCGTCGGCTACGACTTCCACCAGGACGGCCGGCTGTGCCTGAGCGAGGAGCAGGACATCGTCTACCGCGAGCCCGGCGCCGCAGTCCCGGCCCCGGTGCCGACGCCGCTGCCCGAGCTGCCGGGCGGCGCCTGGTCGCGCATCGTGACGCCTGACCCGGTGCTGCTGTTCCGCTTCTCGGCGCTGACCTTCAACGCCCACCGCATCCACTACGACCGGCCCTACGCCATGAACGAGGAGGGCTATCCGGGCCTGGTGGTGCACGGGCCGCTGACCGCGGTGCTGCTGATGGACCTGGTCCGCCGCCACGCCGGCCGGCCGGTACGGGCATTCAGCTTCCGCGCCCGCGCGCCCCTGTTCGACCTGGCCCCGTTCCGGGTGAGCGGCGTTCCCGAGGACGGCACGGTCGCGCTGGAAGCCCACGGCCCGGACGGCAAGGCGGCGATGACGGCGACGGCGGAACTCGAGTGAACGCGGATCAATGCCGGGCGGTCAGCGCTGCCTCGGCATCGCGCAGGGTGATCATCAGGGACATTGGACCAAGCGGCGAAGGGCGAAAGTCGCAGCGTTCATAGAAGTCTTTCGCCTTTTCAGAAATGGCGTGCACCAGGAGCGCACGGATGCCGGCGATATCCGCGGCCTGCAGAGTGCGAAGGACGGTGTCGCGCAGCAATGCACGGCCCAGCCCGGTGCCCTGGTGCTCTGAATCGACGGCAAGGCGGCCGAGACCCATGACCGGCACGGGGTCCGGCCTGTTGCGGCGAATTCGGCCCGGTGCCGCGGCCGCCGCGACCGCCGCGACCGCCGCGACCGCCCCTGCGGCCAGTGCGTAATGGCCGATCACCCGGTGCCCTTGTGCAAATGACGTAGGTTCGGGAGGCGCCACCATTCCCGTTGGCGAGCGCCCGCCGCCGCAGCCAGTCGTCGAGGACGGGAATGCCGGAGCCGAACGCCGAGACGTCGTGATCGGGCCTCAGCCTTTCAGGCGCCGTAATGCCGGACGCGCGGCTCATGCGTCCCAGGGTGCCTTTTCGGCAAGCAGGCGGCGCAAACGCGGATTGTCCCCAGGCGGGGCATCGAGAGCTGCGGTAAAGGCCGCGAATGCCGCCTCGTCCAGCGTGGAATACCGACGGTGGAGCAGCACCGACTGCGCCTCGCGTCAGGCCTCCATTGCCCTGATCGGCCCTCGGCAGGTCGGCAGTCAAGCTCAGGCGCTCGTCGTGGTTCTGTTGCGAATTTTGCGGGAGCATAGCGAAAGCGGCTTCCCCAAGAGGCAAGGTGCTGCTACACACATGCCGTGTTGAATCGTGCTGATGCTCGTATATTATGCCATTATCCTGAAGCGTTGGTGCGACACGCAAATCCCGCCGATCGGGTCGATCGACCCCTGCTGCCAGGACTGGTTCGCTCATGATCAGGATCGCCGTCTCCGTTGTGCTTTCGTTGGCGTTGCCGGTGTCCATCATGGCGTGGTCGCCGACGCTCCATGCCCAGCCGGCCGAACCGGCCGAAGCGGTGGAGGAGGCAGCCGCAGCCGGACCCGACCCGCTGGCCGACATCCCCACCGAGCGGCTGCTGGCCGAGGCGGAGGGCGCCGCCACCCTGTTCCTTGACCTGCGGGCCGAGCGTGCGCCCCTGCTGGACCGGGCGCGGCAGCTCGAGGCCGAGCTGGAGCGGCTGGCGGTCGAGCGCCGCGCCACCGCCCTGCCGGACCGGCCGGCCATGGACCAGCCGCCGACCGACCTGCCCGCCGCCCAGGCCCTGATGGACACCTGGACGCGGCGGCAGGCCGCGGCCGAGAGCATCGCCGCCCTGCTCGACGAGCGCGAGGCGCGCCTGTCCGAATACCGCACGCTGACGCTGCGGCTGGCGCACGAGACGGACCTGCTGGCCGACGCCGCCGAGGCGCTCATGCCGATGGCCGATTCGGTCAACCGCCGGCGCGTCGACGGTGAGATCGAGGCGGCGGTCGTCGACGACATCCTCGGGGACGTGCCGGCGGAAACCGATCATGTCGAACTGCGTGCCGACGCCGGCCATTGGCAGCGCCTTGGCCGGCGGACCGAGCTGGAAATCGAGCGCGGCCGGGAGGACCGGGCGGCGGTCGTGGCCGGGACGGAGGGAGACGATGCGGAGATCGCCAGGGCGCAGCTCTGGCTGGAAGAGTCTACGACGCGGGCCAATCTGCGCCTGTCGCTGCAGGACCAGCCGCTGGGCCAGCTGATCGCCGCGTTCAGCAGCCGGGTGGCGGACTTCGAGTCGCTCTATTCCGACCTGTCCGGCCAGCTGGCGCAGAGCGAGGCGCGCATGCGCGCGGTGGATCGGGCCACCGCCGCCCTGGACGGGCTCGT
Organism: uncultured Mycobacteriaceae bacterium; assembly: GCA_964526565.1. Lineage (GTDB taxonomy): Bacteria > Pseudomonadota > Alphaproteobacteria > DSM-16000 > Inquilinaceae > CAZGMC01. Next base: position 15,897 of record CAZGMC010000094.1, read on the forward strand.
CCCGCCCGAGGCGGCCGTCGCCGAGGAGGGGGCTGCGGCCGCCGGCCTGCTGGCCACGCTGGATCAGGCGCAGCGGGCGGTGGCGCTGGCAGAGAGCGTTGCCGCGTACCGGCGGGCGCGACTGGACGCCCTTGAGAGGGTCGAAGGTGCGCTCACCGGAGCATCCGAGGTCGTCGCGGCCATTCGCAACCAGATGCCGCTGGCCCTCGAACAGGCGATGTCGCTCGACGTGCTGGCCGAACTGCTGCAGGAGCGCGCCGAAACCGAAGGCAGCCGGCTGCCGGACGAGGCGAGTGGTCGCCGCTACGCCGAGCGGCTGGAGCGGCTGCGCGAGGCCCGGGCCAGCCTGGCCAATGCCGAGACCGGCCTCGCCGACCGTCTCGACGCCCTGAACGAAGAGCTCGCCGCCGCCCGCAGCGATCTGGTGGCGTCACGCCTGGCGCTGGCCGGCCATCGCCGCGCCCTGCAGCGCGAACAGGAATGGACGGTGTTCGTCGAGGACCTGCAGATCCTCGACGGGCCGGCCCTGATCGCCGCCTTCGAGGCGGCCGACACCGAGTTTCAGGCGCACAATGGCGACCTCGCCGCCATCGCCCGCGAAGCCGACCGGATCGAGGCGCGCGTCGCCGAGGCCGAAACGGCGCTGCGCGACCTTGTCGACCCCGCCCAGCTGGCGGTGCGCGACCAGGAGGCGGCGTTCGGGGAGTGGCTGGCCGGGCGCGGGCTGCGCCTGGAGGCAGCCCCGAACGAGCAGGCCGCCCCGGCCGAGGGGACGGACGCGGCCGCCGCTCCGGCCGCC
>CAZGMC010000095.1:0-16074 GCA_964526565.1 uncultured Mycobacteriaceae bacterium
GGCTTGCCGGCCTCGACGCCGAACCCGTTGACAATGTTGAGCACGCCCGGCGGCAGCAGGTCGGCGATCAGCTCGGCCAGCACCATGATGCTCATCGGCGTCTGCTCGGCCGGCTTCAGCACGACGCAGTTGCCCGCCGCCAGCGCCGGCGCCAGCTTCCACGTCGCCATCAGCAGCGGGAAGTTCCACGGGATGATCTGGGCGACCACGCCCAGCGGCTCATGGAAGTGATAGGCGATCGTGTTCTCGTCGATCTCGCTGATGCCGCCCTCCTGGGCGCGGACGCAGCCGGCGAAATAGCGGAAGTGGTCGACGGCCAGGGGCAGGTCGGCGGCGGTCGTCTCGCGCACCGGCTTGCCGTTGTCCAGCGTCTCGACCAGCGCCAGCATCGACAGGTGCTCTTCGATCCGGTCGGCGATCCGGTTGAGGATCACGGCACGCTGCGCCGCCGAGGTGCGGCCCCAGGCGTCCTTGGCCGCATGGGCCGCATCAAGCGCCGCCTCGACGTCCGCGGCGGTCGAACGGGCGATCTCGCACAGCGGCTTGCCGGTGACGGGGCTGAGGTTGGTGAAATACTCGCCGGTCTTGGGCGCGACCCAGCCGCCACCGATGAAGTTGTCGTACCGCTTGCGCAACGTTATCTTGCTGGCGATGGTTTCCAGGGCCTGGTGCAGCATGGCGTCGCTCCTCCGCTGTGTTTGGCAAGTTCATGGCCGAATTATTGGGCACAGCGTAACAAAACGGCACCTGCATGGCCATCAGCCCGACGACGTGTTTTGGGATGCATACGCCACCGACACTTTGGACTCGATACCTGCGTATCGGTGGGTCAGTCAGCCCGAACTGCGCGCCGGCATGCAACTGCTGTTGGTCCCCGCGCCGCGCGTCCGGCAGCGGGGGACGAGCCGTCGCCCCAAAGATTGCGTGACCGCGACGACGGGAGTACGGTAACGGGGGAATTGGCGGCTGTACCGTCACCTGCAGATGGTTTCACAACGCACCCGTGCGGGTGCGGGCGTCGCGGTGATGTTCTCCATGCTTGACCGGCTCGACGTCCTGATCGCGGACGATCATCCGCTGTTCCGGGAAGCCCTGATCGACGTGGTGAGACAGATCTGCCGTGAGCACCGCTGCATGGAAGCGTGCAGCCTGCAGGAGGCGGTGGCGGCGACCCGCGCCAACCCCGACTTCGACCTCATCCTGCTCGACCTGATCATGCCGGGCATGAACGGCGTCGCCGGGCTGGCCACGCTGCGGCACGAGGTGCCGGCCGTGCCGATCGTGGTCGTGTCGGCCACCACCGAGCGGGCCGCCGTGCTGGAGGCGATCGGCCACGGCGCGATCGGCTACATCACCAAGACGTCGCCGCGCAGTGTCATGGTCCAGGCCCTGCTCCAGGTCCTGGCCGGGGGCATCTACCTGCCGCCCGAGGTCATGCGGCAATTCGATGCCGGGTCGGCAGCCGAGCCCGATCCGGCGGCCAGGGTGCCCCAGGATGCGCTGGCCAGCCTGACGCGCAAGCAGCTGCTGGTGCTGGAACGCCTGGTCCGCGGCGAGTCGAACAAGCAGATTGCCCGTGCCCTGTGCCTCGCCGAGCCGACCGTGAAGGCCCACGTCTCGGCCATCCTGCGCAAGCTGAACGTGCGCAGCCGGGCCAACGCGATCGTTGCCTCGCGGGGCATCGACTTCAGGAGCCTGCGCCTTCCCGGCGACGGTGATCCCTCTTCGTGAGCAGGTGGGTGATGATCGCGCGCAGCGGCGCCGGCTTGACCGGCTTGTTGAGCATGCCATAGCCGCGCCGGCAGACGTCCTGGCGCAGGGCTGCGGACCGGTCGGCGGTGATCAGCATGGCCGGCACCCTGATCGGCAGCAGGGCCTGGACGGCCTCCAGGGCGTCGAGGCCGACCGGGCCTTCGGCCAGGTGATAGTCGGCGATGATCAGGTCGATGCCCCCGGACCAGGCCCGCGTGCGGGCGATCGCCTCGGCCGGGTCCGTCGCCGTCACCGCCCGGCAGCCCCAGGCACCGAGCAGTGTTTCCATGCCGGCCACGATCCGCGGGTCGTCGTCGATCACCAGGACGCGCACGCCGGCCAGGCTGGCCCCCGGCAGGGCCGCAGCGGCGGCCTGCAGGACCGGCGCCCGGCCGCCCGGTGTCAGGTCCAGGGGCACGTCGACGGCGAAGACGGTGCCGCGGCCGAGCCGTGAGCGGACGTGGACGGGGTGCTGCAGGATGCCGGCGATCCGGTCGACGATGGCCAGGCCCAACCCCAGGCCCTTCTCGCGGTCCGGCGGCGGCGGGCCGGCCTGCTGGAACTCCTCGAAGATCACGCCGAGCTTGTCGTCGGGAATGCCCGGCCCGGTATCCCAGACACCGATCCGCAGGACATCGCCGGCGCGCCGGCCGCCGAGCAGGACCCGGCCGGCCGGCGTGTAGCGGATCGCATTGCCCAGAAAGTTGCGGATGATGCGGCTGAGCAGCTGCGGGTCGCTGCGCAGCGTGGCGGTGCGGGGGACGCACCGGAACTGCAGGCGGCGGGCCCGGGCCACGCCGGCATGCTCTTCGGCCAGCTCCGAAAGCAGCGCATGGGCGCTGAACGAGCGGATGTCGGCCCGGACGATGCCGGCATCCAGCTTGGACATTTCCAGAAGCGCGTTGAGCAGGCCGTCGACGCCTTCGAGCGCGCTGCCGATGTTGGTCGCCAGCCCGCGGTTGCGCGGCGCCACCCGCCCTTCCAGCAGCGCCGCGACGAACAGCCGGGCGGCGTTCAGCGGCTGCAGCAGGTCATGGCTGATGGCGGCCAGGAACTTGGTCTTCGACAGGTTGGCCCGCTCGGCCTCGGTCTTGGCCTCCTGCATGGCCGCCTCGGCGGCGCGGCGGTCCGCATTCTCCTGCTGCAGCTGCTCGTTCAGCGCCTGCAGCTCGCGGTTTGTCGCGGCCAGGGCGGTCAGGGCGTTGCTGAGATCGGTGGTGCGGTCGCGGACGATCTGGCCCAGCGTGACCGAGGTCTGGAACAACGAGAAGGCGGAGCCCTGCACGTCCATGCTGCGCTCCACCCGGTCCATCAGCACGGCGTTGATCTTGCGCAGCCGGGCATTCTCGCGCTCCAGCGCGGCGGGACGATCCTCGGCTGCGCCGACCGGATCGGACCGGGCCGATGTCCGCGACGAAGACGCGTCGGCGGCCATCGCCGGCGCCTTCAGGCATCAAAGCCGTGGGGCGACCCGATGGCCACGCCGGTCAGCGTCTGGTTGACGTGCATGGCATTGTACTGCTCTCCATAGGTGTTGAAGCCGACCACGTTGTTGGCGGCCAGCAGCGCCGACACCGGGCCGACAAGGCGTTTCCGCTCGACCTCCAGGCGGCGCAGGATGCAGTCGCAGGCGATGATGATCTGCGGCGGGCCGATCTGGCGGCGGATGTCGGCCATGGTCGCGTCCAGGTTGTCGACGATGTCGATGCCCTGGGCCACCGTCAGCACGATGCCCTCGTCGATGGCGCAGAAGAAGGTCAGGCTGCCGTCCTTGTTGACCTTCTGGATCGAGCGGACGTAGTAGACGCCGCCGACCCGCACGACGACCGGATAGGCGGCGAAGATCATCGGCGTCAGGCGGCCGACGTCGAGGCCGACCATGCGGGCATACTCCAACCCCGCCGGTTCGCCGTTGATCTCGGTGACGATGCGCGCCGTGGGCTCGGCGCCGGTCACCACCATCTTGCGATCGGTGCTGACGAAATGCTCGGTGCGGAACACAGTGAACGGGCAGCCGGTGGCGACCAGCAGCAGCACCGCCGCATCGGTGTGGAAGGCGCCGTCGAAGTACACGTGGGTGCGGCTGAAGCGCAGCTGGTCCCCGGCCGAGCCGCCGAACAGCGGCATGTCGTCCAGCGCCAGCGACAGGGCGCTGACCACCCATTCCTCGCGGCGCGACAGGCCGTCGATCAGCAGCAGGGCGAAGCTGTTGCCCTCGACCGGGAAGGCGGCGGTGCGTTCCAGCCGGGCCCGCGCCTCCGCCACCATCGGATGTCCCTGCAGCAGGTCGAACGACGACAGGTTGGCGATCGGCGCGGCGACGGCGGCAAAGTGCCGGCGGGGCAGGGCGATCGCGGTCAGACAGCCGCGACCATAGCCGTGCGGGGTGATCTCGCCGGCGGTGCTGCAGCCGATCACCAGGGTGTCGGCGAACGCGTCCGCCATGGCCGCGGCGACCGCCGGCAGGTCATGATCGGCGGAACAGAAGAACACCACGCAGCTGCTGTCGGCACCGCCGATCGCCGCATGGACCTCCGCCACAGCCTGGCCGGATGACGACGCTGTGGAAGACGCCTTGAGAACGTTTGCCGGCGCAGGGTATCCGTCCATGGCCGCGAACCTTGGAGCCTCTACCCCACCAGTATCAGGGCGTTACCGTCAAAAAGCCCAGCACTTTCTCGTGGTCTTTCGGCGAGGCCACGACGAAAATCGCAATTCCCGCGAGTTTCATGATTGCCGGACGCGACATTTCCCGTCATCCACCCGCGCCGTCGAAACACAAGACCGATCCTTGCGGCAGTGGAGATTCAAAATGGTGAACATGAAAATCATTCTTGTCAAGACGGAAATCCTGAAGCGATCCGGGATCACGCAACGGATCGCCGCCCTCGCCCGGCCGCTGCCTCTCACGCCGCGCGGCGGCGGAGCAGCCGGACCATGTCGCCCAGGCGGGCGGCGCCGATCAGGTGCACCAGGCCGAAATAGACCGTCGCGCCGGCAGCAATCAGCAGGACCAGGGCGGCGGCGGCGACCGGCAGGTGCCCGGCCAGGGGCTCGGCCAGGGCGGCGGCGATGCCCCACAGCACCACGCCGAATCCGGCGGTGGCCGCCAGCAGCCGCGGCAGGCGGGTGCGCAGGCGCGGGTCGAGCACCAGGAAGCCGCGGCGGCGCAGGCCGCGCGCCAGCAGGCCGGCGTTGAGCCAGGCGGTCAGGCCGGTCGCCAGCGCGATGCCGACATGGCCGATCCACCAGATCAGCGACAGGCTCAGCGCCACATTGGCGGCGGTGCAGACCACCGCCACCCGCACCGGGCTGGCCGTGTCCTGCCGCGCGAAGTACACCGTGGACAGCACCTTGACCAGGATGTAGGCGGGGATGCCGACGGCATAGGCGGCCACCGCCCAGGCCGTGGCCACGGTCTCGCCGGGGCCGAAGGCGCCGCGCTCGAACAGTACCGTCACGATCGGCGCCGGCACCACGATCAGCGCCATGGCCGCCGGCAGCGCCAGCAGCAGCCCGAACTCGATCGCCCGGTTCTGGGTGGCCATGGCGGCATGGTTGCTGCCGTCGGCGCCGCCCGCCGTCACCTGCCGCGACAGCAGCGGCAGCACCGCCGTGCCGATGGCGATGCCGATCACGCCGAGCGGCAGCTGGTACAGGCGGTCGGCATAATACAGGTAACTGATCGCCCCGGTCGGCAGCAGCGAGGCCAGCAGGATGTCGATGAAGATGTTGATCTGCATGACGCCGGCGCCGATCGCCCCCGGCCCCATCAGGCGCAGCAGCCGGACGATGCGCGGCGTGAAGCGCGGCCGCGGCAGGCGCAGCGCATAGCCGGCCCGCCGGCACGCCTCGGCCAGCATCAGCAGCTGCAGGGCGCCGGCCGCGGCGACGCCGTAGGACAGCGCGTGGCCCGGCGTCGCCACGTACGGCGTCAGGCACAGCAGCGCCGCGATCAGCGTGGCGTTGAACAGGATCGGCGCGGCGGCGAACGGGGCGAACCGGTCGACGGAGTTCAGCACCCCGCCCATCAGCGCCACCAGTGACATCATCATCAGGTAGGGGAAGGTGATGCGGGCGAACTCGACGGCCGGGTCGAACTTGTCCGGCTGGTCGACGAAGCCCGGCGCGATCACCGGCACGATGAACGGCATGGCCACCACCGCCGCCACCGTCAGCGGCACCAGCACGCCGACCATGGCGGCCAGCGCCTCCTCGGCGAAGGCCCTGGCTGCCGGCCGGCCGCGCCGCTCCAGCTCGGCCGAGAACAGCGGCACGAAGGCGACGCTGAAGGCGCCCTCGGCGAACAGCCGGCGGAACAGGTTGGGCAGCTTCAGCGCCACGAAGAACGCGTCGGCCACCGGCCCGGCGCCGAGGATGGCCGCGGTCAGCACGTCGCGGACGAACCCGGCCACCCGGCTGACCATGGTCAGCCCGCCGACGGTGGCAATGGCACGGATCAGAGGCATGAGATCGTCTACCGAACCCGGCCGGGCAAAGGGAAGACTCCGCATTGTGCGCCGTGGCCGAAGCCACAACCGAGGCGTCCTTATTCTCGATTCGGGCCGTTTCGTTCAATAAGGACGCCCTGCCGGCCCCCTTATTAAACGAACTGAGAACATGGCGCCATGGCGGTGGCCCTCGGCCGGGCAGCCGGCATTGACGGGCCGGCACCCGGCGGCAATGTTAGCGAGGCGCTGCCGTCTCGGCAGCGGACTGAAGCACGGGCAAGGGGCACGCGTGAAGAAGTTCGGCATCGGCCAGGCGGTGCGGCGCAGCGAGGACCGGCGCTTCGTCACCGGCCACGGCCGCTACCTCGACGACATCGACCTGCCCGGCCAGGCCTGTGGCTGGTTCCTGCGGGCGCCGCTGGCCCATGCCGCGATCCGCCGGCTCGACACCGCGGCCGCGGCGGCGGCACCGGGCGTGGTCGGCATCGTCACCGGCGCCGACCTGGCTGCCGACGGCATCGGCACGATCCCCTGCCCCGGCCGGGTGCGCAACCGCGACGGCAGCCGCCAGCCGGCCACGCCGCGGCCGGCCCTGGCCCAGGGGCGTGTCCGCCACGTCGGCGATCCGGTGGCGCTGGTCGTCGCCGACACGGCCGACCGGGCCATGGACGCCGCCGAGCTGATCGACGTGGACTACGAGCCGCTGCCGGTGGTGACCGACCCGGTCGCGGCGCTGGCCGACGGTGCGCCGCAGATCTGGGACGAGGCGCCCGGCAACCAGGCGTTCGACTGGGAGCTGGGCGACGCCGGCGCAGTGGCGGCGGCCTTCGCCAGGGCGGCGCACGTCATCAGCCTCGACCTGGTCAACAACCGGGTCGTCGCCTGCCCGATGGAGGATCGGGCCTGCCTGGCCGCCTACGACACCGACACCGGCCGCTTCACCCTCCATGTCTCGTGCCAGGGCGTGCACGACCTGCGTGACATGCTGGCCGAGGCCGTCTTCCGCCTGCCGCCCGATCGCTTCCACGTGATCTGCCCGGACGTGGGCGGCGGCTTCGGCATGAAGATCTTCCTGTATCCCGAATATGTCGCGACGCTGTACGCCGCGCGCCGCCTGGGCCGTCCGGTCAAGTGGACGGCCGAGCGGACCGAGGCATTCGTCAGCGACGACCACGGCCGCGACGCCGTCAGCCGCGCCGAACTGGCGCTGGATGCCGACGGCCGGTTCCTGGCGCTGAAGGTGGACACCGTTGCCAACCTGGGCGCCTATCTGTCGAATTTCGGCCCGTTCATCGCCACCGCCGCCGGCAACCGGATGCTCTGTGGCCTGTACCGGATGGAGGCCGTCCATGCGCGGGTGCGCGGCGTCTACACCAATACCCAGCCGGTCGACGCCTATCGCGGCGCCGGCCGGCCCGAAGCGGCCTATCTGGTCGAACGCATGGCCGACCTGGCGGCGCGGCGGCTGGACCTGTCGCCGGCCGAGATCCGGCGGCGCAATTTCATCCCGCCCGAGGCCATGCCGTACCGCACCGCCACCGGCCTGACCTATGACAGCGGCGAGTTCGCCTGCAACCTGGACGACGCGCTGGCCCTGGCCGATGCGGACGGTTTCCCGGCGCGGCGCCGGGCCGCCGAGGCGATCGGGCGGCTGCGCGGCATCGGCCTGTCGGCCTATGTCGAGGCCAGCGCCGGGTTCGGCACCGAGTCGCCGACGCTGCGCGTCGCCCGCGACGGCCGCGTCACGGTCTTGATCGGCACCCAGTCCAACGGCCAGGGGCATGAGACCGCCTACAAGCAGGTCGTCGCCGAGCACCTGGGCGTGGCACCAGACCGGATCGACGTGGTCCAGGGCGACACCGACCGCATCGCCACCGGCGAGGGCACCGGCGGCTCGCGCTCGCTGCTCGTCGGCGGCGTCGGGCTGGCCGAGGCGGCGCTCAAGGTGCGCGAGGCGGCGCGGGTGCGGGCTGCCGACCTGCTTGAGGCGGCGGCCGCCGACGTCGCCTGGGAGGACGACCGCTTCGTCATCGTCGGCACCGACCGGGCGCTGACTCTGGCCGAGGTCGCGGCGGCCGCCGAGGACGAGACCGCCTTCGCCGAGACCGGCTTCTACAAGCCGGCCGCCAACACCTATCCCAACGGCGTCCACGTGTGCGAGGTGGAGATCGACCCGGATACCGGCCACACCGAGGTCGTCGCCTACACCGTCGTCGACGACATGGGCCGTGTGTTCAACCCGCTGCTGCTGACCGGACAGATCCATGGCGGCGTCGCCCAGGGGCTGGGCCAGGCACTGCTGGAGCACGTCGTGTTCGATCCCGACAGTGGCCAGTTGCTGTCCGCCTCGTTCATGGACTATGCCCTGCCGCACGCGCGCTCGCTGCCGTTTCTCACCGTGCGGTTCAACGAGGTGCCGTGCCGGACCAACCCGCTCGGCATCAAGGGCGCCGGTGAGGCCGGGGCGGTCGGCGCGCCGCCGGCGGCGATCAACGCAGTGGTCGACGCGCTCGACCGCTACGGTGTCGAGCACGTCGACATGCCGGCGACGCCGGCCCGCATCTGGGACATCCTGCATCGCGCCCGTACGCGGGCTGCCGCGGAGTGACGGCCATGGTACCGCTCTATGTCGACCTGATGCCGCAGCTGGTCCGCCTCGCCATCGAGGCCGGGGCGGCGACGCTCCGCTACTATGGCTCCGGCCGGGAGGAGGCCAGGGAGAAGGTCGACGGCAGCCCGGTCACCGCCGCCGACCACGCCGCCGAGGCGGTCATCCTGGCGCGGCTGGCCGAGCTGACCCCGGCCGTGCCGGTGGTCGCCGAGGAGGCGGTCGCCGCCGGCGAGGTGCCGGACATAGGGGACGGCACGTTCTGGCTGGTCGACCCGCTGGACGGCACCCGCGAGTTCCTGGGCGGCAACGGCGAGTTCACCGTCAACATCGCGCTGATCGAGAACGGCCTGCCGGTGCTGGGCGTCGTCCACGCCCCGGCGCTGGGGCTGACCTACTCCGGCATCGTCGGCCAGGGCGCCCGGCTGGCCGAGGGCAACGCGCCGTCGCGGCCGATTGCCGCCCGCACGCCGCCCGACGACGGCATCGTCGTCGTCGCCAGCCGCCGCCACGGCGACCAGGACGCCCTGGCGGACCACCTGGACCGCTACCGTGTGGTGGCGGAACGGCGCATCGGCAGCTCGCTCAAGTTCTGCCTGCTGGCCACCGGGGAGGCCGACCTCTACCCGCGGTTCGGCCGCACCATGGAATGGGACACGGCGGCCGGCGATGCCGTGCTGCGCGCCGCCGGCGGCAGCGTCAGGACCGTCGACGGCGAGACGCTGCGCTACGGCAAGCGCGAGTTCGAGAACCCCTACTTCGTCGGCTTCGGCAAATGGCAGGGTGCCCCCCGGTAGCCCTGGCGCGGTAGCCCTAGCGCGGCGGTATCGGCGGACGTGCCGGGCGCGGCGGCGGCGCACCGGGTCCGGCCGCCTGGCCGGGATGGGCCGGCGGCGGTTCCTGCCGGCGGTAGGTGCTGGCGACCTGGGCGATCAGGAAGATCGACCGGTACAGGTCGATGAACAGGTAGAACGTCGTGAACACGACGTAGCCGATGAATGGCAGCAGTACGGCGAACCCGGCGCTGCCGATGATGATGGTGCCGGACCCCAGCACCGTGGCCTCGCCCAGGTACTGGTTGCCGATCACGTCGAACAGGACGGCGATCGCCTGCACGCAGGCCATCACGATGCCGACGCCGAAGCCGATCGGCGTGAACTTGTACAGCCCCTTCATGCAGAACGTGATCAGGCCGACCGCCTCCTGGCCGATGCTGGCGGCCCGCGAGACGTGGACGTTGATCACCGCAGGGTTGAGCGCCACCGCCGCGCTGTAGCCGGAGAACACCAGGAAGAACAGCCCGACCAGCAGCGGCTGCAGGACGCCGCCGGCGATCGCGGCGACCAGCCCGCCGAGCGGCACCAGCGTCGCCAGCAGCACGTGGATCAGGGCGAAGATGTCCAGGAAGCCGGCCGAAGTCAGCTCGGTGCGGCTGGCCGCCACCAGCCGGTCGACCGTCGAGATCATCTTGACGCCAATATAGTTCAGGACGATGCCGATCGGCACGATGACCAGCGCCACGATGAACACCTGGAGGCTGTTGGTGCGGATCGCCCCGACCACCAGCAGCACGACCAGGATGGCCGTCAGCACGTAGATGCCGTAGCTGCCGACGGCCGCCGCGATGCGGTCGGTGGCGCGGATCGTCCTGTCCGAGAGGATGCGGCGACAGGCGGCGAGAAAACCGTCGACCAGCTTGACGGTGGGCGACTCCATGGCGCGCAGCCTCCCTCGGTGCGTGGCGGCCGGGGTCCGGTGACGGCCCGGGTCATGGTACTGCCGGTTGGCCATGCGCGTTTCCGTACGGCAGCCGCCCCTCCGGCGCAATCGCGAATCGACGGATCACCCGCCGCAGCGCACCAGGACCTCGCGCGCCAGCGCCTGGACCTCGCGCGCCGCCACCGTCGGCCGGGCGTCGTCGGTGACGCTGCGGCCGCGGAGCAGGGCGCCGGCATAGCCGATGCGGTTGCCGAGACGGGCGTCGGCCAGCTCGGCGCCCAGCGCGGCGATCTCCGCAATGATCTCCTCGGCCACCTTGCCGCGCGGCGGCACCCGGTTGAGCACCAGGAGCACCTGCTTCTTCTCCTGGAGCGCCAGCTCCAGGGTCGGCCGGGTCGCCCACAGGTCCATCGGGCTGGGCTGGATCGGCACCAGCACCAGCCGGGCGGCGCGCACGGCAATGCGCGCCTCGGTCTCGGCGTGCGGCGGGCTGTCGATGAGCACGATGTCGTGGCTGCGCGCCAGCCGCTCCACCTCGTGGGCGGTGCGCCAGCCGGCGATGTGGACATGGGTCAGGCCGGTCTCGCTCGACTGCTTGGCCCTGGTCGCATGCCAGTGGCTGAGGCTGCCCTGCGGGTCGATGTCCAGGAGACCGACTGTGCGGCCGAGCTGCTGGATGGCGACGGCCAGGTGCGCCACCAGCGTCGTCTTGCCGGCGCCGCCCTTCTGCTGCGCCACGGTGATGACCGTACCCGCCATTGGTCCTCCCCCTGTAAACCTTACCATTGTGCCGAGCGCGGCACCGCATGCGCAAGTTCCTTGCCCGGCGACGCGGGGGTTGGTGCTGCGGCATGGGCACGCTATGGAACCCCGTGATGGCAGAGAAGACCGAGATCGTCGACGACGGCCCGGCCGGCATTGCCCGCGCCGCCGCGGCGCTGCGCGCCGGCCGGCTGGTCGCCTTCCCGACCGAGACCGTGTACGGCCTGGGGGCCGACGCCGGCAACGACCGCGCGGTCGCCGGCCTGTTTTCGGTCAAGGACCGGCCGCGCTTCAACCCGTTGATCGTGCATCTGCCCGACACCGGCGCGGCCGAGGCGGTGGCCCGCTTCGACGAGCGGGCGCACGTCCTGGCCGAGACGCTGTGGCCGGGGCCGCTGACCCTGGTCCTGCCGCGCCGGCCCGAGGCGGGCCTGTCGCTGCTGGTCAGTGCCGGGCTCGACACTGTGGCGGTGCGAGTGCCGGGCCACCCGGCGGCGCGGCGGCTGCTGGCCGCGGGCGGGCTGCCGGTGGCCGCACCCAGCGCCAACCGCTCCGGCCACCTCTCGCCGACGACGCCGCAGCACGTGCTGGCCGAGCTGGACGGGCGCATCCCGCTGCTCGTCGCCGCGGGGCGCTGTCCGGTCGGCGTCGAATCGACGGTGCTCGACCTGACCGGCGACGTGCCGGCCCTGCTGCGCCCCGGCGGGATCACGCGGGAGGATCTCGAGGCGCTGATCGGCCCGGTCGCGGTACCGGAGGGCGGCGCGGCGGCACCGCGTGCCCCCGGACAGCTGGCCAGCCACTATGCGCCGCGGGCGCCGGTGCGGCTGGAGGCGCACGGCCGCCGGCCCGGCGAGGCGCTGCTCACCTTCGGCCGCGACCCGCGCCGCGGCACCGCGATCCTGAACCTGAGCGAGAGCGGCGACCTGGCCGAGGCGGCGGCCAACCTGTTCGCCATGCTGCGCGCGCTCGACCGCGACGACGTGACCGGCATCGCCGTCGCCCCGATCCCCGACAGCGGCCTGGGCGCCGCCATCAACGACCGCCTGCGCCGCGCCGCGGCACCGCGGGACCGCCAGGGAAACGGCAGGACCTGATCGCGTCAGAAAGTCCTGTTCAGGCTGGGCTGGCCGCGACGGGGCGTGCTGAACGGCTGCAGCAAAACCTGCGCCGGGCTGTTGTCCCGAGTCGGTGCGACAGAACACCGCATCCGGCCTCGCCCGATGCGGGTCGGCCCGGTGCCGGCGCCGGGACGGAACTCCCTTGATATGATATGATTGCGCCAAACCTGTTCGTGGCGTGCATCTTATAACAAATTTTCTGACAATAAGGAAATATTTTGTCCAATCTGGTCCCGTCAAGCATCCAGATCAATCAGATCATTGGCGGTGCCGGATCTGCGCTGCCTCAACTCATCCGGAAGACCGTCAAGGCTTGAATGCGGTTGTCTGCCGTTCTCACCGTGGTAACGCTCGGCCTGCCCGTGCGGAGCCGCACGGGCAGGACGCGGCTGACGGCATTCCAGGGACGCGGGTGTGTCGTCAGGGACGTATGGGCAGTGCCGACCGCCGGGAATGCCCCGGGCACGCCGGCTCCAGGCGGGCAGGGTCGGCCCATCCCCATTGCAATTCACGATAATCGGGAGCGAACGCCGATGAACAAAGCTTACAAAAAGGAATGCTGGGTGGCGCTGATCGCCTTTGCGGTCGTGACGCTGCTCACGCATATCTTTCCTCTGTACTTCATCTTCCGAGAGACCATTGAAGAGGCACTCGCCACAGGGACGATGACCATCTTCGGCTTTCCGGCCCATTACCTGCTGACGATCGTGGTCGGCTGGCTGGTGGTGGTCCCCCTGTACTGGATCTACATCCAGGTCAGCGAGAAGGTCGACGACGAGATCGCCGAGTCCGCCCCGTTCGCCGTTCTGGAGGAGCGGGAGCGGGAGCGGGAGCGCATGGCCGCCGCGAAGGCGCCGACGGGAGGTGCCGAATGACCGCGTTTGCATGGCTGGCCGCCGCCGCCGCCCTGGCCCTCGTGCCGGCATCGGCCCTGGCGCAGGGTCAGCAGGAAGAGCTCCAGTCCTATCAGTTCGTTCCCGACGAGATGATGTCGCTGCTGGGCATCATCTATACCGTCGCCATGGTCGTGGTGTTCCTGTACGTCGGCTGGATAAGCAAGCGCCGTGTCGCCACCAGCGAGGACTATTTCGCCGCGGGCCGCAAGGTCGGCGGCCTGTCCAACGGCCTGGCGATGACCTCCAACTACATGAGCCTGGCCACGTTCCTGGGCTTCACGGCACTGCTGTGGAGCATCCAGTACTTCATGGTGGCGATCACCATGAGCTTCATCGGCGGGTTCGTGATGATCTCGATCGCCATCGCGCCGTCGCTGCGCCGCTGGGGCAAGTTTACCAGCATGCAGTTCATTGGCGACCGGTTCGGCCCGCTGGCCAAGGTCATCGCCGTGCTGTGCATGATCCTGCTGGCCCAGCTCTACCTGATCGGCCAGATGAAGGGCGTCGGCAACGTCTTCCAGGTGATGTTCCACTGGGACTACACCACCGGTCTGATCGTCGGCGGTCTGGTGGTGACGACCTATGTGACGATCGGTGGCATGTACGGCCTGAGCTACAACCAGAGCCTTCAGGCCATCATCATGTTCATCGCCCTGTTCATCCCCGCGGCGATCATTCTGTGGCGGATGGATGCCGGATGGGTCGCGCTGTTCCCGCCATTCGGCTATGGCAGCCTGGTGCCGCAGATGATGGAGGCGCTGCCGTCCTACTTCGATCCCTTCAGTACCGCCAACGGCACATTGCCGCTGACGCCGAAGTTCTACACCGCGATCATGCTGTCGATTGCCTTCGGCACCATGGGCCTGCCGCACATCGCGATGCGGTACTTCACCGCACCGTCGGTGCGCGACGCGAAGATGTCCACGCTGTGGGGCATCGCCTTCATCGGCCTGGTGTTCTTCACCACGTTTGCGATCGGCTTCGCCGCGAAGCTGTATTCGATCAACGTGCTGCAGAACCAGATGGGCCTGCAGGTGGAGCGGGCCGAGGCCGACCTGCTGGTCGTGGTCATGAGCCAGGCGTTCACGCCGTCGTGGATCGCGGCCCTGCCCGTCGCCGGCGCGCTGGCCGCCGGCATGTCGACCATCGGCGGCCTGCTGATGGTGATCGGCACCGGCATCGGCAGCGACATCTACACCACCGTCGTGCCGAACGCCAAGGACCGGAACCGGGTCAAGGCCGGCTACTTCTTCACCGCGTTCGGCGGCATCGTCACCATCATGCTGGCGCTCAATCCGCCGGAGTTCCTGCTGACCAGCGTGATCTGGGCGTTCGTCGTGGCCTCGTCCACCTTCACCCCGGTGCTGATCCTGGGCATCTGGTGGAAGGGCGCCAACAAGGCCGGGGCCATCGCCGGCATGGTCGTCGGCGGCTTCCTGTCGATCGCCCTGTGGTGGACCAAGGGCAGCCTGCTGGGCGTGGAGCTGATCCAGCTCGGCCCCCTCGGCTACCTGGTCACGGCGATCTTCAGCGCCGCGGCCGGCTGGTTCGCCGTCGTCGTCGTCAGCATGCTGACCGGCGGCGAGAAGAACGAGGCGATCCTGCGCGAGATCGACCGCATCCACGGCTGGCGGGACTACGACCCGCGCCGCTACAACGGCAAGGCGTTCCCGCTCGGCTGCGCGGCCATCGCCCTGGCGCTGATGATCTGGTCGGCCACACCCGACCCGGCGTTTGAGGCGCTGGAGACGGCCGCGGCCGAGCCGGCGGCGCCGGCCACGGAGACCACCGCCGAGGCCGTCCCGACCCCGACCCCGACCCCGGCTGCGACCCCGGCTGCGGCCGAGCCGGAGGGGGTGCAACCGGCTCGCGTCGTTGCCACCGCGACCGGCCGGGAGTAGCCTGACCCTTGACCCGGCGACGGGGGGCCATGCGGCCCCCCGTCGTCGCTTCTGCCGGCCGCAATCGCGGTGTTCGGGCCATGGCCCGCCCCGCTCTTCGCAGCGCCGGCTGCGGATAGTGCGTCGACCGCCATGCGTCTCATCCAGTTGATCTTCCCCGACGAGGACACGTTCCGCCACGCGCTGGAGAGCCCGCGCGCCGGCTGGTGGGTGACCGGGTTCATCCTCGGCACGGGCGTGCTGTACGGTATCCTGGCCGCGACCTTCCAGCGGGCCCTGGGCGGCACGCTGGACGGCATTCCGGTGGCAGAGTTCCCCGGCTACATTCTCTACGGTGGCAACATGCTGTCCGGCGTGCTGATCGCCCTGGTCGCCCACGCCGGCATCACCCTGATCACCTGGATGATGGCCCGCGCCGTCGGCGGCCCCGGCCACATCGGCGCGCTGTACCGCTGCACCGCCTACCTGCTGCCGCTGGCCATCCCGGCACTGCCCTGCATCGCCCTGCTCAGCGTCGGCACACCGGATGTGTTCGTGGAACCGGACGGCCCTGCGGGACCGGGGGGGGCGGCCGGCCCGGCCGCGACACTGCCTTTGGAGGTGCTGTACCTGCCGCTGGCCGGACTGGGCATTGCCATGGTGCTGAACGGCCTGTTCGCCCTGTACCGGGTGGTCCAGGGCGTCAGCCCCACCCGCGCCGCCTTTGCCACCGCCCTGT
This sequence comes from uncultured Mycobacteriaceae bacterium, assembly GCA_964526565.1. Lineage (GTDB taxonomy): Bacteria > Pseudomonadota > Alphaproteobacteria > DSM-16000 > Inquilinaceae > CAZGMC01. The sequence goes on from CAZGMC010000095.1 coordinate 15,929, forward strand.
TCACCCTGTTCCTGGGCTCGATCCTGATCATCGCCTAGGCCGCCTCAGCCAGTTCCCCGCCGACCGCTTTGCCCCGGCTCCGGTCTGCCGCGTCACAGGTCGCCATGCCGTCCCGCAGGGTCCAGCGCCACGACGCGTTCTTCCAG
>CAZGMC010000096.1:0-16024 GCA_964526565.1 uncultured Mycobacteriaceae bacterium
CATTGTCGAGCGCCTGGTGGCCGTCCTCGGCCGCCATGGCTACGAGCGCGTCAAGCCGCCGCTGGTCGAGTTCGAGGACTCGCTGCTGTCCGGAGTCGGCGCCGCCATGGCCGGCGAGACCTTCCGGCTGATGGACCCGCTCAGCCAGCGGGTGCTGGCGGTGCGCGCCGACACGACTCCGCAGATCGCCCGCATCGCCCGCTCGCGGCTGGCGGCGGCGCCGCGGCCGCTGCGCCTGTGCTATGCCGGGCAGGCGCTGCGGGTGCGCGGCAGCCAGCTGCGCCCGGAGCGGCAGGTCGCCCATGTCGGCGCCGAGCTGATCGGCTCGCCCGAGCCGGCCGCCGACGCCGAGGCGGCGACGCTGGCGGTGCAGGCGCTGGCCGCCGTCGGCGTGCGGCGCCTGTCGATCGACCTCAACATTCCGACGCTGGTGCCGGCGCTGGTCGCCGCCCACGGCCTGGATGCCGGCCGCGCCGCGGCGCTGCGCCACGCCCTGGACCGCAAGGACGCCGCCCAGGTGGCGGCGCTGGGCGGCCGGCTGGCGGCGACCCTGGGCACCCTGCTGGAGGCCAGCGGCCCGGCCGGCGAGGCGCTGGACCGGGTCGCCGGGCTGGCCCTGCCGGCGACGGCGGCGGCGCGGCTGGAACGGCTGCGCACGGTGGTGGCGGCGGTCTCGGCGGCGGTACCGGACCTGGTCGCCACTGTCGACCTGGTCGAGCACCGCGGCTTCGAGTATCACCGCGGCGTCAGCTTCAGCGTGTTCGCCCGCGGCGGGCGCGGCGAGCTGGGCCGTGGCGGGCACTACGTCGCCGGTGACCCCGACGGCGATGGCGAGCCGGCCACCGGTTTCAGCCTGTTCGTCGGCACTGTGCTGGAAGCGGTGCCGCCGCCGCCGGCCGCGGCGCGTGTCTACCTGCCGTTCGGCACACCGCCGGACGCAGCGGCGCAGGTCCGCGCCGCCCATGGCGTGGCCGTGGCCGGGCTGGCGCCGGAGGCCGACCCCGTTGCGGAGGCGCGTCGGCTGGGCTGCGCGTTCGTCTATGCCGACGGCGCGGTTCGTTCGCTAGACTAGATCGAAGCGCCGGTCCGGGGCCGTCGCGCCGGCCGCATCCGCCCGGCCGCAACCGGGCGCCATCGGGAGGCATCTGCCATGACCAACGTCACCGTGGTCGGCGCCCAGTGGGGCGACGAGGGCAAGGGCAAGGTCGTCGACTGGCTGTCGAGCCGCGCCGACGTGGTGGTCCGCTTCCAGGGCGGCCACAATGCCGGCCACACGCTGGTCATCAACGGCCGCACCTTCAAGCTGAGCCTGCTGCCCTCCGGCGTGGTCCGGTCCGGCAAGCTGTCGATCATCGGCAACGGCGTGGTCATCGACCCGTGGGCGCTGCTCGACGAGATCGACACGGTGCGCGGCCAGGGCGTGGCGATCGGCCCCGGCAGCCTGCTGGTGGCCGAGAACGCGCCGCTGATCCTGCCCGTCCACGGCGCCGTCGACCGGGCCCGCGAGGCCGCCTCGGGCAGCAACCGCATCGGCACCACCGGGCGCGGCATCGGCCCGGCCTACGAGGACAAGGTCGCCCGCCGCGCCATCCGCCTGTGCGACCTGGCCGACCCGGACGTGCTGGCCGACCGGCTCGACCGGCTGCTGCTCCACCACAACGCCCTGTTGCGCGGCCTGGGCGCGGCAGAGGCCGACCGCGACGACCTGCTCGACCGGTTGCGTGCCGTGGCCGACCGCATCCTGCCCTATGCCGCCGTCGTCTGGCAGCGGCTCGACGCGCTGCGCCACGAGGGCAGGCGGATCCTGTTCGAGGGCGCCCAGGGCGCCATGCTCGACATCGACCACGGCACCTACCCGTTCGTCACCTCCTCCAACACCGTGGCGGCGCAGGCGGCGACCGGCAGCGGCACCGGGCCGGGCGCCACCGGCTTCGTGCTGGGCATCACCAAGGCATACACGACGCGGGTCGGCTCCGGCCCGTTCCCGACCGAGCAGGACAACGCCATCGGCCGGCTGCTGGGCGAGCGCGGGCGCGAGTTTGGCACCGTCACCGGCCGGCCGCGGCGCTGCGGCTGGTTCGATGCCGTGCTGGTCCGCCAGGCGGTCAAGACCGGCGGCATCGACGGCATCGCGCTCACCAAGCTGGACGTGCTCGACGGCCTGGACGAGCTGTTCGTCTGCACCGGCTACCGCCATCGCGGCGAGGTCATCCACCACCTGCCGGCGGCGCACAGCGCCCAGATGGCGGTCGAGCCGGTCTACGAGCGCCTGGACGGCTGGCAGGAGAGCACCCGCGGCGCCCGCTCCTGGGCCGAGCTGCCGGCCACCGCGGTGAAATACACCCGCCGCATCGAGGAGCTGATCGACGCCCCCGTCGCCCTGCTCTCCACCAGCCCGGAGCGCGACGACACCATCCTGATGCGGGATCCGTTCGCAGGGTAGGGAGCTATGTTGAGTTGCCTCGACTCGGTCAAGACCAGCTGTCCCAGGTTGGCTTGACTTTCGGCCGAGGGGGCAGTCCACGCGGCGCCGCGGCAGCCGGGAACAGGCCCGGCATCCAGCGGTGGGCCAGCGCGGCGGGGAAGGCCAAGCGCAGCGGGGCTCGCGGGCTCTCCGACACCAGGACGCCCCGGTCGAGCAGGGCCGCGGTGACGCGCCGGGCCTGGCGGTCGCTGGCATTGAGGATCGCCGCGACCTCGCCGCGCGGCAGCGCGCCCCGGTACAGCACGGCCTCCAGCACGGCCCCCGACCCGGATGGCAGGGCGGCGGCGCGGATCTCCTCCTCCGTCCAGACCAGGATGCGGAGGCGCAGGCGGTCGGGCTGGACGAGTCTTTCCATGAACTCCACCTGGTCGATGCAGGTGGCGAGGAAATACCGGGTGAACGCCGCGGTCCGCCGGCATGGCCGCTTCCATGGCCGCTTCCATGGCCGCTTCCATGGCCGCTTCCATGGCCGCTTTCCGATCCTGCATAATGGCAATGATACCATGACGATAGGCACGCCGTCGACCGGTTGATGGCCGCCGTCATGGCCGGTTCGCTGGCCGGATCCGCGGACTCAAGGACAGCGCGCTTCGTCCTCGAACAGCACGTACTGCCATTCGGTGGTGCGCTGATGCCAGCCCGGTGGCCACGTCCAGGAGAAGGACGGCCAGCGCCAGGGGACCTCGGCGCTGCGGATCAATGGCGCCGCCTCGTCCGGGGTCAGGCCGAGGGCGGCGAGGGCGCCGCGGGCCGACGCCTCGGGGCCCCAGTCGGTCATGTCCCAGATCGCCAGGCACTGCCCGGTGCCGGCCGGGTGGCGCGGCAGTGCCGGGGACGTGCCGAGCAGCACGCGAGCGTCCGGGAAATGGACCCGCAGATTGCCGGCGGCGATCGGCGACCCGGTGACGATGGTGCCGCCGGTGAAGCCCGCGGCGCGCAGGTGCCCGGCCAGCCGGTCGTACGGCACCAGGTCGCGGCAGCTCTGCGGGCACAGCGGCGACAGCTCCAGCACGCGCAGGCCGAACACGGCCACGGTCACCATCGCCACGCCGGCGGCATAGCGGCGCCATTCGCGCGCGCCGGGCCCGGTGCGCAGGACCCGGCCCAGAAAATACAGCGGCGTCGCGAACAGCAGCGGCACCATGTAGCGCTCGTGGAACTTGCCGGTGCCGGTCACCAGGACGACCAGCACCATCACCACCAGGCCGGCCAGCAGGAAGTCGCGCACGAACCGCGCCAGCAGCGGGTCCAGCCCGGCCTGTGCCGGCGACTCCAGGTGCCGGCCCCAGGCCCGCGGGGCGGCGGCCGCGAGCACCAGCAGCATCGGCCAGGTGAAGGCGAACAGCGAGGCCGCCGCGCTCTTCAAGCCGACGAGCCGGCTCATGACCGGGCCGGACACCTCCATCCGCAGCAGGCCGAAGGTGTTGTTCAACTGGCCGACCGTCTGCGCGTGGGCGACCAGGACCGGGCTGGCGACAAGGACCGCCACGGCGCCCGCCGCGACGATCCACGGGCTGAACAGACGCCGCCGCAGCGGCGCCTGCATCAGGGCGGCCAGGCCCGCCGCGGCGACCAGCAGGGGGAAGTTGTACTTGGCCATCACGCCCAGGCCGACGGCCACCCCGAAGGCGAGGTGGTCGAGCGGCCGGCCGTGCCGGACCAGGCGCAGGAAGGCCAGCAGGGCGAGCGCACTGGCGAACAGCAGCTGGGTGCTGTGGGCCAGGGCGAAATGGCCGAGCAGCACCGGCGGGAACAGCATCAGCGACCACGCCGCCAGGGCCGCCCAGCGCGGCTCGCCGAGCACCATGCGGGCGCTGACCAGCATCGCCCAGAAGGTGCCGGTCATGAACGCGTAGTTCAGCAGCATCGAGCTCGGCAGCCCCGGCCCGGCGACCTCGTGCACGCCGCGCAGCAGCCAGGAGTACAGGGCCGGGTCGTTGCTGCCGTAGGACAGGGCCAGGACCTGTGCCTCGAAATGCCGTATGGCGGCGTCCTGCTCCAGCCCGCTGGTGAAGGCCAGCCGCACCGCGAAGAACGCCGCGCAGTACAGGACGAACAGCGCCGTCTGGGCGGCGATGCCGAACAGCCCGGCGCTGCCCGCGGCGGCAGCCTGATACCGTGCTGCGGTGGTGGCAGCGTGCGTCGGCGGCACATCCCGTCTCCCGATCGACCCCGGCTGGTCGTCACTGCAGCGCCGGTTACGCCACGGGACCGCGGCCGGTCAAGCCCGCCGGCGGCGTGCCGCGCGGCGCTGCCGGACGGCGGCGGTCTATTTGCGCAGAAGATGGCCGCGCGGGTTCATTGTCAGCAGGAACCGCTCGCGGCCGGGGTCGATCTGGAAATCGCTGTTGTCCTTCAGGAATTCGTCGACGGCCTCCATCGGTCCCGGCCCGTAGTCGGGATAGGTGGGGTGGCCGTTGATGTTGGTGTCCTCGACGATCAGGTAGCAGCCCCTGGACACCATGGGATGATACTGGTGCAGTTCCTCCAGCACATGATCCTTCTTGTGGCTGGAGTCGAGAATCACCATCACCTTCCCGCCGCTGCAATAGTCGCGCACCTTGCGCACCGTGACCGGCTCGGTGCTGTAGCCCTGGACGTAGTCGATCAGGGGGTGCGACGGGCATTCCTCACGGCGCCGCTTGTCGATGGTCACGATGCGGCCGCGGCCGATCATCTGGCACATGGCGGCCATGTACAGGGCGCTGGCGCCGTGCAGGGTGCCGGTCTCGACGATGAAGTCCGGCTGCGTGTCGCAGATGATCTCCTGGTAGACCCACATGTCCAGCGGCGACTTCATCGCCTCGTGGCCCAGGAACCAGCAGTAGGCGCCACCCTTCCGGTAATAGAGGTCGTGGAACCTGTCGACGATCCCGCGCTCCTCCTCGGTCAGCGCCACGGGCTCGCGCGGCGGCCGGCCGGGGCCGAGCGGTTGCCGGTACTGCGCATACAGGCCGTCGATGCTTCGCGCCTCGGCCGGGGTCTTCTCGCGGATCGGCCGGCTGAGGAGCACGAGCGTCTTGAGCTTTCTCAGCGCCCGGCGGATCGGGTTGGTCGGTGTCATGCTGCTCGGCTCCACATCCTCGACGCCGCCGCGCGGCACGCGTCCCCATATCCGGCGACCGGAGCACCTCAAGGCGCGGCCGGCCGGCGTCCCGACCCGCCTGGGGCAGGCGCAACCATGCCGGTTCAGCTGAAATCGGATCCAATGGCCTGTGAGGTGCCGATCGGTGGGACTGCTGCACACGCAACGGCTGATCCTACTGCGCCGCTTCCGGGTTTGTCATCCCATCCCCGGCCCGGCATGGGCGAGTTTGCGACGGGTGCGGATTGTCCGCGCGCCTGTACCGACAGCGCCGGGCCAGTCGCTCCACGCCTTCAAGGCGGGCTTGGCGCACACAACACCGCCGAGCCTTGTTGGCGGCAGCGGCACCGCCGGGCGAGGAATGGCATCGGGGATTGAAGTCACCCGTAGCCCCGGGAGGAGCGCACGTGCCCCATAAGCCATTGAGGATGCTGGAGCGGGTGAAGGGAATCGAACCCTCGACACGAAGCTTGGGAAGCTTCTGCTCTACCCCTGAGCTACACCCGCGGCTCCAGACCGATAAGATATAGCCGCACGGGCGCCGGCGCAAGCGGCTCGGCGATCCGGGTCATTCGGGGCCAGGTCATCGCGGCCTGGCAGGCCGGAGCACGACGCGACCCTGGCAGGCCCTTGGAACCGGCACTTGCGGCGGAGGGCTCCGACATCGTGCATTTGCGACCGGCAGCGGGGCGGCGGAACCACAGCCGCCGGTATTGCGTTGATACAGGCCTTTTCCCGCAACCGGCCGGGCGCATCCCGGCGGTCCAGGCCCATGCTCGACGCTCCCGAAAGTGCCACCGGCGTGCTGCTGCATCTGGCGGCCGGTGTGGCGGTCCTGTTGTTCGGCATCGCCCAGGTGCAGCGCGGCATGCTGCGCGCCTTCGGGGCGACGCTGCGGCGGGTGCTGGGCGCCGGGCTGGGCAACCGGCTGGCGGCGTTCGGCGCCGGTGCGGCGGTGACAACCCTGCTGCAGAGCAGCACGGCGACGGTGCTGCTGGCTTCGTCGTTCGCGGCGCGCGGCATGCTGGCGACGACGGCGTCGCTGGCGGTGCTGCTGGGGGCCGATGTCGGCACCACCCTGGTCGCCCAGGTGCTGTCTCGCGGCGTGACGGCGGTGGCGCCGCTGCTGCTGATCGCCGGCGTGGCGATCCGCAGCACCGACGACACGCGCACCCGCAACATTGGCCGCGTGCTGATCGGCCTGGGCCTGATCCTGCTCGGCCTGCAATTGATCCTGCGCGCCTCGGCGCCGTTGCGCGGGGCCGAGCTGGTGCCGCAACTGTTCGGGGCGCTGACCGACGAGCCGCTGCTGGCCCTGGGCCTGGCGGCGCTGCTGACGGTGGCGGCGCATTCCAGCCTGGCGGTGGTGCTGCTGATCGTGTCGCTGGCCAGCAACGATGCGGTGTCGCCGCCGCTGGCGCTGGTGCTGGTGCTGGGTGCCAATGTCGGCGGCGCCCTGGTCCCGGTCATGGCCAACTGGAGCGGCCCGGCCGAGGCACGACGCGCGCCGCTGGGCAACGTCCTGTTCAAGCTGATCGGTGCGGCCGTCGTGCTGCCGCTGACCGGCACCATCGTGCCGTGGGTGGCGGCGATCGACGACCGGCTGGCCAGCGTGGTGATCAACTTCCACACGGCGTTCAACGTCGCCGTGGCGCTGGTCTTCCTGCCGCTGACCGGGGTGGCCGGGCGGCTGATCGAGCGGCTGGTGCCGACCGGCGCCGAGCCTGAGGATCCGGGCACGCCGCGGCACCTCGACGCCAGAGTCGCCGGCGTGCCCGCGGTGGCTCTGGCCCAGGCCTCGCGCGAGACGCTGCGGCTGGCGGAACTGGTCCAGTCCATGGTCGGCGACGCCCTGGCCGCGTTCCGCACCGACGACCCGGCCCGCATCGACGCGCTGCGCCACCGTGACGACGCGGTCGACCGGCTGGTCGAGGCGATCAAGCTCTACCTGGTGCGGATCAACCGCGAGGAGCTGGACGAGGAGGACGGCCGGCGGGCCGCCGAGATCCTGACCTTCGCCGTCAAACTGGAGCACATCGGCGACCTGGTCGCCAGCAGCCTGATGGACCTGGCCGCCAAGCGTCAGGAAAGGCAGATCGACTTCTCGGAGGAGGGGCTGGACGAGATCGCCCATCTGCACGGGCACCTGATGGAGCACCTGGACCTCGCGGTGAACCTGCTGGTGTCGCGCGACCTGGACGTGGCCCGGCGGCTGGTCGCGGGCCGTGCGGACTTCCGCGCCGCCGAGCAGGAGGCGGTGGACAGCCACATGGCGCGGCTCAACGCCGGCAACCCGGCCAGCATCGCCTCCAGCGCCGTCCATTTCGATGTGCTGCGCGACCTGAAGCAGGTCGACGGCCACATCGCCGACGTGGCCAAGTCGATCCTGGAGGAGGCGGGCGAGCTGCGCGAGACGCGCCTGCGCAAAAGGCGCGGCAAGAGCGTGGCCTGACGCGGCGTCGCAGCCGGCGCGGCGTCGCAGCCGGCGCGGCGTCGCAGCCGGCGCGGCGTCTCAGCCGGCGCGGCGTCTCAGCCGGCGCGGCGCTCGCGCTCGATGCTGCGGCGCATGGCGTCGAGCAGCCCCTCGATCCGGCCGCCGCTGCGCTGGATGACCGAGGAGAACTCGTTGCGGTAGGTGATCGCCATGCTGATGCCTTCGATCACCACGTCGATGATCTGCAGCCGGCCGCCCTGGTCGCGCACCCGCCACTGCACCGCTATCGGCGGCGCCCCAGGCTGGATCACCTGCGACAGGACCATGGCGTCGTTGGCGCCTTCCGGCTGGGCACCGTTCACGCTGAACGATTGTCCGGCATAGTCGCTGAAGCGCCGCGCGTAGGTCTGCACGATCAGCTCGCGGAACAGCTCAATGTACTCCTCCTGCTGCTCCGGCGTGGCCCGGTTCCAATAGCGACCGAGCACGAAGCGGCCGATCGTATAGGCATCGAAGTACTCCGTGAACAGGTCACGGAAGGTGGCGATCAGTGCGGCGCGGCCCAGGCCCGACTGGAGCAGATCCAGCGTGCGTTCGCCGAGGCCCTCGACATAGGCCTGGGCGGCCTGCGGGTCGGTGGCCGCCGCCGGACGGCCGCCGGCGATGCCGGCGACCACGGCGATGGCAATGAGGCAGATCCGCAGCAGCCGGGTCATGTCAGCGCACCAGCTCCTGCCGGCGGATCTCCAGCAGGCGCCGCAGGTCGTTGCGGTCGGGCGTCGCCGCCGGGACTGCGGCTGGGGCCGCCGCCGGGCCGGCCGCGGACGGCACCACCGCCGGGCGCTCGGCCATCTGGCCGGCGGCGACCGCCGGGCCCGCATCGCTGACGCCGCCCGGTGCGCCCTCCGGCGGCGGCGCTCCCTCCGGCGGCAGGTCGTAGAGCGGGATCTCGATCTCGGGTGCCGCGGCACCGTCAGCGATGGCGGCCGCCCGTGACTGCAGATAGAGGCTGCGGATGGCAGCGTAGTAGTCGACCGAGCTGGCCCGGATCTCGTCGGTGATGTCGACGGCGCGTGCCCGCGTATCGATGATCGTGCCGGCCAGCCGCGACGGGCCGAACGCGTCGAAATCGCCGATCGGGCCGAAGGCGATGCGGATCGGGTCGGCGGCGGCGTCAACGCCGCGGCCGACCAGGTCGCGCGGCGTGGATGGCCCCAGGAACGGCACGACCAGATAGGGCCCGCTGTCCACGCCCCACACCGCCAGGGTCTGGCCGAAGTCCTCTTCCCGGTAGGCCAGGCGCTTGTCCATGCCGGCGATGTCGTGCACGCCGCCCAGGCCGATCGACGAGTTGATGAAGAACCGGGCCGCCGCCACCTCCGCCCCGTCCCAGTCGCCCTGCAGCACCTCGTTGGCAAAGATGATCGGCGTGTTGAAGTTGCGCAGGACGTTGGTCACCCGTTCGCGGATCGGATCGGGCACGGTGTCGCGATAGGCCACCGCCACGGGGCGGACGGCATAGCGGTCGAGCGCGTCATTGAACGCGAAGATGGGACGGTTGATCGACTCCAGCGGGTCGGTGTCGGCCGTGCCGGCACCGCGCTGGCTGGCGCAGGCCGAGACCGCCAGGGCCAGCAGGGGCAGGAGCAGCCGCGCGGTCCAGGCGGTGGCGAAGGATCGATTCAGTGTCAAGGGACGTCTCCACAGAACACGATTTTCGGCCCGTACCGGGCTGGGGGAACACCCCGCTGCATGAGTCCCGCGAGGACGCGGGGTGGGCCGGCAACCGATCCCTTCCGCGCCGAAGGCTGGGACAATCGGTGCGCGCCCGAGCCTCATGACAGCTAGCACAGAGCTTGCCACGGTGCCAGCGTCGACGGGCGCAGCGGCCGGTTGCACAGCCACTCTGTTGCGGATATGCCGCATCTTTTGCGCGTATGCCGCATCGGATATGGATATTGAGCGGTGCTGTCCAACCCGGCCGCTGTCATTCATAAAGACATGTTTATATATGCCTTTCTTTTCGCGGCGCCGGCTGCTAGAGTCATTCTCAACGAAACGCCCGGACACGGTCCCGCCCGGACACGGTCCCGCCCGGACACGGTCCCGCCCGGATACGGAAACACTGCGGAACGATGGACAGACTGCTGGCAGGCCTGAAGGCGGCGGCGGAGCCCACCCGGCTCCGGGTGCTGGCGCTGTGCGCCCACGGCGAGCTGTCGGTCAGCGACCTGACGGCGATCCTGGGGCAGAGCCAGCCGCGCGTGTCGCGCCACCTCAAGCTGCTCGCCGAGGCCGGCCTGCTCGACCGCTTCCGCGAAGGCACGTTCGCCTATTTCCGTCTGGCCGGCGGCGGCACCGGCGCCGGCCTGGCCCAGGCGCTGGTCGACCTGATCCCCGCCGACGACCCGACGCTGACGCTCGACCTCCGGCGGCTGGAGGCGATCAAGGCCGGCCGCGCCGAGGCGGCGGCCGCCTATTTCCGCGACAATGCCCATCGCTGGGACCAGATCCGCTCGCTGCATGCCGACGACGGCGAGGTGGAGCGCGCCCTGCTGGCGCTGCTGCCCGACGGCGAGGTCGGCGATCTGGTGGATCTGGGCACCGGCACCGGGCGGATCCTGTCCGTGCTCGGCCGGCGCGCGCGGCGCGCGGTCGGGGTCGACCAGGTGCGTGAGATGCTCAATGTGGCCCGCGCCAACCTGGAGCGCGCCGGGCTGCGCAACTGGCAGGTCCGCCACGGCGATCTCTATCAATTGCCGCTGCCGGACGATGCCTTCGATGTCGCTGTCATGCACCAGGTGCTGCACTATATGGAGGATCCGGTCGACGCGCTGGCCGAGGCGGCGCGCGTGCTGCGGCCCGGCGGCCTGCTGCTGATCGCCGACCTGGCGCCGCATGCTCTGGAAGACCTGCGCCGCGACCATGCCCACCGCTGGCTCGGGTTTGCCGACGAGCAGGTGGCGGCGTGGCTGCGCGCCGCCGGCTTCGAGGCCGGCGCGCCGGTGCCGGTGCCCGGCAATCCGCTGACCGTGATGATCTGGCCGGCGCAGCGCCGCGCGGCCAGCAATGTCACCGCCATCACCCCCCGACGCACTGCCGGAGGCTCCTGATGAGTTTGACGTACGAGCGCCTTGCCGATCCCGCCGCCGCCGTGCCGGCGCCCCGCCCCGGCGGCGACGACCTGCTGCTCAGCTTCGAGTTCTTTCCGCCCAAGACGGACAAGATGAAGCACACCCTGTGGCAGGCGGTGCTGCGGCTCAAGGCGCTGCGGCCGCGCTTCGTCTCGGTCACGTACGGCGCCGGCGGCTCGACGCGGGAGAACACCCACGAGACGGTGATCCGCATCCAGCGCGAGGCCGGCCTGAGCTGCGCCGCCCACCTGACCTGCGTCGGCGACACCCGCGAACACATCCAGGGGATCGCGCAGCGCTACCGGGATGCCGGCATCCGCCACATCGTCGCCCTGCGCGGCGACGCGCCGGAGGACAATGGCACGTACACGCCGCATCCGGGCGGGTACGCGTACGCCTGCGATCTGGTCGCCGGCCTGCGCGAGGTCGCCGATTTCGAGATCAGCGTCGGCGCCTATCCGGAGACGCATCCGGAGGCGGCCAGCGCCGACGCCGACATGGACGCGCTCAAGCGCAAGATCGACGCCGGGGCGGTCCGCGCCATCACCCAGTTCTTCTTCGAGAACGAGGACTTCTACCGGTTCGTCGAGCGGGCGCACGCGGCCGGCATCGCCGTGCCGATCGTCCCCGGCATCCTGCCGATCAGCCACTTTCAAAGGATGCTGAGCTTCGCCGGGAAGTGCGGCGCGCGCGTGCCGGGCTGGCTGCACGAGCGGTTCAACGCCGTCGGCGACGACGCCGGCGCGGCCTTCGACCTGGCCGTGGCGACCGCCGCCGAGCAGTGCCTGGACCTGCGCGCCCACGGCGCCCGCGCGTTCCACTTCTACACGCTCAACCGCGCCGACCTGACCACGGCGATCTGCCGCGAGCTGGGGGTCGAGGCGGAAGCGGATCAGAGTGCGGTGGCTGCGTCGTAGGACACTTCCAAATGCGCGATCCCTTGGCACAACCGCTTTTCCAGCTCGAAGGCCTGCATGTGCGCAACTATCGCGTACTGCGCGACGTGCATTTGGCCGACCTGACGCCGCTGACCGTGCTCGTCGGGCCCAATGCGAGCGGCAAGTCGACCGTGCTCGACGTGCTGTCCTTCCTGGCCGAGTGCTTCGACGACGGGCTGGATCGTGCGGTGCGCCGGCGCGGCGGCATGCATGAGCTGCGCAGCCGCGGCATCACGGCCGAGCCCTTCGGCGTGCGGCTTGAGGTCGAACCTGGAGCGGGACAGGCCGGCGAGCGCCTGAGCTACGGGATCGAGATCGACGAGGAGGACGGGCGGCCGATCGTCCGGCGTGAACGGCTTTCCCAAGTCGGGCAGGATGGCGCCATCCTCGACTATCAGCGGGGCCATGCGGTGACCGTCGGAGCGGGCGCGAGTCGGGGCAACGGGGCCATGACCTCGCACAGCCTGGCATCGCCGGATACCCTTGCGCTCGATGCGCTCGGCCGGTTCGCCGATGCGCCAGAGCAGATCATAAGGTTGCGGCAGTTCATTCGATCCTGGTCCGTGGCGACGTTTCCCGAACCGGCAACCCGCCAATCCGCCGCACGGATGCCGACCGCCGCCTTGTCACCGTCGGGCGACAACCTGCCGGAGGTGGTGGCGTTCATCAAGACGCATCATCCGGACGTGTTTGAGCGGATCGAAGACACCCTGCGCCGGTACGTGCCGCTGCTGCAGGGCATCGACGTACACCGAACGGCGGACGACGACCTGACCGTGCTGTTCAAGGATCGACCGTTCGGAGTGCCCGTTTCGGGTCCGGCCGCGTCGGAAGGCACCGTCCGCCTGCTGGCGTGCCTGATCGTTCTGCTCGGCCCCGAGCCGCCGCCGCTGATTGCCCTGGAGGAGCCGGAGATCTTCCTGTCGCCGCGGCTGCTGCGTGAACTGGCGGAGCAGTACTGGATGGCGACGTCCAGGACGCAGCTGATCCTCGCGACCCATTCGCCGCTGTTCCTGTTCGATCTGCTGCCCGAGCAGGTCAGGGTGCTGCGCCGCGACGGCGACGGCTACACGCGCGCCGTCCGCGCCGCCGATCTGCCCGGCATTGCAGAGTTCATGGCCGAAGGCGCGAAGATCGGTGACCTCTGGCTCGAAGGACATTTCGAGCCCATCGTGTCGCCGGCCGGTTGAGCGTCGGTCGTGCCGGTCCACATGGAAGCTCTGGTCGAGGAACCGTCGATGCGAGTGGTGCTGGAGACGATCCTGCCCCGGCTGCTGTCCGGCCGCGCCAGCTTCCGCGTGCTCGACCTGCAGAGCAGGCAGCGCCTGCTGCAGAAGCTGCCGGACCTGTTGCGCGGTTACGCAAGGCGGATGACGAGCGAGTCGCTGCGTCTGGTCGTGCTCGTGGACAACGACCGGGATGACTGCCGCGACCTCAAGCTTCGCCTGGAGCGGCTGACCGCCGAGGCCGGCGTGCCGACCCGCGGAGCACCGCGCGAGGACGGATCCTTCGCAGCCGTCAACCGGATCGTTGTCGAGGAACTGGAAGCCTGGTTCCTCGGCGACATGGAGGCTCTGCGCGCCGCCTTTTCGCGCCTGCCTGACGGCCTGGAGCGCATGGCGGCATTTCGGGACCCCGACCGCATTGCCGGCGGCACCTGGGAGCGGTTGCATCGGGAGTTGCAGGGGGCCGGGTATTATCGCGACCTGTACCCGAAGATTGAAGTGGCGCGGCGGGTCGCGCCGCACCTGGTGCCTGAGCGCAACTGCTCGCCGAGCTTTCAAATGTTTCGTACGGCCGTCCAGGCGCTGCTCGCGCCCTGCCCGCGCGTCGGCATCTGCTGACGGCCCAACCAAATCAAAGGCCAGAAGGACGATTCATGCCCCACATCCTCGACATCCTCAACGACCGGGTGCTGCTGTGCGACGGCGGTTTCGGCAGCCGCGTGCAGGGGCTCGATCTGGACATCGAGAGGGACTATCTGGGCCAGGAGAATTGCACCGAGATCCTGACCCGCGCCCGGCCCGACCTGGTCCGCGACATCCACCTCAGCTACCTGAACGCCGGCGCCGACATGGTGGAGACCAACACCTTCGGCGGCTCGCCGATCACGCTGGGCGAGTTCGGGCTGCAGGACGAGGCCTTCGCGCTCAACAAGGAGTCCGCCGGCGTGGCGCGCGAGGCGATCGAGTCGCTGTCCGGGGACGGCCGCGATCGCTTCGTCATCGGTGCGATCGGCCCCGGCACGCGCCTGCCCAGCCTGGGCCACGTCCCCTACGACGATATGGAATCGGCGTTCACCCTCCAGTCCGGCGGCCTGATCGCCGGTGGCGTCGATGCCATCCTGATCGAGACCTGCCAGGACCCGCTGCAGATCAAGGCCGCCGTCAACGGCGCGCGCAACGCCCGCAACGAGGCCGGCGCCGACGTGCCGATCTTCGTCCAGGTCACGGTGGAGACCACCGGCACGCTGCTGGTCGGCGCCGACATTGCCGCCGCCGCCACCGTGATCAACGCCCTCGACGTGCCGCTGATGGGCCTGAACTGCGCCACCGGCCCGCAGGAGATGTCGGAGCACGTCAAGTGGCTGGCCGAGAACTGGCCGGGCCTGATCTCGTGCCAGCCCAATGCCGGCCTGCCCGAGCTGGTCGACGGCCAGACCGTCTACCCGCTGGGCCCGAACGAACTGGCCGCCTGGCTGGAGCGCTTCATCGAAGAGGACGGGGTCAACCTGGTCGGCGGCTGCTGCGGCACCAACATCGAGCACATCCAGGCGCTCGACGCCATGCTGCGCCGCCGCGCCGGCAACCACGTCCGGCCGCAGCGCAAGACACGCACCCCCCACTGGGTGCCGTCGGTCGCCTCGCTGTACGCCCAGATGCCGCTGCGCCAGGAGAACGCCTTCCTGGCCATCGGCGAGCGCTGCAACGCCAACGGCTCGAAGAAGTTCCGCGAGCTGCAGGCGGCCGGCGACTGGGAGGGCTGCGTTGCCATGGGCCGCGAGCAGCAGCAGGAGGGCTCGCACGCCCTGGACGTCTGCACCGCCTTCGTCGGCCGCGACGAGATGTCGGAAATGAACGAGGTGGTGCGGCGCCTGACCGGCGCGGTCACCGTGCCGCTGGTCATCGACAGCACCGAGTACCCGGTCATCGAGGCGGCCCTGAAGTTCTACGGCGGCAAGCCGATCATCAACTCGATCAACTTCGAGGACGGCGAGGAGCCGCCGGCAAAACGGCTGGCGCTGGCGCGCAAGTTCGGCGCCGCCATGATCGCGCTGACCATCGACGAGGAGGGCATGGCCAAGACGGCGGACCGCAAGATCGCCGTCGCCCACCGCCTGTACGACTTCGCGGTCAACAAGTTCGGCCTGCCGCCGTCGGACCTGCTGTTCGACCCGCTGACCTTCACGATCTGCACCGGCAACGAGGACGACCGCAAGCTCGGCATCTGGACGCTGGAGGCGATCGAGCGGATCGCCAGGGAACTGCCCGAATGCCAGATCATCCTCGGCCTGTCGAACATTTCGTTCGGCCTGAACCCGGCGGCCCGCCACGTGCTCAACTCGGTGTTCCTGGATCACGCCGTGCGCCGCGGCATGACCGGGGCCATCGTCCACGTCGGCAAGATCATGCCGCTGCACCAGATCCCGCCGGAGGAGGTGCAGGCCGCCGAGGACCTGATCTTCGACCGCAGCACGCCGGACTACAGCCCGCTGGAACGGTTCATCGAGCTGTTCGCCGGCCGCACCGCCCAGAAGGCCGAAAAGCGGAAGCGCGCCGAAACGATCGAGGAGCGGCTCAAGGAGCGCATCGTCGACGGCGACAGCCAGGGCCTCGGCGATGACCTGGACACGGCGATGCAGTCCTATCCGCCGCTCGACATCATCAACACCTACCTGCTCGACGGCATGAAGGTGGTCGGCGAGCTGTTCGGCGCCGGCAAGATGCA
>CAZGMC010000097.1:0-3870 GCA_964526565.1 uncultured Mycobacteriaceae bacterium
GCGAAGGCCGGGGTCCCCGCTGCGCTACCAACACAGGGCGAAACGACGTTCGTCGAAGGATGACGGACCGTGGTTCGCCTGCCATATCAGGTCTGTAATACATACGGGTCATCGCGGTCGGCCCCCGGCGCCGGCCGCTGCGGCTGACGGGTTTCGGCCATTGGTTGATCTCTTGACCAAACGATTTGATTGTATGATCGGATGGCATCGACGGCCGGGACGTGGACGCGTAATGCGTCGCATGTTATGTCCCGAACGCAACGACCGGAAGGGCCCGAGATGGGGAAGAGCGGCAACATGCATGACATCACGTTGGTCAGGCTGGAGATGAGCTACCTGGAGGCGCTTGAGGCCATCGCCGCCGGGGAGGGCAAGACGGTCACCGAACTGGTTCGGGAGGTCGTCGCGGCCAACCACAACAGTTCGCCGACCAGCGCCCTGCGCATCTACGTGCTGAACTATTTCCGTGCCGCCAGCACGGCAGCCGAATCCATGGCCAGGCATTGACGGCCGACCGCACGGGGCAACCGCGCGGCCGCGGCCATGCATCCGACAGGCGTGGCGGTGAGTGCAGTCCGCACCGGTGCGGCCGTGGCGCTGCGCCCGGCGCGCTCCGGGTCGCTGCGCGTCACGCAAGGACGGGCTCATAGACGCTCCGAAACAGGTAGTTGAGGACGTAGGTCCGCACCGCCGACGCGCGACTGGCGGTGCCGCGCGCGTCGTCGATCACCTTCATGATCTCGCTGAGCGGCGCATCCTGCTCGCGGGCGATGACCGTCAGCGCCGTCCAGAACTCCTCCTCCATCCTGATGCTGGTCCGGCTGCCGTCGGCCAGGACCACGGACCGCATCACCTTGGGCGCGGCGCTGCAGCCGACATCGGCCGGGGTCAGCCGGGCCGGCGCCGGTGCCGCCAGGCCGATCAGCGTCTCCATGGCCGCGTTGCCGGCATCCGCCGCGCTGATCGTCACCTCGCTGTGCGTGCCGATCTCGGACATCGCGAACACGCAGCCATGGTCCGGTTCGCGCGGGAACGGGATCATCAGGCACTGCTGACGCGGCTCGTCCGGATCCGGCGCGGCCAGCCACCAGTCCATCGTGGACCCCGCCCGGCACGCCGGCAAGTTCAGGTCGATCTCGTCGGCCAGCTCGGGCATGACTCCAAACAGCTGGCGGCAGGTGAGGCCGCGCGCCGCGGACGGGTCGTGCCGCAACAGCAGTGCCAGCGACCGGGTCGTGAACAGTACCCGCGGCAGGTCCTCGTAGACGAACACGGCGAAGCGGTAGTCGCTGTGATCCACCAGGGCGTGCAGTGCGGAACCGATGGTGTTCAGCGTGTGCAGAACGTCGTCACGCGGCATGGGCCAGCACCTCCTTGGGCCAGTTTCCTTCCGGCAGGGCCAGCAGGTCTTCCAGCTGCTGGGTGCCGATATTGTCGATGCTGAACGGAGAGGACCGGACGCCGCCGCGCGTCGTCGGCACGACGATGGGGACCAGTGTTTCGTCCGAGCAGAGGATCGGTTCGCCGCAGGGCACGCCGCCGCGGCGCATCCAGAACTTCAGGATGCGGTCGCGCGCCAGTCCGGTAATGCGCTCATAGCCCTTCTGCTGGCACAGGTCCAAAGCGTGCTCAACCAGGGCATTCAGGACTGAGGGCTGGCGGTAGCGCTTGCGGATGGCCAGCCGCTCCAGCCGGGCATAGTCCGGGAACCAGCGGATGCGGAACGCGCCCACCGGCTCGTCGCCAATGGTCGCCAGCAGGTGCGTGGCCGACTGGTCGTTGCCGTCGAACTCCAGCGCATACGCGCAATCCTCCTCGCCGAGGAACACGGCGGCACGGACAACTATCACTTTCATAAGGTCGTCCATGCCATGAACAACTTTTACGCAAAGCTGGTTCTGCGTTTTTGTATGCAGAGGATCATACATGAAGCCGTCCATGACCCCTTCCTCCTGTATGCCGTTGTTGATTGGTGTCCCGTTGCCATGGGGTGTATCCTGACGGGGCAAGCCGGAAGGCTGAACAGGAAAGAGTCCCATAGCGGGATGCACTGATGCATGGATCAGGGCCGCGCCTTTGACTGGAACGATGCCAAGCTGATCCTGGCAGTCGCCCGCACGGGCAGCTTCTCGGGAGCGGCGCTGGCCCTGCGTCTGGATCAGGCGACCGTCAGCCGCCGCATTGCCGACCTGGAGCATCAGGCCGGCCGGCCGCTGTTCGAACGCCGCAGGAAGGGCGCGCGCCCGACCGAGGCCGGCCTGCGCCTGGTCGAACAGGCCGCCGAACTGGAGCGGGTGGCGCGGCGTTTCGAGCAGAGCATGCAGGAGGTGGGCAGCATGCCGCCGCGGCCGGTGCGCATCGCCGCGACGGAAGGCATCGTCGAGTATCTGCTGCTGCCGGGGCTGCTCGGCCTGCCCGAAGGACCGCTGAAGCCGCCGGTGGATCCGCGCACGGATCCCCTGCCGCCGATGACCTTTGTCCACGAGTCACAGGCCGCCGAGGCCGACCTCGCCATCCTGACGCTCGGCCCCGACCTGGTGCCGCCCGGCAGCGCGGCGCAGCGGGTCCGGCGGCTCGGCTACATGCGGTTCGTCCCGGTGGCGCCGACGGCCTATCTGACCGCCAACCCGCCGCCCGATGACTTCGACGCCATCTCCGTCCGGCCGCTGCTCACGCATCTCCTGTACCCGAGCGATCCGGGCCTGGCGCCCTGGAACGAACTGGTGCAGGCGGCCAAGTCCGGCCCGACCCTGACGCTGCCGTCCAGCGGCACCCTGGTCAAGGCGCTCAAGTCCTACGGCGGCGTCAGCCTGCTGCCGACCTATACCCCGCTGTGCGAGCCGGACCTGCGGGTGCTGGACATGGTCGTGCCGGAGATGGGCATCGCCCTGTGGATCTGCGCCCATGAGGATGCGCTGCGCGAGCCCAGCGTGCGCCGCTTCTACGACATGATCTCCGAGATGTTCCTGCGCTCCCCCTGGTTCCGTTGAGGCGCCGCTGACACGGCCGCCGGCCAGGGCCAGGCACCGCCGACGCCCCCGCCGTTACGACGACCGTGGCCGCGGCGCACGCTGGCCGCGGCAGTGGTCCATGCGACAAGCCATGAAATCATTCCGGAGACCCACCGGCGCGGCTATGAGAACTATCGAACGACGGGACGCGTCGTCGGTCTGGTGGTGATGATGTTCGTCGACGTGGTCCTCGGTCAGGCGCGTTGAGCGGCATGGTGGGCCAAACGGTGCCAAAAAAGGCCCGGCGACAGTGCCGCTCTGGCCCTCGGCAAGGCATTCCGGTGTAAGTCGAAACCTCTTGCGCATTCGCCGCGGCCTACTCATATTTACTGTCGCCAATGAATACCAATGGGACAAGCAATGACGAAGGACATCCCCAAGGCCGACCTGCTCAACATGACGGCGCAGATCGTTTCCAGCTATGTGAGCCACAACACCGTCTCCAGCAATCAGCTGAGCGGCTTGATTGAGAGCGTCAGCCGGGCGATCGCCAGCGTGGGTCAGGAGGCTGAACAGCCGCCTGAGGTCGAAAAGCAGAAGCCGGCGGTGCCAATCAAGCGCAGTGTCCAGAACGATCACCTGATCTGCCTGGAGTGCGGCGAGAAGCTGACCATGCTCAAGCGCCACCTGCGCACCAACCACGACATGACTCCCGAGGAATACCGGGAGAAGTGGGGCCTGTCGTCCGATTACCCGATGGTCGCCCCGGCCTATGCCGAGCAGCGCTCGCAGCTGGCCAAGACCATCGGCCTCGGCTCCAAGACCCGCCGCGGTCGCAGCGCCGCCTGATCCTCGCGCCCGGCCTGGGCGCGGCCTGGGCGCGGCCTGGGCGCGGCCTGGGCGCGGCCTGGGCGCGGCC
>CAZGMC010000097.1:3970-8852 GCA_964526565.1 uncultured Mycobacteriaceae bacterium
TGGGCGCGGCCTGGGCGCGGCCTGGGCGCGGCCTGGGCGCGGCCTGGGCGCGGCCTGGGCGCGGCCCGAAGGCCGACGGGACGACCGGGAGGAAACGGCGGATCCGGCGCCGGACAAGGTCGCGTTCCCTTCTGCCTGCCTTTTTTTGGGAGGGGACGCGGAGCTGTCTTCAATGACGGCCGTGTCGAATGACGGCCGTGTCGTGGGCATCATGGCCGGGCGCCTGCCCGCTGCGCCGGCCCGCTGCGCCTGCCCCGGCGGATGGGCCGCTAGTGTCACGCCTGCAGCGGTTGTCCGGTCAGGACCGGGCGATGCGGTCAGGGCCGGGCAGGATGCCTGGCTTGGATAATGTGCCGGGCGTCTTTCAACTCTGCCGCTGGCGGGCAATCGTGTCCTCGATCTCGCGGATCAGGCCGTCGAAGCCGCGTGCCTCGATCACCTCGGCATATTCCGAACGCCGCATGGCCAGCTCGCTGAACGTGCCGTCGAGCAAGATATCGACGATCCGCCAGTCGTCGCCGTCGGGCAGCAGCACGAAGTCGACATTGATCGGGCCGTCGTCCGGCCGCATCAGCCGGTTGCGCACCAGCACGGCGCCGCGCGGCCCGGGCTGCTCTCCCCTGACGGCGAAGTATTCCCCCGACCAGCCGGAGAACCGCTTGGCAAAGGTGGCGATGCTGAGGCGGGCGAACGACTCCACCAGACGTTCGCGCTGGGCGTCGCTGAGGCTTTCCCAGTGCCGCGGCCCGACGACGAACCGCGCCATGGCGCCGAAGTCGAAGCTTTCGGTCAGCACCGGCTGCAGCAGAGCATAGCGCCCTTCGAAGCCCAGGTCCTCGGCGTTGCGCATGGCCTCGATCAGCGCCTGGTTGAGCCCCTCGACCGTGCCCTGCGGCGTGTCCGCCGCGGCAACAGGCCGTGCCAGGCCGAATGCCAGGGTGATGGCGGCGGCGGCGGTGCGCAACAAAGGTGTCAAGGTCATGAGTTCCCTCCTCCGGTTGGCTCGGCTTGCGGCCGCCCCCGTGGCCGGCACGGACGCCGGAGACACCTCCCTTCCGTGTCCGGGCACGCTGTTGCCCGCCGTCTCGTTCTCGTGTCCGAGACTGTCGCCTGTCTGCACCGATGCCGTCCTCATCCCGCCCTTCTCCCGCCCTTCTCCCGCCGTGGTGGCGGCGGCTGGCGGGGCAGGCAAAGCAGGGATTATGATCGCGGTATCAGCCTGTTAATTCTAATACTTAATGTACATCCTTAAAGAAATGTCACACGCTGCAGCAGCCCTGCAACACCTGTAGACGCGGTTGGCACCGGCGCCCGGCGGGGCTAGAGTGAGCAGCCCCCACCGCCCCGCAGCAGGAGCCGGCCCGCCTTGACCCCTCCCCTGAGCGATGCCGCCCGTCCGCCCATCCCCAACACCTTCCGCGCCGGCCCCGACGAGCACGGCCATTTCGGCAAGTTCGGCGGCCGCTATGTCGCCGAAACCCTGATGCCGCTGATCCTGCAGGTCGAGCAGGCCTATGCCGACGCCAAGGCCGACCCGGCCTTTGCCGCCGAGATGGACCGCTACTGGCGGGATTACGTCGGCCGGCCCAGCCCGCTCTACCTGGCCGAACGGCTGACGGCCGAACTCGGCGGCGCCCGCGTCTACTTCAAGCGCGACGAGCTCAACCACACCGGCTCGCACAAGATCAACAACTGCCTGGGCCAGATCCTGCTGGCCCGGCGCATGGGCAAGACGCGCATCATCGCCGAGACCGGCGCCGGCCAGCACGGCGTCGCCGTGGCCACGGTGTGCGCCCTGTTCGACCTGCCGTGCGTGATCTACATGGGCGAGCGCGACGTCGACCGGCAGCGCTCCAACGTGTTCCGCATGCGCCTGCTCGGCGCCGAGGTGCGGCCCGTGAAGGCCGGCAGCCGCACGCTGAAGGATGCCATGAACGAGGCGCTGCGCGACTGGGTGACCAATGTCGGGTCGACCTACTACCTGATCGGCACGGTCGCCGGCCCGCACCCGTATCCGGCCATGGTCCGCGACTTCCAGTCGGTGATCGGGCGCGAGGTGCGCGACCAGATGCTGGAGCGGGAAGGGCGCCTGCCCGATACCCTGGTCGCCTGCATCGGCGGCGGCTCCAATGCCATGGGCCTGTTCCACCCGTTCCTGGACACGCCCGACGTGGCCATGATCGCGGTCGAGGCGGCCGGGCTGGGCCTGGACAGCGGCAAACACGCCGCCTCGCTGACCGGCGGCCGGCCGGGCGTCCTGCACGGCAACAAGACCTATCTGCTGCAGACCGACGATGGCCAGATCGTCGAGGCGCACTCGATCTCTGCCGGGCTCGACTATCCCGGCATCGGGCCGGAGCACGCCTGGCTGCACGACACCGGCCGGGTGCAGTATGTCGCCGCCACCGACCACGAGGCGCTGGATGCCTTCCAGCTCTGCGCCCGGCTGGAGGGCATCCTGCCGGCGCTGGAGCCGGCCCATGCCCTGGCCCACGTGCGCCGCATCGCCGGCGGCCTGCCCGGGGATCACCTGATCGTCATGAACATGTGCGGCCGCGGCGACAAGGACATCTTCACCGTCGCCGACGCCCTGGGAGTGGACCTCTGATGAGCGAGGGCGGCTCCGCGCGCATCGCCCGCCGGTTCGAGGCGCTGCACCACGCCGGGCGCGGCGGCCTGGTCACCTTCATCACCGCCGGCGACCCGGACCCGGAGACCAGCCTTGCCCTGCTGCGCGGCCTGCCGGCGGCGGGCGCCGACGTGATGGAGCTCGGCATGCCGTTCAGCGACCCGATGGCCGACGGCCCGGCCATCCAGGCGGCCTCGCTGCGGGCGATCAAGGCGGGGATGACGCTGGCCGGCACGCTGGACCTGGTGGCGCGGTTCCGCGACGGTGACGGCGAGACGCCGGTCGTGCTGATGGGCTATTTCAACCCGGTCTACAGCTACGGCGTCGACCGCTTCCTGCACGATGCGCGCGAGGCCGGCGTCGACGGCCTGATCGTCGTCGACCTGCCGCCGGAGGAGGACGACGAGCTGTGCCTGCCGGCGGTGGCGGCGGGCCTGAGTTTCATCAGGCTGGCGACGCCGACCACCGACGACGCGCGGCTGCCGGCGGTGCTGACCTGCACCAGCGGCTTCGTCTACTACGTCTCGATCACCGGCACCACCGGCGCCGCCTCGGCCGCCGACAGCGTCATCGGCGAGGCGGTGGCCCGCCTGCGCCGGCACACCCACCTGCCCGTCGCCGTCGGCTTCGGCATCAAGACGCCGGAGCAGGTGGGCCGCGTCGCCGCCCAGGCCGACGCCGCCGTGGTCGGCTCGGCCATCGTCCAGCGCATCGCCGCCAACCTGGACGACAGCGGCGCCGCCCGGCCGGGCCTGGTCGAGGACGTGCTCGGCATGGTGCGGGATCTGGCCGGGGGGATACACGGAAACCGCTGACATCCTCTGCGACGGCTGCCACTTTGCCGTGTGATCCCCATCAGGGGAGCCGTTGCCGGTGGCGAACGGCACCGGTCAGCAGGAGCGGCCGCTCATGGTGCCCACACCGCGTTGACCTGAGCCCGGTGCCGTGCGGGCGATCATCCGCACTGTGCCCGGCGCCGCACCGTTGTGCGACGCCGGGCAATCCGTGGCGATCAGCCGCCGGCGGCCGGGGCTGTCGGCTCGATGACGGGGGGACGTTCCCTGGTCTCCGCCTCGGCGAACACGGTCCGATAGACCGTGCCGGCGATGGCGGCACCGATCGCCGGAGCGACCCAGAACAGCCACAGCTGGGCCAGCGCCCAGCCGCCGACGAACAGGGCCGGTCCGGTGCTGCGCGCCGGATTGACCGAGGTGTTGGTGACCGGAATGCTGATCAGGTGGATCAGCGTCAGGCACAGGCCGATGGCCACGGGGGCCAGCGCCGCCGGCGCCCGCTTGTCGGTGGCGCCCAGGATGACCATCAGGAACATGAAGGTCATGACCAGCTCGGTGACCAGTCCGCTGGTCAGCGAGAACCCGCCCGGCGAATGCTCGCCATAGCCGTTGGCGGCGAAGCCCGCCGCCACCGTGAAGCCCGGCTGGCCGCTGGCGATGATGTACAGCACCGCTGCGGCGACGATGGCGCCGGCGACCTGAGCCAGCACGTACGGCGCCAGGTCGCTGGCCGGAAAGCGCCGGCCCATGACCAGGCCGATCGACACGGCCGGGTTGAGGTGGGCGCCGGAGATCGGGCCGATGGCGTAGGCCATGGTCAGGACCGTCAGCCCGAACGCCAGCGACACGCCGAGCAGCCCGATGCCGACCTCGGGAAAGGCGGCGGCCAGCACGGCACTGCCGCAGCCGCCCAGAACCAGCCAGAACGTGCCCATGAATTCCGCGGCAACCCGTTTGCCGAGAGGCATTGCGCACTCCTTCGTCTTTGGAAAAAATTGTCGAAACCTGATCAAGGTATGGAAAAAGGATGCGAATACCTGCAGAGCTTCTTCCACTACCGTCTTTAGTCCGAAAATATTCTGTGGCCAGTGGCTTAAGTCTTTCTGCCGATTGGCATTGGCAGCCGGCAGCCAGGAGCGCGCGTCAAATGCCCGGGCAAGGCTGCCGCACCACCTTTACGGTTCATTAAAGTGCTCTGATTTGTGTGGTCATCCGACCCGCCCGATACCGCATGCCCCATGCATCGCGCATTGCACCGCCGGCGGCGCGGCGCCGAATCCATGGCTCGATGTCGAGAACCGCGATCTCGAGACGCCGGTCGGCATGCTGACGCTGGTCAACCCGGCCTGGACTGTGCCGAGAGCGCTGGCGTCTGGGCCGACCGGCGGGCGCGTCGGCAGGTGCTGTGCAACCTGCTGTCCAACGCCATCAAGTTCACGCCGCCCGGCGGCCGGATCCG
>CAZGMC010000097.1:8952-15894 GCA_964526565.1 uncultured Mycobacteriaceae bacterium
GCTGTCGGCCGGCAGCGCCCTTGCCGGCTGTCGGCCGGCAGCGCCCTTGCCGGCTGTCGGCCGGCAGCGCCCTTGCCGGCTCGGCCACGGCACCGCCGTGACCCTGCCTCTGCCCAACGCCCCCGAAACGGCAGACGCTAATGCCAAGGCGGCCGCGGCGCTGACACGCGGCACCTGTCCGCGCGATCTGCCGCCCGGCAAAATGACCAGGACGTCTCCCTGGTGCGCCGGCCGGCCATCCGTTCACACCGCTGCGGCGTCACAAACGCCGCTCGTAGACGTCACGGCAGGAAAACCCCAGCGCGGCGAGGCCGGTTTCCAGGTGGTCGGCCAGAAGAGGCATTTCGACCAGGCGGTCGATGAAATCGCGATCGAAACCGTCGGCGGCAGCGGCGACCGCGGCGCGCCAGTCCCCGGCGTCGTAGTCGCCGCGGCCGATCAGGGCGATGGCCATGACCTCGATGAGCTGGTCGTCGCCGAGCGACTCCAGGGCGCCGCGCAGCTGCTCCTCGGAGCGGTCGCCGGGATGGTCCATCAGCACGCTGCGTTCATCCTCGTCGGCCGGGTTCGAGCCGGGGTCGGGCAGGACCGGCGGCGTCGCCTTGGCGGAGAAGGCGCGCGCCGTGGCGGCCAGGAAACACACCTCATCGGCGCTGACGTGGTCCATGATCTCTCCCGCACTGCATCGGTACGGCCGGGCGCGGGCGGCAGCGCCCGGCACGGCTCAAGTCCAGTAGGGCGCACGGCCGAAAAAGTCGAACAGCCGGTGCTCGTCGGAGCGTTCGATGGTGCGCGACGGGTCGTATTCCGGGCCTTCGCGGATCTGCTCGCGGGTCAGCGCGAAGCGCACCGCGCGGTCGGCCCAGTCGATGCCGTCGACCCAGGCCGGTGGCAGGATGACCTTCCGGCCCGGCAGCCAGTTGCGCGTGTCGACGACCAGATAGCGCAGGATCCAGCCATGATCGTCGGTCAGCAGGTCGGCGACGTGGCCGAGGGAGCCGTCCGTGCCTTCGACATAATAGCCGATGACCTCGCGCGAGCTGCGCAGGTTGGGGTCCCATGACGCTTCCTCCTGCTGGCGCGCCGCGGTGGCCGCCGCGCTGCCGGGCTGGGCGCCCAGCGTCCCGGCATGGCTGCCGAACGGCACCCCGGCCGGCGCGCCGAACGGCACCGGCGCCATCATCAGCCCCGGCCCCTCCCAATAGGCCGGCCAGCCATAGTGGCCGACGAGCCGGATCTCCTGCTGGCGGCTGACCGGCTTGTGGGTGTCGATGTCGGGGCTGTCCTCGACCTGCTGCCGCGTCAGGCCGACGTGGAAGACGCGCGCGTCCACGTCGGGCCGCTCCACCGCGGCGGACGAGATCAGCACCTCATGCCGGCTCAGCCAGCCGCTGACGTCGACCGCCAGATAGCGCAGCACCCAGGCACCGTCGTCGAAATAGAAGTCGCGGACCTTGCCGATGATCCCGTCGGTCGCGTCGAGCCGGAATCCGCGCAGGTCGTCGAGGCTCCACAGCATGGCAGGCGCTCCTTCAGGCGGGTCATCAATAGCGGCGGATGGCGGCGACGGCGGCGCGGCCGGGCATCTCGTCGCGGGGCAGGACGAAGACGAAGGCGCGCGTGCCCAGCCCCTCGACCACGGCGCGGTCGATCAGGTCCTCGTCGCCGTCCCGGCGTTGCTCGTGCGCCTCGACCCTGGCATTGGCCTCGTCGTAGCGGCCCCAGGTCTCGACGTCGCCGGCGGCGAACAGTACGTCCAGCCGGCCGAAGCTGGCGTCGGGGACGATCGTGGCCAGGTCGGTGACGGCGCGCGGATCGTTGTCGCCGGCCAGGGCGGCGAAGTGGTCCTCGGCCTCGCGCCGGCGCTGCCCGAACAGCGGCGCGGCCATGGCATAGGCCTGTTCGTGAAGATCCTCGTCGCGCAGTGCCTCCGGGTTGACGTTCAGGCCCTTGTCGACAAGCGCGTGGTACTTGTTGATCGCGCGATAGTGGCCCTGCAGCTGGTCGTTGGCGGCCAGCACCAGCGGCGCATCGGTGTCGGCCAGGGTGTCGGCGACGCCGGCATTGACGTGGCGCAGGAACTCCAGCACCTCGTCCTTCCTGTAGTCCTCCGGGCTGCGGCCCAGGGCGTGGAACTTGGGCGTCGCCGCATCGCCCGTGGTCGGCGTCGGGCCGGTCGGATGGAAGTGCAAGGCGTCCTGGAAATCGGTCCGGGCCAGCACCTCGTCGATGCTGTCGGGGATGTCCTCGGCGGCCAGCTCCGACAGGCCGAACTTCGAGGCCTCGAGCAGCCGCACCCGGCCCAGGCTGAGCGACAGGATCAGGAACCGGCCGTCGCGGGCGAACAGCGGCAGCAGCGGCTTGACGTGGAAACGGTCGGCGACGATCACCGCCTCGTCGAACGTCAGCGGCACCTTGACCGGACGGCACAGTCCGGGCGCCAGGAACAGCGCCAGCCCGTGCGACTGCTGATAGCTGAAATCCTGGCTCTCCTGCAGGCCGCGCGCCGGCTCCAGCAGGCGGCGGGCCTCGGCGCCGCGAGTGCCCGCCGCGGTCAGCCGCTCTTCCGCCTGCGTCAGCAGGTTGCCCAGGCGGATGCGGTTCTGCTGGACCTCCGGCCCGGCCATGACGGTCGGCATGTAGATCGACACCGCCGGCCCGGCGTCGGCAGTCATGAGCTCCTTGAGGGTCTGAATGGTCAGCATGGTGCGCGTCTCGGCTGGTCTGTAAACGGTTCTGCAACCCGTTGCATTCAGCCAGAAACCCGGTGCGAGGCCGGTTTGTTCCGCGCAGCGGCGTGGGCTGGCCCCAGCCGACCGACTCGCCGCCAGGACTGCGCCCAAGCCCCGAATGTCACCATCAAAGGACCTGACCCGGCCTGTCGCGACCATCCTGGCACCGAAACGCCGGTCGGGCAGGGCGGCGACTGTGGCCGCACCCCCGCTGCGGCCGGCCTACCGCCCCGGCGCGACGCGGCGGTAGCTAAGCGCCTCGGCAATGTGCAGGCGGCGCACGGCATCGGTGCCGTCCAGGTCGGCCAGGGTGCGGGCGACGCGCAGCACCCGGTGGTAGCCGCGCGCGGTCAGGCGCAGGCGCTCGGCCGCCTCGGTCAGCAGGGCGCGCCCCGGCTGGTCGGGTGCGGCCACCGCCTCCAGCACCTCGCCATCGGTCTCGGCGTTGGTGGCCGGGCGGCTGGCGCCGGGCAGGCGGGCGAAGCGGGCCTGCTGGGCGGCGCGCGCCGCGGCGATGCGGGCGGCGACGGCGGCGCTGTTCTCGCGTGGCGGCGGCAGGGCCAGGTCGGCGGGGCTGACCGCCGGCACGTCGACGTGCAGGTCGATGCGGTCGAACAGCGGGCCGGAGATGCGCGACTGGTAGTCGGCCGCGCAGCGCGGTGCCCGCGCACAGGCCAGGGCCGGGTCGCCCAGGTGCCCGCAGCGGCACGGGTTCATCGCCGCGACGAACTGGAACCGCGCCGGATAGGTGATGTGATGGTTGGCGCGGGCCACGGTGACCCGTCCGGTCTCCAGCGGCTGGCGCAGGGCCTCCAGTGTCGGGCGGGTGAACTCCGGCAGCTCGTCCAGGAACAGCACGCCGCGGTGGGCCAGCGACACCTCGCCCGGCCGGGCGCGCATGCCGCCGCCCACCAGGGCCGGCAGCGAGGCCGAGTGGTGCGGCTCGCGGAACGGCCGGCGGCGCAGGATGCGCCCGTCCTCGAGCTGCCCGGCGACCGAATGGATCATCGAGACCTCGAGCGCCTCGGCCGGCTCCAGTGGCGGCAGCAGCCCGGGCAGCCGCGCCGCCAGCATCGACTTGCCGGAGCCGGGCGGACCGACCATCAGCATGTTGTGGCCGCCGGCCGCGGCCACCCCCAGCGCCCGCTTGGCAGTCTCCTGGCCCTTGATGTCGCGCAGGTCGAGGCCGGAGCCGGTGTCCTCCTCCACCTTGGCGGCCGGCGCCGACAGTACCTGGGTGCCGTTGAAGTGGTTGATCAGGGCCAGCAGCGTCGGCGCCGCCAGCACCTCGATGCGGCCGTGGTCGTCGGCCGCCCAGGCCGCCTCGCTGCCGCACGCCGCCGGGCAGATCAGGCCCAGCTCGCGCATCGCTGCGTGGATGGCGGCGGGCAGCACGCCGGCCACCGGGGTGGTGGCGCCGTCCAGCGCCAGCTCGCCCAGCGCCACATAGCCGGCAACCTGGTCGGCCGGCAGCACGCCCAGGGCCACCAGCAGGCCCAGCGCGATGGGCAGGTCGAAATGGCTGCCCTCCTTGAGCACGTCGGCCGGCGCCATGTTGACCGTGATCCGCTTGGGCGGCAGCGCCAGGCCCAGGGCATAGAGCGCGGCGCGCACCCGCTCACGGCTCTCGCCGACCGCCTTGTCGGGCAGGCCGACGACGGTGAAGGTCGAGTTGCCGCCGGTCATCTGCACCTGGACGTCGATGGCCAGGACGTCGATGCCCTGGAATGCGACCGTGTTGACCCGTGCGACCACCGCTGCTCCCCCGTCCGCCGGATGCCACATGCGAAAGTATGACAGCGGCGGGAGAGGTGCAACCTTATGTCACGCGGCGGCGAGGCCGGTCTGCGCCTATCCCGTGCCGGGGTCGGCGACGTGGCCGACGAACAGCACCGCGCCGGTCGCCGTGTCGCGGATGGCCAGATGGAAGGGGCGGTCGACGGTCATGGTGAACGGCTCCTGCGGCGGCTGGTAGGCGGTGCGGCTGACGATGACGCCGGTGACGGCGGCCGCCTCGGTGCCCTCCTCGTCCAGCCGCAGGGCGGTCTTGTGCAGCACGTCGCTGATGAACAGCGGGGCGTCGGCCATGCCCGAGAAGTCGGCCTCGCCGGAAAAGGCGACGCCCAGACCCAGCGCCTCCAGCGCCGGCAGCAGCGACGCCGACCAGGTCAGGTCCAGGCGCGGCAGGCTCAGGGTGCCGCGGCGCTCGGCGAACCCGGCCGGAGCGAACCAGGCGGCCAGCGTGTCGGCATCCGGGGCCGGCGCGTCGGCGGCCGGCAGCACGACGATCATCTCCATCACACCGTCGCCATAGGGCAGGGTCACGATCTGGGTGCCGCCGTCCTCGCGATAGCGGAAGCGGTCGGTGCGCGACATCATCGGCACGTCGCGGCTGTCGCCGCCGGCCAGGGCGAACGGCGCGGCCGCGGTCCGCTCCGGGTCGAACGGGGTCTGCCACATGCCGCGGAAGTAGACCGCGTTGGCCAGCACCATGACGGTCCGCGGCGGCAGGCGGTCGACCAGGGTCGGGATCATGCCGCGGGTCTGCGCATCGACCCAGCCATTGATCATTTCGATGGCGGCCGGGTCGTCGAAGTCGACCGTTTCGATGTCGGCGTCGAACCCGGTGCGTTGCGCCTCGACGAAGCCGGCATGCCAGTCGATCCCGGCATCGCCCCAGATGGCGTTGGCGATGGCCAGCACCACGTCCTCGCCGTCACGCCGCAGGGTCGCGGCCAGCGCCGCGTGCCCGGTGCCGGCCTCGGCGACCGGCAGCTCGCCCAGGCGCAGGGCCTCCCGGAAGGCGGTCCGGGTGTCGCCCTCGGCCCCCTGCGCGACCATGGTCAAGGCCGCCGCCAGGCTGTACGGCGAGATCACCACCGTGCCGCCGTCGGCCCGCTCCAGCAGGTCGGCCAGCAGTACGTAGCCGAACCGGTTGCCGGCCGAGGCCACCGCCGCGCCCTCCGCCACCGCCGGCGGCGGCACCTGCGCCGCCGCGCCCGTCGCCGCGGCCGCCAGCACCGCGGCGGCGGCCGCCGCGCGTTTCGCCCAGGTCGTCACCATGACTGCCGTTCCTCCCGCCGGTTCGCGTTGCCGTTGTGGCAGGGTCGCCGGGCGGCTTGGCCGAATTGCGGCGGTGGCAGGGTCATGTCGTGGGGATTTCAGGTGCGGCCGGGCTCGCGCACCGTCAGCAGCAGGGCGCCGCCGGCCAGGAAGAACAGCAGGATCGTCGCCATGCCGGCGCGCTGGCTGTCGAACGCCGACGTTACGAGGCCGAACAGGACCGGCCCCAGGAAGGCGATCGACTTGCCGGTCAGGGCATAGAGGCCGAACATCTCGGTCTCCATGTGCGGCGGCGCCAGCCGCGCCATCAGCGACCGGCTCGCCGCCTGTGCCGGGCCGACGAAGGTGCCCAGGCCCAGGGCCAGGACGATGAACCATGCCGCATCCGAAATGACCAGCAGCGCCAGGCCGAACCCGACCAGCCCGGCCAGGGCCACCAGCACCGTGCGTTTCGACCCGGCGGCGTCGTCCAGGAAGGCGAACCCGGCCGCGCCCAGTCCGGCGGTGACGTTGAGGCCGATGGCGAAGATCAGGATCTGGCCGAAGTCCATGCCGAAGGTGCCGGCAGCATAGAGGCCGCCGACGGCAAAGAGCGTTGCCAGGCCGTCGCGGTACAGCGCGCTGGCGATCAGGAACCGGACGATGTCGCCATGGCGGCGCACCTCGCGCAGCGTCCGCCACAGCGTCGGCAGCCCCTCGCGCACGGCGCGGCCGGCGCCGATGCCGGTCGCCGGCTGGTCGGGCGTGAACAGGAACAGCGGCACGGCGAACAGCGCGAACCAGGCGGCCACCAGCAAAGCCGTGGCGCGCACATTGGCAGCGTCGTCCGCCGGCACCGGCAGCAGCGGCGCCATCTCGCCGAAGCCGACCAGGCCGAACAGCGCCGTCGCCAGGCAGGCCAGCCCGCCGATATAGCCGAGCCCCCAGCCCCAGCCGGAGACGCGCCCGGTCATCCCCGGCGGCGCCACGGTCGGCAGCATGGCATTGTAGAAGACGTTGGCCAGCTCGAACGTTACGCTGGCGAACACGATCAGGGTCAGCGCGTAGATCATGTAGTCGGGCGCCGGGCGGGCGAACCACAGCAGCGCCGTTGCCGCCACCGTCGCCGTCATCAGCACGGCCAGCCACGGCTTGCGCCGGCCGCCGC